>NZ_JBFALP010000011.1:126621-164896 GCF_040660235.1 Streptomyces sp. NPDC049970 | reverse complement strand
AAGCCCAGCGCGACCACCAGCACCGAGCGGCTGAGCTGAGTCGTAGCGGAGGGTAGGGGTCGCCCGAGGCACGAGGGCGGCACCTGCCCGCAGCGCAGGCGAAGCCCAGCGCGACCACCAGCACCGAGCGGCTGAGCTGAGTCGTAGCGGAGGGTAGGGGTCGCCCGAGGCACGAGGGCGGCACCTGCCCGCAGCGCGCCGCGGGCTGGTGCCCGCAACGCGCCGCAGAACGCTGTTCGTGACCGCCTCGCCCTCCCGCGCGGAGGACCGCTTGAATCAGGGCGAGCTCCGATCGTGACCGAATCTCCCCCAGGATGTGACCTGCACCCCACGGAAGAACCGTTTCCGCAGGTCACACCGACCACGGCCCTAAACGTCGGGCCCAAAGACCTGTCCAATTCGTGACGTAATGCACTGACAGCAGGCGCCACTACAGGACAAGCTGATGTAGGAAGTCGGGGGTGTCGATCGAAACCGGGAGTCTGTCAGTGAGCGCCATGCCGTTTGCCCTGTTGCTGACCACCGCCGCTGCCACGGCTGCCGGCGCCGCCGCTCTGCACGCCGCTCACGGGCTGCGCAAGCAGGTCTCCGCCCTGCGCACGGAGCTCGCGGAGGGTCGAATCCTCCACGCGTCCCTGCCCGGGCAGCAGGATCGGAGCGCCGGCACGTCCACCGAGGAGATACGCGTGGCGGTCACCGAGGCGCTCGCCGAGGAGCGGGAGCGCGAGCTCGCCGAGGCCCGCGCCTTCTGGGCCGCCCAGGAAGCCCGCGACGCGGCCGACGCCCCGTCCATGCTGGGCGGGCTCGGCGACGACATCCCGTTCTTCATGCCCCGCCAGACCGACTTCGTGGGTCTTGAGGCGATGGACCTCGAAGCGGGCGACGCCCTGGACGAGCTGACGGAGCTCGCCGGCCTCACCGACCTGCCCGAGACCGCCGGGGTCGCCGAGTACGCGGACTTCGCCGAGGACTCCCCCGAGCTGGCCGCGGCCCGTCGCCGCCACCCCTCGCACCCGGACTTCGTCCCCACCCGGACACCCGTCGTCACCGACCATGAGCGTACCGTGAATCGCCTGGAGCGGCTCGCCGATACCGCGACTGAGCTCACGGACGTGCGGCCCGGCCCCCTCGGGACGCTGGACGTGTACGTCTTCGCCGACGGCACCACGCTCTGCATGACCCCGGGCCACCGGGAGACCGCCGAGCGGCTCGCCGACTCGCTGCGCTCCGGTGAGCAGCCGGTGCTGCTGGGTGGTTCAGGCGTGTCAGGCGCCTACGCGCTGACCTTCTCGTGCGGCGAGGAGAGCGTCTACATCCTCGCCGACCGCGTGATCGCCTCGTTCTAAGGGCTGGGCGGGAACGCCCGCAGCGCCGACTCCTCGACACGACGCACGGCCTCGTCCAGTTCCTGGGACGAGGCCGTTTCCAGTGCCACGGCCAGGTCCCGTCCCGCGACCGCGAGCTGGTCGCCCACGGCGAATATCCCCACGTCGGGCATGATCCGCGGCTCCAGGTCCGGCGCCTCGGCACGCTGGGCACGGGCGGACAGCTCCCTGGCCGCGGCCAGGGCCTCGTCGGCCACGCCCTGTTGCAGCCGGCTCTGCGGGGTGCTCCGCAGACGGTCGGCGAAGCGGTCCACGGCGGTGATCAGCGGAGTCGTATCGAGCACGCCGTGACCCTACGCGCCCCTGCCGGATGGTTGCCAACGCGCCGTCGCTCGGGCACGGTGTCGGCAAGGACCAGCAACGCGTGACCGCGTCGGAGGCGCCGATGTCCCAAGTCTTCTCCGAAGAAACCCACCGCAACCTGCTCTCCCGGATCCCCGACTGCACCGGTCGCGACATCGCCGACTGGCTGCGCACGGTCGACGAGGGGCCGTCCCTCCTCCGGTTCGAGGAGAAGGTCAGCTGGCTGCGGAGCGAACACGACCTCACCTACGGCCACGCCAAGGCGATCATCCATGAGTACGACCTGAGACGAGCGGCCCGGAACCTCCGCTGAGGCGCGTTCCCTCCCCGTGGAACGACGGAACGGCCCGCGGGCGACCGGTGTCGTCCGCGGGCCGTTCCGTGTCGGTGCCTACGGGTCAGTCGTTCCCGTTGATGATGGAGAGCAGGCGCAGCATCTCCAGGTAGATCCACACCAGGGTCAGGGTGAGGCCGAAGGCCGCCAGCCAGGATTCCTCGCGCGGTGCGCCGTAGTTGATGCCGTCCTCGACCTGCTTGAAGTCCAGGGCCAGGAAGCACGCACCGAGGATGATGCCGATGACTCCGAAGAGGATGCCGAGGCCGCCGCTGCGGAAGCCCAGGCCGTCGCCGCCGCCGAACACGCTGAACAGCAGGTTGACCATCATGAGGAGCACGAAGCCCATGGCCGCGGCCATCACGAAGCCGTAGAAGCGGCGGGTGACGCGGATCCAGCGCATCTTGTAGGCGATCAGGACGCCGGCGAAGACGCACATGGTGCCCATCACCGCCTGCATCACCGTGCCGGGGCTGATGTAGGTGCTGACCGTGCTGGAGATCACCCCGAGGAAGACACCCTCGAAGGCCGCGTAGGCGAGGATCAGCGCCGGGGCGGGCTTGCGCTTGAAGGACTGGACCATCGCGAGGACGAACGCCACCAGGGCGGCGCCGATCGCGATGCCGTACGACTTGCCGAGATTGGCCTCGTCGACGGGCAGCAGGGCCCAGGAGAGCGCGGCGGTGAGCACCACGGTGCCCAGCGTCATGCCCGTGCGCGTGACGACGTCGTCGATCGTCATCGCGCCGGAGCGCGCGGGCGCCTGCGGGGCGCCGTACAGGGTGTCCTGCTGGGCGTAGGGGTTCGTGGCGTACGGGTTGGCGCCCACCGCGGGGGCCCCGGCCTGCGGCGCCGCGTTGAAGCCCGCGTGGCCGTTGTCGCGGCTGAACCCCCGTCGCGAGAAGACCGGGTTGCTGCTCCTCATTTCACTCCTCCATGGCCACCCAGCGTGGCCTTGCCACAAGAGTAATGGGTAGGCAAAACAATGACTGTAGTGCCAGAGGAGGATCTTTGAGGAAAGTTGACGCCTGAAGTACGGTGCGACCGCCCGAGCTCCACCGACGGATGCGGTGGTGCCCGGAGCCGGACTCGAACCGGCACGCCCCCGAGGAGGCAGCGAGGTTTAAGCTCGCCGTGTCTGCATTCCACCACCCGGGCGTGGGCGCGCGGCTCCGCCTTGGCACAAGACCCTATCCGGGGGCGTCCCTCGAACAGCGGAACATCCGCTCGATGTTGTCTTATTTTATTGATCGTTTGATGGTCCGTCAGACACCGGGCACCGCATCAGCACACGCCCGGGCAGGGCTACGGGCACGAACCCCGGCAAACGGGAATGACGGAAACTCGCCGTACCCGCACGGCCTACGCGCCACGGCTCCGCGCCACCGTTCGCCAGGGGTCCGCCACCCTCGTCCCCGGCGGCGTGGCCGACGCGTCGCAGGACCGGACGCGGCCCTGCTCGCCCGGGCCCTGTGACACCGCGTCCATGACATGGAACACAGCGCTCCGCCCGCGCGGCGGAGTGACGGGCACGGCGTGCGCCCCGGCCCCGTCACCCTGCCGGCGGGGCAGGAGGGGCGGGAGCGCGCCGCGGCGTCCGGGCGTCACGGCCGCCGGGTGCCGGACACCACCGGCGTCACCTTGTGTGACGAACGGGCGCCCCGGGCGGCCGAGCCTTCCCCGGGGCGCGCTCAGGGTCCGTCTCCTACCTCAGGAGTACGCCGCGGCCCGGCGGGTGCGACTCAAGTGGGCCCCGGGAACGGGCACGGGGACTGACGACCCGACGCGATACGGCGGCGACGATGGAGGGGTCCCCGCGCACCAGTCTTCCGAACCAGGAGTACCCCTGTGACCACCACCACCGTCCACCGCACCACCGCGGTCGCCGCCCGCGCCACGGAGCTGTCGAAGGTCTACGGCCAGGGCGAGACCCAGGTGGTCGCCCTGGACCGGGTGTCCGTGGACTTCCCGCAGGGGGAGTTCACCGCGATCATGGGGCCCTCGGGCTCCGGCAAGTCCACTCTCATGCACTGCGTGGCCGGCCTGGACAGCTTCAGCAGCGGCTCCGTACGCATCGGCGAGACCGAGCTCGGCACCCTGAAGGACAAGCAGCTCACCCAGCTGCGCCGGGACAAGATCGGCTTCATCTTCCAGGCCTTCAACCTGCTGCCCACGCTGACCGCGCTGGAGAACATCACCCTGCCGATGGACATCGCCGGCCGTAAGCCCGACGCGGCCTGGCTGCAGAAGGTCATCGACATGGTGGGCCTCACCGACCGCCTGAAGCACCGACCCACCGAGCTCTCCGGCGGCCAGCAGCAGCGCGTCGCGGTGGCCCGCGCCCTGGCCTCCCAGCCGGAGATCATCTTCGGTGACGAGCCGACCGGGAACCTCGACTCCCGCTCCGGCGCCGAGGTCCTCGGCTTCCTGCGCAACTCGGTGCGCGAGCTCGGCCAGACCGTGGTGATGGTGACCCACGACCCGGCCGCCGCCTCCTATGCGGACCGGGTGGTCTTCCTGGCGGACGGCGCCGTCGTCGACCAGATGTTGGATCCCACCGCCGACGGGGTCCTCGACCGGATGAAGGCGTTCGACGCGAAGGGCCGCACCAGCTGACGCTGCGCCCGCAGCACCGACCCCCCTTCCGGAACCCATCCCAGGACACACAGACATGTTCCGTACCGCCCTGCGCAATGTGCTCGCGCACAAGGCCAGGCTGCTGATGACCGTGCTCGCCGTCATGCTCGGCGTAGCGTTCGTCTCCGGCACCCTCGTCTTCACCGACACCCTCGGCAACGCGTTCCGCAACCAGTCCGCCAAGAGCTACGACGACGTGGCCGTGGCCGTCTCCACGTACGCCGACGGGAACGACGAAGAGAACCCCGGCATCGACGAGGCCACCCTGGAGAAGATCCGGGCACTGGACGGCGTCGCCTCGGCCACCGGGCGGGTCTCCGGTTTCGCCGGGGTCGCCGACCCGGACGGCAAGCTCATCGGCAACGGCTGGTCCAACACCGGTGCCAACTTCTCTCCCGGCAAGGACGGCAAGGACCGCGCCTACACCTTCACCGACGGCACCGCCCCGGCGAAGAACGGCCAGGTCGCGCTGGACAAGGACACGGCGAGCAAGGGCGAGTACCGCGTCGGCGACCCGGTGCGGGTCGCCACGAACGGTCCGGTGAAGGAGTTCACCCTCTCCGGGATCTTCACCACCGAGGACGGCGCGGTCAACGCGGGCGGCAGCCTCGTGCTGTTCGACACCGCGACCGCACAGCAGCTCTACCTCAAGCCCGGCGTCTTCCAGGACGCCACCGTGACCGCCGCCGCGGGCGCCTCGGACCGGGCGGTGCTGGACGCGGTCGAACCGCTGCTGCCCAAGGACGCGACCGCGCAGACCGGCAAGGCACTCGCCGACCAGCAGGCCAAGGACATCGAGAACGGGCTGACCAGCCTCAACACCATGCTGCTGGCCTTCGCGGGCATCGCACTGTTCGTCGGTGTCTTCCTCATCACCAACACCTTCACCATGCTGATCGCCCAGCGGACCCGTGAACTGGCCCTGATGCGGGCCATCGGCGCCTCCCGCCGCCAGGTCAAGCGCTCGGTGCTGATCGAGGCCGCCGTCGTCGGGACACTCGCCTCCGTCATCGGTTTCGCCCTCGGTGTCGCCCTAGCCACCGGGCTGCGCTCCGCGATGGGCGTCCTCGGCGGCAAGATCCCGGCCGGTCCGCTGGTCGTGTCGCCCCTCGCGGTCGGCTCGGCGTTCGCCGTCGGCATCCTGATCACCGTGCTGGCCGCCTGGCTTCCCGCCCGCCGGGCCGCGAAGATCGCCCCGGTGGCGGCGATGAGCAGCGTGCACGCCACCGCCTCCACCAAGTCCCTGGTCGTCCGGAACTCGATCGGCGGCGTCATCACCCTGCTCGGTGCGGCGGGGATCGTCGGCGGCGCGGTGACCGGCGGGGTGTCCGGCAGGTACCTGGTCGCGGCCGGTGCCTTCTTCGCCCTGATCGGCATCATCGTGCTGATCCCGCTCCTCTCCCGCCCGGCCGTCGCCCTCGTACGGCCGGCGCTGCGGAAGGTGTTCGGCGTCTCCGGCAAGCTGGCCTCGCAGAACGCCGTCCGCAACCCGCGGCGTACCGGGGCCACCGCCTCGGCGCTGGCCATCGGCCTGACCCTGGTCACCGGCATCTCGGTGCTCGGTGTCACGCTCGGCCAGGCGATCGACAAGATGACGACGGACAACATCAAGGCCGACTACATGGTCTCGATGGCCAGTGGCGACTCGCTCGACGAGTCCGCGCTCACCGCCCTGGCGAAGGCCGACGGCGTCACCGCGCTCTCCCCGCAGCAGTCGTCGTACCTCGAGGTCGACGGCAAGTCCGGCTCGGCCTCCGGCGTCACCCCGGGCGACGTGGAGAAGGTCTTCTCGCTGAAGACGGTCTCCGGTTCGATCGGCTCGCTGAAGGACGGCCGGATCGCGATCGGCTCCAAGACCGCGAAGTCGAACGGCTGGAAGACCGGCGACACCCTCCCGGTGACGTTCGACGACAAGAAGAAGGGCGAGCTGACGGTCGGCGCCCTCTACGAGGAGAACGACTTCCTCTCCCCCTTCATGATCCCGAAGGACCTCGCCGACCAGCACAGCACCACCACGCGCCCGGAAATCCGCGAGATCTGGATCAAGACGGACGGCGGCGCGAGCAAGGCCCACGAGCAGGCGGTCGTGAACGCGCTCGGCGACAACCCGGCGATGAGCGTGATGGACCGGCAGGACATCCGTGACATGTTCGGCGGCTTCGTGAACACCGCGCTGAACATCATGTACGGACTGCTCGCCATGGCCCTGCTGATCGCGGTCCTCGGTGTCGTCAACACCCTCGCGATGTCGGTGTTCGAGCGCCAGCAGGAGATCGGCATGCTCCGCGCGATCGGTCTCGACCGGGGCCGGGTCAAGCGCATGATCCGGCTGGAGGCCGTCGTCATCTCGGTCTTCGGAGCGGTGATCGGGGTCGGGCTCGGCGTCTTCCTCGGCTGGGCGATCGGCCGGACCCTGTCCGACGACATCCCCGGCTACGCCCTGGTCATCCCGTGGGACCGGCTCGCGCTCTTCCTGGTGCTGGCAGGTCTCGTGGGCGTGCTGGCCTCGCTGTGGCCGGCCCGGAGCGCCGCGAAGCTCAACATGCTGACGGCGATCAAGACGGAGTAGACGGGACGCGAGGAGGGCCGGTACCCGCGGGTCGGGTACCGGCCCTCCTCGCGTATCGGGGTCAGCCGTTCGCGGGCGCCGGCCAGTCGCGGGCGCGCAGCGGCATGGCAGCCGCGCCGCCCTCCCGCGGACGCACCGCGAGGATCTGGTTGACGCCGATCTTGTTGTGCTCGAAGGAGAGGGCGGAGGCGGCCATGTAGAGCCGCCACACCCGGGCCCGGCCGGGTGAGGTGGCCCGCACGGCCTCCTTCCAGTGCCGCTCCAGGTTGGCCACCCACTGACGCAGGGTCAGCGCGTAGTGCTCGCGGATCGCCTCGACGTCACGGGCCTCGAAGCCGGCCTCCTCCAGGGTGGCGACCGTGCTGCCCACCGGGGCGAGTTCACCGTCGGGGAAGACGTAGGCGTCGATGAACTCGTCGATGCGGTAGGCCGACTCGTCCTTCTCCGGGCGGCGGGCGATCTGGTGGTTGAGCAGCCGGCCGCCGGGCTTGAGGAGCGCGTAGAGGTCGTCGGCGTACTCGCGGAAGCGGACCGTACCCACGTGTTCGGCCATGCCGATCGAGGAGACGGCGTCGTACGGGCCGTCCCTGACGTCCCGGTAGTCCTGGACCCGGATCTCGATCCGGTCGGTGAGGCCCTCCTCCGCGACGCGCTTGCGGGCGAAGGCGGCCTGTTCGGTGGAGAGGGTCACCCCGGTGACCCGGGCGCCGTACTCGCGGGCGGCGTGGACGGCCATCGAGCCCCAGCCGCAGCCGACGTCGAGGAGGCGGTCGCCCTCCCGGAGGGCGAGCTTGCGGCAGATCAGGTCGAGCTTGTCGCGCTGTGCCTCCTCCAGGGTGGCACCGTCCCGCCAGTAGGCGCAGGAGTACACCATGGACGGGCCGAGGACCATCGCGTAGAAGTCGTTGCCCACGTCGTAGTGGTGGCTGACGGCCTGCTTGTCGCTGCGTCTGGTGTGCAGCGCGCCGGAGCGGTGGCGGGCCTCCTCGGCGGGCGGGGACGGCGGCGGCCACGGGCCGGCCAGCTGGACCAGACCGCGGGCGAAGGCACGCACCTTGGGATCCCGGAGGGGGTGGACGGTGTCCTTCGCGTCGGCACCGCGTTCCCAGAGGAGGGAGGCGACGGCGTCCAGAGCGGCGTAGAGATCACCATCGACGTCGATCTCACCGGCCACCCAGGCGCGGGCCAGGCCCAGCTCGCCCGGCTTCCACAGCAGCCGGCGCAGGGCACGGCGGTGGCGCAGTACGAGGGTGGGCGCACCCGGCGGCCCTGATTCACTGCCGTCCCAGGCCCGGATCCGGACCGGCAGCGGTTCTCCCAGCAACTCCTGGGCAAGAGCGGTCAGCCGCGACGCGGCGTCGGCCATGGTGCACACCTCCGTGGTGGTGTTTCCGAACGTGCCTAAATTTCCACATACGCACTCGAACCGGGCCGCGACACCTCGGGGCCACGGCGAGGTACACCGGCGTCAACGCGGCAGGACACCCGCGCCATCCCGCCCCCGGGCAACGGAACGGCAAAATACCTGCATTCACCATCTACTTGGTGGCATCCAGGCACGCCGAAGGGGCCGCCCGCACCACGGATGGCGGACGACCCCTTCGGTGACGTACTGGCGTCAGGAGGCCTTGGCCTTCTCGCCCTCGGACTTGCTCCGGTCGGCGTCGGCCTTGGCCGCGACCGGTGCGGGGCTCGGCTTGGCGGCCTCGTAGAACTCCTCGCGGGGAGTCTCCATGGCGCCCAGCGAGACGACCTCGCGCTTCAGGAACATCGCCAGCGTCCAGTCGGCGAAGATCCGGATCTTGCGGTTCCAGGTCGGCATCGCCATGCCGTGGTAGCCACGGTGCATGTACCAGGCGAGACGGCCCTTGACCTTGATCTTCACCTTGCCGATGACGATCATCGCGACGCCCTTGTGCAGGCCGAGTCCGGCGACAGCACCCTTGTTGGCGTGGCTGTACTCCTTCTGCGGGAAGCCCCGCATACCGGAGATGACGTTGTCACCGAGGACCTTCGCCTGACGCAGCGCGTGCTGGGCGTTCGGCGGGCACCAGGCGTTCGGGTTGCCGGCGCGGCGGCCGACCATGTCCGGGACCTGGGCGTTGTCGCCCGCGGCCCAGATGTAGTCGGTGCCCTGCACCTGGAGCTTCTCGGAGGTGTCCACGTGGCCACGCGGGCCGAGCGGCAGGCCGAAGCGGGCCAGCGCCGGGTTCGGCTTCACACCGGCGGTCCACACGATCGTGCTGGAGTCGACCTCGAGGCCGTTCTTCAGGACCACGTGACCGTCGACGCAGGAGTCCATGGAGGTCGAGAGGTAGACCTCGACACCACGGCTCTCCAGGTGCTCCTTGCCGTACACGCCCAGCTTCGGGCCGACCTCGGGAAGGATCTTGTCGGCGGCGTCGACCAGGATGAAGCGCATGTCCTCGCGCTTCACGCTCGTGTAGTACTTCGCCGCGTCGCGGGCCATGTCCTCGACCTCGCCGATGGTCTCCGCGCCGGCGAAGCCGCCGCCCACGAAGACGAACGTCAGCGCCTTGCGGCGGACGTCCTCGTCGGTCGTCGAGTCGGCCTTGTCCAGCTGCTCGAGGACGTGGTTGCGCAGTCCGATGGACTCCTCGATGCCCTTCATGCCGATGCCCTGCTCGGCGAGGCCGGGGATCGGGAAGGTACGGGAGACCGCGCCCATCGCGATGACCAGGTAGTCGAAGGGCAGCTCGTAGGCCTCGCCGACGAGCGGCGCGACCGTGGCGACCTTGCGGTCCTGATCGATGGTCGTGACACGGCCGGTGAGAACCTCTGCCTTGGGCAGCACGCGTCGCAGCGGGACGACGACATGCCGAGGCGAGATGCTGCCGGCAGCAGCTTCGGGGAGGAAGGGCTGGTACGTCATGTACGAGCGAGGGTCGACGACCGTGATGGTCGCCTCTCCATACCGCATCTTCTTCAGAATGCGACGAGCTGCGTACAGGCCTACGTACCCACCGCCTACAACGAGGATCCTGGGACGCTCCGTGGTGCTCATGCCATCGAGTATCCACCCCTCCATGGGGGGGTGCTCGTGAGCCCCTTCACAAGGTATGCGCTCCCCTCTGCTACACTTCGCCGCCCACGTGACCCAGGTCATGACGGAGGCGGGGAACCACGAGGTCCGGGCGAACGTTGTTCACCGCTCGTGAGCTGGCCCTCGACCCGGCGGACACCCCGAACCACCTTCCGGGTACACGCCCCCGCCACATCCCCGAAACGTCCGCGCATCACCGGTGCACGGGACCTCGACCGGCCCGCACGGCCCCCCGGAGGCGGAACTTCGCCCGGAGGGGCCGAATTCCTTGTGAAGAAGTTCACGAACTTCGTCGCGGCGACGCGCGAAAGGCCTCTCCGGGCGGGTCCGAAGAGGCCTTCGACGGCTCAAAGGTGCAGGCGGGAATGCGTATGAGCGGCAACTCACGGCGCCCCTGGCGGCACCGCGATCAGGCCGCGGACCAGGCGATCCCGTCGAGGATGTCGTGCTCGCTCACGACCACCTCGCCGGCGCCGCTCCGCTCCATCACGGCCAGCAGCACGAGCGCGCCGGCGGTGATCACATCGACCCGGCCGGGGTGCATCGCGGGGATCGCCGCGCGCTCCTCGTGCGTCGAGGCGAGCAGCCGCGCGGTGATCTCCCGGACCTGCCCGGCGGAGACCCGGGAGTGGTGGATGGCCTCGGAGTCGTACTCCTCCAGGCCGAGCGCGATCGCCGCGATCGTGGTGACCGTCCCGGCCAGGCCGACGAGCGTCGCCGCCGAGGCGATCGGCACCGTCTCGCCGACCAGGTCCAGGGCCGCGTCGAGATCGGCGCGGATCGCGGCGACCCGGTCGGGCGCGGGCGGGTCCACGACGGCCCCGTCCACCGTGAGGTGACGCTCGGTCATACGGACGCAGCCGATGTCCACGGACCTGGCGGCGCGCACGACGTCGTCGCCCACGACGAACTCGGTGGAACCACCGCCGATGTCCACCACGAGGTACGGCTTCTCCAGGTGGTCACCGCCCAGGAGTTCCCTGACGGCGCCGTCGAAGGAGAGCTGCGCCTCCTGGTCTCCGCTGACGACCTCGGGTTCGACACCCAGGATGTCCAGGACCCCGCCGACGAACGTGCCGCTGTTCTCCGCGTCCCGGGACGCGGACGTGGCGACGAACCGGATCCGCTCCGCGCCGAGCTCCTTGATCACGGTGGCGTACTCGCGGCACGCGTCGAAGGTGCGCTCCAGCGCTTCGGGGGCCAGCCGCCCGGTGCGGTCGACTCCCTGGCCGAGCCGGACGATCCGCATCCGGCGGTCCAGCTCGGTGAACTCCCCTGCGGCGGGGTCCACATCGGCGACGAGCAGACGGATGGAGTTGGTACCGCAGTCGATGGCGGCAACGCGGGTCATGGGGCTCCTGTGGTTGTTCGGGTACCGCGGAGGGTTGCGGTCCGGGCCGGGCCGAACAGGACGGACCACACCCGGTCCGGACGGCAGACCCCGGGTCAGGACGCTTCGGGTCCGGCTCCGGAGCCGCACGGCGTGACGCAGGGGCCCTTCGCCCACCACTCCGGCAGCATCGCGATCGCCTCGTCGCCCAGCGGGTTCACCCCGGGGCCGGCGGCCAGCGAGTGGCCGACCAGGACGTGCAGGCACTTCACGCGGTCCGGCATGCCGCCCGCGCTGGGAAAGCCCTCCAGGACCTCGATGGCGTCGCGCCGGGCGAGGTAGTCCTCGTGCGCCGCGCGGTAGGCGGCCGCAAGTTCCGGGTCCGCCGCCAGACGCTCGGTCATCTCCCGCATGACGCCGTTGGCCTCCAGCGTGCCGATCGCGGAGGCGGCGCGCGGGCAGGTCAGGTAGTACGTCGTCGGGAACGGCGTGCCGTCCTCCAGACGGGGCTGGGTCTCGACCACGTCCGGGTTGCCGCACGGGCAGCGGTGCGCGATGGCGCGCAGACCGCGCGGCGGGCGGCCGAGCTGGAGCTCGAACGCGGCGATGTCCGCAGCGTCGGGCGTGGTGGATTCTGTCTGCGGAGGGGGCGTGTCCATGCCTGCCTTGAATGTCATCGGTCGGACGGTATGTATCGGTGCGGGGACGCGGGGCGGTACGGGGCGCGGTGCGCGCGCCCGGAGCCGCGCGGGGACGGGATCATTCGCGGTCGGCGCTGTCGACGCCGTCCCAGAGGTTCGAGTGCCAGGGCCGCCCGGTCGCCCCCGGGTCACCGCGGCGCACCTCGGCCGCGTCCGGGTCGACCACCGTGTAGCCGGTCTCACCGGGCACCACGTAGTGGAGGTGCTCGCGGGCCAGACGACGGATGTACGCGTCGTCCCTGAGCCGCGCCTTCTCGTCGCGCAGCTCCTCGGTCCGCTGGTGCGCCTCCCGCGACAGCCTCTCCTGGTCGGCGATCTGGTCGCGCTGGGAGATGTACTGCCGCATGGGATACGCGAGCGCCACCACCAGGGAGCAGACGATCAGCGCCAGGAACGCGGCACGCCCGGTGAGCCGCGAGCGGCGGGCCTGGCGGCGGTTCTGGGACCGGTAGACGCGGGCCGCCGTCTGCTCACCGAGCACGCGCAGCCTGGTCGTGGTGGAGAACCGGTCGCGGTCCTTCCCGGCCATGTCTCACACCTCCCCGTCACGCACGTCCGTCCCCGCACACGGTACGGGACCGGATGCGGGGACGGACGGAGGCTGGTGCTCCGGACTCGGGCTGTCAGCCCTCGAAGCGGAACCGCGGGAACGCCGAGCGGCCGGCGTACACCGCGGCGTCGTCGAGGATCTCCTCGATGCGCAGCAGCTGGTTGTACTTGGCGACACGGTCCGAGCGGGCCGGGGCGCCGGTCTTGATCTGACCGCAGTTCACGGCGACGGCGAGGTCGGCGATGGTGACGTCCTCGGTCTCACCGGAGCGGTGGGACATCATGCACTTGAAGCCGTTGCGCTGGGCCAGCTCCACGGCGTCCAGGGTCTCGGTCAGCGAACCGATCTGGTTGACCTTGACGAGCAGGGCGTTGGCCGAGCCCTCCTCGATGCCGCGGGCGAGGCGCTCCGGGTTGGTCACGAACAGGTCGTCACCGACGATCTGCACCTTGGAGCCCAGCTTGTCGGTGATGACCTTCCAGCCGGCCCAGTCGTCCTCGTACAGCGGGTCCTCGATGGAGACCAGCGGGTACGCGGAGACGAGCTCCTCGTAGTACTCGGTCATCTCGGCGGCCGAGCGGGACTCGCCCTCGAACTCGTAGACGCCGTCCTTGTAGAACTCGGACGCGGCGACGTCGAGCGCGAGCGCGATGTCGCGGCCCGGGACGTAGCCGGCCTCCTTGACGGCCTCGAGGATCAGGTCGAGGGCGGCGCGGTTGGACTCGAGGTTCGGGGCGAAGCCGCCCTCGTCGCCGAGACCGGTGGACAGGCCCTTGGTCTTCAGGACCTTCTTCAGCGTGTGGTAGATCTCCGCGCCCCAGCGAAGGCCCTCGGAGAAGGACTCGGCGCCGATCGGCGCGATCATGAACTCCTGGATGTCCACGTTGGAGTCGGCGTGCGAGCCGCCGTTCAGGATGTTCATCATCGGAACGGGCAGCAGGTGCGCGTTCGGGCCGCCGAGGTAGCGGAACAGCGGGAGGTCGGAGGCCTCGGACGCGGCGTGCGCCACGGCCAGCGAGACACCGAGGATGGCGTTGGCGCCGAGGGAGCCCTTGTTCTCGGTCGCGTCCAGGTCGAACATCGCCTGGTCGATGAGGCGCTGCTCGGTGGCGTCGTAACCGACGAGCTCCGGGCCGATCTGCTCGATCACGGCGAGGACGGCCTTCTCGACACCCTTGCCGTGGTAGCGGTTGGGGTCACCGTCGCGAAGCTCGATGGCCTCGAACGCACCGGTGGAGGCGCCGGACGGGACGGCAGCACGTCCCGTGCTGCCGTCGTCGAGGCCAACCTCGACCTCGACCGTGGGGTTTCCCCGGGAGTCGAGGATTTCCCTGGCTACGACGACGTCGATGGACGGCACGAGGCATCTCCTTCTGGGATCTGACACTGGTTGTGCAGGGTCACTGTGGCCTTGCGCCACGAGCCTAACCGGCTCGGCGCGCTCAATCGGCCGTCCGCCCGCCCCCTGGGACGAAAAAGGACCCAAGGACCTTCATTACGGGCAAAGCTGCGGAAATCTACTGGCAGGTAACCACAACAGTTGAACACTCGCCCCGGCCCGGCCCCTCGCGGCGACCCGTGGAGGAGCCCCGACGCGGGGTGCCCGGCGCGGCGCCGGCCCGGCGCGCAGGGGGGTGGTGCACGCCGGGCCGGACCGCCGGGGAGGGAGGAGGAAACCCCGGTCCGCTACTTCGTCAGGTGGAGCTGCTGGCCCGGGAAGATCAGGTCGGCGTCGTCGACGATGTCGCCGTTCAGCTTGAACAGCTTCTCCCAGCCGCCCTTGACCTTCTTCGCGTCGGCGATCTTGCTGAGGGTGTCGCCGGCCTTCACCTTGTACTCGCCGTCACCCTTCTCGACCTTCTGGCCGGTCGGGGTGGTGACGGTCTCCTTGGGGGCCGTGCGCTTCTCGCTGCGCGTGGTGGGCTTCTCGGCCTTGCGCTCCGGCGCGGCCTTCGGGGCCGTGTCGCCGTTCTTCGAGGAGCCGGTGTCGACGCCCGGGTCCACACCGTCGTTCGTCAGGCCGCCGGCACCCGCGCACCCCCAGGCGCCCGGGCCCTGCAGGTCGAGGAGCTTCTCGGCGGCGGCGATCTGCTGGTCCTTGCTGGCCAGGTCCGCGCGGGCCGCGTACTGCGTACCGCCGGCGGCGGCCCAGCTGGACTGCGAGAACTGCAGACCGCCGTAGTAGCCGTTGCCGGTGTTGATGGACCAGTTGCCGCCGGACTCGCACTGGGCGACGGCGTCCCAGGTGTCGACGGAGGCGGCGGAAGCGCCGGTCGCGCCCATCAGCGGGACGGCGACGGCCGCACCGGTGACGCCGGCCAGGGTGGCGATACGGACGGCCTTGGACGGGCGGCGGTGCTTGCCCTTGGTGGAAAGCAGCATCGTTCTCCTCACCGACGCCTACGAGGTGAGCTGTCGGGTTCGGGCCTGTGAGTTGCCCGGTCGCCCGCGCTCGCGGACGACTTCACCCCGAGCCGTCCCTCGCCCGTCTTCCGACGGCCGGGTCCGGCACTTACCTGGGTCCCCCGCTCCTGCCTACGGCGCTTTACGCGTCGTTCCCTCCGACCGACGGCAGGATTCGGCGTGACGGTCGAAGGTGCCCGCGGTGCGAGCGGCTCCGACCGTAAACACACGCAACCCCCACATTCAAAGGCGGGCATAACGGTCAATCAGCGCGTAACACAATGACACTCGGGCCCGTTCGCGCAGGTCGGAGCGGATATGGGCGGACAGGACGGACGCGGGCCGCCAGTTCAAGCAAAGAGACCCATGTCTCACTTACGCATAAGTGGACATAGGCCTCTGAACTACCCCCGATTTCGGGGTGTTTTCGCGCTTTTGATCAGTTGGCGGCCAGGGTCTCCGGCTGCGAGTCGCTCGCGTCCGGACCGAGGTCCAGGTCCAGGCTCTGGCCGGGAAGGATCAGGTCGGGGTCGGAGCCGAGCTCCGCCTTGTTCGCCTCGTAGAGCGCGGTCCAGCCGCCCGCGAGCTCCTGCGAGTCCGCGATCGCCCAGAGGTTGTCGCCCTCGCGGACCGTGTACGTCCCCTCGTCCGCGCCCTGGCGCGCCTCGGAGTCACCCCGCGAGGCGTGCCGGCCGGACTCGCGCCCGTCGGTATCCGCCGACCCGCTACCCGCCTCCGGGGCCGGCGTACCGCGGTGCTTTCCGCCCGTCTCCCCGTCGTCACCCTTCGAGGCGCCGGACTTCCCGGTCGCCTGCGGGGACGGCTCGGCGGACGGCGACGCCTCGGTCTCGTCACCCTTGTCGGCGGCTTCGCCTGCCGGAACCTTGTCCGTCTCGTCCTTCGCGTCGGTGCCGTCCGCCTCGTCGGGCGCCTCGGAGGAGGCGGTGTCCGACGGGGCCGTGCTGTCAGACGGCTCGGCGGACGGCTCGCCGCCCGGGTCGATACCCGGCAGCGTCCCGTCGAGCGCCAGCCCGGAGATCACCGCGCAGCTGGGCCACGCCTGCGGACCCTTGTCGTCCAGCACCTTCTCCGCGACGGAGATCTGCTGCGAGCGGCTCGCGAGGTCGGCGCGGGGCGCGTACGTGGTGCCGCCGTAGGCGGACCACGTGTCCTGCGAGAACTGCAGACCGCCGTAGTAGCCGTTACCGAGGTCGGCGCTCCACATGCCACCGCTCTCGCATTCGGCGACCCGGTCCCAGGTCGTGGCCTCTGCGGCCTGCGCACCGCCCGCACCGAGCAGCGGGATGGCGATGGCCGATCCCGTGACGCCCGCGGCGACGACGATGGCGGGTGCCTGACGAGGGCGACGGTGTCTGCCGTTCGCGGAGCCCATGGGATTGCCTTCCGTGTGACTGACATGTGACGGGTGAGTCGAACGGTGAACCTAGCCGTACTCGAACGTGTGTCACAAGTCGATGCAGCGGAGATCACGTGAAAGTCACAGAGTTGACAGAGTGTCACCTTTTGCGGACCGATGCCCGGGATCGAACTCCACCGGAAGCGTGCGCAGTCCACGCATGATGAGCCCGCCCCGCCATCGCAAATCATCAGGTTCCGCGGCGAGCCGCAGGTCGGGAAGGCGCCGCAGCAGCGTCGCCAGGGCCACCCGCCCCTCCAGCCGGGCCAGCGGCGCACCCACGCAGTAGTGGATTCCGTGACCGTAACCGAGGTGCTGGTTGTCACTCCGGGCGAGATCCAGGGTGTCCGCGTCCCGGAACCGCTCCGGGTCCCGGTCCGCGGCGGCCAGCACCACCAGGACGGGGTCCCCCACCGCGACGTCCTGCCCTCCCAGCCGTACGGGTTCGGTGGCGTAACGCCAGGTCGCGAGCTCCACCGGCCCGTCGTAGCGCAGCAGCTCCTCGATGCCCGTGTCGAGCAGTCCGGTGTCCCCCGCGGCCAGCGACCGCTCCAGGAGTTCACGCTGGGCCGGGTGGCGCAGCAGTGCGTAGGTGCCGTTGCCGATCAGGTTCACGGTCGTCTCGAAACCGGCGAAGAGCAGGATGAAAGCCATCGCGGCGGCCTCGTTCTCGCTGAGGTGCTCGCCGTGGTCGCTCGCCCGGATCAGCCCCGAGATCAGGTCGTCGCCGGGACTCTCCCGCTTGCGGTGGATGAGTTCGGCGAGATAGCCGCGCATCTTCTTGACCGACCTGGCCACCCCGCCGCGCGGACCGCCGCCGTGCCGGATCATCATGCCCGCCCAGTCCCGGAAGTCGTCCTGGTCCTCCGGGGGCACCCCCAGCAGGTCGCAGATGGCGTAGATGGGGAGGGGGAAGGCGAAGTCGTGGATCAGGTCGGCCTTGCCCTCCTCGACGAACGAGTCGATGAGGCGGTCGGCCAACTCCTGCACCCGCGGCGCGAACTCGGCGACCCGGCGCGGGGTGAACGCCTTGGACACGAGTCGGCGCAGCCGGGTGTGGTCCGGCGGATCGATGTTGAGCAGATGCGTCATCAGGTCGGCCTTGCGCTCCCCCGGGATGCCCGTCTTCCCCTTGGAGTTCGCCGACCCGGTGTGGTGCGCCGGGTTCTTGGAGAGCCGGGTGTCGGCGAGGGCCTGCCGGGCGTCCGCGTACCTGGTGACCAGCCAGGCCTCGACCCCGCTGGGCAGTGTCGTGCGGTGCACGGGGCTGTGCTCGCGGAGCCAGGCGTAGGCAGGGTACGGGTCGGTGGCGAACTCCCAGGTGAAGAGTTCGGGCGCCGCGTCGGGTGCGCAGGCCGCTTCGGGGCTGTCGTTCACTCCTGGCCGCCGGTCCCGGTGCCGAGCCCCTCGGCCTCCCGGATGACGTCGCGGTAGGCGCGCGCGGCGGCCCGCAGGGCGGCCTCCGGGTCGATGCCGTCCTGTTCGGCCCGCACCGCCAGGGCGAGCAGCCGGTGGCCGACACCTTCGCCCTCGGGGAGTCCGGCGTCGAGGCCCGCCGTACGGACCCTGCTGCCGAGCTTGGCCGCGAGCGCCAGGCCGGGCTGGCCGAGCGGCACCCCGTCGGTGACCGAGGCGCGCCGCTTCTCGATCGCCTTCGTGCGCAGCCAGTGCGCGTGGACGTCCTCCGGGGTCTCGGCGGTCTCGTCACCGAACACATGCGGATGGCGGTGAATCAGCTTCTCCACGATCGTGGCCGCGACGTCGTCGATGCCGAACGGCTCCTCCGGGTCCTCCTGCGCGATGCGCGCGTGGAAGACGACCTGGAGCAGTACGTCGCCGAGCTCCTCGCGCAGTTCCTCGCGGTCGCCGTCCTCGATGGCCTCGACGAGTTCGTACGACTCCTCGATGGCGTACTTCGCCAGGCCCTCGTGGGTCTTCTGCGAGGTCCACGGGCATTCGAGCCGGATCCGGTCCATGACCTGGACCAGGTCCAGGAGCCGCGCGCCGGGCAGGTCGTACGAACCGGGCAGCAGCTCCAGGTCCGGCATCCGCACCCGGCCCGAACCGCCGAGCCGGGCGAGGCCGTCGGTGAGCGGCTGGTCGCCCTCGCCACCCACCAGCACCACCACGGTCCGGCCGCCCGCGCAGTCGTCCACCAGGTCCTCGGCGGACGGCGCGGACCCGTCGACCGTGACGCCCGCCTCCCGCAGGTACGGCAGCTGCGGGTGGTCCCGCCCGGAGCACAGGACCCTGTCCGCGGCGTGCAGCGTCCGCCACGCGGGCCAGGACAGCAGACCGGGTGCGACCCGGTGGCTGGCGGTGAGCAGGACGATACGACCGGGGTCTTCAGCGTTCACACCCCGAACCTACCCGCGGCCGGGTCCGGGCGAGAGGCCCCGGGGGGTCAGGCGCCCGCTTCGGGAGCCTGGTCCTGGAAGGTGGTGACCTGCTTGATCCACGCGGACTTGTACGTGCTGAGCTGGACCTTCTTGTCGTCCCAGCTGCCGTAGCGCGGGTTGACGTCGATGTGGAGCGCCTTCGACGCCTCGGTGAGCGCCTTGCCCACGACCTGCTGGCCGGCCGGGGTCTGGAGGTCGGCGCCGAGCGCGCGGGCCAGCTTCGGGAGCTGGACCTCCTTGCGCAGGTCCCCCTCGATCTGGTCCGGGGCGACCCACCGCTGCTCCAGCATCACCGTCCGCAGCCCGGAGTCCCCGCCGGACTGCGCGGCGGCCGCCGCGCGGATCTGCTGGATCTCCTTGCGGCTGACGGTCACCCCGGCGTCCTTCGAGGCCCGGTCCAGGACCCGCCCGAAGATCAGGCCGTGCAGCTTGGCCCGGTTCAGCTGCCCCGACTTCTTCACCAGCTCCTCGGACTGCCCCGACGTGCCCTGCGCGGCGCGTACGTCGGACGCCTCCGCCTGGACGGTGGCCACGTCGATCCGGTCACCGCCCACCACGGCCGCGGAACCCGGATGGGCCTCGCTGCCGCAGGCGGTCAGGAGCGGTGCCGCTACGAGCGTTGCGGCGGAAAGGGCGAGCGCGGTACGGCGGCGGTGCAAAGGAGCCTCCCGGGGAGAGTTTGTGCATCAGTGCACAAAGCCTTGCGGTGATCGATGTTAGGCAGTGGACGTGATTCGGGCCACTGCTTCGACCAACGATTTCCGGACCGGTCAGTGTGGGGTCGTCGGCGAAATCCCCTCCGGCCCGCCCCTTTCGGCCACCCGGCACCTCACAGCGACCCGCGTACGTCCTGCTGGTGGGTGAGTTGGCGGCGGAGCTCGGTGGGTAGCGGGTGGTGGGGGCCGTACGCCCGCTCCGTGTCGTACTGGAGGGCCTGCAGTTGGGCACGGCCCGACGAGTGGTCGCCCGCGCCGAGCAGCAGATGGCCGATGCGGTGGCGGATGTCGAACGCCCGGCCGGGTCCGGTGGAGTTCGCGTAGCCGTTCTCGTAGTAGGGGAGGACGGCGCGGTACGCGGCGAGCGCCGCGGGGGCCTCGCCCAGCTGCTCCAGGCACTGCGCCGCGTCGTAGCGGAACTGCAGGGCCTGGGAGTCGCCGGCACCGGCTTCCGCCGTGCGGTCGTCGGCGAGGCGGCGTAGCTCGGGGAGGGCGCGGCGGTACTGGCCGTCGTCCATCAGCGTCGCCGCGTACTGCTTGCGCAGGATCCGCACGACGGGTGAGTGCTCGCCGTGCTCCGCCGCGGCGGCCGGGAGGATGCCGCCGAGGGTGTCGACGGCCTGGGTGATGCGGCCCTCGCCCAGCAGCCGCTTCACGTCGTCCACGGCCTGCGCGACGTCGGGCCGGGACGGCGGTTCGCAGGGCGCGGCGGGTGCCTGCTGGGCCGGTACCGGCGCGGGCGCGGGGACGGAGGCCCGGTCGGGCCAAGGCGCGTGCGGGCGGAGGAACGGGCGGGTCGGGTCGAGGGGGCCCGACGGCGAGCCGCCGGCGGGCAGCAGGGGGCGCAGCGACTCGTAGACCTCCTGCGCGGAGGCGGGACGGTGCTGCGGGTCCTTGGAGAGCAGCCGCAGGACGAGCGCCTCCAGTGCCTCGGGGACCTCGGGTCTGAGCCGACGGACCGGGAGCGGCGGCTCGTAGAGGTGGCGGTGCAGGACGCCCAGGGCGGTGGACCCGGCGAACGGCACGTCGCCGCTGAGGAGTTCGTGCAGCAGGACACCGAGGGCGTACAGGTCGGTGTACGGGCCGACGGCGCCGCCCATCGCCTGCTCGGGAGCCATGTACGCGGGGGAGCCGATCGGCGAGCCGGTGTGCGTCAGCCGGGTGGTGTCGGTGTCCATGACCGAGGCGATGCCCAGGTCGAGCACGGTGAGTGTGCCGTCGGGCTTGACCATCGCGTTCCGCGGCTTGAGGTCGCGGTGGACGATCGGGACGGCGTGCACCGCCGAGAGCACCGCGCAGAGCTGGGCGGCGATCGCGACGGCCCAGGGCCACGGGTAGGGGGTGTGCTCGGCGAGGTGGTCGGCGAGGTCGGCGCCCTCGACGTACTGCATGACGAGGTAGAGGTCGTCGCCGTCGCTCCCCGCGTCGTGGACGGTGACCAGCCCCGGGTGGTCGACCTGTGCGGTGACCCGGCACTCCCGGACGAACCTGCGGCGCAGATCGTCGGCGGCATCGCTGCCGGAGGGGCCCGCGACCCGGTCGGGCCGCAGGAGCTTCACCGCGACCCTGCGGTCCAGGCGCTGGTCGTACGCCGTCCAGACCTGGCCCATGCCACCTTGGCCGAGAATGGTCGCCAGCTCGTAACGGCCCGCGATGACACGGCCGTTCACCTGCCGTCGCCTTCCTTGCGGAGGTAGTCGCTCAGCTCGTCGAGCTCGGCACGCACCTGGTCGAGGCGCTTGGGCGGGACGGGCGGCGGTGTCGGCGCGGACCGGGGCGCCGGGGTGGGCGTGCGCGCGGGATCGGCGGGGCGCGTGCGCACGGGGCCGGCCGGGGGCGGCGGGTAGCCGTAGCCGGGGGTGACCGCGGGAGCGGGAGCACGCGGTACCGCGTGACCCGCGTACGGTGACGGGCCGGGGCCCCCGTGCTGGGGCCCGTAGTGCCGGATCTCCGCGTAGAGGTAGTAGGTGATCGTGCCGACCACGGTGCAGAGCATCCAGCCGAGGAAGACGAGTGCCTGCCCGTCCGTCAGCTCCTCCTCGTTGTCGGGGGTGGAGACGATGTACGCGAACATGGCCGCGTTGAGCACGACGACCACCGCCATCAGCGTCCAGTCCAGCCCCTTGCGGGTGACGGTGGCCAGCCGCAGGAGCGACGCCCAGGAGAGGAACCCGCAGCTCATCAGCGTCAGCGCCACGAAGAGCACGCGCAGCGCGGTCAGCGTCCCCGAGGACGGCCGCCGCTTCGGTAGCTCCGGCGGCGGATAGCCGTAGCCGTGCATGTGCCGCTCCCGGGAGGGTCTGTGTCGGACGTTGCTGCGAGCGTATACACCGACAAGGACAACGGCTCCCGGGTTGCGCACAACCGTTGTGCATCACCTCACTTCGGGAGCGACGCCGTCTCCGCTGGTCCGCCCCGCAGCCCCCGGACCAGCTGCCCGCCGCGCGCCCTCTGCCCCCGCTCCGGGAGCGGGGGCAGAGGGCGCGGCAGTGGGGCGGCCCCGCAGGGTCAGGCCGAACGCTGGACCCGGGCCAGCCGCTCCGCGCGGCCCCGCCGTGACGAGGACTGGACGTCCACCGCGGAACCGGCGCCCAGGCCGGGCGTCGTGTCCCACTCACGGAACCGCTCACCGAGCTTCGCCACCCGCTCGTCGTCGGGGCCGGCGTCGACGTAGAAGAGCGACTCGTCCACCTCGCTGTCGTCGCCGCCCCAGCGCACCACGCCCTCGCAGTCGGCGAGGATGTCCCGCAGCACGATCTCCTGCTGGGGGAAGAGCCCGCCCTTGGCCGAGGCGCCGGGGCGGATCCGCACCGCGGTGCCGGACGCCAGGTTCGACTCCGGCAGGCCCTTGCGGAGCTTGCCGGCCTCCTGCCAGCCGGCCAGGTCGACCCGCTGGAGCTGCTCTACCTCGTAGTGGAAGCGACGGGTCACATGGAGCAGGATCGCCTCCACGTCACCGATCCGGACGTCGACCTCGAGACCCGTCCCGGCCACCGGCCGCGTCCACACCGTGGAGACGTGGTTCGCCTCCTTCTCGATCGTCCACCCGTTCGCCGAGACCGGGAGCTTCTTCGCCCCGTCCCTCGTCGCCGCCGCAGCCGTACCCGGCACGAAGGAACCCACGGCAGCCGCGGCACCGATCACGGCGGCACTCGTCACTACGGCCCGCCTCGATATGTCGTTTCGCACGCCTTCAATCCCTCTCTCAGAGAACGAACATGAGGATGAACGTCGGCACCAGGGCCGTCAGGGCACCGGCCGGCCAGTACACAAGGGGGTCGAGCGCCGTCCTGCGCCGCAGGGGCCGGTTGGCGAACCACCAGACGATGAGGAACGCGGCGTTCACCGCGAGCGCGGCGACGAGCCAGAACAGCATCCCGTCGTTCTCCGTCGGCTCACGCCGGGTCCAGCCCAGGTCGGCGAGCGGCCCGTTCGACGCGTAGTACCAGAGCAGCCACACCGGAACGACACCGGGAATGCCGAGCAGCAGGTTCACACCCATCGCGGCCGGCAGCCATTTCCACATGCGCCCAGTATTCACGCCCGCGACCGCGCTCACGTGGTGCGCGAGAGCTGGTTGTAGCTCTCCAGCACGTTGTACAGCCCCTTGAGCTCCCGGCCGTACTTCGCGGCGTCATCACCGGTGCCGTTGTACCGGGCCAGCAGCGCCTGGGTGTCGGTGGCGCTCGTGCTCAGACCCGGCCTGGAGATCCCGAGCTGGTGCGCGTTGTAGATCGTCAGGTAGGAGACCGACCGGATGTTGTACAGCGGGTCCTGGAGGTTGTCCCACACCGTCCTGGTGTCGGATCCGGTCAGCGGCGTGCCGTTGATGATCCCCTGCTGCATGCAGTAGTTGCGGGCCTCGATGGTCACCCAGGCGAAGATCTGGCCCCAGCCGGTGCTGGAGTCGTCCTTCACCCCCAGCTTGACGGCCTCGTCCGCGGCGAAGTCCAGGGGGTTCAGCTTGCGCAGCTCCCACAGCACCGGCGCCTGGATCAGCGCCTTGCGGAGCTTGAGCTGCCGAGCCAGCGAGGTGAACAGCCAGTCCGCGCTCAGCACGAGCTCGAACGCCTTGGTGGTGGAGATGCCGCCCAGGGTGGCCCAGTCGCTGTCCGTCCAGCCGTCCCCGCCGGTCTCCGGGACACCGATCGACGTCAGGTAGTTCTTGACGTCCGTCAGCATCGGCGCCTGGTACGCGGCCTTGTCCAGGTCGACGTCCAGACCCTCGGTGTAGGAGCCCGGGTCGAAGTCGCCCTGGCCGGTGTCACGGCCGGAGGCGACGTTCTTGTCGATCTCGATCGCGCCGGCGCCCGAGCCGACGGTGATGGTGACGATCTGGTCGAAGGCCCAGTTCGTCGGCATCGGGTAGCCGAGGTTCCCCGAGAACCCGCTCGACATGTCGGACACGAAGCTCGCCGCCGCGTATCCGGCGTCGGCGACGCGCTGGCACACGTTGCGGGGCCCGTAGACGCCCACGCCGTAGCTGGAGTTCTCCCCGATGGTGCGCATCACTCCGCGGAAGTGCGGGATGACGTACTCGCTGACCTCGGCGTCCATCGCGTCGTAGTCCACCGCGAAGTAGATGATGCTGCCCGGCTTGAAGCCGTGGTACTGCGCCCATTCGATCGCCATGAACGCGTCGGCGGTGCCCTGGCCGTAGGTGAAGTAGTCCGCCGACCGGCTCCACGTCTGGTAGATCGGGAAGCAGCGGAGCCCGTAGTCCTTGATCGTGGCGAGCTCGCCCGGCTGGATCATCTTCTCGGGCAGGCTCGACGTGGACGAGTTGTAGAGGTAGCGGCCGATGTACTTGTAGCCGGCGTCCTTGAGCGTCTGCGCCCGCGCCGGCGTGATCTTCGTGACGCCGTCGCACGCCGTGCCCGGACGGGACTGGTCACCGTAGGAGACGAGCAGGGAGGCCCAGGTCTGGAAGTCGCCGCTCCCGGTGACGGGGAGCTTCATGAACGACTGGAAGCTCTCCACACCGCTCTGCACGGTGGAGGTGAAGTTCCCGAAGGGGACGTTGCGCTTGTTGAGGATCATGGCCCCGGTGAACAGCTGCGCCCATGTGCCGGTGGTGCCGTTGGACACCGTGTGGGATCTGAGACCGGACTGCGTGCCCGGGCCGAACACGCCGTTGGCGGTCCCGTCGGCCATGCCCAGCTCGAACTGGATGGCGTACAGCATCGACTTGGCGACATCGCGGGAGTGGTAGCCGTCGCAGGGGATGACGTAGAAGTCCTTGCGGAGGATGTACCGGCCGTTCAGCCACTGCTGGATGGAGCGGATGGAGTCCGATCCGCCGCCGACGGTGACATAGGCGTCCATGTTGAACAGGCCCTTGACGACCTTCGGCCACAGCGAGCTGCCCGGGTAGGTGGAGCTCACGCCCATGTCCCGGTTCAGCTTCAGAACGGCGTCCTGGACACGGGAGTTGTACGTGCCGTCGATCTCACCGCCGTCGTACCCCTTGCAGTACAGGGCGGACTGGACGACGCGGCAGAAGTTCGCGTTCGGGATGGTCGTCCCGTCGAGCTTCCCGTACTTCGCGCCGATGGTGGACAGCGTGGTCGGACCGAACGAGTCGGACAGACTCGTGATGCCCATCTCGTACTGGAGTGCCCGGGTCAGGGCGTACATCGTGGTCCAGCCGGTCTTGCCGTTCTCGTCGAGCTTGGATATGCCGAGCGTCGCACCGTTGTTGTAGGTCGTGTTCACGAACCTCTGGGCACGACGCACCAACTCGTCAGCCATGTGAGCTGTCTCCTGACATCTGGATACGGAACGTCTGGATGCGAAAGAAACCGTCTGGATGCGCGGGAGGGGAGGAGCGCGCCGGTGGGCTCCCCGCCCTCAGTGCGCTGTGACGTCGGACAGGCCGCGGTGCTGTCCGACAGGGCGGACCGCCGGGCGGCGCACCCGCCCCATACCTCGTACGGGCCGTCGCCGATCAACGTGGCGCACACACACGTCGCACCTGGCGACAGGCGATGTCAGAGCCCCCTCCGTAACACCCATGAAGCAATCATGACCGACCATCACCGAACAAGTGGACTATTTTCCGGCAGATCTGCGGTAGTCGTCCGGAAATCGACGGTGCGGGCCCCCTGCCTCCCCCGCACCCCCGGCGCCTACGCTGTTGCGTCGTGACCTCCTTCCAAGCCCCGCCCCGCGCCCGCCGCCTGCTCCCGATCGCCGCACTGTCGTTGGCGGGCACGCTCGCCCTGACCGGCTGCGAGATCACTGACGGTCCGCCGGACACGGCGCCCGGCCCCGCGGCGGCGGGTTCGGCGCTACAGGCCACCGCCGGACTCCCCGTGAAGGGCCGCGCGCCCAAAACGGGTTACGAGCGCGACGCGTTCGGATCCGCATGGCTCGATACCGACGACAACGGATGCGGGACCCGCGACGACATACTCGCCGCGCAGCTCGACGACGTCTCCCGGGACTCCGACGGATGCAAGGTGCTGAGCGGAGTCCTCGACCCGGACCCCTACACCGGAGGCCGCATCACCTTCACGCGCGGGCGGAGCAAGGTGGACATAGACCATCTCGTCGCCCTGTCCGACGCCTGGCAGAAGGGCGCGCAGAAGTGGACCGACGCCAAGAGGCGCGCGTTCGCGAACGATCCGGTCAACCTCGTCGCGGCCGACTCCTCCACCAACCGCCGCAAGGGGGACGGGGACACCGCGACCTGGCTGCCCCCCAACAAGGAGTACCGCTGCACCTATGTGGCGGGACAGGTCGCGGTCAAGAAGAAGTACGAGCTGTGGGTGACCCAGGCCGAGAAGGACGCGATGACGAAGGTACTGAAGTCCTGCCCGGACCGGAAGCTGCCGGCCGGCGGCAACCCCACGGAGGCCGGCAGCCGTTGACCGGAGCGGGAACGGGAACCCGCGGCCGCCTTCCGGGCCCCGCCGGCCTCCCGTTCCCTGACCCGGTCAGGACCCGGTCAGGACACGCCAGGACGCAGCTGGAACCCGGCTACGACCCCAGAATCGTCGTAAGGAACTCCCCGGTCCACGACAGGAGTTCGCGCCCCACCACCGGCTTCCCGCCGATACGGCCCGCCGTCGGGCGCGGCACCAGGATCTGGTGCGCGGTCGGCTTGATGATCGTCTTCGGGTGCAGCCGCTTCAGCCGGAGCTCCTGCGACTCCCGCAGCTCCACCGGCGCGAAGCGGATGTTCGGCCCCTGCAACACGATCTCGCCGACCCCGCAGGCCCGCGCCAGCATCCGCAGGCCGGCCACCAGCAGGAGGTTCTCCACCGGCTCCGGCAGCTTGCCGTAACGGTCGGTGAGCTCCTCGCGCACCGCCCTGATGTCCTCCTCCGAGTTCGCGGAGGCGATGGCACGGTACGCCTGGAGGCGCAGCCGCTCGCCGGGGGCGTAGTCGTGCGGGACGTGCGCGTCGACCGGGAGCTCGATCTTGACCTCCAGCGGCGGCTCCTCCTCGACCCCGCCGTCCACGGCCGCCCGGTAGTCCGCCACCGCCTCGCCGACCATCCGGATGTACAGGTCGAAGCCGACCCCCGCGATATGACCCGACTGCTCGCCGCCGAGGAGGTTCCCGGCGCCGCGGATCTCCAGGTCCTTCATCGCCACGTACATGCCCGCACCCATCTCGGTGTGCTGGGCGATCGTCGCCAGACGCTCGTGCGCGGTCTCCGTCAGCGGCTTCTCCGGCGGATACAGGAAGTAGGAGTAGCCCCGGTCCCGGCCACGGCCGACACGGCCGCGCAGCTGGTGCAGCTGGGACAGGCCGAAGTTGTCACCGCGCTCCACGATCAGCGTGTTGGCGTTGGAGATGTCGATGCCGGACTCGACGATCGTCGTGGAGACCAGCACGTCGAACCTCTTCTCCCAGAAGTCCACGACGACCTGCTCCAACTGGCTCTCGCCCATCTGCCCGTGCGCCGTCGCGATCCGCGCCTCGGGCACGATCTCACGCAGCCGCGCCGCCGCCCTGTCGATGGACTCGACCCGGTTGTGGATGTAGAAAACCTGGCCCTCACGCAGGAGTTCACGCCGCACCGCCGCGCCGATCTGCTTCTCCTCGTACGGCCCGACGAACGTGAGGACGGGGTGCCGCTCCTCCGGGGGCGTCGTGATCGTCGACATCTCGCGGATGCCGGTGACGGCCATTTCGAGCGTACGGGGAATGGGCGTCGCAGACATGGTCAGCACGTCCACGTTGGCCCGCAGCTTCTTCAGCTGCTCCTTGTGCTCGACGCCGAAGCGCTGCTCCTCGTCGACGATGACCAGGCCCAGGTCCTTGAACTTCGTCTCGGACGAGAACAGCCGGTGCGTGCCGATGACCAGGTCCACGGACCCGTCCTTGAGCCCTTCCAGCGTCGCCTTCGACTCGGTGTCCGACTGGAAACGGCTCAGCGCCCGCACGTTGACGGGGAACTGGGCGTACCGCTCGGTGAAGGTGCCGAAGTGCTGCTGGACCAGCAGCGTCGTCGGCACCAGCACCGCGACCTGCTTGCCGTCCTGGATCGCCTTGAAGGCCGCGCGCACCGCGATCTCCGTCTTGCCGTACCCGACGTCGCCGCAGATCAGCCGGTCCATCGGGACGGACTTCTCCATGTCCTCCTTGACCTCGGCGATCGTGGACAGCTGGTCGGGCGTCTCCGCGTACGGGAAGGCGTCCTCCAGCTCCCGCTGCCACGGGGTGTCCGGGCCGAAGGCGTGGCCCGGGGCCGCCATCCGCGCGGAGTACAGCTTGATCAGGTCGGCGGCGATCTCCTTGACCGCCTTCTTCGCCCGCTGCTTCGTCTTCGTCCAGTCGGCGCCGCCCAGCCGGTGCAGGGTGGGCGCCTCGCCGCCGACGTACTTGGTGACCTGCTCCAGCTGGTCGGTCGGGATGTACAGCCGGTCGCCGGGCTGGCCGCGCTTGGCGGGGGCGTACTCGACGAGGAGGTACTCGCGGGTCGCGCCCTGCACGGTGCGCTGCACCATCTCGATGTACCGGCCGACACCGTGCTGCTCGTGCACGATGTAGTCGTCCGTCTGCAGCGTCAGCGGGTCGACCGACTTACGGCGGCGGGCGGGCATCCGCCCCAGGTCCTTGCTCGCCGTGCGCTGGCCGGTCAGGTCCGTCTCCGTCAGCACGGCCAGCCTCAGCCCCGGGTCGACGAAGCCGTTGTCGATGGCGCCGCACGAGACGTGGACCAGCGAGGGCGCGATGTCGCCCAGGTCCGGAGCGAGCCGGGCCGCGATGCCCTCGCCGCCGAGCACCTCGACCGTACGGGAGGCGGGGCCCTGCCCCTCGGTGACGTACACCGTGCGCCAGCCGTCGGCCAGCCACCCCTTGGTGTCCGCGAGCGCCCGGGCCGTGTCGCCGCGGTACGCCTCCGGAGCGCGCATCCCGAGCTTGAGGGTGTCCCCGTCCAGCTCCTCGTCGGCGGCGAAGGGAGAGGTCGACCACCACATCATGCCCAGCTCACGGGCCCGGTCCCGGACGTCGGCGATCCCCCGCAGGGAGGCCGCGCCGACATCGATGGGCGCCTCACCGCCACCCGCCGTGGCCGCCCAGGAAGCCTGGAGGAACTCCTGGCTGGTCGCCACCAGGTCCGCCGCCCGGGTCCGCACCCGCTCCGGGTCGCAGACCAGCGTCATCGACCCCTTCGGCAGGACGTCGAGCAGCAGCTCCATCTCGTCGACGAGGACCGGGGCCAGCGACTCCATGCCCTCCACCGCGATCCCCTCGGCGATCTTCCCCAGCAGCTCGCCGAGCTCCGGGTGCGCCTCGGCGAGGGCCGCCGCCCGGGTGCGTACGTCCTCGGTGAGCAGCAGCTCACGGCAGGGCGGGGCCCACAGCCCGTGTTCGGCGACCTCCAGGGACCGCTGGTCGGCGATCTTGAAGTAGCGGACCTCCTCGACGTCGTCGCCCCAGAACTCCACCCGCAGGGGGTGCTCCTCGGTCGGCGGGAAGACGTCCAGGATGCCGCCGCGCACGGCGAACTCGCCGCGCTTCTCGACCAGTTCGACCCTGGTGTACGCGGCAGCCGCGAGCGCGTCCACGACCTCGCCCAGGTCCGCGTTCTGCCCCCCGGTGAGCGCGACGGGCTCCAGGTCGCCCAGGCCCTTGACCTGCGGTTGGAGCACGGAGCGGACCGGGGCGACGACCACCTTGACCGGCCCGGTCTCCGGGTCGTCCTGGCGCGGGTGCGCGAGCCTGCGCAGCACGGCGAGGCGGCGGCCCACGGTGTCCGAGCGGGGGGAGAGCCGCTCGTGGGGCAGCGTCTCCCAGGAGGGGAACTCCGCCACGGTGTCGGGGGGCAGCAGGGTGCGGAGCGCCGCCGCGAGGTCCTCGGCCTCCCGGCCAGTCGCGGTGACGGCGAGCACGGTCCGTCCGGCCTCGCGGGCCAGGGCGGCCACCGCGAAGGGCCTGGCGGCGGGCGGGCCGACCAGGTCGACATGGGCGCGGTGGCCGTCGGAGGCGGCCTTCACCGCTTCGGAGAGTGCCGGGTCGGTGACGACGACATCCAGCAGACCGTGCAGGCTCATGAAGGGATTCCGTCCGGTGTGGCGAGGAGTGAGCAACGCGAAGGACCCGACACGTGGCACGGGCCGGGGTGTCCAGCGTACGACGCCGGTCTGTCACCCGCGCGAGGGCGGGAAACCGGCCGGGCCCGATGATCTGGCCGAGCGGGTCCGCGACTGCCAGCTGACCAGCCTCGCGATCACCGCGGGGCACGGCGTCAAGGCAGGCCTCCCACCGCTCCACCGCGACCCCTTCGACCGCATCCTCGTCGCCCAGGCCCAGACCGAAGGGCTGACGGTCGTCACCCGCGACAAGTGGATCCCCCAGTACGACGTACCGGTCATGCACGCCTGACGACGGCGGCCATGACGCGATCCGGCCCCGGGGCGTTTGGAGGAACGCCCCGGGGCCGCATCAGGCCAGTCATCCTACGTCCGGCCCGTCACCCGTCGGTGGCGATCGCGTTCAGGACGTTCATCCGCCCGGCCCGGAACGCCGGGACCAGGGCGGCGAACAGTCCGACGAAGGCCGAGGCGACGAACACCGTGAGGATCGTCGGCCACGGGATCTCCAGGACGCCGAGACCCTCCAGGGCCAGCAGCTTCTGGGCCGAGGTGCCCCAGCCCATGCCCAGGCCGAGACCGAGCAGTGCGCCGAAGAGCGCGATGACCACGGACTCCAGCCTGATCATCCGGCGCAGCTGCCGGCGGGAGAGCCCGATCGCCCGCATCAGACCGATCTCACGGGTCCGCTCGACGACCGACAGGGCCAGGGTGTTCACGACGCCCAGCACCGCCACGACGATCGCCAGGGCGAGCAGGCCGTACACGATGTTCAGCAGCTGGCCGATCTGGTCCTTGAGGTCCTGCTTGAAGTCGGCCTGGTTCTGCACCTTGTACTGCGGGTACCCGGCGAGCGCGCTCTTGAGCGCGGCGTACGCCTCCTTCTCCCTGCCGTCCTCCGCGGAGGCGAACATGATCGTGTTCGTGGGCAGCTTGTCGGCCGCGACGTAACGCTCGGCGGTCGTGACGTTGGTGTACATCGCGCCCTGGTCGACGTTCGTGTCGTCCGAGGTGATCGCGGCGACCTTCAGCTTCGCGGTACGGCCGGCCCTGAACGCCACGGTGATCTCGTCTCCGACCCCGACCTCGTGCAGAGCGGCGTAGTCCGACCCGACCGACATGGCGTCCGTGCCGTAGGCCTTCGCGAGGTCGCCGGCCACGGTCTTGCGCCGCAGGTCCTGCGGGTACGTCGGGTCGGCGGCGGTGACGTGCTCGTCGGCGGTCGAACCGTCGGGGTTGGTGAGCTTCGCGGCGAGGACCTTGTAGTCGGTGACGTGCTCGATGCCCGGCACCTTCCGGATCGCGGCCGCCGCCTGCGGCACGATCAGCTGGCCGGTGCCGGACTGGACGATGAAGTCGGTGCCGACCGACTTGTCCAGCTCCTCGGTGGCCGAGGCGACCATGGAGGAGCCCACCACGGAGAGGCAGGCCACCAGGGCGAGGCCGATCATCAGGGCGGCGCCGGTCGCCCCCGTACGGCGCGGGTTACGCAGCGCGTTGCGCTCCGCCAGGCGTCCGACGGGGCCGAACAGCCGCAGCACGACGGCACCGAGCACCCGCACGACCGCACCGGCGAGCAGCGGGCCGATCACGATGAACCCGATCAGGGTGAGGACCACGCCCAGGCCGAGGTAGAGGGAGCCCTCGCTCGCCTTGTCCGCCCGGGTCGTCGCCCAGAGGCCCGCGGCGCCCGCCCCGGTGAGGACCAGGCCGATCACGGCTCGGAGCCGGCCCGACCTGGTGTCAGCCGGGGTGCCGGCGTCACGCAGCGCGGCCATCGGGGAGACCTTGCCGGCCCGGCGGGCCGGGACGTACGCGGCGAGGACGGTGACGACGATGCCGAGCGCCAGCCCGATCACCGGCGTCGTCCAGGCGACGGTGAGGTCCCTGGTCGACAGCTCCATACCCACGGCGCCCATGAGCTTCATCAGCCCGACGGCGAGACCCACGCCCGCCCCGACGCCCAGGACCGATCCGACGACGCCCAGGAGCACCGCCTCGACCAGCACGGACCGGTTGACCTGCTTGCGGCTGGAGCCGATGGCCCGCATCAGGCCGATCTCACGGGTGCGCTGGGCGACCAGCATCGAGAAGGTGTTGACGATCAGGAAGATGCCGACGAGGAACGCGATCCCGGCGAACCCGAGCATCGCGTACTTCATGACGTCCAGGAAGGAACCCATGGAGTCCTTGCCGGCGGCGGCTGCCTCCTTCTGCGTCTGGAGCTTGTACGTGCCGGAGCCGCCGAGGGCGGTGGCGACGTTCTTCTTCAACTCGGTTGCATCGAGACCCGGTTCGGCGGTGACGGAGATGTGCGTGAAGACACCGGGGGCACCCAGCAGCTTCCGTTGCGCGGTGGCCGTGTCGAGGTAGACGACGGCGGCTCCGGGGTTGGTCACGGTGAACGAGGCGATACCGGTGACCCTCGCCCTGATGTCACCGGTGACGGCGATGGTGCGCACCTCGTCGCCGAGCTCCAGGTGGTGCTTCCCCGCCGTGTCCGCGTCGATCATCGCCTCGGTCGGGCCGCGCGGGGCGTGGCCGGAGGTGATCTCCATGGACCGCAGGTCGTTCTCGGTCCAGTTGCCGGCGATCGTCGGGGCACCGGTGTCCGAACCGAGGTTCCTGTCGTGGCCGTCGACCAGCGTGACGGCCATGCTGGTGACCGCGCCCTCGGCCCTCTTCACCCCGTCCGCGCCGGCGACCTCGGCCACGACGGACGCGGGGAGCGTCTCGGGCCTGCCGTTCTCCGGGATGTCGTCGGCGCCGGCCGCCGCCCTCGGGCTCACCGTCACGTCGGCGGAGGTCGCGGCGAAGAGCTTGTCGAAGGTGGTGTTCATCGTGTCGGTGAAGACGAGCGTGCCGCACACGAACGCCACCGACAGCAGGACCGCGACGGCGGACAGCGCCATCCGCCCCTTGTGCGCGAGGAAGTTGCGCCTCGAGGTCTTCCACACGGTCATGACGTCCGCCCGCGCGCGTCGAAGTCCTTCATCCGGTCGAGGACCTGCTCGGCCGTCGGGTTCTGCATCTCGTCGACGATCCGGCCGTCGGCGAGGTAGAGCACCCGGTCCGCGTAGGAGGCGGCCGCCGGGTCGTGGGTGACCATCACGATGGTCTGGCCGAGTTCGTCCACGGACCTGCGCAGGAACGACAGCACCTCCGCGCCGGCCCGCGAGTCCAGGTTCCCGGTGGGCTCGTCGCCGAAGATGATCTCGGGGCGGGCCGCGAGCGCCCTGGCCACCGCGACGCGCTGCTGCTGGCCGCCGGACAGCTCGGTGGGCCGGTGCCTCAGCCGCTCGGCGAGTCCGACCGTCTCCACGACCTGCCGCAGCCACGCGGCGTCGGGCTTGCGGCCCGCGATGTCCATCGGCAGCGTGATGTTCTCGATCGCGTCGAGCGTCGGCAGCAGGTTGAACGCCTGGAAGATGAAGCCGATCCGATCCCGGCGCAGCTGGGTGAGCTTCTTGTCCTTGAGTCCGGTGATCTCGGTTTCGGCCAGGTGGATCCGCCCAGAGGTCACCGTGTCCAGACCGGCCAGGCAGTGCATCAGGGTCGACTTGCCCGACCCGGACGGGCCCATGATCGCCGTGAACTGCCCGCGGGCGATGTCCACATCGACGTGGTCGAGGGCCACGACCCGGGTCTCCCCCGCTCCGTACGCCTTGAAGACCTGCCGCGCCCGCGCAGCGACGGCTGTACGCCCTCCGGTGTCCCCGTGCCGGGGAATGGTCACAGCCGTTGTCACGGTTTTTCTCCTATGTCGGTCAATGCCTGGACGTCTCTGCGTACGTGTCGAGTCTCGGGTGCGAGGGGCCTCGGGCGCGCTGGTGCCCGGCGCAGTCTTCGCGGGGGGTTTTCCCCACCCCTCCCCCTGCGGCGAGCCACCTCGGCGATGTAGGAACACGTTAAGGAGAAGGGCCCCCGCACCACCTCCTCCGGCGGGAGGAACGCACCCTGGGCACAACTCGGTAGCTCCCCCTAGGGGTTCGCGGACCCCGCGTCGGCCCCGGGTAGGGGTCTCACCCTTCGGCCCGCGGCTGCCGCGGGACCACGAGCGGTGAGACAGTGACCCCGGAAAATAGATGCATAGGGAAGGAAACCCTGTGGGCGGCACGGAGAGCGTCGGCGGTACGGACAGCCCTGAGGCGGTGCGCGGCGCGGTCACGCCGGGCGCGGCACAGGACACCGACCGGGCTCGCCGCCCGGTCGCCGCGGCCCTCATGCTCGGCATGGGCCTCGCCGCGATCGACGGCACCATCGTCGCCACCGCCGTGCCGCAGATCGTCGGCGACCTCGGGGGCTTCGCCGTCTTCTCCTGGCTCTTCTCCGGCTACCTGCTGGCCGTGACCGTCACCCTGCCGGTGTACGGCAAGCTCTCCGACACCTTCGGCCGCAAGCCCGTCCTGATCGCGGGCATCATCCTCTTCCTGGCCGGCTCCCTGCTCTGCGCGACGGCCTGGAACATGGCGGCGCTCATCGCCTTCCGCGTCGTCCAAGGCCTCGGCGGCGGCGCCCTCCAGGGGACGGTGCAGACCATCGCCGCCGACCTGTACCCGCTCAAGGAACGCCCCAGGATCCAGGCGAAACTGTCCACGGTCTGGGCCACCTCCGCGGTGGCGGGGCCGGCGGTGGGCGGACTCCTCGCCGCGTACGCCGACTGGCGCTGGATCTTCCTGATCAACCTGCCCGTCGGCGCCGTCGCCCTCTGGCTGGTGATCCGCCACCTCCACGAACCGGCCAGGCCACGCCCCGCGACCCGCCCCCGCACCGACTGGGCGGGCGCCCTCGCCGTCTTCGCCACCGGTGCGCTCCTGCTGACCGCGCTCGTCCAGGGCGGAATCGCATGGCCCTGGCTCTCGGCCCCCTCACTGGGGCTCTTCGGAGCGGGTGCCGCACTGGCCGCACTGACCGTCGTCATCGAGCGGCGCGCCGCGGAACCCGTCATCCCCGGCTGGGTCTGGCGGCGGCGCACCATCGCCTCGGTCAACCTCGCCCTCGGCGCCATGGGACTGCTGATGGTCGCGCCGACCGTCTTCCTCCCGACCTACGCCCAGTCCGTCCTCGGACTCGGCCCGATCGCCGCCGGGTTCGTCCTGTCCGTGATGACCCTCAGCTGGCCCGTCGCCGCCGCCCTCTCCGACCGGGTCTACAACCGCATCGGTTTCCGCCGTACGGCGATCATCGGCATGTCCGGCGCCCTGCTGGTACTCCTGTGCTTCCCGCTGCTGCCCTACCCCGGCGCCGCCTGGCAGCCCGCCCTGCTGATGCTGCTGCTGGGCGCGACACTCGGCCTGTTCCAGCTCCCGCTGATCATCGGCGTGCAGTCGACGGTCGGCTGGACGGAACGGGGCACGACGACGGCGTCCGTGCTCTTCTGCCGCCAGGTCGGCCAGAGCGTGGGGGCCGCCCTCTTCGGCGCCGTCGCCAACGGGGTGCTCGCCTCCCGGCTGGCCGACGCCCACGTGCCGGGGCTCCCCGGCGGCCTGGACGCCGTGTCGCAGGCGCTGGAGGACCCGGCGGCCCTCTCCGCCGCCGCGGCGGACCATCTGCGCAGGGCCGTCGACACCGCGGTGGACCACGTGTTCACCGGGGCCGCGGTCGCCGCCGTTCTCGCCCTGCTGGTGCTCGTCTTCGTGGCCCCGCGCCGTTTCCCGGTGCTGGACGAGCGAGGAAGCGCTCCCTCGGCGGCCGAGGACTAAGGGCTGTCCCCTAATCCACCGGGCCCGCCACCGCTCGCCCCGTCAGAGCCGCCAGCGAATTGCGTACATGCGTCATGTGCGCCTGCAACTCCTCACGGGCCTCGTCGTGCTCCCGCAGGACCCGGTCCGTCTCCCGCTCCACCCGCTCCCCCGCCACCCTCGCCTCCGACAACAGCTCCGCGGCCCGCGCCTCCGCGTCCTCCTGACCGTGCCGGGCCGCCTCCTCCGTCTCAGCCAGCTCCCGCCGCGCCCGGGCGAGCAACGCCTCGCCCCGCGCGGCCAGTTCCGTCTCACGCTCCGCCGCAGCGGCCTCCGCGCCGGCGATCTCCCCCTGCGCCGCCTTGCCACGCTCGGCGTGCTCCTGCTCCTGATGCGCCAGCACACCCGCCGTACGACGACGCGTCCCCGCCATCTCCGCGTCCGCGGCCCCACGCACCTCACCGGCGTCCCGGCGCGCCTCCTCCGCCAGCGCATCGGCCGCACCCCGCGCCGTGGCCAGCGCCTCCTCCGCACCGGCGTCCGCCGCCGCACGCACCTGCCCCGACCGGTCACGCGCCGCCTCACGCACCGCCCGGCCCGCCTCGTCCGCCGCGTCCCGCAGCGCCTGCGCCTCCTCCAGCGCCGCACCCCGGGCCGCCTCCCCCTCGGCCTCCGCCAGAGCCAGGATCTGCTGCGCCCGCTCCCCCAGCGACACGAACGTCTGCGGCGCGAGCGAAGCCACCTCCTCGCCCAGCCGCGCCGACTCGGCGGCCAGCTCCTCCGCCAGCCCGGTCAGCCGCGAGATCCGGTCCAGGGCCCCGTCCCGCTCGGCCGACAGCGAGGCCACCATCCGGTCCACCTGCTCAGGGCTGTAACCACGCCCCCGTACGCCGACAAAACCGTGCGCGGACACCGGTCCACCACTCATCCCTGAAGCCCTCTTCCCGCTCTCCGACTCCCCGACCATGAAGCAATACGTCAAGGATGCGGTAATTGGCCCGGAAGTCGGAATCGATCAGCTGCATTCAGGACGGAAGCGATCCGGATCACAGAAGCGCACACAAAAGGCGCCCGCCCCCACCAGGAGCCGGACGCCTCTCGCGCACAACGGATCAGAACCGATCAGATCACAGCAGGCCGTCCCACATCTGCTCCAGCAGAACAGACCACCAGCTCTCCGGCGACGCCAGCGCCGCCGGATCCAACGCCACCAGCTGCGCCTGGAAATCGACCGTCCAACGCCCCGCCTGCTCCGGATTCAGCCCGAACCGCAGCCGCCACATCCGCCCCAGCAGCGCCATCGAACGCACGAACTCCGGCAGCCCCGTGTTAACGAACTGCGGCGGCACCGGCTGACCGCCAGGACCCGCCTCCACCGGAACGGCCACGATGTTCGCCGTCCCGTACTGCACACAGACCGCCCGGCCGAAGTCCGAACCCATCACCAGATACGAACCCGCGTCCGACGCCGGCTGCACCTGACGCTGCGCCGCGAGCTCCGCCAGCGTCGGCACCACCGGATGACCCGGCTGCGCCCAGAAGAACGGCCCGAAATCAGCAGGCAGCCCCGCCCACACCAGCGTCCGCGCCACCATCTCGGGCACACCCTGACGGGACACCGCCCGCTGGTCGAAACGGAGCACACCCTGCGGGCCGAAGGCACCGAGCATCTCCTCGGCGAGCGCCTCGGGCGGCAACGCCGGCGCCGGCGGCACCTGCGGCAACGGCGCCCGCACCGGAGCAGGCCGCGCCGGCCCGTCCGCCACCTGGTGCAACTCGCCCTGATGCGTCAGCAGATGCTGCATCCCCTGCTGCCGACTCGCATGATCGGTGCCGTACGGAGCGACACTCGTGATCCGGACCTGCGGCCACGTCTCCCGGATCATCCGCGCGCAGTAACCACCCGGCAGCTCACACGACTCCAGCTCCGTGTGCAGCTCGATGACCTGCTGCGGCGGCACATTCATCGCACGCAGCTCATGCAGCATCTGCCACTCCGGATGCGGAGTACCCGGCGCCGAACGCCGGATCAGCTGCTGCTCACTGCCGTCGGGCGCCCGGAAACGCAGCACGGCCTGATAACCGGGACCGACCGTCGGCTGACCCGCAGGCTGCTGCGGATAGCCGTACGCACCGGGCGGCGGCGGAGTGTGCGGCCCGGGCATCCCCGGAGCACCCGGCGGGCCGGGCGGGCGCGGCGTGTTCGGACCACCGATACTCGCGTCCGCGAACATC
>NZ_JBFALP010000011.1:0-126521 GCF_040660235.1 Streptomyces sp. NPDC049970 | reverse complement strand
GTCGCGGCGTGATGCACCCCACCGCCCGGAGGCGGCGTGGAACCGGGCGGCGGCCCAGGAGGACCGGGCGGAGCAGGCGGCTGCGGCACACCCGGCGGAGCAGGCGGGCCGGGCGGGCGCGGCGTGTTCGGACCACCGATACTCGCGTCCGCGAACATCGTCGCGGCGTGATGCACCCCACCGCCCGGAGGCGGCGTGGAACCGGGCGGCGGCCCAGGAGGACCGGGCGGAGCAGGCGGCTGCGGCACACCCGGAGCACCCGGCGGCCCGGGCGGGCCGAGCTGCGAGACCAGCTGCGTCGGCACGTAACCACCCGCGGGCACACCGGGAACACCCGGCCCCGACGGCGGCGGCGGAGTCGCCCCCGGCCGCACCCCCGGCGTACCGGGCGCCCCGGGCGGCGGCGGCGTCGTCGGCCCCGCCCCCCGCGCACCCCTCGGCGGCACCACCGCCTTGCTCGTCGCAGCGTCCGCTATGTCCCCGGCCCCGGGACCCGGACCCGCAGGCCCGGCAGGAGGGGCGGGCGCCGCGGAACCAGGCGGCGGCGCCGACGGGTCCAGCCCGGGAACCACCGCAGTACGCGGCAGCCCGCTGCCACCGGACATCAACGCCGTCGGAGCCTCCGCGGAAACGACCGGAGGCGGAACCCCGTCGTCGTCCGAACCCGACAGCGGCGGCGCGAACACCGTCGCCGGCAGCGGCACCTCGCCCTCACCGGCACCCGCGTTCGTGTCCGTACCCGCCCACGGAGTACCCCCGGCCGGCACCCCGTCCGACGCCGTCGGCTCGTGGTCCTCCTCGCCACCGGCAGCCGGCCACTCGCCGGAACCACCACCGGCACGCGCCGGTACCTGCCCGGAAGACGAGGAAGCAGCGTCCGACTCACCCGAGGCGGAAGGAGCGGAAGGAGCAGCGGCGGACGACGAACCGTCCGCCCCCGCCCGGCGATCCGGGATCCCCAGCTTGTCCGCCGCCTCCTGCAACCACTCCGGCGGACTCAGCAGGAACGACGTCTGATTCAGATCGATACGCCGCGGCGGCTCCGGAGCATCCTGCACCGACGCCGACACCCCGTACTCCTCCTCGTACCGCCGTATCACCTCACCCACCGGCAGCCCCGGCCACAACGTCGCCTCACCGCTGTCCCGGGCGATCACCAACCGCTGGCGCCCACCGTCCGACACGGGCCCCTCGGCACGGTCCTCCGACCACACCACGAAACCCAGCTCGAACTCACGAACCCGGACCTCACGGTGCTGATACGCGGGCACGTCACCGTTGACCCACTCATCCGCACGCTCCTGCGCCTGCGCGAACGTCACCACCGCGCTCACCCCTCCACCGGGACGGCACGCGCGAAGCCACCGTCCACCATCAGGTTCGCCACCGTCTCCAACTCCGGCGGATTACCCGCGAGACGCTGGAGGAAAGCATCGAAGTCCTCACCGCACGGCAGCAGAAGACGGTCCACCCGCTCCTGCACACCCAGACCGTCCTCATCCCGCGCGTCGTCGTACGGGCAGAACCACACGGACCCCACGCGGTCACCGCGCACCTTCACCGCCAGGATGCCGCCCTGGACGAACCCCACACCCAGGAAATCCTTCGTGAAGTGATCACGCAGACACTTGTTCATGTACACCAGGTCGTTCACGGCGGCCTCCTCGCGCACCGTGAAGAACGGCTGGTCCACGAGCAGACCCAACTCGGCGTCCAACGCCGCACCCACCGGGGCCGAACCACCGGCCGCCTTCAGGAAGGAGCGGTACGCACCCGGAAGCCGGTAGCCCAGATCCTCCTCCACGCCCAGGACCTGCTGCTCACCCACCGCGACCGACCCCTTCGGCAGCCGGAAATGAGCGGGCCGCGTCTCCTGCAACGGCCGCGTGCCCCGACGGTCCTGGTCCACCGCAGTCGTCGCCAGCCCACCGTGATGACGCAGCAACGCCTTCACCTCGATCGGCACCAGCTCCATCCGCCGGCCACCCGCCACGTGATGCCACGTCCAGCCGTGGGGAGTCGCCACCGCGGGAATCGTGTCCCACAGCTCGTGCCCACTCGCCGCCGACGCCGCGTTCGCCGACACGTAGTCCGTCAGCCGCAACTCGTCGACACCGAAACCCGGAGGCGGATCCGCGATCTCCGCCGCCGCACGCGCGTACGGCGAAAGCACCGGATAGCCGTCCTCGTCCACACGGACACCCCTCGGGTGACGGGACGCCCGGACAGGGTCCGGGAAATGCACGACCTGCCCGGCATAGGCCGCGTTCGGTGGCGCGGCTTGCTGCCCGAGCCGACCTGTAGTCATGGCGGTTGCCCCCTGCTGCGTCCGGTGTTCCGCACAGCCTATGCGGTGACGCAACAAGGCCCCCAGCCCCCGCACCCCCACTCACCGAACGTCACCGGCACGTGACGGACACGCGACGACCACGCCACCGAACCGCGACACGCAGACACGATTCACCGCCCCAGCTTCCCCACCACCCTGCACATTTGGCAGGCTGTCCCCGCAACTCGGGGGATTGCACGGGAGGGACACGAACGCCATGCACACAACACAAGCAGTCACATCCGGAGATCCACGACTCAGCTGGAGCACCACCGAACCCAGCCGCGCACCCCGCCTCAGGCACCGCCGCGACGGCATCCTGCCCGCGGTGGCCGCAGCCCTGTCCGTACGCGGAGACACCCTCACCTGCACCGCAGGCAAGGGCGACCAGCCACCGGTCCTCCACCCGCTCGTCCAGGACTTCCTCGACGCCCTCGCCAGCAGCCAGCGCGAACGCTTCACCGGCCGCTGCCCCGAAGCCATACTCCTGTCACGACAACTCACGGCGGCCGACGACAGCCGCTCCAGACGCGCCCAGCGCAAACCGCTCACCAACGGCGAAGCCCGCCGCGCACTCAAACACGCCCGACTCACCGCCCGCCGCATCCGCGAGGACGGCGACCCCCTCCACGGCAGCTACGCACCCCCCTGCCGCTCCTGCACCGCGATGCTCTCCCACTTCGGCGTACGCCCCGTCGACCTCGCCGGCACAGGCACGGCGACCACGGCCGAGAAGGGCTGAGCACACCACCATGCACGACCGCACCGAGGTACCCGCCCAGCAGCAACGCACCTCCACCACCCGCTTCCCCGTCGCCGTCGACGCGGCGCTCCGCGACGCCGGATGGAAACCCGGACGCTGGGACATCCGGCAGGCCGAGGAATGGGCCGACGCCCTCCGCTCCCACGCCTCCCCCGCAGGACACCAGCACGCCGTCTTCCCCGCAGCAGTCGAAGCCTGGGCCGAATTCGGCGGACTTCGCATCAGCGCACACGCCCCCGGCCGGCAGATCGCCACCAGCACCGTGCTCATCGACCCGCTCAGCGGACTCCACCTGGCACGCACCCTCCGGGACCTCGGCCGCGCGCTGGAAACCGAAGTCGCACCCCTCGGAGAAGAAGGCGACGGAGAAGCCGTCCTGGCCATCGACCACGAAGGCCGCGTCTACTCCATCGACCACACCGGGGACTGGTACCTCGGCTCCGACATCGACCGCGCCCTCGAAACCCTCATGACGGGCGCACAACCGGCCCGCCTCACCTCAGGCTGAGACACCGAGCCCCCACGCCCCGCAGGACCCGCCGCCCCTCCGCAGCCCCCGCCCCGGACGCCCTCCGGAGCCCCCCGGCGCCACCTCGACCTCCCGGCCGAAAACGCCTACGCCGCCCCCGCGTCCGGCAGCACCGCCGACACCCGGAAACCCCCCGCATCCGTCGGCCCCGACACGAACACACCCCCGAGCCCCAGCACCCGCTCCCGCATCCCCACCAGACCGTTGCCCCCGCTCGGCAGCCCCGCATCGGCAGCCGCACCGTCCGACGGGCCGTTCTCCACCTGCATCGCCACCTCCGAACCCCGATGCGCGAGCCGCACCCACGCCCTCGCACCCGCCGCATGCTTGTGCACGTTCGTCAACGCCTCCTGCACCACCCGGTACGCCGTCTGCTCCACCTCCGGCGCATACGGACGCGACTCCCCCTGCACCGAAAGCTCCACCGTCATCCCCGCCTCACGGGACTGCGCCACCAGCCCCTCCACCTCGCACAGCCGGGGCCCGTCCTCCACCACCACGGCAGCGGCGGCAGCCGCTGCCCGCCCCACCGAGGCGAGCGGCACCGACCCCGCCGACGGAGCCACCAGGGCATCACCGCTCCGCAGCACACCGAGCATCTCCCGCAGCTCCGTCAACGCCTGCCGGCCCATGTCCCCCACCAACGCCGCGTTGCGCACCGCCTTCGCCGGATCCTTCGGCGCCACCGCCTGCAGAGCCGCCGCGTGCACCACCATCAGACTCACCCGGTGCGCCACCACGTCATGCATCTCCCGGGCGATCCGCGTCCGCTCCTCCGTACGCGCCCACTCGGCCCGCTCCTCCGCCCGGTCCGCGAGCAGCGACAACTCCCGCTCCAGCGAATCCGCGCGCTCCCGCAGGCTCTCCATCAGTCTGCGCCTCGCCCCGATGTAGAGCCCGAAGAGCACCGAGGGCGCCGTCAGCCCCAGCGACATGAAGAGGGACACCACCGGGACGTACCAGACACCCGGCCCGAAGTCGGCGTCGGCGTCCACGGTCTGGCGCAGCCGCACGTACGACACGATGAACGTGCCGACCAGCGTCATCCCCGTCAGCACCACCGTGATCCTGCGCGGCACGTCGGACGCGGCCAGGGTGTACAGGCCGACGATCGCCATCAGGAAGCCCATCTCGGCGGGCGTCGTCGCTATCGACACCAGCACCACCGCGATCGGCCACCGTCTGCGCAGCACCAGCACCGAGCCGGCCAGCAGGCCGAACACCACCCCGAGGGGCACCGGCAGGCCGGTGCCCCCGGCGAACGAGACCCCCTCCAGCGCACACTCCAGCGCCGAGACCAGCGCGAGTCCCACGTCCAGGGCGACACTCCGCCGCCGCCCCCACCACCAGTAGCCGCGGGTGGTCGGACCCGCCGCTTCCAGGTCTGCCCCCGTTGCGGTCATGGCATCCAGCCTACGGGCGGCCGCATCTCATTTTCCGGAGACTCCGTCAGCACGGAAAGTAACCGGTCGTACCGCAAAGGCGGTTAGATCGCACGATCCGGTGAACCGAGCACCCTTTCGATCCGGACGTCCGCATTCCGAACAAAGCTGTTCGTATGACACATGCCAGTGGCAAGTACGCGGATTTCGAGGGGCTGCGGAAGCAAGCCGTCGCACTGCGGCGGGAGGGGCTCAGCCGCCGCCAGATCCGGGACCGGCTGAAGGTGCACAACAACGACATCCTCAACCGCCTCCTGGAGGGTGAGCCGGCGCCGGAATGGACGAAGCGCCCGCGCGCGAAGGACGACCTGCGGGACAGAGCCCGGGAGCTGCGGCTCCAGGGGATGACCTACGACCGGATCCAGGTGGAGCTGGGGTGCTCCAAGAGTTCGATCTCGCTGTGGGTACGGGACCTGCCGAAGCCGCCGAGGCGCACCCGCGAGGACGCCTCGGCCATCGCCCGGCGGGGCTGGGAGGCCACTCTGCGGCAACGCGAGGTGGAACGGCGGCAGACGCGGGAAGCGGCCCGCCGGGAGACGGCCCGGCTCGGCGAACGCGAGTTGTTCGTCGCAGGAGTCGCGCTCTACTGGGCCGAAGGCACCAAGTCCAAGCCCTACCGGCGCCAGGAGCGCGTGTCCTTCGTCAACAGCGATCCGAACGTGATCAGCGTCTTCCTGGCCTGGCTCCGCCTGGTCGGTGTCACCGCGGAGCGGCTCAGGTTCCACGTCCATGTCCACGAGTCAGCCGACGTCGCGGAAGCGGAACGGTTCTGGGCGGATCACACCGGCGCCCACGCGTCCCGGTTCGGCAAGACCAGCCTGAAAAGGCATCAGCCGAAGACGAACCGGAAGAACACCGGCGCGGAGTACCGGGGCTGCCTCGTCATCCATGTACTGCAGAGCGCGGAGCTGTACCGTCGCATCGAGGGCTGGTGGTACGGCATAGTAGGCGCTGTGCTTTCACCCGAGAGTTAATTCGGACATAAGGCGCATATTATCCCGGGTCGTCTAATGGCAGGACAAATGGTTTTGGTCCATTGAATGAGGGTTCGATTCCTTCCCCGGGAGCCCCGAAGCGCGGGCCCCGACCTCACCGGTCGGGGCCCGCGCTCGTTTCGGGCATATACGCCCCCGGTATCCTGCGGGTGTCCACCACCCGAAGCCGAAGGGCAATTCCGTGAGCGTCGCCAACCCGGCCGCCGTCGTCGTCCTCGCAGCGGGTGAGGGCACCCGCATGAAGTCGAAGACCCCCAAGGTCCTGCACGAGATCTCCGGGCGCTCGCTCGTCGGACATGTCGTCGCCGCCGCACGTGAGCTCGACCCCCAGCACCTCGTCGTGGTCGTCGGCCACGCCCGCGAGCAGGTCACCGCGCACCTCTCCGCCGGGGAGACGCCCGTCCGCACCGCCCACCAGGCCGAGCAGAACGGCACCGGCCACGCGGTCCGGATGGCACTCGAGGAGCTCGGCGGCACCGTCGACGGCACCGTCATCGTCGTCTGTGGGGACACCCCGCTGCTCTCAGCCGAGACCCTCGCCGCACTGGCCGCCACGCACGGCGCCGACGCCAACGCCGTCACCGTGCTCACCGCCGAGGTCCCGGACTCGACCGGCTACGGCAGGATCGTCCGCGACGCGGCCACCGGCGCGGTCACCGAGATCGTCGAGCACAAGGACGCGACCGAGGCCCAGCGTGCGATCCGGGAGATCAACTCCGGGGTGTTCGCGTTCGACGGCCGTCTGTTGAGTGACGCGCTGGGCAAGGTGCGCACGGACAACAGCCAGGGCGAGGAGTACCTCACCGACGTGCTGTCGATCCTGCGTGAGGCCGGACACCGCGTCGGCGCCTCCGTGACCGGCGACCACCGCGAGATCCTCGGCATCAACAACCGGCTCCAGCTGGCCGAGGCCAGGCGGCTGCTCAACGAACGCCTCCTGGAGCGCGCGATGCTGGCGGGCGTGACGGTCATGGACCCGGCGTCCACCCTGATCGACTCGACGGTGACGTACGAGCGCGACGCGATCGTGCACCCGGGCACCCAGCTGCTGGGTGCGACGCACCTGGCGGAGGACGCCGAGGTGGGCCCGAACTCGCGTCTGAAGGACACGGTCGTGCACGCGGGCGCGCGGGTGGACAACACGGTCTCGGACGGGGCCGAGGTGGGCCCGGGGGCGAGCGTCGGCCCGTTCGCCTACCTGCGACCCGGTACGCGGCTCGGGTCCGGTTCCAAGGCGGGTACGTACGTCGAGATCAAGAACTCGACGATCGGCGAGGGCACGAAGGTGCCGCACCTGAGTTACGTCGGTGACGCGACGATCGGCGACCACACCAACATCGGTGCGGCCAGCGTGTTCGTGAACTACGACGGGGTGGCCAAGCACCACACCACGATCGGGTCCCACTGCCGGACCGGGTCGGACAATATGTTTGTGGCGCCCGTCACGGTCGGGGACGGCGTTTACACCGCGGCCGGTTCGGTCATCACCAAGGACGTACCGTCCGGTTCACTGGCCGTCGCCCGGGGCCAGCAGCGGAATATCGAGGGCTGGGTCGCCCGGAAGCGCCCCGGGAGCGCGGCGGCCCAGGCCGCTCAGGCGGCCGCGTCGGAGTCCAACGGCGAAAGCTGACCGGAAACAGGTGCGCCAAAGGCGGCGTACCGTGATAGATGCTCACCCATTTCGGCTGGCTCGTCGCTCATCGGGACCCGTGCGCGCGGTGCCAGATACACGTCTGAGGAGACTGTGCTGTGACCGGGATCAAGACGACCGGCGAGAAGAAGCTGATGCTCTTCTCCGGCCGCGCCCACCCCGAGCTGGCCGAGGAGGTCGCACATCAACTGGGTGTCGGTCTCGTGCCGACGAAGGCCTTCGATTTCGCCAACGGTGAGATCTACGTGCGTTTCCAGGAGTCGGCGCGCGGTGCCGACTGCTTCCTGATCCAGAGCCACACGGCTCCGATCAACAAGTGGATCATGGAGCAGCTGATCATGCTGGACGCGCTGAAGCGCGCGTCGGCCCGGTCGGTGACCGTGATCGTGCCGTTCTACGGGTACGCGCGTCAGGACAAGAAGCACCGCGGTCGCGAGCCGATCTCGGCTCGCATGGTCGCGGACCTGATGCAGACGGCCGGTGCGGACCGCATCCTCACGGTCGATCTGCACACGGACCAGATCCAGGGCTTCTTCGACGGCCCGGTCGACCACCTGTTCGCGCTGCCGATCCTGGCCGACTACGTGGGCGCGAAGGTGGACCGGTCGAAGCTGACGATCGTGTCGCCGGACGCCGGCCGCGTGCGTGTCGCCGACCGCTGGTGCGACCGTCTGGACGCGCCGTTGGCGATCGTCCACAAGCGCCGTGACAAGGACGTGCCGAACCAGGTCAGCGTCCATGAGGTCGTGGGCAACGTCGAGGGCCGGGTGTGTGTCCTGGTCGACGACATGATCGACACGGGTGGCACGATCTGTGCCGCCGCGGACGCCCTGTTCGCGCACGGTGCCGAGGACGTCATAGTGACGGCGACGCACGGGGTGCTGTCGGGCCCCGCCGCGGACCGTCTGAAGAACTCGAAGGTGAGCGAGTTCGTCTTCACGGACACGCTGCCGACCCCGGGCGAGCTGGAGATCGACAAGATCACGGTGCTGTCGATCGCGCCGACGATCGCGCGTGCGGTCCGTGAGGTGTTCGAGGACGGTTCGGTGACGAGCCTGTTCGAGGAGAAGGAGTGATCGCCTCCGGGTGATCCGACCGCTTCGACTTGATCGACTTTGGGTACGGCCTCCCCGCCGGGTAGACTCACCGAGTTGCTCGGCGAGGGAGGCCGTTCTCATGTCACGGACATGGGGTCGGTGGTCCGTTATCGACGCGCTCTTCGTAGCAGGCCTGTCGTGGGCCGGGTGACCATCGGTTTTTTCGTCACCTACGAGGAGTGCACCATGGCTGAGATCAAGCTCGACGCATCGGTCCGTACGGAGTTCGGCAAGGGCGCTGCCCGTCGCACCCGTCGCGCCAACCTGGTTCCCGCGGTCGTCTACGGCCACGGTGCTGAGCCGGTTCACATCAACCTGCCGGGCCACGAGCTGCTTCTCGCGCTGCGTACCGCCAACGTCCTGATCGGTCTCGAGATCGACGGCAAGGACGCCCTGGTGATCCCGAAGGCCGTGCAGCGCAACGCCATCAAGGGCAACATCGAGCACGTCGACCTGCTGACCGTGAAGCGCGGCGAGAAGGTCAACGTCGAGATCGCGGTGCACGCCGAGGGCGACCTGGCCCCGGGTGCCAACCTGCTCGAGTACGTGCAGAACACGCTGCTCGTCGAGGCCGAGGCCACCCACATCCCCGAGTCGGTCACGGTCTCCGTGGCGGGCCTGGACGCCGGTGACTCGATCCTGGCCAAGGACATCGAGCTGCCCAAGGGTTCCGTGCTCGCGGGCGACGAGGACGCGATCGTGCTGCAGATCGTCGCGGCGCAGATCGAGGAGCCGGCCGAAGAGGGCACCGAGACCGAGGCTGCCGAGGCCTGAGCCTCGCTCCACCTGCTTGACTGACGGGGTGGCGGTTCCCTTCCGGGGTACCGCCACCCCGTTTCCCTGTACAGACGTGTCGGCGTATCGGCCGGGTGCGTGCGCATCGCGAGGAGAGCGAGCTGTGATGTCCGATCCCACCGACCCCTGGCTGATCGTGGGCCTCGGTAATCCCGGCCCTGAGTACGCGGCGAATCGGCACAACGTCGGTTTCATGGTGGCCGATCTGCTGGCCGAGCGGATCGGCGGGAAGTTCAAGCGGGCGCAGAAGGCGCAGGCGCAGGTGCTGGAGGGGCGGATCGGGCCGCCCGGGCCGGGGAGCCGGCGGGTGGTGCTGGCGAAGCCGATGTCGTACATGAACCTGTCGGGCGGGCCGGTGAACGCGTTGCGGGACTTCTACAAGGTGCCGCTGGATCACGTGGTGGCGGTTCATGACGAGCTGGACGTCGATTTCGGTGTGCTGCGGCTGAAGTCGGGCGGTGGCGACAACGGGCACAACGGGCTGAAGTCGATGACGAAGGCGATGGGGCCGGACTATCACCGGGTGCGGTTCGGGATCGGCCGTCCGCCGGGGCGGATGCAGGTCGCGGATTTCGTGCTGAAGGACTTCTCGTCCGCGGAGCGCAAGGAGTTGGCGTACCTGGTGGACCGGTCGGCGGATGCGGTGGAGTCGTTGTTGGCGGAGGGGCTGGAGCGGGCTCAGTCCGCGTACAACTCCTGACATTCGTGGTGCTTTCTGGGCCTTTTTCGGCCACAGGTTGACCGAGGGCAGGGCTCTGCCCAAGGATCGGCGTCCATGAAGCGGAGTTCCTCCCCCCGACGCCCCCGACTGCTCGCCCGTGGCCGTTCGTTCGCCGCGGGCTGTGTCGTCCTGTTGCTGCTGGTCGCGGGTGTGTGGTCGTCGTGGACCAGTGCGCACCACATAGTTCTGGCCAAGGGCCGTGAGCACGGGACGATGGCGGTGGCCGCGTGCGGTGAGGACGCGTGCACCGGGTCGTTCGCTCCGGATGCGGAGTCGCGGAAGCGGGACGGGGTGACGATCGAGCGGTCCGTCGCGGTGCGCAAGGGCGACCGCTTCCCGGTGGTGGTGAAGCCGGGTTCGGACGACGTCGTGCGTACGGGGGTGCCAGGCCTTCTGCATGCCTGGCTGCCGTTCGGGGGCGCCTTGCTGCTGTCCGCCCTGCTGATCGGCGGGGGTCTGCGGCTGACGCGGACGGCATGGGCCGTGGGGATCGCGGGTGCGGCCCTGTTGACGGCGACGTTCGTCGCCCTCTGACGGGACCGCACCCGGTCACGCTTCCGGTGTGCGGGTCAGCCGGTGTTGCGCAGGCCCGCGGCGACACCGTTGACGGTGAGCAGCAGGGCGCGGGCGAGCAGCGGGTCGGCCTCTTCGCCGCGTTCGGCGGCCTGGCGCTGGCGGGCGAGCAGGGACACCTGGAGGTAGGAGATCGGGTCCAGGTAGGCGTCGCGGATGGCGAAGGTCTGCTGGAGCACCGGGCTGGTGCCGAGGAGTTCCTTGCCGCCGGTGACCTTGAGGACTTCGCTGACGGTGAGCGCGTGTTCGGCCTCGATGACGTCGAAGACGTGCTTGAGCTCGTCGGGGACGAGGGTGTCGACGTAGTGCCGGGCGATGCGCAGGTCGGTCTTGGCGAGGGTCATCTCGACGTTGGAGAGGAAGTTCCTGAAGAAGTGCCACTGTTCGTGCATTTCTTCGAGGACGCCGTCGAGGCCGGCTTCGCGCAGTGCCTTGAGGCCGGAGCCGACGCCGAACCAGCCGGGGACGATCTGGCGGGACTGGGTCCAGCCGAAGACCCACGGGATGGCGCGCAGGCCGTCGAGCGAGACGCCGGAGCCGGGGCGGCGGGAGGGCCGCGAGCCCAGGTGCAGGTCGGCGAGCTGGTCCACCGGGGTGGAGGCGAGGAAGTACGCGGGCAGGTCGGGGTCTTCGACGAGCTTGCGGTAGGCGTCGTGCGCCGCGTCGGAGACGGTGTCCATGGCCGCGTCCCAGCGGGCGAGTGCCTCGTCGGACTGGCGGGGCGCGGTGTGGAGTGCGGAGGCCTGGAGGGTTGCCGCGACGGTCAGTTCGAGGTTCTCGCGGGCGAGTGCGGGGATGAGGTACTTGTCGGAGATGACCTCGCCCTGCTCGGTGACCTTGATCTCGCCTTCGAGGGTGCCCCAGGGCTGGGCGAGGATCGCGTCGTGGGAGGGGCCGCCGCCGCGGCCGACGGTGCCGCCGCGGCCGTGGAAGAGGCGCAGGCGTACGCCGTAGCGGTGGGCGACGTCGCGGAGTCGGCGCTGGGCGCGGTGGATCTCCCACTGGGAGGTGGTGATGCCGCCGAACTTGGAGGAGTCGGAGTAGCCGAGCATGACCTCCTGGACGTCGCCGCGGAGTGATACGAGGCGGCGGTAGGAGGGGTCGGCGAGCATCTCGTCGAGGATGACGTCGGCGGCCTTGAGCTCGTCGGTGGTCTCCAGGAGCGGCACGATGCCGATCTTGGCCCAGCCGCCGTGCAGGTCGAGGAGTCCGGCTTCGCGGGCGAGGACGGCGGCGGCGAAGACGTCGTCGGCGCCCTGGCACATCGAGATGATGTAGGACTCGATGACCTCGGGGCCGAAGCGCTCGAAGGCGTGCTTGATGGTGTGGAAGACGCCGAGGGTCTTCTCGCCGGCCGCGTCGAGCGGGGCCGGGGTGGGGGCGAGGGGGCGGCGGGAGCGGAGTTCCTTGGCGAGGAGCTTCTGCCGGTAGTCGCGGGGCATGTCGGCGTAGCGCCAGGATTCCTCGCCGAGCCGGTCGAAGAGCTGGCCCAGGGCGTGGTGGTGGGCGTCGGCGTGTTCGCGTACGTCCATGGTGGCGAGCTGGAGTCCGAAGGCGGAGAGCGTGCGGATGGTGCGGTCCATGCGGCCGTCGGCGAAGAGTCCGCCGCGGTGCTCGCGCAGGGAGGTCTGGATGAGTGCGAGGTCGGCGAGGAGCTCGGAGGTGCCGAGGTAGTCGCAGCCGGGGCGGTGCGGGGTGCCGGAGGCCAGGCGCTCGCGGGTGTTGACGAGCTTCTGGCGGATGCAGGTGGCCTTGAGGCGGTAGGGCTCCTCGGCGTTCAGCCGCTTGTAGCGGGGGCTGATCTCGGGGAGCCGCTCCAGGTCGGTCTGGAGGGAGGTGAGGAGCTCGTCGGTGGCTCCGGTGTAGCGGATGGAGTTGGAGAGGAGTCCGCGCAGGTAGTCGACGAGTTCGAGGGCGTCGGTGATGCCGTGCTCGTGCTGGAGGATCAGCACGTCCCAGGTGACGGCGGGCGTCACGTTGGGGTTGCCGTCGCGGTCGCCGCCGATCCAGGTGCCGAAGGTGAGGGGGCGGGTGCCGGCGGGCAGCTCGACGCCGACGCGCTCGAGTTCGGCGGCCAGGTCCTCCAGGACGTCGCCCACCGCGCTGGCGTGCAGTTCGTCGAGGTAGTAGATGGCGTTGCGGGCCTCGTCGGCGGGCTCCGGGCGGACGACGCGGAGTTCGTCGGTCTGCCAGATGAGGTCGATGTTCTCGGCGAGCCGCAGGTCGTGGCGCCGGCGGTCGGCCTCGATGACGGGTGTTTCGAGGAGCTCGGCGATGCGCCGGAGCTTGTTCAGTACGGAGCGCCGCGCGGCCTCGGTGGGGTGCGCGGTGAAGACGGGCCGTACGTTCAGGTTCTTGACGGTGGCCCGCAGGTGCTCGGGGTCGGCGTCCTTGAGGCGGTCGGCGGTGCGGGCGAGGAGCCCGCCCTCGGCTGCCCGGCGGTCGCGCATCTCGTGGGCGCGGTGGACCTGCTCGGTGACGTTGGCGAGGTGGAAGTAGGTGGAGAAGGCGCGCACGAGCTGTGCGGCGGTCTCCAGGTCCGTGTCGCCGAGAAGCTCGGCGGCGGCCTCGCCGTCGGTGCGGGTCAGGGCGCGGACGCGCTCGACGAGGTCGAGGAGCTCCTGGCCTTCCTGGCGTACGAGGGTCTCGCCCAGCAGGTCTCCGAGGCGGCGGATGTCCGCGCGCAGCTCGGTGTTGGCGGCAGGGGTCTGGTCGGCACTGCTCACAGTGTGCGGCTCCTTGCAGTGGTTGAGCACGTCTGTCAGGGGGGCCGGGGCGCTCGCGGTGCTGACGGCTCGCCCCGGGTATGCAGAGTGCGGACCGCGCTGTCCGGCCCACCCAGGATAGGTGTCCGGGCGTCCGGCGTGCTCGCTGCCCTGCGGGGTGGTCCCGATTGGGGGTACACGAGGGGTGGGAGCCCGGCCGCACAGGGGTTGCCTCTGCGGCGCTCTCGTGTCGCGGGCCTCCTCACTGCCATACTTACGTTGCCGTAGGTTACGGAGGCGTAGCCCGCTCATTCCGTCATATTTCCTCACCTCACGGGGGACTCCCCAATGCCCACCAGCCCCGATGTGATCGACGACGGCCTGCCGACAGCGGCAGGCGACACCGCAGCTCCCTCCGCCACGCTCGGCGGCGACAAGAAGCGTTCGGTCGAGCAGATCGCGCTGCTCCTGTTCATCGTGGTGCCGTTCGCCGCCCTGGTGGCGGCGGTGCCGCTGGCCTGGGGGCGTGGCGTCAGCTGGCTCGACCTGGGCCTGCTGGTCGCCATGTACTACTGGGGCTGCCACGGTGTGACGATCGGTTTCCACCGCTACTTCACGCACGGGTCGTTCAAGGCGAAGCGTCCGCTCCGTATCGCGCTGGCCGTCGCGGGTTCGATGGCGGTGGAGGGTCCGCTGGTGCGCTGGGTGGCCGACCACCGCAAGCACCACCGGTTCTCCGACGCCGAGGGCGACCCGCATTCGCCGTGGAGGTTCGGCGAGAGCCTCCCGGCGCTGATGAAGGGGCTGTGGTGGGCCCACATCGGCTGGATGTTCAACGAGGAGCAGACGCCGCAGCAGAAGTACGCCCCCGACCTGGTGCGGGATCCGGCGCTGCGTGGGATCTCGCGCCACTTCCTGAGCTTCACGATCCTCTCGCTGGCGATCCCGCCGCTGGTCGGCGGCCTGGTCACGATGTCGTGGTGGGGTGCGTTCACCGCTTTCTTCTGGGGTTCGCTGGTCCGTGTCGCGCTGCTGCACCACGTGACGTGGTCGATCAACTCGATCTGTCACGCGGTCGGCAGGCGTCCGTTCAAGTCGCGCGACAGGTCGGGGAACGTGTGGTGGCTGGCGGTGCTCTCGTGCGGTGAGTCCTGGCACAACCTGCACCACGCGGAGCCCACGAGCGCGCGTCACGGCGTGCTGCGCGGCCAGATCGACTCCAGTGCCCGGCTGATCCGCTGGTTCGAGCAGTTGGGCTGGGCGCACGATGTCCGCTGGCCGGATGCCTCGCGTATCGCCTCCCGGCGCAAGGCCGCAGCCGCCGACCCGGCATGATTGACGACGTGGCGACCGACTCAAGCACCAGCGGCGAGAAGAGCATGCCCACCCCTACCCGGCGGACCCGCAGGGTCCGGATGACGGGCAAGGAGCGTCGCGAGCAGCTCCTGGACATCGGCCGCACCCTGTTCGCCGACAAGGGGTTCGAGGGCACCTCGGTGGAGGAGATCGCGGCGCGCGCCGGGGTCTCCAAGCCGGTGGTGTACGAGCACTTCGGCGGCAAGGAGGGTCTGTACGCCGTCGTGGTGGACCGTGAGATGCGCCAGTTGCTGGACCTGGTGACGGGTGCGCTCACGGCGGGGCATCCGCGTGAGCTGCTGGAGCAGGCGGCGTTCGCGCTGCTCGACTACATCGAGACGTACACGGACGGTTTCCGGATCCTGGTCCGGGACTCCCCGGTCGCGCAGTCCACGGGCACGTTCGCGTCGCTGATCAGTGACATCGCGACGCAGGTCGAGGACATCCTGGGCCTGGAGTTCAAGGCCCGCGGCTTCGACGCGAAGCTCGCCCCGCTGTACGCGCAGGCCCTGGTCGGGATGGTGGCGCTGACCGGCCAGTGGTGGCTTGACGTGCGGAAGCCGAAGAAGGCCGAGGTCGCGGCCCACCTGGTGAATCTGGCGTGGCACGGGCTGGAGAACCTGGAGTCGAAGCCGCGGCTGATAGGGCACCGGAAGAACTGAGCCGCGCCGGTGTGCACGTGATCACCCGTTGTGATGACGAAGTCGGGAAGCCGACCCTACTGTGGTGGTGCAGGACCAGAATCCCGCCCATGGGAGGAATCATGACCGCCGAGCCGATCGCCGGGCGCAGCAGCCGCTGGCCGGTGCCGCCCCAGGACGGATACACGGTGGACGATCTGTTCACCTTGCCCGATCTCCCGCCGCACACGGAATTGCTCGACGGGAGCCTGGTTTTTGTGAGTCCGCAGCGCATTTTTCACAGCCGGATGATCGACCTGCTGACCTGGGGGTTGCGCAGCGGTGCCCCGCGTGAACTGAAGGTCGTGCGGGAGATGACCGTGGCTCTGGACCGGCGCAACGCTCCGGAGCCGGACGTGTCCGTCGTCCGCGCTGCGGCCGTCACCGGGCGGGAGCTGACTCGCTTCGACGCGGCGGACGTACTCCTGGCCGTCGAGGTGGTCTCACCGGACTCCGAGGCCCGCGACCGTGACACCAAGCCCGGGAAGTACGCGGCGGCCGGCATCCCCAACTTCTGGCTGGTCGAGATGGCGGGGAGCGACCGGCACCCGGTCGTGCGGGTCTACGAGCTGGACCCCGTGAACAAGGCGTACGCGCTGACGGGCATCCACCACGACCGGCTCAAGACCGGGGTGCCGTTCCACGTCGACCTCGACATCTCGGCGGAGGCCCTGGACGCGCTGTGACGCTCACCCGGTGACCGGCTCCAGAAATTCCAGTCGGTTGCCCACGGGGTCCTGGGAGTGGAAGCGGCGATGGCCGGGAAGATCGTCGTCCCACTCGACGGGGGCGCCGTGTCCGGTAAGCCGGGCCGCGAATACGTCGATGTCCGTGACGCGCAGGCCCGGGTGGGCCTTCCTGGCCGGGCGGAAGTCCTCTTCGATTCCGAGGTGCAGCTGGACCGGACCGGCCCCGAACCAGCAGCCGCCGCGGGCGGCCAGGACCGGGGGCTTGGGGAGCTCCGTGAGGCCGAGGACGTGTACGTAGAAGGCCCGCAGGGCGTCCTCCGATCCGGGCGGGGCGGCTAGTTGGACATGGTCGACGGCGGTGATCAAGGCTGCTCCCCGGGAGTGCGGACCACCGCGAAGATCCGGCGGAACGGGAAGACCGTGCCGTGCGGGCCGGCCGGGTAGGCGGCGCGCAGCCGGTCGCGGTACTCGGTGACGAATTCGTCCCGGGCCACGGGGTCGTCGGCGAGTGCGTCGAGGAGGGGGCGCAGGCCGGTGCCCTTGACCCAGTCGAGGACGGGGTCCTCACCCTGGAGAAGGTGCAGGTAGGTGGTCTCCCAGACGTCGACGGTGCGGCCGGGCGCGGTGAGGTGCTCCAGGTAGTGGGCGGGGGTGTGTACGGCGTCGCCGTGGCGCAGGAGGCCGCCGAGGCGGTCGCGCCGGCGGGGGGATTCGGCGAGTTCGCGCATGACGGTGTGGCTGGGGGCGTCGAAGTTGCCGGGGACCTGGAAGGCGAGGGTGCCGCCGGGGGCGAGTGCGCCGATCCAGTGCGGGAGGCGGGCGGTGTGGCCGGGTACCCACTGGAGCAGGGCGTTGGAGACGATGAGGTCGTACGTCTCGGTGGGTGTCCAGGTGCCGGCGTCGGCCTCGGCGAAGTCGAGGAGGGGCCCGGTGTGGGTGCGGGCGCGTTCGAGCATCCGGGGTGAGCTGTCGTAGCCCGTGACGTGGGCGTCCGGCCAGCGCCGGGCGAGGAGTGCGGTGACGTTGCCCGCGCCGCATCCGAGGTCGGCGATCCTGGGTGCGGGTTCGTGCGGCAGGGGGCCGATCCGGGCCAGGAGGTCGTGGAAGGGCCGGGTGCGGTGGTCGGCGTACCGGAGGTACTGCCCTGGGTCCCAGGTGGGCGATGTCATGGGGTCAGGATCACCGGACAGATATCTTGATGTCAAGACACTTGAATTCAAGAGACTTCATGTCGAGGGACCCTCTACACTGATCGACATGGAGGACGAGGTCGACCGGCTGGTCGCTGCATGGCGTCGCGAGCGCCCGGACCTCGACGTGGAACCGCTCGAGGTGCTGAGCCGCGTCTCACGCCTGGCACGGCACCTGGACCGGGCCCGCAGGATCGCGTTCGCGGAGCACCAGCTGGAGCCGTGGGAGTTCGACGTGCTGACGTCGCTGCGCCGCGCGGGCGCCCCGTACCAGCTCTCCCCCGGACAGCTCCTCACCCAGACCCTGGTCACCTCGGGCACGATGACCAACCGCATCGACCGTCTGACCAAGAAGAACCTCGTGGAGCGGCTGCCGGACCCCAGCGACCGGCGCGGTGTGCTCGTGCGGCTGACCGACCTCGGCCGCGACAAGGCCGACCAGTCGCTTGCCGGGCTGCTCGCCCAGGAGCGGGCCATCCTGGGCGAGCTCTCCCGCCAGCAGCGTTCCGAACTGGCCGGACTGCTACGCCGGTTGACCGCCCCGTTCGACAACATCCCCGGTTGAGGGCCGTGCCGTGACCCCGGGCGGGCGCACGGCGAGAGCCACGGCCGCTCGCCGCGCTGCCGGAACACCCGGACGCGTCCGGTGCGAGCGCCCCTCCGCCTGGCGACGCTCCTCGTCCGCCCCCGCGCGCTGATCCACCAGGGACTACGGGACGGCCCTGAGGGCGACCGGGCCGACCCCGGCCCTTCTCGCCAGCGCCACGGCGGCGAGGGTCGAGTGCACGCCCAGCTTCCCCAGCACGTTCTGCATGTGGGTGCGCACCGTGTGCGGGGACAGGAAGAGCCGCTCCGCCACGGCCTTGCGGCCCAGGCCCGCCACCATGCAGCGCAACACCTCGCGCTCGCGCGGTGTCAGCGACTCCACGAGCTGCTCGGACTCGGTGCGGTGCTTGCGTGCCGCGGTCAGCTCCCTCAGAACCCCCGTCAGCAGCGCGGCGGGCAGGTGCGTCTCGTCGCGCAGCACACCGCGTATGACCGCCAGCAGGCGTTGCAGCGAGCAGTCCTTGGCGACCCAGCCCGAGGCCCCGGCCTGCAGTGCCGTCGCGGCGCGGCGCGGGTCGTCCTTCTCGGCGAGCACCACGGTGCGGATGTGCGGATGGCTCGAACGCACCCCGGCCGCCAGCGAGATGCCGTCCGCCGGACCGCTGCCGGACCCGGTGTCCGGGTCCGTGCGCGGCGCGGGCACGGTGCGGGCGCCGTCCGCGGCGAGGACGCCCAGCTCGGCGTCGACCAGCATCACGTCGTAGCGACGGCCCTCCGCTGCCGCGCGCTCCAGACAGCGCAGCGCGGCGGGAGCGCTGCCCGCCGCCGACACGTCGACGTCGGGCTCGGCCGCGAGTGCCGCGGCGAGGGACTCGGCAAAGATGCGGTGGTCGTCGACCACCAGAACCCGGATACGCACCACAGACACCCCCATGCTGTGTGAACTCCTGGGGCGCCCCGTACCCGGCCGGCCCCGACGAGGACGGACCACTTCGGACACGACGCCCGGAGCACTCCGGTGACCTCCGGCGCACGGCCGCCGCCGTGTACCGACCGCCACCCGGCCCGGGCGTCGTATCCGACCGTCTCGTCCCCTGAAACGACACCGGCCCCCACCGGTGCTGTGCACCAGCGTACGGGGGGCCTCGGGTACCGGAAGGCGATTCGCGGAACTGATCGAGCAAGGTGTTTAGGGTGTGATTCATGTTCCGTCTTGAGACAGAAGTAGACAAGGAACGTCGTATTCTGCTGGGCCATCGGCTGCACGACGACAACTGGGCCGGTTCGCCGGAGCTGCGCGCGCTGCACTCCACCTCCGCCGAACACGAAGTCCCGCTGGACGTCTGGCTCCTGGACGAACAGGGGGCCCTGGCCGGCGGGCTGAGCGGACGGACCTGGGCCCACTGGCTCCATGTGGACCTGCTCTGGGTGGACGCCCGCCACCGGGGCCTCGGCCTCGGCTCGCGGCTGCTGGCCGAGGCGGAGCGGCTCGCCCGCGACGAACGGGCCTGTACCCGCTCCCGGCTGGAGACCTGGGACTTCCAGGCCCCCGCCTTCTACCGGAAGCAGGGGTACGAGGTGGTCGGGGAGGTCCCCGACTACCCGCCCGGCGTCGCGGAGTTCATCCTCGTCAAGCAGCTGGAGCGATCCGACGGCCCCCCGCGGAGGCGACGGCGGGGAAGATTCCCGGGGTGGCGTGGCCGGCGGCGGTGAAGGCCTCCGAGACCGCCTTGGCGACGGTGTCCGCCATCGCCTCCTCCACCAGCACGATCGCCGAGCCGCCGAAGCCGCCGCCGGTCATCCTGGCGCCGAGCGCCCCGGCCTCGCTCGCAGCCGAGAAGACGAGGTCCAGCTCCGGGCAGGAGACCCGCAGGTCGTCGCGGAGGGAGACGTGCCCCTCGTTGAGGACCGGGCCCGCCGCGCGTACGTCGCCCGCGTCGAGCAGCGCGATGATCCGCTCCACACGGTGGTTGTCGCTCACCACGTGCCGCACGTAGCGCACGACCGACTCGCCCTCGCTCGCCGCCAGGGTGGCGAGGGCGGTGTCCAGCCCCTCGAAGGGCAGGTCGCGCAGGGTGTCGATACCGAGTGCCCGAGCGCCCGCCTCGCATCCGGCCCGGCGTTCCGCGTACGCCCCGTCGCCCAGGGCGTGCTTGACCCGGGTGTCGACGACCAGCAGCCGCAGCCCGTGCGCGGCCAGGTCGAAGGGGACCTGGCGCAGGGTGAGGTCGCGGGTGTCCAGGTGGAGCGCGTGCCCCTCGGTGCAGCAGGCGGAGGCCATCTGGTCCATGACGCCGCAGGGCACGCCGACGAACGCGTTCTCGGCGCGCTGGCCGAGCAGCGCCACCTCCTGGGTGCTCAGGCCCAGCTCGAACAGGTCGTTGAGGGCGAGTGCGGTGACGACCTCCAGGGCGGCGGAGGAGGACAGCCCGGCACCGACGGGGACCGTGGAGGTGAGCTGTATGTCCGCGCCGGTGACGGAATGCCCGGCCTCGCGCAGCGCCCAGACGACACCCGCGGGGTAGGCGGCCCAGCCGTGGCCCGAGTGCGGGGCGAGTTCGTCGACGCGCAGCGAGACGACCCCGCCCGGCACGTCGGTGGAGTGCAGGCGCAGCCGCCCGTCGGTGCGGCGGGCGACGGCGGCGCGGGCGGTGTGCGGGAGGGCGAGCGGCATGACGAAGCCGCCGTTGAAGTCGGTGTACTCACCGATGAGGTTCACGCGTCCGGGCGCTGCCCAGATGCCTTCGGGGCCGGTCCCGTAGAGCTCGGTGAAGGAGGCGGTCAGCTCGGCGTCGTCGGTCATGGTGCGGTGGGCTCCTCTCGGCGGGCGAACGTCCATGCGTCGGCGACGATGGCTGTGAGGTCGGCGCGCGACGGCTGCCAGCCGAGCCGCTCCCTGGCGGTGGCGGCGGAGGCGACGAGGACGGCCGGGTCGCCGCCGCGCCGGGCGGCGGCGGTCTCGGGGACCGGGTGGCCGGTGACCGTGCGGACGGTCTGGATGACCTCGCGGACGGAGAAGCCGTTGCCGTTGCCGAGGTTGCAGATGAGGTGGTCGCCGGCGGTGGCCGCTTCGAGGGCCAGCAGGTGGGCCTCGGCGAGGTCGGCGACGTGGATGTAGTCGCGTACGCAGGTGCCGTCCGGGGTGGGGTAGTCGTCGCCGTACACGGAGATCGACTCGCGCTGTCCGAGCGCGACCTGGAGGACCAGCGGGATGAGGTGCGACTCGGGGCTGTGGCGTTCGCCGCAGCTGCCGTAGGCGCCCGCGACGTTGAAGTACCGCAGGGAGACGGCGGCCAGTCCGTGGGCGGTCGCCTCGCCGGTGATCATGTGGTCGACGGCGAGTTTGGAGGCGCCGTAGGGGCTCGTGGGTGCGGTCGGGTCTGCCTCGGTGATGGGGCTGGAGACCGGTTCGCCGTAGGTCGCCGCGGTGGAGGAGAAGACGAGGGTGCGCACGCCCGCGTCACGCATGGCGGCGAGCAGGGCGGTGGTCCCGCCGACGTTGTTGACCCAGTACTTCTCCGGGTCGACGACGGATTCGCCGACCTGGGAGTAGGCGGCGAAGTGCAGCACGCCGTCGTAGGAGGCGTCGAGCCACTCGGCCGCGTCCTGGATGCGGCCCTCGATGAACTCCGCTCCCGCGGGGACGCCCTCACGGAAGCCGGTCGACAGGTCGTCGAGGACGGTGACGGTGTGCCCCGCCTCCAGCAGATGGGCGGCGACGACGCTGCCGACGTATCCCGCGCCGCCCGTCACCAGGTACTTCTTGCCGGTGTTGCTCACTCGCTCGCTACCTCTCGCAGTCGCTGGGCCGCGGCCTCCGGCGGCACGTCGTTGATGAACACGCCCATGCCGGACTCGGAGCCCGCGAGGAACTTCAGCTTGTCGGGGGTCCGCCGGATGGTGAAGAGCTCGAGGTGCAGCGCGAACTCCTCACGGCCGGGGATCCTGAAGGGAGCCTGGTGCCAGGCCGAGATGTACGGGGTGGGCGGCTCCCCCGGGCCGAAGATCCGGTCGAATCGCCTCAAGAGTTCCAGATAGATCTGTGGGAACTCTGTGCGCGCCGCGCCGTCGAGTTCCCTGAGGTCCGGAACGCGCCGGCGCGGGTGGAGATGGACCTCGTAGGGCCAGTGCGCCGCGTACGGCACGAAGGCGACCCAGTGCTCACCCTCGAGTACGACGCGCGAGCCGTCGGCCAGCTCCCGGGCGACGACGTCGTCGAAGAGGTTGCGGCCGGTCCCGGCGCGGTGCGCCTCCATCGAGCGCAGCATCTGCTCGGTGCGCGGGGTGACGAAGGGATAGCCGTAGATCTGTCCGTGCGGGTGGCCGAGGGTGACGCCGATCTCGGCGCCGCGGTTCTCGAAGGCGAACACCTGGGCGACCTGGGGGAGCTCGGCGAGGTCGGCGGTGCGGTCGGTCCATGCCTCCAGGACCAGGGCGGCCTGGTCGTCGGTGAGACCGGCGAAGGACACGTCGTGGTCGGACGTGAAGCAGACGACCTCGCAGCGGCCGGAGTCCCCGGCGAGCGAGGGGAAGCGGTTCTCGAAGACGGCCACGTCGTATCCGGTGTCCGGGATCTCGCTGTGCCGTCCGTCGCGCGAGGGGCAGAGCGGGCACTCGTCGGCCGGCGGGTGGTAGGTGCGCCCCTGCCGGTGCGAGGCGATGGCCACCGAGTCGCCGAGCAGCGGGTCGTGGCGGATCTCCGAGTCCTCCCCGGACGGGGGGACGGCGTCGAGCGGCCGCGGGTCGACCGCGTCGCGGACGACGTCGTCCGCGGAGTCGTAGTAGATCAGCTCACGGCCGTCGGCGAGGGTCGTAACCGTCTTCTTCACCAGGCTCCTCCATGTAACGCCCTCTAAACATAATCGCACATAACAAATCACAAGTAAACACTATGCGTCAATGGCGCGACCGACGTCACAAGCCTGCGAATGGACTGTGCCCACGTGGGAACAGAACGGGACATTCTCTCCCTTCCGATCACGATCAAACAAAGAACGCCAATCAAACTGTTCATTTTCTGAACACAAAGGCGTAGGTTCCGTCGGGTTCAGTTCGCGCAACGAAGCGAGTACCCCCCATGCAATATCTGGCCGAAGGGCTCCGACTCCCCACGAACGGGCTCGACTACACAATCCTGGCGATCTACTTCGTCGTGGTGCTCGGCATCGGCTTCGCCGCCCGGGCCAGCGTGAAGACCAGCCTCGACTTCTTCCTGTCCGGCCGTTCGCTGCCCGCCTGGGTGACCGGCCTGGCCTTCGTGGCGGCGAATCTCGGTGCCACCGAGATCCTCGGCATGGCGGCGACCGGCGCGCAGTACGGCGTCGCGGTCGTCCACTGGTACTGGATCGGTGCCATCCCCGCCATGGTCTTCCTCGGCCTGGTGATGATGCCCTTCTACTACCGGTCGAAGGTCCGCTCCGTACCCGAGTTCCTGCTCCAGCGGTTCGACAGGTCGGCACACCTGCTGAGCTCCGTGCTCTTCGCCTTCGCGGCGATCCTGATCGCGGGCGTGAACCTCTACGCCCTGTCGATCGTCGTGGAGGCGCTCCTCGGCTGGCCGCAGTGGGTCGCGATCGTCGTCGCGGGTCTCTTCGTCCTCGTCTACATCACCATCGGCGGCCTCTCCTCGGCGATCTACAACGAGGTGCTGCAGTTCTTCGTCATCCTCGCCGCGCTGATCCCGCTCACCCTGCTGGGCCTCAAGCGCGTCGGCGGCTGGGACGGGCTGAGCGGCTCGCTGGAGAAGCAGCACGGCGCCGACTTCATGACCGCGTGGGGCGGTACCGGCATCGGTGACGCCAACCCGCTCGGCGCCAACTGGCTGACGATCATCCTCGGCCTCGGCTTCGTGCTGTCCTTCGGCTACTGGACCACCAACTTCGCCGAGGTGCAGCGCGCCCTGTCCGCGAAGAACCTCTCGGCCGCCCAGCGCACCCCGCTGATCGCCGCCTTCCCGAAGATCTTCATCGTCTTCGCGGTGATGATCCCGGGCCTGGTCGCCGCCGTGATCGTGCCCAGGATAGGTACCCCCGGCTCGGACCTGACCTACAACGACGCCATCCCGCTGCTGATGCAGGAGCTCCTGCCCAACGGTGTGCTCGGCATAGCGGTGACCGGTCTGCTGGCCGCGTTCATGGCCGGCATGGCCGCCAACGTGTCCTCCTTCAACACGGTGTTCACCACGGACATCTGGCAGCGGTACGTGAGGAAGGACCAGCCGGACGCGTACTACCTGCGCTTCGGCCGGCTGATCACCGCGGTCGGTGTGCTGGCCTCGATCGGCACGGCGTTCATCGCCGCCAGCTTCTCCAACATCATGACGTACCTGCAGACGCTGTTCTCGTTCTTCAACGTCCCGATGTTCGTCGTGTTCATCATCGGCATGTTCTGGAAGCGGGCCTCGATGAAGTCCGGTGTCTGGGGCCTCGTCGCGGGCACCACCGCCGCGATGGTGAACTACTTCGTCATCTACAAGCAGGGCGTCATCGACATCCCGTCCGACCAGGGCGCCAACTTCGTCTCCGCCATCGTCGGATTCGTCGCCGGCGCGGTCGTCATGGTCGCCGTCACCCTGTTCACCGCCCCCAAGCCCGAGGCCGAACTGGCGGGCCTGGTCTACGGGACGGAGTCCCCGGACGCCGACGAGGCGCCGGAGGAGGGCGACGACGCCTGGTACCGCAAGCCCGTGCTGCTCGGCTGGGGCGCCATCGTCCTCGCCGCCCTCTGCTACCTGCCCTACTCGCTCTGATCGGAGGCACTCACCATGTCCGACCTGCACAAGGAAGTCTCCGAACTGGAGCGCACGTCCGCGACCGCGGCCCGGCTCTTCGACATCCGGCGGATCATCGGCGGTCTCTTCGTGGTCTACGGAGTGATCGTCACCATCGCCGGCATCAGCCCGTCCGACGCCGACCTCGAGAAGGCCGAGGGCGTCCACATAAACCTGTGGACCGGACTGGCCATGCTGGCGCTCGGCCTGTTCTTCCTGATCTGGATGAAGCTGCGCCCGGCCCAGGTGCCGGTGCCGGACGAGACACCCGGTACGCCGGAGAGCTGACCAGCGCCCCGGCAGGCATGTCCGCAGGGGCCGGACCACCACGCGATCACGCGAGGCGGTCCGGCCCCTGCGGCGTTCCCGCCGCCCGGTCCAGCAGCCCCGTACGTGCCGCGAGGGCCGCGGCCTCCAGGCGGGAGCCGACACCCAGCTTCATCAGCACCCGCTGCACATGGGTGCGCGCGGTGCTCGGCGCGATCCCCATCCCGGCCGCGATCAGCCTGGTGTCCTCGCCCTCGGCGACCCGCACCAGCACCTCGACCTCGCGCGGGGTGAGCATCCGCAGCAGTCGCTGCCCCTCGTCGTCCGGCTGGGCCGCGGGGTGCAGCAGCTCGGCGAACGCGCCGCGCAGCAGCTGCGGCGACACGGCGGCCTCGCCCGCGCGGGCCTTGAGCATCGCGCGTTCGACGCCCTCGATGCGTTCGTCGTGGCGGACGTAGCCGGCCGCCCCGGCGGCGAAGGCCGCCGCGATGCCGCGCGGACTCGGCACCGGGCCGAGCACCACGACGGCCACCTGCGGACGCTCCCGACCGATGCGCACGATCGGGTCGAACACACCTGGTTCGGCGGGCGACGCCGTACCGAACAGGCAGACCTCGGGTGCCCGGCTGACGACCAGTTCCGCGGCCCCGGCCGTCGGTGCGGCCGCCGCGAGCACCCGGTGCCCGCGCAGTTTCAAGGCGGAGGCGAGTGCCTCTGCCAGCAGACGGTGGTCATCGACCACCATGAGCCGCACGCCCATCGAGTTCTGCCCCCATGTACAGCGCCTACCGCTGTGTAGCCCCTCGCAGGCCCCCCGGCCTTCTGACCCGGCAAGTTACACGCTTGTTCGACGCCGCGTGCCCTCTACCGGGCAGAAGCCCCCAAGGCTGCCGAATTCTGCTCCCTTCGGGGCTACTTGCCGGTCGGAACCGGCCGGAAAGCGATCGGCCCCGCCGGTCGAATGATCAACCGGCGGGGCCGAAACCGCTCACTGCTCACCGCTCACCCGGGACGGGTCAGACGGTGCTGAAGGACACGACCAGGTAGTTCCGGTCGTTGGCGGCCGCGCTCTTGCTGGGCTCGCTGATCATCTTCTCGGAGATGAACAGCCGGCCCTTCTCGTAGATGAACTCGGCGTAGTCGACGGAGAAGCTGGTCTCCGCCTCACGCACCTTCTCGGTGTCCGGGTTGACCATCAGCACGGTCTCCTCGAACGTCGAGCCGTTGATGGAGACGATCTGGCCGCCCTTGTCGTACGGGGGCCTCTTGTACGCGATGACGTTGGAGCCGTCCATGCGCAGCGGGGTGATGGTGTAGTCGTTGCCCGCGTCCGCCCTGCCGCCGACGAGCTTGCCGGTGGTGAGGTCGAAGGCGACGATCTCGTTGGTGTCGCCGTACTCCCCGGTGCCCTCGTGCTCCTCGGTCGGCACGTACAGCTTGTTGTTGCCGACGGCCAGGGACTGGCACGTCTCGACCTCGGTGGAACCGCACTTCGCGGCGTACTTGTCCGCGTCGGCGGAGATCCGGACGATGAGCTTGCCGGTGGCCGCGTCGATGGAGAAGAAGTCCGAGATGCCGCTGCCGTCACCGGCGGTGTCGCCGACGTCGGCCGCGACGACGAGCGGCTTCGTGGAGACGATGCTCGCGTAGTCCACACCGGCCGGCATGTTGTACGAGGAGATCGGGGCTCCGGTGGACGGGTTCAGGGCCTGGATGGTCAGCTGCGAGTTGTCGTAGTCGCCGCACCTGCGGACAACGGCGAGGGCCTCACCGCCGGCGTACCCGCGGTCGGAGCAGTTGTTCGCGTCGGTCTTCGGCCTCCACAGCTCGGCGCCGTCGGCGAGGCTGAACGCCGCGCCTCCGCTGGTGCCCCCGGCGGCCACCGTGGAGCCGCTGAGGGTGACCTCGTTGAAGCGGACCGGCTCGTCACCGCTGGAGTCGGAGGTGACGGACTTGTTCCACATCAGCTTGCCGGTGGCGAGGTCGAGCCCGCCGATCTGGTTGCAGGAGGGGTACTTGTCCGCCGCGGTGGGCTTGCCCTCCTGGAACGCGATCGCCGTCCTGAAGTCCTTGCTCATGTGCCGCGAGGCGGCGCAGACCTGACCGGGCAGCGGGATCGACCAGAGCTTGGTGCCCTTGGCGAGGTCGTAGCCGACGACCTCGTACACCCCGGTCTTCACGTACACCTTGTCGGTGACCCAGGAGCCGTCGACGACCGTGGTGTCGGTGACCTTGGGGTGCCGGAGCTGGAGGCCGAGCTCGGACTTGGTGTCGGCCGGGGCCTTCTCCGTGCCACCGGCCAGTCCGTCGCCCTCGCCGCCCTTGCCCTCGCCGCCGTCGGGGCCGGCCGAGGAGGCGTCGGTCCGCTTGTCACCGCCGTCACCGCCGCTGGAGGCGTAGATGACCCCGCCGCCGACGATCAGGACCACGGCGACCACGGCGGCGACGATGATCTGCATCCGGGTGTTGAACTTCTTGCCGCCGCCCGGCTGCTGGGCGGCGTACTGCGGGTGCATCGGCGCGGTCGGGTATCCGTACCCCTGCTGCGGGAAGCCGTAGCCGGGCTGCGTCGGAGGCTGCCCGGGCGGCGGCGCCTGCGGGTAGCCGTACGCGGGATTCTGCGGCGGCTGTCCGGGCGGGGGGCCCTGCGGAGCGCCGTACCCACCGGCCGGCGGAGGCGGCGGCGGGCTGCCGTAGCCACCGGCGGGCGGGGTGGGCGGCGCGGCCGGAGGCTGCTTGGTGAGACCGTCCGACGGCGGCGGGGTGGGCGCGCCGAATCCGCCGGGAGGCGGGTCCTGCGGGGCGCCGAACCCGCCCTGGGGCGGTTCGTTGGGGGGCTGGGGCGGCTGGGTCATGGCGTACGTACCTCTGGGGATTCCGGGAAGAGGAGGGGGCTGCGGTTGCCGGTGTCGGCCGTCACTTGCCGAAGGCCATCATGGTCGTCTGCTCCTTCTCCTCCTCGTCGGTGCCCGCACTGACGCGTGCGCTGACGACGAAGGAGCGGCCACCCTCATAGGCGATCTTGGACGAGAAGAAGTTCTCGATCCGGGTCGTCGAGTCCGGGTGCTGGAGCAGCACCTTGGGCGCGCCGCCGGTGGGCGCGATCGTCGCGATCGCCCCGCCCTTGTCGTACGACGGCTCCAGGTAGACCAGCACGTTGCCGCCCTCCATGCGCAGCGGCTTCATGGTGCGCTCGGCGGGGGCGGCGGCCTTCCACTTCGGCTTGCCGGTGTTGAGGTCGAAGGCGATGACCTTGTTGGTGCGGCCGGTGCCGCTGGTGTCGTCCTCGGTCATCATGTAGAAGCTGTTGGCGTCGGCGGCGAGGCCGGTGCAGCCTTCGAGCTGCTCACCGAAGATCGAGAAGTCGTGGCCGCAGTCGACGGAGAACTTGTCCTCCTTGTCACCGACCAGCTGCGAGCGGAGCGTTCCGTTCTCCTTGAGCGCGAGGATGGACCACTTCTTCTCCTCGCGCTGGGTCAGCGAGACCACGAGCGGGCTCACCGAGTAGACCTTGTCGACCTCCCAGCCGCGCTTGGGCTGGTAGGTCCACTTCGGCTTCCCGGTGGTCTGGTCGATCTCCTGGACCTGGTGCTGCGGGTTGTCCACGTCCGAGGTGCGGCAGCTGGACGCGGCGATCAGCTTGGGCCCTCCGGCGAAGGCGAACGGCTGGCAGTTGCCCGAAGGCTTGCCGAAAAGCTCGGAACCGTCGCTGACCCGGTAGGCGTTGGAGTTGCCGGTACGGCCGACGGTGACGGTGTCGCCGCTGATCGCCAGACCGATGTCGGACATCATGTCCCAGGTACCGGTCTTCTTGACGGCCTTCTTCCAGCCCGCCTTGCCCGTGTTGAGGTCGATCATCCGGAGCTCGGAGCAGTCGGCCTTGTCCGTGGTGCCGTTCTTCACCCCGATGACGATCTTGCCGTCGGCGGTGGCCGTCCCAGGGGCTGCGCACATGTCGGCGGGAAGCGGAAGGGTCCACTTCTCCTTGCCGTCGGCGACGGAGTAGCCGACGACCGAGCGGTACATGCCCTTGACGAGTGTGTCCCCGACGATCCACGGGCCGTAGACGTCCGCGCCGTTGCGCGGCAGGTCGAGGCCGTTCTTCGTGAGCCAGAGGACCTTCGCCTCGCCGTCCTTGCGCCCGGCGTTCAGGTCGTCGTTCGCCTCGCGGCCGTCACCCTTGCCGTCGCCCTGGTCGACACTCGCCGAGGCGCTCGGGTCCACGGGGGCGCCGCTGGGCTTGGCCACGGGCTTCTTCTCGCCGTCGTCGCTCCCGCTCGTCGCGAGGAAGATCCCGCCACCGACGACGAGGAGCAGGGCGACCGCCGCACCGATGACGACCGCGGGCTTGCCCTTGAGGGGGCCGCCGCCGGAACCACCGGGCGCGGGTGCGCCGGGGTACTGCTGCTGCGGGTAGCCGTAACCGCCGGGCGGCTGCTGACCGTACGGGCCGGGCTGCTGGCCATAGGGTCCGGGCTGCTGGGCGTACGGTCCGGCCGGTGCGCCGTAGGGGCCGGGCTGCTGGGCGTACGGTCCGGGTGCACCCTGCCCCGGGGCCTGCGGGTAGCCGTAGCCGGGCTGCGTGGCCGGGGCCTGCGGGTAGCCGTAACCGGGCTGCCCGGCGGGCGGTGTCTGCGGCGGGGCGGGCGGCATGTGCGGCGGAGGAGCCGTCGGGGGTGACTGCGGCTGGGGCGGCTGAGGGGTGTCCTGCGACTCCTCGGGAGCCCCGAAGCCTCCCTGCGGCGGTTGCTGGCTGGGTGGCTGCGTCATCAGCACGTCCCCCTTCGTGCGGTCCGGTGCCCGGTTCGTTCTCCCCCGCGATTCCGCTGGGCTGAATTCCCCTCGGAAAGGAGCGAATCGGGCATGGATTCCGCGGCGTCACGACAGTCGAGCGGGGCTTCTTTGTACCACCCGCTTCGCACAGGACAGCGATTCGGTCCAGCCCCGTTCCCAAGGGAGAACCGGCCTGTGATGCCGCTGTTACGCATGCGCCCGCGACCCTGCGACCCACGCACCGCTGACGTCACGTCAACTACACATCGGACGCGCCTACTTCACGGATCTCCTGATGGGTAGCGTCCCTTTTCGTCGCGATAGGTCCCGTTATCAACCCGCCCGAGACGGGTATCCACCTGCCGAGGACCAGCGGCGACGTGCACGCCCCTCCGGACGTCATGGGCGTTCCCCGGAGCCGGCGACGACATCGCCGCGCTCCCGGTCGTGCCTCGCCGGCGCAGGAGCCCCTCGTACGAGCATGGCTCCGCAGGTCACGCCGGGCCGGGCGGTCCCCCGTTCCCACCGCCCGCCCGGGCCGGACCGTCCCCGACGGTCAGGCCTCCTCGGCCAGTTCCAGCCAGCGCATCTCCAGCACGTCCCGCTCCGCGACCAGTTCACGCAGCTCGGCGTCGAGCGTGGCGACCTTCCCGAAGTCGGTGGCGTTGTCGGCGATCTGCGCGTGCAGCGCCGTCTCCCTGGTCGACATCTTGTCGAGCTGACGCTCCACCTTCTGGAGCTCCTTCTTCGCGGCCCGAGCAGCCTGCGGCGAGACGGCCTCGGCCGGCGCCGCCTTCGGCGCCGAGGACCCCGCGGCGGAGGCGGGCGTCGCCACCTCCTCCATGCGCTGCCTGCGCTCGATGTACTCGTCGATACCGCGCGGCAGCATCCGCAGCGCCCGGTCGCCGAGGAGGGCCATCACCCGGTCCGTGGTCCGCTCGACGAAGAACCGGTCGTGGGAGATCACGATCATCGACCCGGGCCAGCCGTCGAGGAGGTCCTCCAGCTGGGTCAGGGTCTCGATGTCCAGGTCGTTGGTCGGTTCGTCGAGGAAGAGGACGTTGGGCTCGTCCATCAGCAGGCGCAGGATCTGAAGCCGCCGCCGCTCGCCACCGGAGAGGTCGCCCACCGGCGTCCACTGCTTCTCCTTGGCGAAGCCGAACTGCTCGCAGAGCTGGCCCGCCGTCATCTCACGGCCCTTGCCGAGGTCGACGCGGTCGCGCACCTGCTGGACGGCCTCGAGCACCCGCAGGTTCGGGTTGAGCTCGGTGACCTCCTGCGAGAGGTAGGCGAGCCGGACCGTCTTGCCGACCACGACCTTCCCGGCCGCGGGCTGTACGTCGCCCTGGCTGCGGCACGCCTCCTCGAGCGCCCTGAGCAGGGAGGTCTTGCCCGCGCCGTTGACGCCGACGAGGCCGATACGGTCGCCGGGGCCGAGCTGCCAGGTGAGATGGGTGAGCAGGGTCTTGGGCCCGGCCTGGACGGTCACGTCCTCCAGGTCGAAGACGGTCTTGCCGAGCCGCGCGTTGGCGAACTTCATCAGCTCGCTGGTGTCGCGCGGGGGCGGCACATCGGCGATCAGCTCGTTGGCCGCCTCGATGCGGTAGCGCGGCTTGGAGGTGCGCGCGGGTGCGCCCCGGCGCAGCCAGGCCAGCTCCTTGCGCATCAGGTTCTGCCGCTTGGACTCCTCGGTCGCGGCGATCCGCTCCCGCTCGGCCCGGGCGAACACGTAGTCGCTGTAGCCGCCCTCGTACTCGTGGACCGAGCCGCGCTGCACGTCCCACATGCGGGTGCAGACCTGGTCGAGGAACCACCGGTCGTGGGTCACGCAGACGAGCGCGGAGCGCCGGGTCCGCAGGTGCCCGGCCAGCCAGGAGATGCCCTCGACGTCGAGGTGGTTGGTGGGCTCGTCGAGGACGATCAGGTCCTGCTCGGCGATGAGCAGCTTGGCCAGCGCGATCCGGCGCCGCTCGCCGCCGGAGAGCGGGGCGATGACGGTGTCGAGGCCGTGCTCGAAGCCGGGGAGGGCGAGGCCGCCGAACAGGCCGGTCAGCACGTCCCGGATCTTGGCGCTGCCCGCCCACTCGTGGTCGGCGAGATCGCCGATGACCTCGTGCCGGATGGTGGCGTCCGGGTCCAGCGAGTCGTGCTGGGTCAGGACGCCGAGTCGCAGCCCGCCGTTGTGGGTGACCCGGCCGGTGTCGGCGTCCTCCAGCTTGGCGAGCATCCGGATGAGCGTCGTCTTGCCGTCGCCGTTGCGGCCGACGACGCCGATCCGGTCGCCCTCGGACACCCCGAGGGATACACCGTCGAGCAGGGCACGGGTGCCGTACACCTTGCTGACCTGCTCGACATTGACCAGATTGACGGCCATTTCACTCCTGCCTCGGGGATCCCTGCGTCGGGGACCGCTCGACGTCCCAGAGTAGTCGCCGCGCGGGGTGCGATAGCGTGCGGCGATCGATCATGGGGAGTAACCCCAGGTCGGAGCGGTGCGGAACATCTCCGGGGTGGGGACTTGATGATGCGCGACACGATGCGAACCTGCATACCGGCGGTCCTGGCGGCAGCGGTACTGGCGGGCTGTTCGGCGCCGTCCGGGAGCCGCACGGTGACGGACACGGACACGGGGAAGAACGGGGACAGCGCCCCCGCGAGAGCCGCTGACAGCGCCCCGGCGACGAAGGGCGGCACGCTCGGCGGCCCGGGCTCGGCCTGTGAGCTGCCGGTGACCTTCGACCTGGCGGCGGGCTGGAAGCCGCAGGCCGTCGAGGTGGACCCCGGCTCCGAGCTCGCGGAACCGGGCCGGCAGGGCTCGGCCACGATGGTCTGCGAGATCGACGCCAAGCCCGCCGGGAACATCGGCTACCTCCGGGTCTGGCAGGGCAGGGTGTCCGAGGCGGACCCGCGCGCGGCGCTGGAGGACTTCGTGGCGGGCGACGAGAACGCCACCGGGGCCGCCTACGAGGAGACCGAGGCGGGGGCGGAGGTCACCTACACGGTGGACGTCGAGCTGCTGGACGAGCGGAAGCAGGAGCGCGCCTTCGCGGTCGCCACCCCGAAGGGCCCGGTGGTGGTGCACCTGGGCGGGCTGGACTCCACGGAGCACCGGGAGATGCTCCCGGCGTACGAGTTGGCGAAGAAGTCCCTGAGGCTGGGCTGAGAGCCGGCGCCCAGCCCCGCGGACTCCTGTGCCTACAGGATGTCGTACAGATCGAGGAGGACACCGTGCGGACCATGACCCAGGAGACGGCCTGCCTGCTGCGGACCCTGAGAACGCGCGCCGGCTGCTCGCTTCGACGGACCTTCTGGAAGCAGGCGTAGGCACCCTGCGGGAACTGGCGGGATGAGGTTCGGGGCGGGCGGTCACCGTCCCGCCCGCTCCACGAGCAGCCAGCCGCCGAGCGCCATGACGACGGCTGCCGGGGCACTGACGTGCACGGCGATCAGCAGTGCGGTGCGCCCTTCGAGCAGGCCCGCGTAGCCGACCATGGACAGCCCCAGCACACCCAGCAGGGCGAGCGTCACGCCGACCGCCGAGACGGGTCCCGAGCCCTTGCCCCGGGCCGGGAGTACGGCGGAGACGGGCCGTTCGAAGGTGCGGAAGACGGCGACCAGGACCGCGGTGATCCCGACGGCGGCCGCGATCCGCACCGGAACCTGTGCCCACCAGGCCCCGGTGGCCGGCTCGGGCAGCGGGACGTCGAGGGCGAGCATCGCCCCGTACACGCCGAGCATGGCGGTGAGGTGCCACAGGAACGCGGTCATCGCGACGCCGTTGGCAGCCACCACCGCGCGCCAGACGCGGGGCCCGGCCACCAGCCGGGCCCCGGGAGCGCGCAGCAGTTCCACCGCGCCGACGAGCCAGAGGCCGTGGCAGAGCAACGCGAGGGTGGGCGGCGCCATGTTGCTGATCCGCTCGCCGGGCATCCCGACCATGGACAGCGGATACGGGCCGAGGGCCACCAGCGCGACGGCGGAGGCCAGTCCGGCCCCGGCGAGGACCGCGGGCCGGCGGATGCGGTCGTCGGCGCGCAGGAAGCCGAGCTGGTGCACGGCGAGCCAGACGAACGCGAAGTTGAGGAACTCCAGGTACGGCACACCGGCGGCGAACCGCAGTACGTCGACCGCGGCCGCGGCGCCCGCGAGTGCGGCGAACACGCCCCAGCCGTAGCGGTCGTGCAGCTTCAGCAGCGGCGGGGTGAACGCGACCATCGCCAGGTAGATCCCGATGAACCAGAGCGGCTGGGTCACCAGCCGGAGCGTGACACCGGTCAGCCCGCCTCCCCCGCCGAGCAGTTGGACGACGAGGGCGGCAGCGCCCCACACCAGGACGAAGACCAGGGTGGGTCGCAGCAGCCGCTGCAGCCTGGCCCGGAGGAACGCCGAGTAGACGGAGTCGGTGGATCCCTCGGGGCGCCTGCGGAGCAGCGAACGGCAGGACAGCGCGTGGGAGAAGCCGCCGACGAAGAAGAACACCGGCATGATCTGGAGTACCCAGGTGAGCAGTTGGAGCCCGGGGACGACGGCGAGGAGGTTGCCGATCCCGTCGGAGGTGACGGCGGCCATCAGCCAGTGGCCCAGCACGACCGTGCCGAGCGAGGCGACGCGCAGCAGGTCGATGTAGCGGTCCCGGGTGGCGGGCGTCGCCCCGGCCAGTTCACGAACACTTGATCCCATACGGATACGGTCGCGCCACGCGCCCGGAGGCGGCAGCGCGACCGTACTCAATCGCCGTCTGAGTACCGGCGGTCAGACGACCGTGGCACCCGGCGCCGGGGACACCGCGACCCGGGCCGTGCGGCAGGTACCCGAGGTCAGCAGCGCGTCGGCCACCTTCCGCGCCGACTCCGAGTCGGCCACCAGGAACGCCGTGGTCGGCCCGGATCCCGAGACCAGCGCGGCGAGCGCGCCCGCGGCGGTGCCCGCCGCGAGGGTGCCGGCCAGGGAGGGCCGCAGGGAGAGTGCCGCGGGCTGGAGGTCGTTGCTCAGGGCTTCCGCGAGTGCGGTGGCGTCACCCTTGCGCAGCGCGCCGAGCAGCGCGGGCGACGCGGCCGGTCCGGGGACGTCCGTACCGGCGGTGAGGCGGTCGAACTCGCCGTACACGGCCGGGGTGGAGAGCCCGCCGTCGGCGACCGCGAACACCCAGTGGAAGGTGCCTCCGACGTCGACCGCGGTCAGCCGCTCACCGCGTCCGACGCCGAGGGCCGCCCCGCCGACCAGGCTGAACGGCACGTCGCTGCCCAGCTCGGCGCAGATCGCGAGCAGTTCCTCGCGGGTGGCGCCGGTGGACCACAGGGCGTCGCAGGCCAGCAGCGCGGCGGCGCCGTCGGCGCTGCCGCCCGCCATGCCGCCCGCGACGGGGATGTCCTTGGCGATGTGGATGTGCACGTCGGGTGCGATGCCGTGTCGGGCCGCCAGGGCGATCGCCGCGCGGGCCGCGAGGTTCGTGGCGTCGAGCGGGACCTGGGCGGCGTCCGGCCCCGAGCAGGTGACGCGCAGCGCGTCGGCGGGCGTGACGGTGACCTCGTCGTACAGGCCGACGGCGAGGAAGACGTTCGCCAGGTCGTGGAAGCCGTCGGGGCGTGGGGCGCCGACGGCGAGCTGGGCGTTGACCTTGGCGGGCACGCGGACGGTGACGCCGCGGCTCATGCGGAGGGCTCCGGCTTGTTCTCGGCGATGGCGGCGAACTCCTCGACGGTGAGCGCCTCGCCCCTGGCCTGCGGCGAGATCCCCGCCGCGACCAGGGCCTGCTCGGCGGCGGGCGCGGAGCCCGCCCAGCCGGCCAGGGCCGCGCGCAGCGTCTTGCGGCGCTGGGCGAAGGCGGCGTCCACGACGGCGAAGACCTCGGCCCTGCTCGCGGTGGTGCGGACCGGCTCCGCGCGCCGTACCAGGGAGACCAGCCCGGAGTCGACGTTCGGCGCGGGCCAGAACACGGTGCGGCCGATGGAGCCGGCGCGCTTGACGTCGGCGTACCAGTTGGCCTTGACCGAGGGCACTCCGTAGACCTTGTTGCCGGGCCTGGCGGCCAGCCGGTCGGCGACCTCGGCCTGCACCATGACGAGTGTGCGCTCGATGGTCGGGAAGCGCTCCAGCATGGTCAGCAGCACCGGTACGGCGACGTTGTAGGGAAGGTTGGCGACCAGCGCGGTCGGCGCGGGGCCGGGCAGCTCCTTCACCAGCATCGCGTCGGAGTGGACGAGGTCGAACCGGCCTGCCCGCGCCGGCAGGCGGGCGGCGACCGTGGCAGGCAGGGCGCCCGCGAGCACGTCGTCGATCTCCACCGCGACGACCCGGTCGGCCGCCTCCAGCAGGGCCAGGGTCAGCGAGCCCAGACCGGGGCCGACCTCGACCACCACGTCGTCGGGCCGCACCTCGGCGGTCCTCACGATCCTGCGGACCGTGTTGGCGTCGATGACGAAGTTCTGGCCGCGCTGCTTCGTCGGGCGTACGCCCAGCGCTGCGGCCAGCTCGCGGATGTCTGCGGGGCCCAGGAGGGCGTCGGGCTCTGTGGTGCTCACCCGTCAAGCCTAAGGCCGCCGTGGGAGGAGGAGCCCGCCACCACCCGGCACGGGCGCGGGCCCACGCGCCTCCCGGCGGACGACGACCTCGTCGCCGTCGTCGAGTCCGGTGCCGGGTGCGGGGGCGACGACGTCACGGGCGCCGACGGTGACGCCCTCGGAGTCGAGGAGTTCCCCGACGTCGTCCGCGAAGGTGTGCAGGGTGCGTGACGTCCCGTCGACGCTGACGTGCACGGCCTTGTCCTGGGCGAGGAACGCCGCGGTGCCGCCCGCGAGGACGGCGACCACCAGGGCACGCGGTACGAGCCGCCGCAGGCTCGCGGGGGCGCCGCGGTCCCGCCGGGCGGCCCGGTGCGCACCCGGCCTGCGCGCGGCGGGCGCGACCCGTGCGGGCGCCGGGCGCGGCACGAGCGGGGTGTCCAGCAGCGTCGGATCGTGCACCGGGGTGCGGCCCGGCCACAGCGCGGCGACGATCGTCCGCTCCTCGTGGAGGGAGCGCGGCGGCGCCGGTGGCGGGGCCTGGGCCGTACGCCGACTACCGCGCGGTGCGCGGTGACTGCCCTGTGATTGGCCCACGACGCTCCAGAAGCTCCGGCCCTGCCGACCCCGTTGCGCGGGCACGATATCCGAGGTTCCGCCACGTCGCGAAGTCGCACGATTACCGAACGTGGTGGATGGGTGGCAGCCGGAGCCGGCCGCGGTCAGAAGTCGAAAGCGCGCGCCGTGTTGTCGTAGACGGCCGCCGCCAGGGTGTCCTCGTCGACGCCCCGCACCTCGGCCATGGCGCGGAGCGTGACCGGGATGAGATAGGGCGCGTTGGGCCGCCCGCGGTAGGGGGCGGGGGTGAGGAAGGGCGCGTCCGTCTCGACGAGCACCAGCTCCGCCGGGGCGACGGCCAGCGCGTCGCGCAGCGGCTGGGCGTTCTTGAAGGTGACGTTGCCGGCGAACGACATGAAGTAGCCGGCCGCCGCGCAGATCCGGGCCATCTCGGCGTCCCCGGAGTAGCAGTGGAAGACGGTCCGCTCCGGTGCGCCCGCGTCGGCGAGGACGCGCAGCACGTCCGCGTGGGCCTCCCGGTCGTGGATGACCAGGGCCTTGCCGTGCCGCTTGGCGATCTCGATGTGCGCCCGGAAGGACTCCTCCTGCGCGGCGATGCCCTCGGGCCCCGTACGGAAGTGGTCGAGGCCGGTCTCGCCGACCGCGCGTACGTGGCCGAGGGCGGCCAGCGCGTCGATCTCGGCGAGCGCCTCGTCGAGTGCCGCCCTGCCGCCCGGATCGCGGGCCCCCTGCCTTGCCGAGCCCTCCGGGTCGCCGTGCACGATGCGCGGGGCCTCGTTGGGGTGCAGGGCGACGGAGGCGTGGACGGACGGGTGGGCGGCGGCGGTCTCGGCGGCCCAGTGCGAGCCCTTCACGTCGCATCCCACCTGGACGACGGTGGTGACGTTGACCGCCGAGGCCCGGGCCAGGGCCTCCTCGACGGTTCCGTCCTGCATGTCCAGGTGGGTGTGCGAATCGGCGACCGGAACCCGGAGGGGTTCGGGGAGCGGCGGGGCTTCGGTACGGCTCATGCCCACGACTCTACGAGGACACGGCCGCCCGCCGGCTCCGGTGGTGGCCTCCGGAGGTCACCGCCGGTGGAAGGGGCGCAGCAGGTCCGAGAGGTGCCAGTGGTGCGGTTCCGGCCCTGGTGCCCGGACGGCGGCGACGGCCATCTCCTCGGAGGCCTTCTCCTGACCGGTCTTCTTGGGCCGCGCGGTCTGCTGGGGCCGGAGCAGCTGCTGGACGGTGGAGACCCGGCCGGCCCGCATGATCCGGACCACGTGGCCGCCGCACTTGGTGCAGGTGGGGGTGGAGAGGGGCGAGGGCACGCGTAGTCCGTCCGCCTTGTAGACCACGAAGGCGTTGCCCGAGCCGTCGACGTGGTGCTCTATCTCGTAGGCCTGTTCCCAGCCGTGTCCGCACCGCATGCAGGCGAAGGCGTACGCCTCGTGCACGGTGCCCGCTGTGATCTCACTCATGCCTGCTCCCTTGTCCGTGGACAAGCACTCCGGCCAAGCTCTCCGGACGGTGCGTCCCACCCCCAAGTGGACGCCTTCACGGGCCGCGGCGCACCAGGTCTGCCGAGTGTTGGAACGGTCTTGGCCGATCCGTGGACAAAAGGCGCGGAAAGCGGCCCGGGCTTTACATTTCAGGCTAGTCCCTTGCCCTCCGCCTGGCCGGTCCGAGCCGCGTTCTTTGCCGCGACCACCGCATCGAACACCTCGCGCTTGGGCAGCCCGGTCGCCGCGGCGACCGCGGCGATGGCCTCCTTGCGCCGCTCCCCCGCCTCCTCGCGCACCTGCACCCTGCGCACCAGCTCGGCGGCGTCGAGCCCCTCGTTCCCCGAGTCCGTCGCGCCCTCGACCACGACGGTGATCTCGCCGCGCACCCCCTCGGCCGCCCAGAGGGCCAGATCGCCCAGGGGACCGCGCTTCACCTCTTCGTACGTCTTGGTCAGCTCTCGGCACACGGCCGCCCTGCGGTCCGCGCCGAAGACCTCGGCCATCGCGGCCAGGGTGTCGTCCAGCCGGTGCGGCGCCTCGAAGAAGACCATCGTGCGGCGCTCGTCCGCGACCTCGCGGAGCTTCCCGAGCCGCTCCCCCGCCTTGCGCGGCAGGAAGCCCTCGAAGCAGAACCGGTCCACGGGCAGCCCGGACAGGGCGAGCGCGGTGAGCACGGCCGAGGGGCCCGGTACGGCGGTCACCCTGATGTCCTGCTCCACGGCGGCGGCCACCAGCCGGTAGCCGGGGTCGGAGACGGAGGGCATCCCGGCGTCCGTGACGAGCAGGACCCGCGCGCCGCCGGCCAGCGCCTCGACGAGTTCGGGCGTACGCGCCGACTCGTTGCCCTCGAAGTAGGAGACGACACGCCCCGTCGTGCGGATGCCCAGCGCCTGGGTGAGCCGGCGCAGCCGCCGGGTGTCCTCGGCGGCGACGACGTCGGCCGTCTCCAGCTCGGCGGCGAGCCGTGGCGGGGCGTCCGCCACGTCGCCGATGGGGGTCCCTGCGAGTACGAGCGTTCCAGTCGATCCAGTCACATCGGCCATCCTCCCAGCACGGGCGGCACCACTCGCACAGATGCGTTCCCTACGATGGCGCGGTGACGAGTACTGCGCCCGAAGCCCAGCAGGGCAACGACGCCGGGGATCACACCGGCGACCAGCCGCCTTCCTGGCAGCAGCGGCTGCGCCGCTTCGGCCATGCCCCACGGCCGGAGACGGGGCTGCGCGAGCGCCTGGTCCCGCCGTACACCCGCCCGGGCGGACAGTTCTGGAACGTGCTCGCGGTGCCTCCGGCGGTGGCCGGCCGCCTGGTGCGGTGGTCCGCCTGGGGCGGTCCGCTGCTGGTGGCGCTGGTCGCCGGGGCGCTGCGGTTCTGGAACCTGGGCAGCCCGAAGGCGGTGATATTCGACGAGACGTACTACGCCAAGGACGCCTGGGCGCTCATCAACCAGGGGTACGAGGGCGCTTGGCCCAAGGACATCGACAAGCGGATCCTCGCGGACCCGTCCTCGGTCGACATCCCGGTGGACCCGGGCTACGTCGTCCATCCCCCGGTCGGCAAGTGGATCATCGGGATCGGCGAGCAGCTCTTCGGCTTCACCCCGTTCGGCTGGCGCTTCATGGTGGCGCTGCTCGGCACCCTCTCGGTCCTGATGCTGTGCCGCATCGGCCGCCGGCTCTTCCGCTCGACGTTCCTGGGCTGCCTGGCGGGGACCCTGCTGGCCGTGGACGGGCTGCACTTCGTGATGAGCCGCACCGCGCTGCTCGACCTGGTGCTGATGTTCTTCGTGCTGGCCGCCTTCGGCTGCCTCCTGGTCGACCGCGACCGGTCGCGCCGCAGGCTGGCCGGCGCGCTCCCGGTCGACGAGGAGGGCCTGCTGCGTCCGGACGCCCACATCGCCGAGACGCTGCGCCTCGGTTGGCGGCCGTGGCGGATCGCGGCCGGCCTGATGCTCGGCCTGGCCTTCGCCACGAAGTGGAACGGGCTGTACATCCTGGCCGCGTTCGGCGTGATGGCGGTGCTCTGGGACGTCGGCGCCCGGCGCACGGCGGGCGCCGTACAGCCGTACCGGGCCGTGGTCCTGCGGGACCTGCTGCCCGCGTTCGTCTCCACCGTGCCGGTCGCGATCGGCACGTACCTCCTGTCGTGGACCGGCTGGATCGTCACGGACAAGGGGTACTACCGCAACTGGGCGGCCACCGAGGGCAAGGGCGGCAGCTGGACCTGGCTGCCGGACTGGCTGCGCAGCCTGTGGCACTACGAGAACCAGGTCTACGAGTTCCACGTCGGCCTGACCTCCGGCCACACCTACCAGTCCAATCCGTGGAGCTGGATCGTGCTGGGCCGCCCCGTCTCGTACTTCTACGAGGAGCGGACGGGCTGCCTCACGTCCGAGACCAACAAGTGCGCCAGCGAGGTCCTCGCGCTCGGCACCCCCCTCCTGTGGTGGGCGGCGTGCGTGGCGCTGCTGTACGTCCTGTGGCGCTGGTTCTTCCGGCGCGACTGGCGGGCGGGCGCGATCGCGTGCGGGGTGGCGGCGGGCTGGGTGCCCTGGTTCTTCTACCAGGAGCGGACGATCTTCCTCTTCTACGCGGTCGTGTTCGTGCCGTTCCTGTGCCTGGCCGTCACGATGATGATCGGGGCCCTCATCGGCCCCGCGGCCGGCGCGGGCACCGGGCAACGCCTGGGCCGCGCCACCACGGACCCCACGGGCGAACGCAGACGCATGCTGGGTGCGATCGCGGCGGGGGTGCTGGTGCTGCTGATCATCTGGAACTTCGTGTACTTCTGGCCGATCTACACGGGCATGTCGATCCCGGACACCGCCTGGCGCGACCGGATGTGGCTGGACACCTGGGTGTAGTGGCGGGCAACCGCGAGGGAGGGCAAGCCCGTCGGGGCGTGCCCTCCCTCTTCGCGTCCGGCACCGGAAAGCGCTCTCGGAGTGCGCATCGCGGTCCCGTAACAACCACCTCACGCTCCCCCGCTGTCACGTAGAGTGCGAGCGACAGCCCTCTTGAACGCGTTCAAGAGGGACTCCTGGGGAGGGGACCGCGCAATGCGCAGTGGAGCGAGAGTCGCCGTGGTGGGCGGGGTGTTCGTGCTGGTGACCGGAGGGCTCGGGTACGGCGCGTACAGCGTGCTACTGGGTGGCGACGCGGCCGGTGGCACGGAGAACGCCTCCGCGTCCTCCGAGGTGAGGACCGGGCCACCGGACAGAGAGGAAATAGAGCGGACGGCGAAGGACTTCCTCGCGGCATGGGCGTCCGGCGAAGCCGCGACGGCCTCGCTGCTCACGAACAACGAGGCGGTCGCCGAACCCCTGCTGACCGGCTTCGCCGAGGACGCCCACGTCACGAAGGCGGTCATCACCCCGGGCCCCGCGGTCGGCACGAAGGTGCCGTACACCGTGAAGGCGACGGTGGTCTACGAAGGGCGGACCAAGCCCTGGTCGTACTCCTCCGATCTGACCGTGGTGCGCGGTCTGACCACGGGCAAGGCGCTCGTCGACTGGCAGCCCACGGTGATCCATCCGCAGCTCACCGAAGGGGCGGTGCTGAAGACCGGCGAGTCGTCGACCGCCGCGATCGAGGCCGTCGACCACGACGGCAAGGTGCTGGACAAGGAGGACTACCCGTCGCTCGGGCCGGTCCTCGACACCCTGCGCGAGAAGTACGGCGACACCACCGGCGGCTCCCCGGGCATCGAGACCTGGGTCGAGCCCGCCGACGAGCAGCTGCCGGCCACCACCCTGCTGACGCTCGCCAAGGGGAAGCCGGGCAAGCTGCGGACGACCCTCGACGCGGACGCGCAGGCGGCGGCCGAGAAGGCGGTCAAGCAGTTCAGCGGGGCCTCGGTGGTGGCCGTCAAACCGTCCACCGGCGCGATACGCGCGGTCGCCAACAACCCGGCCACCGGCTTCAACGCCGCGATGCAGGGCACCCAGGCACCCGGTTCGACACTGAAGATCGTGACCGCGGCGATGCTCCTGGAGAAAGGCCTCGTCTCGGCGAACGGCCCCACGGAGTGCCCCAAGGAGGTCATGTACCAGGGCCGTACGTTCCACAACCTGGACTACTTCGAGCTGCCCGACTCCAGCAGCTTCGGCACCAGTTTCGCCCGCTCCTGCAACACCGCCTTCATCAAGCTGATCGACGACACGCACGACGAGGCGGCGCTGCCGAAGGAGGCCCGGGACGTCTTCGGGATCGGCCTCGACTGGAAGACCGGCGTGGTCTCCTTCGACGGCAGGGTGCCCGAGGAGACCGGCGGCGAGGCGGCTGCCCAGTACATAGGCCAGGGCACCGTCCAGATGAACGCGCTCAACATCGCGTCCATCACGGCCACCGCCCGCACAGGGACGTTCCACCAGCCCGTGATCGTCCCGCGGTCCCTGGACGACCGCCAGGTGGCCACCGCGTCCCGCCCACTGTCGCCGAACGTCACGCAGCAGCTGAACGACATGATGCGGGCCACGGCCTCCTGGGGCACCGGCAAGGCCGCCATGGCCTCCGTGGGCGGCGACAAGGGCGCCAAGACGGGCTCGGCGGAGGTCGACGGGCAGGGCACGTCCAACAGTTGGTTCACCGGCTTCAGCGACGACCTGGCAGCCGCTGCGGTCGTCCAGTCAGGCGGCCACGGCGGGGACGCCGCGGGCCCGGTGGTGGCCGCGGTGCTGCGCGCGGGGTCGTAGCGGGGCCCGGCTCGCGGGAGCCTGGCACGGGACCGCCGCGCACTGGACCGCGGCGCACGGGACCGCTGCACGCCCTCTCGCGGGACGAGACGCGGTCCACGCCTTGGACGAGGCCCTGGACGAGGCTCTGGACCAGGAGACCGCTCCGGGCCGGAAGCCGATCAGGCCTCCGGCCCGCGCTGTTTCCCGGTGTCCCCCCGCCCGCGCCGCCGCCGCGAGGCGACCGCCTCGGGGTCGATGTCCGGACGGGACCAGTGCGCCGCGAGCGCCAGGCTGGTCGCGCGGCCGTCCGCGACGTGCTCGTGCGCCAGGCTCGCCGCGAGGTCCGCGTCCCGGGCGGCGATGGCCTCGTACATGCGCTCGTGCTCCGCGCGCTGCTGGGCCGGGTCGCGCTCCGCCGTCAGCCGGAACAGCCGGTGCATACGCGCCCCAAGAGGGCGCATCACCGCGCTGAGCAGCGCGTTCGCCGCCAGCTCGACGATGTCCGTGTGGAAGGCCGCGTTGGCGGCGGCGATCGCCGCACGGTCGTGCGCGCGGGTCGCGGCACGGGCCGCGTCGAGGCCCGCCGCCAGCCGTGCCAGCCCGTCCTCGTCCGCCCGCTCCGCAGCCAGCCGGGCCGCGAGCGACTCCAGCGACTCGCGTACGTCGAAGAGGTCGCGCACGTCCGCCGGGGTGAAGGGCGCCACCAGCGCGCCCCGGTGCGGAACCAGCAGCACCAGCCCGTCCGCCGCCAGGAGCCGCAGCGCCTCGCGCAGCGGGATGCGCGAAACCTCCAGCTCCGCGGCCAGGTCGCGCTCGACGAGCCTTTCCCCCGGCTGGAGTTCGACCTCGATGATGCGCCGCCGCAAGGTCTCGTACGCGTGGTCGCGGAGCGAGGGGCGTCCCCCGTCGGCCGGTCGGGCTGCTGTCACCAAGGCTCTTCCTCCGCTGTCGGACGGGTCCCACCGTAAGCGGAGCGACCCGTCCGCGGGCCGGCACTTGCGCAGTGTGCCGGACCGGGGGTGACGACGGGCACGGGTACCGGAATAGCTGTGGTGTGCACGCGGTCCCGTTCAGTAGCGTGCGGGGCATGAGCACTTCCGACACCACCCCGGGCCCGGCCCCGTCCCTCGCGCACCCCCTCTTCGCCGAAGCCCTGCGGGAACTGGGCCTCGACGTGGAGGTACGCCGCTTCCCCGAGGCCACGCGCACCGCGACCGAGGCCGCGGCGGCCGTGGGCTGCGAACTGAGCCAGATCGTCAAGTCCCTGATCTTCGAGGCGGACGGTGTGCCGGTCCTGGTCCTGATGGACGGCTCCTCGCGGGTGGACGTGGACCTCGTGCGGGACGAGCTGGGCGCCGGGAAGGTCGAGCGGGCCCGGGCCGGCCTCGTCCGGGAGACCACCGGGTACGCGATCGGCGGCGTACCGCCCTTCGGCCATCGCACGAAGACCCGTGTGCTGGCCGACCGGGGGCTTCTGGGTCACCCGGTGGTGTGGGCCGCCGCCGGCGATCCGCACACCGTCTTCCGCCTCGATCCGGCCACCCTGGTCGAGCTGGCGGGCGGCTCCCTGGTGGACGTACGAGAGCGGAGCGCGTGACCCCCCTGGTGGTGGCGGCCGTCCTGGGCGCCGCGATCACGCACGCCGGCTGGAACGCCATCGCCCACGCCATACGGGACCAGTTGCTCTCCTTCACCCTGATCTCCGGCGGAGGGGCACTGATCGGAGGCCTGCTGGCCTGCCTCGCACCGCTTCCCGCAAGCGGTGCCTGGCCGTACCTGCTCGCTTCGGCCGGCCTGCACGTGGCGTACATGCTGCTGCTGATGCGCTCGTTCACCCTGGGCGACTTCGGCCAGATGTATCCGATCGCCCGGGGCACGGCCCCGCTGGTCGTGACGGTGCTGGCCGCCGTGTTCGTCGGGGAGCGCCCGGACGGCTGGGCGACGGCGGGCGTGGCGGTGGCCTCGGCGGGGCTCGTCGGGCTGGCGCTGTGGGGCATCCGGGGTGCCGGCGAGCGCCCCCACCGGCCGGCGGTGCTGGCGGCCCTGGCGACGGGGCTGGCCATCGCCGGGTACACCACGGTCGACGGAGTCGGGGTGCGTGCCTCGGGGACGCCGATCGGCTACATCGGCTGGCTGATGACCGTGCAGGGCGTGGTCATCCCGGCCTACGCCTACCTGCGCAGGAGGGATGAACTGCTGCCCGCCCTAAGGCCGTTCGCCGCACGGGGACTCCTGGGCGCGGGCCTGTCGGTCTCCGCCTACGGTCTCGTCCTGTGGGCGCAGACGAGGGCGCCCCTCGCTCCGGTCGCCGCGCTCCGGGAGTCCTCGGTCAAGCTTCGTTCATACAGTAATAACTGAGCTGCTCAGAGGTGCTGAGCCCAACCGACTCTGTCTCTCGCGTATTTGCCCCACGCTGAATCGCTGGTCCTTGGCCCTTTGATCTGCTGGGCTTGGCCTCATGAAGACCGCTGCTGCCGACCGCCCGTCGGCGACCTACGACCGCATCGGCATGGGATACAGCGGCGTCCGACGTCCTGATCCCGCCTGCACGCGTTGATCGGCAAGACCCGAACCATTTGTCAATGTGGGTGCCGGCACTGGTTTTTATGAACCGGAGGATGCCGACGTGACAGCTGTCGATCCCTCTCAAGTCATGCTCGGCCAACACCCTGGGAGGCCAGTCAAACCATGTTGGTGCGACAAGCCAGCGCTGGTTAGGGAATCGGATGGGGCACTGCTTATCTCTCGGCGCTGTGCGTAGCGCCTCGGTGAAACCATCTTGATCGCGCTCACTCAATTATCCGATTTAGGCATGCGCCAGCATCAGAACGCCATGACGGTTTGCTCACTGGACTTCTCTGTTTCTCCCTCAACCCACCTAGTGATTACCCGCCATTGAGACGCTACGCCCATGTGCATGAACAAAGGAAAGACGATATCGGAATCCGGCAACAAACTTTCGATCACCTGATCCTCAAACTTTTCCGGAGGCTCTCCAGGGCCGATTGCTTCGATTGCTACTTCCAGATTTTTGGCCTCAACGTTTCCAATATTCTTGACTACTAGACGTTCTCGTCGATTCCTATACCTCATCTTCCCCTTACGGTCAATTTCGGCTTCGCGGTCGTACTCATATTTGGTACGGAGAACTGCACCGACATCCAGTGCAGGCGCGCTCGATTTCTGAGCCCCCCCGACCAGGTCCCGAACATCGCTCTCCAAGGCCATACGCACCTTGGCTGTCAGATCCTCTAGCGATGCATATGTGCCGTACAGAACTGTCTCGCCGATGCGCTCCCTGAATTCCCTAAGCTCAGCATACTTCTCGATATCGAGATCCGGAGGAAGCGGTGTTTCTGAGAAGTAAATATGAACGGGGGTGCCCCGTTCGTGGCTCCTTTCAATTTCCTCGACGCTACCGGAAACGGCCCGGTTGGTTGGAACCCCCAGGCGAGTATGAAACAACCCGATCACAATATCGGCCTGGTCTACGAGTTGCCTATTCAAAATATCTTGCGGGTCTTCACCCGCCATGCCTGGAACTGCGCTGTTTTCCCAGCGCAGTGGCATTAGAATTACCTTTTCAGCGCGCGACCTGTCTAGGTTCCAACTCCAGATGGAGCGTTCGATAGCATCACGTGCATCTCGAGTATCCCTCGGCGAAGCGATGAAAACGTTCAGGACCATGGCTTCATAGCTCATAGCGTATCCCCTAAACAGCGGGTCAAGTGGTCGAGAAACTGAAGGAGTTTCAGCTACAGTACGCAGAGAAATGCTTGCACTTCCGGTAGATTAACTAGGTGTGCATCCTTGGGGTGAATGAGAATTGTGAGTTTCTTACTGACTAGCTGCTGACGCGAGTGAGATATGAAAGACAAAAGGATCATACGCAAGAGAACTTCGCGGTCCAGGTGGTTGATTCTGGCCATCTCAGTACCAATAACGGGCATTGCCACGGGAGCCCTTTGGCCTGCCGTATCTATGCTATTCCACAGACGATCCAGACTCCGCCATACGTAATCTACCGAAGACCTAACAGTCAAGTCGTTTCGCATTCGCCCATAGGCCACACAAAAATAGCGACGTTCAGGCGTACCAAGAATAGCAACAGCACCGATGGGATACCTATTAAGTTTCCCCCTAGGTTTGTTTTGGCGGGCCTCAGTAAAAACAGGAGAGACGCCGGCTAGCGATTCCCTTAGGTCGTGGTCAAGTTGTACTAAATCGTTGTTGTAGATTCGCTTTTGGAACTGCCCTTGCACACTCTTATGGGATATGACTACCCCGTCTGTGGAATCAGTGTCGAAAACGTCATTAAAGCCGATTACCAGATGACCCGGCTCATCAAAAAGATCGCCAACCTTGACTTCGACGGAAACCTGCGGCCGCTGGAAATCCCGACTTATCTGTTGCCGAGGGAGAGACGTACCAATGCCTATCGCGACTGACAAAGAGATCACTACAACGAGCGTTGTTCCTCTAGGTACTATCGAATTCGGCCACAAGGCAAGGTAAAGCTGTGGAACGGTAGCAAGAATGCCGAACGCTACTACGATTCTTCCTGCAACCTGACGCCACCAACTGCGACTCGTAAGAAGTCCGCTAATCAATTCAGAGACTTCCTCAGGCTAGGTGGAATGCTTCCCACGTGTCCTTGCTTTGGGCATCGAGAGGTACGCCGTTTTCTGCTTCGAAACTTTCCGCGTACTCGTAACCTGCACTGTCGATAGCTTCTTTCCAAAGTTCGGCCTTTTCGACTGCTAGGCGCACTGCGGGATGGCCTGGGTTGGGAGCGACCGTTCCGCTCTCCTCGTTTACTTCTATCTCTCTTTTCTCAATGGCTTCCCTTGCTTCTTCCCAATCGATTCGGTAGTCCCGCCCCCAGGAGACCACGTAGAGGATGGTCGAGCGAGTTGCCCAGTCGAGTTTCTTGAGGGCGACCCTTAGTTCACTCGCTGCCATTTCCAACCCTTCGTCTTCAGGAGCTTGAGAGGGGGAAGGCGCGACGAATCCTGCTACTTTCTGTGAACCTGCGTGATTTTTCTTTCGAGTAATGGTTGACCTGGGCTGTCGGTCTGTATTCCAGTGTAGTTGCGTAGCCGTGGTCTTTTTGAAGGTCGAAACCGCTTCTCTCCAAGTGCGCAAGGTCAGGGATATTCCTGGAACAGCATCTAGCATTTCATGGATTTCGTCGAATACGTCATCCACTTCAGACTCTGCACCCAAAACGCCCATCTGTACGTTGCCGATGGCGTGCACAGCCTCGCTTATCGTCAGGGGCGGCACTACTAGGGGGTACGTCGGCTTGCCAAGCGCCCACGCGCCCCCCAATTCCATTAGACAGTAAGGTCTAGTCAAAAAGTTGCGCGTGATCACCTCGATCACCAGAGCAGACTCCGCAAGGGTGGTCTGAAGGTGTTGAAGTACGTTCTTCCCTGCAGGAATACCAGTTGATTTAACCGTAGACAGGAATATTCTTTCGCTCGGCACGCCTCCGAGCAGCAGGCAGTTCTTTATGTCGGCAGCCAGTTTGGCGTCAGCTGATGCGTGGCTGATAAATACCTTACTGCGCACAGAAGTTGTCTCGACTTTCCCGGAAGGTGCTTGCCCTGCCTGCGGATCTACTTCAAGGGACGGATGCGTGAATTTGAAGAACTGTGCGGCCTGGGTCAGTACTTGATCAGCCCTCCCTTGGGCCTCTGCTTCTCGGATCGCAGCATTGATTTTCGATTTCTTACTAGCCATTCTGCCGGCACGATGGTATGCGGCTCCAAGCTGATAAGCCATGAAAAAGCTTTCGCTCTCCGAACCGGGTAACTCGGCCATTAATGCCACAAGTTGTAGTTGGAGCGTCCCAGACCACCTGCAATCCATGCACTGATCGTACTGCTGCGGGCTGTGCTTGTCCCCGTCTTCGTCGCGTACTACGTCTTTCGGTACGGTCATGTAAGTCCGACGCACGCTGGGTTGGTCGCCTGTGAGCGTGCGGCTGGTTGATCGCGCGACTAGGGGAGCTGGTACGGGCATGGCGGTTGACGCTGCTCGGTCGGATGAGGGGTTCACGTCGGAGAGGGCTGCGTGGGTGATGCGTGCTGCGTGCCGGTCGGCGGGGCTGGATGACGGGAGCGCAGAGCTGATCCGGTTCGGGGAGAATGCTCTGTTCCGTCTGGCGTCAGCGCCCGTGGTCGTGCGTGTGGCGCGGGGGGAGGAGTGGCTACCCAAAGCGCGTATCGAGGTGGCGGTGTCGCGGTGGTTGGCGGGTGAGGGCTTCCCCGGGGCCCGCATCCTCGATGACCTCGAACAGCCGCGCGTGGTCGACGGTCACCCGGTGACGTTCTGGCATCTCATCCGTGAGGGTGACCGCAAGGCAACGTACGGGGAGCTGGGCGGCATCCTTCGGGATCTCCACTCGATGACGTTGCCGGCTGGGGTGGCGTTTCCCTCGTTCGATCCCTTCGGCAAGCAAGAGCTTCGGATTGGGCGGGCCCCGATCCCGGAGGATGACCGGGCCTTCTTGCGAAAGCGCTGGGCTGAGCTGCGTGATCAGTTCGAAGAGCTGAGCTTCGAGACTCCCAAGGGTCCTGTTCATGGTGACGCCCACGTGCAGAACCTCATGGTGGACGAACGGGGTCAAGTCATCCTGATCGACTTCGAGGCGTTCTGCTTCGATCATCCGGAGTGGGACCTGATGGTCACAGCCACGGAGCATCACAGCCTTAGGTGGCAGACGGACGAGCAGTACGCCGACTTCGTGCGGGCCTATGGGCGGGACCTGTATGACTGGCCCGGCTATGACACGCTCCGTCGGCTCCAAGAGTTCGGCATGACGACCTGGCTGATGCAGAACGTGCGGGAGGACGAGAGGACGGCTGCCGAGTACCGCCGGCGCGTCTCAGCCCTGCGTAACGACGATGCGCCTCGGGACTGGCGGCCGTGGTAGTTGCTACTCGTCGTCGTCGAGGCGGGCGAGTGCCTCGCTCACCTTCTCGTTGAACGCGACTACGGCGGGGTGGGCCGCATGCGTGCTCACCTCGGCCTGGAAGTCGGTCACGTAGCGCTGGAAGCGGGAGGACTGGAGGGAGTCTCCGCCGTCGACTGCGAGACTCGCGGTGGTGACCGCGGCTTCCAAGTCACCGTTTATGAGCTGGCTCTGGGCGAGCACCATGCGGCAGAACCCCAGGGTGCGGGCGTATGCTGGGTCGGTGCTGTCGACGGCGCGCTGTGCCTGCTCGACGGCCTCCCGGCGCATCCGCAGATCACGGAAGCAGTGGCAGAACTCGCCCGTGAGCTCCGCCTCGTCGAAGTAGCTCAGCCATGTCGGGTCGTCGGCGCTGTCGGCCTGTCCGAAGTGGCGTTCCGCTTCGTTCATCGCGCGGGCCCCGCCGGCCTTTTCGCCTGCGTTGGAGAGGGCGCGGGCCTCCATGGCCCAATAGTTCGACATGGCGCGTGGGGTAGCTCGGCCCTTGGCTCCCTCGACGGCGGCGCGGGCGAGCTGGATGGCCTGGGTGTGGTTACCGAGGTAGTTCGCCTGGTGGCTGAGGTTGCCGAGGATGCGGGCGCCGAACATGCGGTCGTCGATGACCTGCGTCAGACGGAGCGTGGACGACAGATAGCGGTGGGCGAGCCGATGGTTTCCGGTGTCGTACGCGGTCCATGCGAGGAGCTGGGAGACCTCGGCGGCGGCGCCGAATAAGGCGGTGCCCACCTTCTCGCTGTAACTGACGTCCAGCAGCGGCAGGACTTCGTGGCGGAAGTAGTGGCGCAGTGCTTTGTGGCCGTGGCCTCCGCCGTACTTGAAGTCGAGTTGCATGAACATGCCTGCGGCGTCCCTGATCGCGCGTACATCGCGCATACCGACACGTTGGCGTCCGGGACGGTCGGCCTGGATGCCGTCGGGGTGCGCGATCATCCACGACAGGACGGCTGAACTGAGGTCGCCGTCGGTAACGATGAGCTGATCATCGGCGGGAGTCCCGACGGTTTCGTCTGCAAGGCTGCCCAGTGTAGCGAGCACTTCGGGAACGGTGTTCGGGTAGCCGACCGGCTGAGGGGCGGCGGGTCGCGCGTGGTCGAAGAAGCCGAGATCGCCGAGCCTGATGCGGCGACCGAGTTTGGTGCTCAGTACGTCCGCCATGATCGCCGCTGTCTGGGGTTGGATGCCCGCGCCGTCTCGCCATCGCTGCACGGAGACGTGAGTTGTTCCAAGGTTGATGCCGCGTGCGGCGGCGGTGTCCTTCATGCGCTTCGCAAGGCCCTTGTTCGAGACCTTTGCCTGTTCCATGACGGCGATCAACTGCGCGTTCGGCTCTCGGCTCATGCTCCCCTGCCAACCCGAGAATGACGGCGAGTGTTCATCGTGTCACAGCAGTATCAGCCTTGGGGGTTCATTGATGAACCCCCTTTGCCTTTACCGGTGTTCACGTGAACCCCCTGGTGAACGCTCCCGGTCACGCCTGCTTGGCCGTGTACTGGCGTGCGTGAAACAAGCGGTGCCATGAGGGCCGCGGAGCCTCGGAAGGGGAAGTCATGGATGCAGGGAAGACCGAACGGTTGGCGGGTGAGCTGGACGCGTACGCGCACTGGTTCGCGACGCCGGAGCCGTACTCGGACGGGCACTTCCTGACAATGACGCTGTTCGCCGAGTTCAGTGACACGGCGCGCGTCGCGCGCTACATGACGGCCGCGTTCCTCCGGGGTGCGGGCGACTGCGCGGTTGTGGACGATGCTCGGCTGGTCGTCTCGGAGCTGGTCGGCAACGTGGTGAACCACGCCGTTCCAGACCGGCATCTGTCCGCCCCTGGTGGCTGCCGGCGCGTTGACCTGATCTTCAAGCTGTGGCCGAAGTGGCTGTTCATCGGTGTCGCCGACGAGGACTCGACTCCTCCGCTGCTTCCGGTGGGAGAGGCGTTCTCGTCGGGACTGCTCGGAGAGTTGCCTGAAGCGGTGCTGCCCGACAGCGGTCGGGGGCTGCTCATCGCTCAGCGATTGGCGGCGGCGGTCTGGTGGACGCCGGAGGAACGCGGCGGAAAGACGGTTTGGGCCCGCTTTGACCTGAACAGCGAAGAAGAGCCCGTGCCGATCTGATGATCTACGGGCCGCTGCCCTTGTTCTGCTCCTTCGCGATCGGGAGCGGGGGCGGCCCGGTAACCGGCCGGAGCTTGACCCCTCCGGCCAGGGCGCGGCTCCTCCGGGACCTCCGAGAGCTCCCCTCCCGGCCGGAGGGCCGCGCCTGACAACCACAAACCGAGACCGGGCCACCCCATCAGCCCTGGAAAGCGAAGGGTGGCCCGGCTGGGAACGCGGCGGTTCCCGGTGCCTGATGGGGTTCGGGGCCCCGCGGATCGCGGCCGCCGGACTGATGGTGGTCGGCATCGGGCTGATGCTGCACACGGGTTGAACCGGGGGGAAGCCCTCAGCGGGTTCCGTCCTCGCCCGTCATCGCCCTGCGGAAGCCCGTGTTGACGCCGAGGAGACCGCCGTCCACCCGCAGGGTCGTACCGGTGATCCAGGCCGCGTCCCCGGAGGCGAGGAAGGCGACGGCGGACGCGATGTCGCCGGGTTCGCCGATCCGCCCGAGCGGGTAGAGCGCGGCGGCCCGCTCCAGTTCGGCGTCGCGGCCCGTCCAGGCGTCCGTACGGATCGTGCCCGGCGCGACGAGGTTGACGCGCACACCGCGCGGGCCGGCGTGGCCCGCGAGCGTACGGGTCAGACTCGCCAGGCCCGCCTTGGCGGCACTGTAGGCGTGGCCGCCGAAGTCCTGCTCGCCGTTGACCGATCCGATGGTCACGATCGCTCCACGGCCGGACGCCACCAGGTGCGGCAGCGCGGCGCGCGAACAGCGGTAGGGGCCGCTCAGGGTGATGTCGAGGGTGTGGTCCCAGGACTCGTCGTCCTCGTCCTCGAAGAGCGCGGCGTCGTCGTGGTTGGCGTAGGCGTTGTTGACCAGGACGTCGAGCCGGCCGAAGACGGCGACGGCGTGGGCGACGGCCGCCTCGACCGCCGCCCGGTCGCCCACGTCGCAGGGCAGGGCTTCGGCGGTGCCGCCGTCCTCGCGTATCCCCGCCGCCGTCCGTTCGGCCCGGCCGGCGTCCAGGTCGGTGACCAGGACGGCCGCGCCCTCGGATGCCAGCCGGCGTGCGGTGGCGGCTCCGATGCCCTGCCCGGCACCGGTGAGGAGTGCGGCGTACCCGTGGAAGCGTGGAGGAGTCATAGCGCCGACCGTACTGCCCTGACCAGGGCCTGGGCACGGGGGTCGGCAGTGACCCCCTTCTGCAGACCGTTCGTCACGTAGCCCATCGCGATGCCCGATCCGGGGTCGGCGAAGCCGAGCGAGCCGCCGCGTCCGGGGTGGCCGAACGAGCCGGGGCCCAGGAGCGGTGCGGCCGGGCCGTGCAGCATGTAGCCGAGCCCGAAACGGGTGTTGACGACCAGCACCCGGTCAGGCCCCGCCGACTCCTCGGTACGGGCCAGGGTGAGGGTGGCGGGGGCGAACAGCCGCTGGCCGTCGACCTCGCCGATCATCGCGGCGTAGCAGCGGGCGAGGCCGCGCGCGGTGGCGACGCCGTTGGACGCGGGGAGTTCGGCCGCCCGGTAGGCCGGGTCGTTCTCGTCGGGGAAGGGGTCGATCGCCCCGAAGGCGCGGCGGGTGAGCGACGCCGGGTCGCTGTACGCCTCGACGACGGAGCGCTTGTGGCGCACGCGCAGGGTGCCGCCGCCCTCGACGTGCGGGGCTTCGACGGGTCCGATCCGCCCGATCCGGTGCGCCTCGTCCGCCGGGAGCCCGAACCAGAAGTCGAGGCCGAGCGGCCGGGCGATCTCCTCGGCGATCCAGCGTCCGATGGTGCGCCCGGTGACCCTGCGCACCAGTTCGCCGACGAGCCAGCTGAACGTCTGGGCGTGGTAGCCGTGATCGGTGCCCGGCTCCCACAGCGGCTGCTGGGCGGCGACGGCCATCGGCCCGGACGTCCGGTCGGCCGCCTCCGCGGGTGTCAGTGTTACGTCGAGCGCGGCCAGCCCGGCGCGGTGGGCGAGGAGGTGGCGTACGAGCACACGTTCCTTGCCGTTCGCCTTGAACTCCGGCCAGTAGGTGCCGACGGGCGCGTCCAGGTCCACCTGTCCACGCTGGTGCAGCATCAGCGGCACGGCGGCTGCGATGCCCTTGCCCGCCGAGCGGACGATCTGGACGGTGTCCACGGCCCAGGGTTCGGCTCCGTCCACATCCCTCGTGCCCGCCCACAGGTCGACGACCTTGCGGCCGTGGCGGTAGAGCGCCACGGCCGCTCCCCGCTCCCCGCGCTGTTCGAAGTTACGGACGAAAGCGTCCCGTACCGCCTCGAATCCCGGCGCCACCGTGCCCCGTACGTCCACGCCTGATCCCGTGCTCCCGCTCATCCCCCCATGGTGCATCCCGTCGCAGGTGGAACGGGGGGCGGGTCACCATCTGTTCACGGACGCGGAACGGACACGGAACGCGGATCGAAGCCGAAGGGCAGCTCCAGCCGGTGCCGGCGCATGAGTTCGTCGTCGCACAGCAGGTCCTGTGTACGGTCGTCGGCGGTGATCACCCCGTCGCTGAGGATGACCGCGCGGGGGCAGAGTTCGAGGGCGTACGGCAGGTCGTGGGTGACCATCAGCACGGTGACGTCCAGGGAACGCAGGATGTCGGCGAGTTCGCGCCGGGAGGCCGGGTCCAGATTGGAGGAGGGCTCGTCCAGGACGAGGATCTCGGGCTCCATCGCCAGCACGGTGGCGACGGCGACCCGGCGGCGCTGGCCGAACGAGAGGTGGTGCGGGGGCCGCGCCGCGAACTCCTCCATGCCGACGCGCTTCAGCGCGGTCATGACCCGGTCCTCCAGCTCGGGGCCGCGCAGTCCGGCCGAGGCCGGTCCGAAGGCGACGTCCTCGCGGACGGTCGGCATGAAGAGCTGGTCGTCGGGGTCCTGGAAGACGATGCCGACGCGGCGCCTGATCTCGGCGAGGTTCCGCTTCTCCACGGGCAGCCCGGCGACCCGGACGGTTCCCGCGCCCGCGTCGAGGATGCCGTTGAGGTGCAGGACCAGCGTGGTCTTGCCCGCGCCGTTGGGGCCGAGGAGCGCGACGCGTTCGCCGCGGGCCACGGTCAGGTCCACGCCGAAGAGTGCCTGGTGGCCGTCGGGATAGGCGTAGGCGAGGCCGCTGACCTCGAGGGACGGCGCGTGGCCGGTGGGCAGGCTCATACGGTCCATCCCAGCAGACACACGGCGAGGGCGAGCAGGGGGAGTGCCGAGGCGTGCGCCCACTGGGTGCGGGAGGCGGTCACCTCGTCGATCACCGGCATGCTGCCGGTGTAGCCGCGGCTGATCATCGCGAGGTGCACGCGCTCGCCGCGCTCGTAGGACCTGATGAAGAGGGCGCCCGCGGTCTTCGCGAGCACGCCCCACTGGCGCACCCCGCGCGCCTCGAATCCGCGGGAGCGCCGGGCGATCGACATCCGGCGCAGTTCGTCGGTGATGACGTCGCCGTAGCGGATCATGAAGGACGCGATCTGGACGAGCATGGGCGGCAGCCGCAGCCGTTGCAGGCCGAGCAGCAGGGAGCGCAGCTCGGTGGTGGAGGCCAGGATGACCGAGGCGGCGACCCCGAGGGTGCCCTTGGCGAGGACGTTCCAGGCACCCCAGAGTCCGGGGACGCTGACGGAGACGCCGAGCAGCTCGGTCTGTTCGCCGGGTACGACGAACGGCATGAGCAGCGCGAACGCCACGAACGGCACCTCGATGACCAGCCGCCGCAGCAGGAAGCCGGCGGGGATCCGGGCCACGGCGGCGACGGCGGCGAGCAGCACCGCGTACAGCGCGAAGGCCCAGACGGCCTCGCGCGGGGTGGAGACGACGACCAGGACGAAGCAGGCGACCGCGGCGAGTTTGCAGTGCGGGGGCAGGTCGTGGACGGGCGAGTGCCCGTGCCGGTAGAGCTTGTGTGCGTGGCCCGCGCCCATGTCAGACGGACTCGGCGGTGCGGGTCGCGGGCGCCTCGGGCGTACGGCGGCGGCGCACCGCCCAGAACACACCGCTGCCGGCCACGACGGTGGCGCCCACGCCGATCACTCCGGCGAGGCCTCCGGAGAGGCGGGCGTCGCCGATGTCCTCGACGCCGTAGTCGGCGAGCGGGGAGCCGGCGGCACCGTGTTCCCGGACCTTCTGGTCGATGCCCTTGTCGGCGGCGACCTTCTCCAGGCCGTCCGGGCTGGCGGAGGCGTAGAAGGAGACGAAGCCCGCGAGGACGAGCGCGGCGGCCAGACCGGTGAACCAGACCTTGCGCGTGGAGCCCTTGCGCGTGGAGCGGGCGGCGACGGGGGTGGCTGCCGGGGCGGCGGGGGCGGCGGGGGCGTCGACGAGTTCGCCGTCGACCCGGAGCTTCAGCGGGGCCGCGAGTCCGCGGGCCCCGTGCACCAGGTCGGGGCGCACCGCGAGCACGGCGCCGACGGTCAGCGCGGTGATCGCCGCCTCCCCGATGCCGATGAGGACGTGGACGCCGACCATGGCCGTGAGGACCTTGCCGACCGGCACGTCGGTGGTCCCGCCGACCGCGTAGATCAGGGTGAAGGCGACGGCGGCGGCCGGCACGGATACCAGCGCGGCGACGAAGGACGCGATCGTCGTGGAGCGGCGGGTGCGGGGGAGCACGCGGGTCAGGCCGCGGAAGAGGGCGTAGGCGACGACGGTGGTGACGACTCCCATCACCGTGATGTTCACCCCGAGCGCGGTGAGACCGCCGTCCGCGAAGAGGACGCCCTGCATCAGCAGGACGACCGCTATGCAGAGCACCCCCGTGTAGGGGCCGACCAGGATCGCCGCCAGCGCCCCGCCCAGGAGGTGGCCGCTGGTGCCCGCGGCCACCGGGAAGTTCAGCATCTGCACGGCGAAGACGAACGCGGCGACGAGTCCGGCCAGCGGGGCCGCGCGCTCCTCCCCCAGTTCACGACCGGCGCCCCGGAGACTGACGGCGACCGCGCCCGCGGCGACGACGCCCGCGACGGCGGAGACAGGTGCGTTGATGAATCCGTCGGGTACATGCATGGAGTGGCTCCGCTTTCGGGAGTTGCTGCGGGCGGGGTCGGGAACCGCTCAATGATAGTGCCCTGTTGCAAAGGGCTCGCAAGAGCGCGGGGGCGACAACTGCATCACCCTCTCAACATGCCCAAATAGGAACATATGCGACATTAGGGGGAGAGATGTACCCACAGGAGGAGCCGGCCCATGTCCCTCGTGATCCAAGAACACGCGCGCGCCCGGCTCGTCACCGACGGCCCCGACCCACGTCCGGTCCCGGTCGAACTGCGATACGACCCCGAGGACCCGAAGACGGTCCACGTCCGGCTCCCCGGCGGCATCGACCGCGCCTTCGGCATCGACCTCCTGGAGCGCGGCCTGCGCTCCCCCGCCACCAGCGGTGACATACGGATCTGGCCCTGCGGCCGGGCCCAGCTGGTGCTGGAGCTGCACTCCGCCGAAGGGGTCGCCGTCCTCCAGTTCGACAGGGCACCGCTGATCCGCTTCCTGGCACGGACCCGCGCCAGGACCGGGACCCGCCCGACGGCACCGGCCACTCCGTCCGCACCGGCCACTCCGTCCGCTCCAGCCACTCCCGCCGCGACGCGCGCACGCGCCTGACACGACGACGAGCCCCCGCGCCACGTGCGCGAGGACTCGTCGTCGCCCCGGTCCCCCGTCCCCACAGGTAACCGGCGCACCGGGGCCGCGTTCCGCTCGGACGCGGCCCCGGGGTTCGTACCGCCCCGACGGTCCCTACCGGCTCGGACCGCTCGTCACACGCGGACCAGATCCCGCTCCCCGCCACCCTCGGCGGGGCCGTCGGCCAGGTCCTTGCGCAGGCCCTCACCCTCGACGTCCACGTTGGGCAGGACACGGTCCAGCCAGCGCGGCAGCCACCAGGCGCGCCTGCCGAGCAGGGCGAGCACCGCGGGCACGACGGCCATGCGGACCACGAAGGCGTCGAAGAAGACGGCGATGGCGAGCGAGAAGCCGATCATCTTGACCATCGACTCGGTGGAGCCGATGAAGCCCGCGAAGACGGCCATCATGATCACCGCCGCGGCGGTGACCACCCGGGCACCGTGGCGGAAGCCCGTGACGATCGCCTGGCCGGGCGTCTCCCCGTGGACGTAAGCCTCACGCATCCGCGTGACCAGGAAGACCTCGTAGTCCATGGCGAGGCCGAAGACCACGCCGACCATGAAGATCGGCATCATGCTCATGATCGGACCGGTCTGCTCGACCCCGAAGAGCGAGGCGAACCAGCCCCACTGGAACACCGCGACGACCGCGCCCAGGGCCGCCACGACCGAGAGCAGGAAGCCGAGAGCCGCCTTCAGCGGCACCAGCAGTGAACGGAAGACCACCATCAGGAGCAGGAACGCCAGTCCGACGACGAGCGCCAGGTACGGCAGCAGCGCGGCGTTCATCTTCTCCGAGAAGTCGATGTTCATCGCCGTGGCACCGGTGACCAGCACCTCCGCGCCCGTGTCGTCCTTGATCTCCCCGCCGGCGTCACGGATGGCGTGGACGACGCCCTCGGTCTCCGTGGAGCTCGGCCGGTCCTGCGGGATGACCGTGATGGTCGCGGCGTCGCCGGCCTTGTTGAAGGTGGCCGGGGTGACGGCGGCGACGTGGTCGATGCCCTCGATCTCCTGCGAGACCCGGTCGACCGCGGCCTTGCCGTCCGACGAACCCTTCGTGTCCACGACGACCAGCAGCGGCCCGTTGAACCCGGGGCCGAAGCCGTCGGACAGCAGGTCGTACGCCTGGCGCTGCGTGGTGCTCTTCGGCTGCGATCCGTCGTCCGGCAGCCCCATCTCCAGCGAGGCGGCCGGTACGGCGACGACACCGAGGCCGATGACGCCCGCCAGCAGCACCCACACCGGCTTGCGCAGCACGAACCGCGCCCAGCGGGTACCCATGTTCGGCTTCGCCTCGGGCTTGTTCTCCGCCTCGGCGGCCCTGCGCGCCTTGCGCCCCATGACCCGCTTGCCCGCGAAGCCCAGCAGCGCCGGGACGAGGGTGAGCGCGATGAGAACGGCGATCGCGACCGTGCCCGCGGCGGCGAAGCCCATCTTCGACAGCATCGGGATGTTGACGACGGCGAGGCCGACCAGCGCGATGACGACCGTCAGACCGGCGAAGACGACGGCGGATCCCGCCGTGCCGACGGCCCGTCCGGCGGCTTCCTCCCGCTCCCGTCCCTCGGCCAGTTCGGCGCGGTAGCGGGAGACGATGAAGAGCGCGTAGTCGATGCCGACCGCGAGGCCGATCATCATCGCGAGCGTGGAGGTGGTGGAGCCGAGGTCGAGCACGTTCGCCAGCGCGGTGATCAGCGAGACCCCGATCCCGACGCCGATCAGCGCGGTGAGCAGCGGCAGCCCGGCCGCGATCAGGGACCCGAAGGTGATCACCAGCACCACGGCGGCGATGGCGACCCCGATGATCTCGGTGGCGCCGGTCTCCGGCATCACCTGGAGCGCGTCACCGCCGATCTCCACGGTCATCCCGCTGTCCTGCGCGGCTTCGCCCGCGTCCTCCAGCGCCTCCCGGGTCCCGTCGGTCAGTTCCATCGAGCTGACCTGGTAGGCCACGGAGATGTAGGCGGTGGAGCCGTCCTCGCTGACGGCCTTCGCGGCGAAGGGGTCGGCGACCGAGGCGATCTGGTCCGAACCGGACTCCAGCTCGCCGACGATGCCCTTGATCTCGGCCTTGTTGGCCGAGGCGGTCACCTTCTCGCCCTCAGGGGCCTTGAAGACGACGCGGGCGGTCGCACCGTCGGCACTGCCGCCGGGGAAACGTTTCTCCAGCAGGTCGAAGGCCCGCTGGGCCTCCGTGCCGGGGATCGAGAAGGAGCTCGAGGTGGCGGTCGACGCGGAGGAGGCACCGAAGCCGGCGAGCGCCAGGAGCGCCACCCAGACCAGTGCGACATAACGGCGGCGGCGGAAGGCGAGCCGTCCGAGTTTGTAGAGGAATGTGGCCACGGAGGGTGTACTCCCGGTCAGGTCGTTGAGTGGAAGAGGGCGTGAGGAACCAGCCCGACGACGAGAGCGGCGTGTCAGGTGGAGCGTCGGGGAGAGGGCCGTACGGAGAGAGCGGGGACGTCAGACGCCGAGGGCGGGGAACACCACGGATTCGACGTAGTCGGTGAGAAACGCCTGGTCGACGGGCTGGTGGTCGACCAGCTCACGAGCGGCGAACGCACCGATCATCATGTGGGGCACATAGGGAAGCGCCGGATTGTCCGCACGCACTTCCCCTCTGTCCACGGCCCTCTGAAGCAGCGTCCCGAGGCCGGTCATCTCCGGCTCGATCAGCAGTTCCCGCAGCGCCTGGAACAGATCGGGGTTGTTGTGGATGGCATGGGTCAGACCCCGCAACAGCGCGGAGTTCTTCTCCATCTGGCAGTCGTCCGTGCGCGTCATCACGGCGAGGAAGTCACCGCGGAGCGAACCGGTGTCGACGTCGGCGAGGTGCACCGGCTTGTCGTTCCGGAGCGCCTTGACGACCAGCTCGGGCTTGCTCCCCCACTGGCGGTAGAGGGTGGCCTTGCTGGAACGGGTGCGGGCGGCGACGGCGTCCATGGTCAGGGCTTCGTAGCCGACCTCGCCGAGCAGATCGAGCACAGCCGCGTACAGCTCGCCCTCGCGTTCCGGGGTGAGTCTGCTGCCCGCCATGTGCCGACCTCCCCCCTCTCCGCCCACCGGGTCGTACGTCAGTCGAAGATCAATTCGACGAACGAAACTGTTTCGTACACCTTGACCGTACTCCCCGCTCCTAGCGAAACGAAACAGTTTCGCTTGTGTCCTGGACCACAAGTTGCCGGAGGCCCTTCGCACCGAAAGCATTGGAGGGTGAGTGACGACGTCGCGTATCTCCGCTTCCCGCACCTCCACGAGGACTTGCTCTGCTTCGCGGCGGAGGACGACCTCTGGGTCTCCCCTCTCGCTCCGGCCGGGCAGCGGCCGGGCCGGGCCTGGCGCCTCACCGTCGACCGGACGAGGGTCGGCCATCCACGCTTCTCGCCCGACGGCAGCCGCATCGCCTACACCACCTGGCGCACGCTCGACCCGGAGATCCACCTCGCCCCCGTCGACGGCGGCCCCGCCCGCAGACTCACCCACTGGGGCTCGACCGACGCCCGGGTCTGCGGCTGGAGCCCCGATCCCGGGGAGTCGTCGCAGATCCTCGCCGTGTCCTCGCACGCCCAGCCGTTCTCGTACTTCTCCTGGGCCTACAGCGTCCCCACCGACGGCGGGCCCGGCGGCAAGCTCCCCTGGGGGCCGGTCTCCGACATCGCGGTCGCCGACATCGACGGCGAGCGGCGCACCCTGCTGCTGACCGGGAAGCCGCCGCACGAGCCGGCCGCGTGGAAGCGGTACCGGGGCGGAGCGATGGGCCGGCTGTGGCTGCACGGCGAACAGCTGCTGCCCGACATCGGCGGCCACCTGGACGCGCCGATGTTCGTCGGGGGCCGTATCGCCTTCCTCTCCGACCACGAGGGCGTCGGCAACCTGTACTCCTGCCTGACGGACGGCGGGGATCTGCGCCGGCACACCGACCACGACGCCTTCTACGCCCGGCACGCCTCCAGCGACGGCACCCGCGTCGTCTACCAGTGCGCCGGCGATCTGTGGCTGGTCGACGACCTGGAGTCGCCCGACGCGGTGCCCAGGAAGCTGGAGGTGCGGCTCGGCGGGCCGCGGACGGGACGGCGTCCGTACCAGGTGCCCGCGGCAAGCAACGTCGACGCGCTGTCCGTGGACGAGACGGGCCGGGCGAGCGCCGTGTCCGTACGCGGCAGCCTGTACTGGCTCACCCACCGCGACGGCCCGGCCCGCACCATCGCCGACACCCCGGGGGTCCGGGTCCGGCTGCCCGAGATGCTCGGCAGCGGCGGCCAGGTCGCCTACGTCACCGACGCGCAGGGCGAGGACGCGATCGAGATCGCCACCCTGCCCCGGGCCAGCGGCGACCGTCCGCCCCGCCGGCTGGCCGCCGGCCGGCTCGGCAGGGTCCAGGAGCTCATCTCGGACCCGGAGGGCGAACGGCTGGCAGTCGCGTCCAACGACGGCCGGCTCCTGCTGCTGGACACCGCGGCCGACCCCGTGGACCTGGACGGGACGGAGCCCACCCCGCTGCCCGGCACGTCCGAGGGCGAGGTCACCGAGCTCATCCGCTCCCTGAACGGCCCGGTGCGCGATCTGGCGTTCTCCCCGGACGGCAACTGGCTGACCTGGTCGCACCCCGGCGTCGGCCGTTCGCTGCGGCAGATCAAGCTGGCGCGGATCACCGGACCCGGCGCCCCGGTGACAGTGGACGTCACCAACGGCCGCTTCGAGGACGAGAACCCGGTCTTCACCGGAGACGGCCGCTACCTCGCCTTCCTCTCCTGGCGCGGGTTCGACCCGGTGTACGACGTCCACACCGGCGACCTCTCCTTCCCCCTGGGCTGCCGCCCGTACCTCGTACCCCTCTCGTCGGCCACCCCTTCCCCCTTCGCCCTGCTCCCCGACGGCCGGCCCGCCGCCGGAGGCCTGGACCCGGTGGACATCCCCGACGTCACGGTCGAGGGCCCGGCGGTCACGGTCGAGTTCGAGGGCCTGGAGAACCGGGTCACCCCGTTCCCCGTGTCCGCGTCGAAGTACTCCGCGCTGCAACCCGTGAGCGGCGGCGGCCTCGTCTGGCTGCGCTGGCCGATCTCCGGGGCCCTCGGCGAGACCTTCGCCAACCCCTCGGACATGTCGGGCCGGCCCACGCTGGAGCACTTCAACATCGCCAAGGCCCGCAGGACCGAACTGGTCGGCCACCTGGACTGGTTCGCGGTCAGCGGGGACGCGACCCGACTGGTCGTCATGGACGACGGCGAGCTGCGGGCCGTGCCGTCCAACGAGCCGGGCGACAACGACTCGACGGTCTTCCTCGACCTGCGCCGAATCCTGCACGAGGTCGACCCGGCGGCCGAATGGCGCCAGGCCTACGGCGAGGCGGGGCGCATCACCCGGTCCTACTTCTGGGAACCTGACATGTGCGGGATCGACTGGGACGGCGTACTCGACCAGTACCGCCCGCTGGTCGAACGGGTCGCCTCGCCCGACGAGTTCGCCGACCTGCTGCGGGAGGTCCTGGGCGAGCTGGGCACCTCGCACGCGTACGTCTCGCCCGCCCGCCGCAACGAGGGGCCCCCGCACTACCAGCGCGCGATCGGGCTCCTGGGCGCCAACCTCGTGTGCCGGGACGGCGACTGGACCGTGGGGCGGATCCTGCCCGGCGACTCCTCGGACTCCAAGGCGCGCTCCCCCCTCGCCGGTACGGGCGTCCGGGAGGGCGCGGTCCTCACCCACGTCGACGGCAGGCCGGTCGACCCCGTCGCCGGCCCGTACCCGCTGCTGACGGCCGCGGGCGGCACCACCGTGGAGCTGACGTTCCGCCCCGCCGGCGGCGAGTTCGGCGGCCGCTCCCGGCGCATCGCGATCGTCCCCCTCGTCGACGAACGCCCGCTGCGCTACCAGGACTGGGTGGCCAAACGCCGAGAAGTCGTACGGGAGTTGAGCCACGGCAAGTGCGGGTACCTGCACATCCCGGACATGGGCGGCTCGGGATGGGCGCAGTTCAACCGCGACCTGCGGCTCGAGGTCTCACGCCCCGCCCTGATCGTGGACGTACGCGGCAACGCGGGCGGCCACATCAGCGAGCTCGTCATCGAGAAGCTCACCCGCACCATCCTCGGCTGGGACCTGACCCGTAACGCGCAGGCCGTGTCGTACGCCTCCAACGCCCCCCGGGGGCCGGTCGTGGCCCTCGCCGACGAGGCGACGTCGTCCGACGGGGACATGATCACGGCTGCGTTCCGCCTGCTGAAGCTGGGGCCGGTGGTGGGCCGGCGGACCTGGGGCGGCGTGGTCGGCATGACCGGGCGCCACCGGCTCGGCGACGGCACGGTGATCACGGTGCCGATGAACGCGGCCTGGTTCGACACGTACGGCTGGTCCGTCGAGAACCACGGCGTCGAACCCGACCTGGAGGCCCTGCGCACCCCGCTGGACTGGGCCGAGGGGCGCCACGCGGTGCTGGACGACGCCGTCAGGGTGGCCCTGGACCTGCTGGCCGCACACCCGGCGGCCACACCCCCCACCTACGCGACCGCCCCGGACCTGCGCCGCCCGCCGCTCCCCCCGAGGTGACCGGGGCGCCCCCGGTCGGGGACGGCCCCGCACAGGATCCGGGGCCGTCCCCGACCGCACCACGCACGCGACCCGGGGCTGGCCGCCCCTACCCGCGCCCGGCATGCGAGTTGGGGCGTACCCGGCACCCGGGTACGCCCCAACCGAACCGCAGACGCTCAGAGGCGTCGGACGTCAGCGCTCGAAACGCTCACGCGTCTTGTCCGCCGCGTCCTGCGCCCGGTCCCGGGCCTCGGGCCGACGGCCCTGGGCCTGGTCCGCGGCGCGGCCCGGCGCGTCGGACGGGCGCTCGCGCGCCTCGTCACGCTTGCCGGCGCCGGCCTTCTGCTGCTTGGCCTGGTCGGCGAGCTCCTGCGCCTTGTCCTTGAACTGGTCTGCGATGCCCATGCTGTTCACTCCTATGTGGGTGCGTGGGGTCGGCCCCGGTGGGGCCTCGCTCAGACTTACACACCCAGACATTCATCGCATTTCGATCATCCGCGCCTGACCCGGGCCTCCCGGTCCGCCTCACCACCGGCGCCGACCAGCCCCTTGCCCACACCGTCGAGCCGGGAGCCGAACCGTTTCATCTCGCGCTGCCCGACCGTCCCTATCAACGCCGGGAGGTAGCCCCGGATCGACTGCATCCCGCGCAGCCACCACTGGGCGTACACGTGCGCGGAGCGGCGCTCGATCCCGGCGACGATCCGGTCGACCGCGGGGCCGAGCGGATACGTACGGTTCGTCGGCCACGGCAGCCGCTGCCGCAACTCCCGCATGACGTCGTCCTCGTCCGCACCGCGCACCATGTCCGTGTCGGTCCAGGACAGATAGCCGACCCCGACCTTCACGCCCCGGTAGCCGACCTCGCCGCGCAGGCAGTGCGCGAAGGCCTCCACACCCGACTTAGACGCGCAGTACGCGCTCATCATCGGCGCCGGGGTGATCGCGGCCAGCGACGCTATCTGGAGGAAGTACCCCCGGCTCTCCATGAGTACCGGCAGGAACGCCCGCGCCGTCACGGCGCCGCCGATGAGGTTCACCTCGACGACCCGGCGCCACGCCTCCGGATCGGAGTCCACCAGCGGTCCCCCGGTGGCGACACCGGCGTTGGCGACGACGACGTCGACCTTCCCGAAACGCTCCTTGACCTCGGCGGCGACCCGGCTCATCGCCACGTGGTCGGTGACGTCGGCGTACCAGTGGTCGCTCACCGAGTGCAGACGCTCCGAGACCTTCTTCAGCTCGTCCGGCTCCAGGCCGACCAGCGCCAGCACGGCACCGCGTGCCGAGAGCTTGCGGGCCAGCAGCTCGCCCACCCCGCGCGCCGCGCCCGTGACGACGACGACCTGACCTTCGAGACTCCGCCTGCCGCTCATGCGACCTCCTCCTCCTGGCTCACGGCTGCCGCCGTACCGCCCGCAGCTTCCACAGTGACGTACTCGGCCACCAGCTCGCGGAGCTTCGCCGTGACCACCTCGGGCGCCTCGACCGGTGTCATGTGGCCCATGCCCGTCAGTTCGGTGAGCCCGAGGCTGTGCGGCAACGCCGCCTCGACGGCCCTCGCGTGCACGGGCGGCGTCAGCCGGTCATCCGTACCCGCGATCACCGCGGTCGGCAGCCGAAGCTCCCGCACCCGCGCCTCGAGATCGAGCTCGGCGAGCACGTGCCCCCAGGCGACCCGCGCGCCGCGCGGACACGCATGGACGATCCTGGCACAGGCGTCCACCCGTTCCGGGGCCGAACCGCGACCCATCGTCGCGTATTTGAGGATCGCCCTGGAGACGGCGTTGACGGGGCCGAGCGGCGCACTCGCACCGAGGACCGCAGCGGTCATCCGGGTACGGAGCGCGCCGGCCCGCATCGGCAGGACCAGCGACTCGGCCGTCAGCCGCGAACTGCCGGTGCTGCACAGCAGCGCTGCCGCCCCGTGCTCCCGCACGGCGTCCCGGCCGCCCGCCGCCATCAGCGTCATACCGCCCATGGAGTGCCCGCCGAGCACCGCCTTCTGGCCCGGCGCGAGCGTCGCCCGCAGCACCGCCTCCAAGTCGTCGGCCAGCGCACGCGTGCTGTACCCGCCGGCTCCGGCAGCGGGCGTACGGCCGTGCCCCCGCTGGTCGTAGACGACGACCCGGTGGTCCACCGCCAGGTCGCGCACCTGCGCGTCCCAGAAGCGGGTGTTGCAGGTCCAGCCGTGCGACAGGACCACGGCGGGCGCACCGTCGGGCCCGTGCAGCTCGACGTTGACGCGTGAGCCGTCGGCGGAGACGGCGGTCAGTTCACGGACGGGTACGGGCGGCGCTTCCGCCCGCCTCTGCGGTCGGCTCATCGTGCGGCCTCCTCGGTCACGGCCTGTGCCGTGGAGTGGGTGACGGGTTTCCGGACGACCTCGTACTCACCCAGGTCCACCGAGCGCGTGGCCCGCCGGAACTCGGCCGTCGTACCGGGCCAGACCGTGGTGTTGCGTCCGGTGGAGTCCAGGTACCAGCTGGTGCAGCCCCCGGTGTTCCAGACGGTGCGCTTCATCCGGTCCTGGACCCGGCTGTTCCACGCGCCTACGGCCGAGGGACGCGCGTCGAGCGCGGCGTTCCCGCCCAGGACCTCCAACTGGCGCAGGTAGTCGGCCATGTAGTTCAGCTGGGACTCGATCATCAGGATCATGGAGGAGTTCCCGAGGCCCGTGTTGGGGCCGATGATCGTCATCCAGTTCGGGAAGCCGGCCGCGGTGGCACCCCGCAGTGCCTGCATCCCGTCCTTCCACGCCTCGGTGAGCGTGATGCCATCAGCGCCGACGACCCGCTCGGCTATGGGCATGTCCGTCACGTGGAAACCGGTGCCGAGGATGATCACGTCGGCCTCGGTCTCCGTGCCGTCGGAAGCGACCACGGTGGAACCGCGGACCTCGGCGAGCCCGGAGGCGACGACGTCCACGTTCGGCCGGGCGAGCGCCGGATAGTAGGCGTTGGAGAGCAGGATGCGCTTGCAGCCGATGCGGTACGAAGGGGTCAGCTTCGCCCGCAGCGCCGGGTCCTTGACCGCCCGCGCCATGTTGGCCTTGGCGATCGACTCGACGAGACCCAGCTGGTTGGGGTGCTTGGTGAAGGCGCCGACCTGCAACTCCCGGATGCCCCAGAGGAGTCCGCGGCGGGCGGTGCCCGTGAAGGGGAGCGAGCGGTGCAGCCACTTCTCGGCACCGCTGATGGCACGGTCCATGCGCGGCATCACCCAGGGCGGGGTCCGCTGGAAGAGGGTGAGGCGGCCGGCCTTCGGCTGGATCTCCGGGACGATCTGGATGGCCGAGGCGCCGGTGCCGATCACGGCGACACGCTTGCCGGTCAGGTCGTAGTCGTGGTCCCACTGCGCGGAGTGGAAGACCTTGCCGGGGAACTCGGCGAGCCCCGGGATGTCCGGCAGCTTGGGATCGGAGAGCGGGCCGGTGGCGGAGACGACCGCGTCGGCGGTGATGGTGGAGCCGTTCGCCGACTCGATCACCCAGTGCAGTTCGTCGTTGTCCCAGCGCATCACGGCGACTTCGTGGCCGAGCCTGATGTGCGGACGCAGTCCGAAGGTGTCGGCCACGTGCTCCAGGTAGGCGCGGATGTGCTCCTGGCCGGAGAAGGTGCGCGGCCAGTCGGGGTTGGGCGCGAAGGAGAACGAGTACAGGTGGGACGGTACGTCGCAGGCGCAGCCCGGGTAGCTGTTGTCGCGCCACGTGCCACCGACGGAACCGGCGCGCTCGAGGACCAGGAAGTCGGTGATGCCTTCGCGGCGGAGCCGGACCGCGGCCCCGAGGCCCCCGAATCCGGATCCGATCACCGCCACTCGTACGTGCTCGTGCTGGGCCATGCTGCCGCCTCCCCGCGGTACGTGCCACGACTCTGCCAGCAATCACTGGCACTGTTGGGAGGGTAGAGCAGCTCCGTACTGATGGGTAGGGGTCGGGACAAGGAAAGTTACCGGCGGTACAACATAGGGTGCGGGTGTGGCTGAAGGACACGAGCACCGCGAGTACCGCATGGGCGAGCTGGCCGAGGAGGCCGGCATCACCGTGCGCACCCTGCGCTTCTACCGGGAGCGCGGCCTGATCCAGCCGCCCCGGCGCGAGGGCCGCATCGCCTGGTACGACGACCACCACCTGGCCCGGCTGCGCACGATCACGGGCCTGCTGGAACGCGGCCACACCCTCAACGGCATCGCCGACCTGGCCGCCACCTTCGACAGCGGCCGCGACGTCGCCGAGGTGCTGGGCCTGGGCGAACCGACCGAGGAGACCCCGGTGCGGCTCACACCCGAGCAGCTCGCCGACTACTTCCAGGACCAGGCGACGGCGGAGAACCTGTCCGCCGCCCTCGAGCTGGGCTACCTGGCCACCGACGGCGACGAGATCGTGCACATCAGCCGCCGCCTGCTGGAGGCGTCGGCGGAACTCGTCCGGGCGGGGGTCCCGCTCTCCGCGGTGCTCTCGTCGGGCCGCCAGGTCCGCGAGCACGCGGACGCCCTGGCCGACCTGTGCGTACGCGTACTGCGCGCCCACACCGCACAGTCCGATCCGGACCAACTACGCACGCTGGCACATGCGGTGGTGGACGCGGAACTCTCGATGGCACTGGACCGCCGCCTGCGCGAAGACGACTGAGGACGCGCCGGACCCGAGGCCGCACCGCCGCCCGCGCCACCCTTCGCCCAGACCCCGGCGCGGGCGACCGGTGCGGGCGGCGGTGCGACCGGTGCGCCGGAGACCGGCGCGGGCGACCGGCCGCCGTCGCGTCGGAGACCGGCGCCGCGCACTCACGACCCGACGGCGGTCACCGCTCGTACGTCACGGTCACCGGCGCGTGGTCGCTCCACCGCTCACCGTGCGTCGCGGCGCGCTCCACCCACGCCTTCACGGCACGGCGGGCGATCCCCGGCGTCGCCACCTGGTAGTCGATCCGCCAGCCCGCGTCGTTGTCGAACGCCCGGCCGCGGTAGGACCACCAGGAGTACGGCCCCTCCTCGTCCGGGTGCAGGGCACGGACCACGTCCACGTACTCCGCCTCGTCGAAAACCCGCGTCAGCCACTCCCGCTCCTCGGGGAGGAATCCGGAGCTCTTGCGGTTGGCCTTCCAGTTCTTGAGGTCGGCCTCCTGATGGGCGATGTTCCAGTCGCCGCACACGACCACCTCGCGACCCTCGGCGGCAGCGCGTTCCCGGAGCCCTCGCAGATAGGGCAGGAAGGCGGCCATGAAGCGCTCCTTCTCCTCCTGCTTCTCCGTACCGACCTCCCCGGACGGCAGGTACAGGCTCGCCACCGTCACACCGGGGACGTCCACCTCGACGTACCGCCCGCTGCCGTCGAACTCCTCGGCGCCCGGGACACCGAATCCGCCGAAGCCGGTCTGGACGCGCTCCGGCGCATGACGCGTCAGGACGGAGACGCCCGCGCGCCCCTTGGCGGCGGCAGGGGCGGACACGACGTGCCAGCCCTCCGGATCACGGACCTCGTCGGGCAGCTGCTGCGGCTCGGCCCGCACTTCCTGGAGACAGATCACATCGGCCTCGGACCGCGCCAGCCACTCGACGAAGCCCTTCTTGGCGGCGGCACGGAGTCCGTTGACATTCACGGAGGTAACAGTCAGCATCCGGATACAGTACCTACACTCACTAGTGCATAGCTGTACTATCACTCGTATGCTTATCCAGCCTCGGCCGTTCGACCACCCCGACGCCGTCAAACTCAACGTCCGCGTGCAGCTCGAATACGCGGCGCTCTACGGCGACGGGGGCGACATCACCCCGCTCGACCCCACCATGTTCGACCCGCCCCACGGCCTGTACCTGCTCGCCTACGACGAGCAGGACCGCCCCGTGGCCACCGGTGGCTGGCGCAGCCAGGAGCGGAACGACGAGGGGTACTCGGACGGTGACGCCGAGATCAAGCGGATGTTCGTGATCCCCGAGGGCCGCGGCAGGGGCCTCGCCCGGCGCATCCTCGCCGCCCTGGAGGCCGACGCCCGAGCGGCGGGCCGCACCCGCATGGTCCTGGAGACCGGCGACCGGCAGCCCGAGGCGATCGCGCTGTACGCGTCGAGCGGCTACACGCGATGCGACAAGTTCGGCCACTACCGCACGTACGACAGCAGCGTCTGCATGGCCAAGCCCCTGGCCGTCCCGGCCCCCGGCCCCGCCCGGGGTTCCGCCTGACCCTCCGGCGCTACGGCACCCGCGCCACACCCACGTAGAACCCGCTCCGCTCGTACGCCGGCGCCGGCTCCTCCCGGTACCACTCGGGCGCCGTGACCAGCCCCGGCTCCACGAGCTCAAGCCCCTCGAAGAAGGGCTCGACCTCCGCACGCGTACGCATCCGGAGCGCGATGGAGCCCTTCCGGTAAGCGGACTCGGTCTCCTGCCTGAGCTCGGGGTGCTGATCGGCGGTACCGTGCGACAGCACCAGATAGCTCCCCGGAGGCAGCGCCGCGACCAGCGTGCGGGTGATGCCGTACGGGTCCTGCTCGTCGGGCAGGAAGTGCAGCAGCGCGATCAGCGACAGCGCGACCGGCCTCCCGAAGTCCAGGAACTCCGCGGCGCGTTCGAGAATCGCCTCCGGCTCCCGCACGTCCGCATGGATGTAGTCGGTCGCGCCCTCGGGACGGCTCACCAGGAGCGCCTCCGCGTGGCGCAGCACGATGGGGTCGTTGTCCGCGTAGACCACCCGGGACGCCGGGGCGACCTCCTGGACGATCTGGTGGAGGTTCGGCGCGGTCGGAATGCCGGTACCGATGTCCAGGAACTGGTCGACACCCCGCCCCGCCAGCCAGGCCGACGCCCGTTGCATGAAAGCCCGGTTCCGCGCCGCGTTGGCCCGCGCCTCGGCGGGCAGCTTCTCCGCGACCTCCTGGTCGACCGGGTAGTTGTCCTTCCCGCCCAGGAGCCAGTCGTACACGCGCGCCGGATGCGGCTTGCTGGTGTCGATGCGGGAGCTGGGTATACCGGCTGTCACAGGACGCTCCTCCATAAGGAATCGCGGACGGAGAACCCCGCACCCGATCCGGCTCGCGCCCCAACGGCGTTCCCCGGAAGGGCGGGTGGTCGAGACCACTCTAAGCGGTGCGCCCCGGACCCCTCATACATCGCCGCAACCGGCCACCGCCTCGACCGGTCCCGCCCGGCACCCGCCCGCGATCCCGGATCCGCGACGGCGACACGCAGGGAATCCAGGTCACCCGGGGGCGTGGCACCAACCGGCCCTGCCGAGCAGCCGACGTCGAACGAGGTGACCACCCGTCCGATCGGCCGTGCCGAGAAGCGGACGGAAACGACGAGATCCCGCCCGATCTGAACGATCGGACGGGATCTCGTGTGTGCGGTGGACCTGTGGGGATTTGAACCCCAGACCCCCTCGATGCGAACGAGGTGCGCTACCAGACTGCGCCACAGGCCCTTGCAACGAGTGAAACTCTAGCACCCCGGAAGGGCTGCTCGGAAATCCGTATCCCGGCAGGTCACCGAGCCGGATGCGCCGGGGGCTTCACTCGTTGGCGGCGCGGGGCCGGTCGTCCTCGTCGTACTGGTCGAAGAGCGGGGTCCGGCCCCTGTCCCGGGTGCGGCGGGGCTGGCCGGGCCTGCGGCGCGGGGCCTCGGCGGCCTCCGGGGCGGCGGTGTGCGAGGTGCCCGTGCGGGTGGGCTCGGCCTTGCTGGAGCGGGCGGCGCTCCAGGTCTCCGGGTCGCCGACCTCCACCCCTCCCGGGGCGCGCGGGGCGACCGGGGCGGTGACGTAGGTGGGGAGCGGCACCGGGACCGGCTCCCAGCTGTCGCCCTGGACCGGGCCGCGTTCACGCTGCTGGTCCACCCACTCCGCGTGGTCCGTCTGCTCGACGAGGGCGCGGCGGCCCGCTTCCTGGGGGGAGACCGTGGGGGCGGGCCCTTCGGGCTCCTCGTCCGGCTCGGCGGGAGCCGAGGCCGCTGACTGGTGCCTGCGCGGACGGTTCTCGCGCAGCCGCTGCGCGGCGTCCTCCGCGCGGCGCCGGTCCATGGTGAAGACGAAGCGCCGGCGTTCCTGTGCGCGCAGATGCACGATGTACGTGCTCAGCAGCACGGCCGGCACCGCGGGCGCCCACAGGAAGCGGAGCCCGCCCACGGCCGCGACGACGGCGCCGAGCGTGAACGCCATGAAGAGCATCGTGGTCGTACGCCGTCGGCGCGCCAGGACCTGCGAGCGGCGGCGCCGCTCCCGTTCGGATTCCGCGCCGGTGGGACGGCGGCGCCGGACCTGGGCCGGCGGCCGGTCCCGGGCGGACCGCTCGGGCTCCCGGTCGCGCACGCGCGCTTCCGTTTGTGCCGGAGGCGCGGAAAAGGCCCGGACGTCGACGGACTCCATACGGTCCGTGACGGCATCCGGGTCCACGTCGCCAGGCGCCTCCTCGGCCTCCCGCTCCCGCAGCTCCTTGGCGTAACGGCGCTCCATGGCCGCACGTCCGGACAGCAGCCGGATGGCGGTGCTGAAGCGCTCCGTCGGACGGGCTTCGTTGAGCTCGTCCTGCCTGCGGAGCCACATCGGTACCAAGTAGGCAGCCCAGGCCCCGACGATGACTGCGTAGATGAGGCCGCTGCTGCTCACTCTCACACCGTAGAGGGGTTTGCACGGCGGCATCCGCCAATTGGCCCGGTGTGTCGCACGATCAGGCTCAAATGACGGACTTTTTTTGTGATTGTTCGGATCAACAGTCGACGAAAGCGGGAGCGATTACCGTCAAGTGCCGATCAAATTCGAACACTTATATCATTTCACCGGGTGTTCGGGGCGCACCCGGCCGCACCCTGCGCCAACGCCGCAGAAGCCCGTCCGGCACCTCCTCGGCCGTGAGGGCGAAGATCAGGTGGTCACGCCACGCTCCGTCGATGTGCAGATAGCGTGGGCGCAGCCCCTCCGAGCGGAATCCGAGTTTCTCCACGACCCTTCGGCTGGGTGCGTTCTCGGGCCGAATGCACACCTCGATCCGGTGGAGTCCGACCGTACGGAAGCAGTGGTCGACGGCGAGCGCCACCGCTGTCGGCATGACGCCGCGTCCCGCGACGCTCCGGTCCACCCAGTAACCGACGTGACCCGAGCACATCGAGCCCCAGGTGATGCCGGCCACCGTCAACTGGCCGACGAGGCGCCCCTCGTACTCGATGGCGAAGGGCAGCATCCGGCCACCGTTCGCCTCGGCGCGAAGGTGGCGGATCATCTGACGGTAGGTGGGGCGCTGGGCCACGGGGCCGCCGGGTGCGGGCGGCGGGACCGTCGCCTCCCAGGGGCGCAGCCAGTCGCGGTTACGCCGGTTGACCTCGCGCCACATGCTCCGGTCGCGCAGCTTTATCGGCCGGAGCGTGACGGCGCCGTCGGTCAGGATCACCGGCCAGGTCCGGACGTTCAGCTCGGGCTCCCCGGTCGAGCGTGGTCTCCGCCGCGCAGCTGGTCGACAGCGTGCACCAGCAGCCGGCCCAGCACGGCGAGCCCGTCGCGTACGCCCCCGGTCGAACCGGGCAGGTTCACGATCAGGGTGCGGTCCGCGACTCCGGCGAGGCCGCGGGACAGCGCGGCGGTGGGGACCTTGTCCCGGCCCTCGGCACGGATGGCCTCGGCGATGCCGGGGATCTCGCGGTCGAGGACGCCGCGGGTGGCCTCGGGGGTGCGGTCGGTGGGCGAGATGCCCGTCCCGCCGGTGGTGACGATCACGTCGTAGCCCGCGTCCACGCCTGCCCGCAGGGCCGCCCGGACCGGGTCGCCGTCGGGAACGATCTGCGGACCCTCGACCGCGAACCCGAGACCGGTGAGGGCCTCGGCGATGACCGGGCCGCCCTTGTCGGCGTACACGCCTGCCGACGCACGGTTGGAGGCGGTCACCACGAGGGCGCGGTACGCCCCGGTGTCCTTCGCACTGCGGGGCGCCGTCATGCGCGCGTCCCCTCCGGCGTGGGGCGCCGGTAGTCGCCGGACTTGCCGCCCGACTTCGCCTCGACCCGTACGTCCGTGATCACCGCGCTCTTGTCGACCGCCTTGATCATGTCGATCACCGTGAGGGCGGCGACCGACACTGCGGTCAGGGCCTCCATCTCGACCCCCGTGCGGTCCGTCGTCTTCACGGTCGCCAGGATCTCCACCGCGTCGTCGGCGACGGTGAGGTCGACCTCGACGCCGGAGACGGCGAGCGGGTGGCACAGCGGGATCAGGTCGGGGGTGCGCTTCGCACCCATGATCCCGGCGATCCGCGCGGTGGCGAGCGCGTCGCCCTTCGGCACGCCCTCGCCCCTGAGGAGTTCGACCACATGCGGTGATACGAGGACCCGGCCGCTCGCGCGGGCGACGCGTGCCGTGACGTCCTTCTCCGACACGTCGACCATGCGGGCCGCGCCCGCCTCGTCGATGTGCGTCAGCCTGTTCTGCGTACTCAACTCACTCCGCCTAGCGGTAGGGCGCCGGTCGCCGCCCGTCCCGCGCGGAGGCGCGGGACGGGGGTCCGGGGGGCTTCCCCCCGGTAAGGCACAGCGCCAGATACCGTACCGCCACCGCGCGGAAGTCAGCGGAGGAGGATCACCTCGGTGTCCGCGCCGGGCTCGGCGGAGGTGATGTCCTCGGGCAGCACGATCAGCGCGTCCGCCTGTGCCAGGGCCGCGATCAGATGTGACCCGGGTCCCCCGACGGGAGTCACGGTGCCCGCCTCGGCGTCGTACGTGCCGCGCAGGAACTGCCGCCTGCCCGCGGGCGAGGAGAGCGCCTCGTCGGTGCTGAGCGCGGCACGGACCTTCGGGCGGTGTACGTCCTTGAGGCCCATCAGGGTCAGGATCGCCGGCCGCACGAACAGTTCGAAGGAGACGTACGAGGAGACCGGGTTGCCGGGCAGCGCCAGCAGCGGCGTGTGCTCGGGGCCGATGGAGCCGAAGCCCTGCGGTTTGCCCGGCTGCATGGCGAGCTTGCGGAAGTCGACGCCACCGCCGGCCTCGTCCGCGTCGCCCACCGAGGACAGCGCCTCCTTGACCACGTCGTACGCCCCGACGCTCACACCGCCGGTGGTGACGACGATGTCGGCGCGGATCAGCTGGTCCTCGATGGTGGCCCGCAGCGTCTCGGCGTCGTCGGCGACCGCGGGTACGCGATACGCGATGGCTCCCGCGTCCCGGGCGGCGGCCGTCAGCGCGAAGCTGTTGGAGTCGTAGATCCGGCCGCCGGTCAGCTCCTCGCCCGGCTGCGCCAGCTCGCTGCCGGTGGAGAGCACGACCACGCGCGGACGGGGCCGCACCCGCACCGTGGAGCGCCCGATCGCGGCGAGCAGCCCGATCTGCGGCGGGCCCACGACGGCGCCGGCACGCAGCGCCACGTCACCGGGCCTCACGTCGCTGCCCTTGGCCCGGACATGGGCGCGGGGCTTGACGGGGCGGTGGATCCGGACCTCCCCGCTCGCGCCCTCGGGCGCGTCGCTGTGGGCCCGCATGGAGACGGCCGGACCTCCGCCGGTCCCGCCGTCCGTCCACTCGACGGGGACGACCGCCTCGGCTCCCGCGGGCAGCGGGGCACCCGTCATGATGCGGGCGGCCTCGCCAGGGCCCACGGACCGGCCGTCGGCCAGGCCCACGTCGCCCGCGGCGACGTCGCCGATGACGGTGAGGACGGCGGGGAACTCCTCGCTGGCACCCTCGACATCGGAGATCCGGACGGCATACCCGTCCATCGAGCTGTTGTCGAAGGGCGGCAGGGCCACCTCCACCACGACGTCCTCGACCAGGACACAGCCCTGGGCGTCGGGGAGTTGCAACTCGATTGGCTCGAGCGGCCTCACCGCGGCGAGGATGTCGTCCAGGTGCTCGTCCACCGACCAGATCGTGCTGCTCAAGCTGCTACAACTCCTCGGTGACGTAACTGCGCAGCCAGGACCGGAAGTCCGGGCCCAGGTCCTCACGTTCGCACGCGAGTCTGACAATGGCACGCAGATAGTCGCCGCGGTCACCGGTGTCGTAGCGGCGGCCCTTGAAGACGACGCCGTGCACCGGGCCGCCGACCTTCTCGTCCTGTGCGAGCAGTTGCAGCGCGTCGGTGAGCTGGATCTCGCCGCCGCGGCCGGGCTCGGTGTGACGCAGTATCCCGAAGACGGCCGGGTCGAGCACGTAGCGGCCGATGACGGCGAGGTTGCTGGGCGCCTCCCCGGGACCGGGCTTCTCCACCAGACCGGTGACCCGCACGACGTCGCCGTCGGTGGTGCCCTCGGTGGCCGCGCAGCCGTACTGGTGGATCTGGGAGGGCTCGACCTCCATCAGGGCCACGACGCTGCCGCCCTCGCGCTCCTGGATCTCGACCATCCGGGCGAGCAGCGGGTCGCGCGGGTCGATGAGGTCGTCGCCGAGGAGGACGGCGAACGGCTGGTCGCCGACGTGCGGTGCGGCGCACAGGACGGCGTGGCCGAGTCCGCGGGGGTCGCCCTGGCGCACGTAGTGCATGGTCGCCAGGTCGCTGGACTCCTGGACCTTGGAGAGCCGTTCGGCGTCCCCCTTGCGGGTCAGCGCGGACTCCAGCTCGTAGTTCCGGTCGAAGTGGTCCTCCAGGGGACGCTTGTTTCGACCGGTGATCATCAGCACGTCGGAGAGGCCTGCGGCCACCGCCTCCTCGACGACATACTGAATCGCGGGCTTGTCGACGACAGGCAGCATCTCTTTGGGAGTGGCCTTGGTGGCCGGCAGGAACCGGGTGCCGAGACCTGCAGCTGGGATGACAGCTTTGCTGATCCTGGGGCGCGACTGAGTCATGCGGAGCACTGTAACCGGTGCGTATGGGCGGAAGATGAGCGTCCGGTTAACTTCGTCCTCATACATCCACATAAACGAGCCATGCGAGCACCCGTTGAACGATGACATGTCCCGAAAGGCACTACTGCGGCGTGAACTGCTCGCCGCACGCAGGCTTCTGACCTCCGAAGACGTGAGAAACGCCGCTTCGGTTCTCGCGTCGGCCGCGGCAGATCTTCCGGAGCTGGCCGGCGCCGGGACCGTGGCCGCCTACGTGTCCGTCGGACGGGAGCCAGGAACCCATGTGCTCCTGGACACACTGCGCGCGCGAGGCGTACGCGTACTGCTCCCGGTGCTCCTGGCGGACAACGACCTGGACTGGGCCGCCTTCGAGGGCGCGGAGCATCTCGCACCCGCCGGCCGCGGGCTGCTGGAGCCGGACGGCGCGCGCCTCGGCCCCGGCGCCGTCCTCGAAGCGGACGCGGTCCTGCTGCCCGGACTCGCCGTGGACGCGCGTGGAACACGGCTGGGGCGCGGCGGGGGCAGCTACGACCGGGTGCTGGCCCGGCTGTCCGCGGCCGGGGCCGACCCGGCCCTCGTGGTCCTGCTGTACGACGACGAGGTGGTCGCGCGGGTCCCTGAGGAACCGCACGACCACCCCGTCGATGCCGTGGTCACGCCGGCCGGAACACGGCGCTTCCCGCCCGGGCCAGGACCCCGGCCCTAGGGTTTCCTGAGCGTGAGGGTGTCGACGGTCGAGCCGTCCACCCCGTCCGCCGTGTAGGACCAGTCCAGCAGTTCCCCGTCGACCCACTTGTCGGTCTGGTCGGTGTAATGGGCGCTGAAGGCGTGACCGGAGGCACCGGTGAGGTTGATCCAGCGGGACTTGTCCCAGTCCCCCACGTTGACGACCATCCGCATCGACGGCACCCAGACGACCTCGTAGCCACCAGCGGCGTTCCAGCCGGAGGCGTTGACCGCGGCCTCGCCGCCGCCGAGGTCCCAGGGCCCACGGTTCAGGGCCCGCTGCAGGAGGGAGGGCCCCTCCTTGCCGAGGGTCTGGTTGCGCAGGGTCAGCTGGTGCAGCCGGCCCCAGCTCCAGGTGCTGATGTCCTTGCCGAGCTCGGCGGTCAACTCCCAGCGGGCGTCGCCCATGGCCCGGGCGAAGAGTTCGTCGCGACTGTCGATCGCCGCTTCGCGCCCCTTGGCCGGGACCTTCCACCAGTCGTTGTCCTGGTCGTCCAGGATGTTCTCGACCACCTCGTACCAGCGGTCGCCGCCGTCCGGCTGGGCCGCGTCCGGCGCCCGCTGGCCGCACTCCCGTACGAGCTTGTCCTGGTCGTCCACCGGCCCGGTGCCCGTGACCGGCTCGACGTAGACGCAGTCGCCCTTGGCCCGCATCTCCTTGGGCAGCTTGTCACCGAACGCCAGCTTGAGGATGTTGCGCCATACGCCGTTGAAGTAGGCCGCAGCCGCGGAGTCGGACTCCTGGGTGTAGTCCCATCCCTCCAGCAGCTTCTGGGCCTCACGGACGCTCTTGTCCGAGATCCCGATCTTCAGCAGCTCGGGCACGAGCTCCGCGGCGATGGCGCTGTGGTTGTCCATCTGGAGCTGCTGCATGTCGTCGGTCGAGATCTTCCCGCCGCCCTTGATCTTCGACTCGACGAGGTCGTTGATCCGCTGGCTGCGGGCGCCGTAGCCCCAGTCCTTGGTGAGCAGGTTGGGGTACTTGTCGTCGTCGATGACGGCCTGGTTGGCCGTGACGATGTAGCCGCGCTCGGGGTCGTACTCGTACGGCAGCTCGTCGAAGGGGATCGGCTCCTTCTCCCAGCCGTACTTGGAGGACCAGCCGGGGCTGGGCAGTGTGCCGTCGCCCTGGAGGCGGACCGGGATCGTGCCGGGCGCCTGGTAGCCGATGTGGCCCTCGGTGTCCGCGTAGACGAGGTTCTGCGACGGCACCTCGAAGTGGGCGGCCGCCTTGCGGAAGCTCGTGAAGTCCTTGGCGCGGTTGAGCTCGAAGACCGCGTCCATGGAGTGGCCGGCCTTCAGCGCCGTCCACTTCAGGGCGACCGCGTAGCCGTCGCCGCGGTCGGGCGCGGAGTTGATGACGGGAGCCTTCTTGCCGACCTTCTCCAGCTCGCCGCTGCGGTCGGAGAGCAGGGGGCCGTTGTTGGTCTCGCGGACCGTGATCTTCCGGCTCCTGCCGCCCGCGACCTTGATGGTCTCCTCACGGCTGACGAAGGGCTCGGTCCTGCCGTCGTACTGGTAGCCGTCGGCGGAGACCTTCTCCAGGAACAGGTCGGTGACGTCGGCTCCGAGGTTGGTGAAGCCCCAGGCGATGTTCTGGTTGTGGCCGATGATCACCCCGGGCATCCCGGAGAACGTGTAGCCGGCCGTGTCGTACTTGCAGCTCGCCGAGACCTTCCGGCAGTGCAGCCCCATCTGGTACCAGAGGGAGGGGAGTTGCGGCGCCAGGTGCGGGTCGTTGGCCAGCAGCGGGTTCCCGGTCGCCGTGTACTTGCCGGAGACGACCCAGGAGTTCGAGCCGATGCCGGTGCCGTTGGGCCCCAGCAGCGCGGGGATCTCGTCCAGGGTGTCGGAGAGCGCCGAGAGCTGCGTGTTCACGCCCGCGGTCGCGTCCTCGGCCGTCCGGGACCCGATGCCGCCGGACGGCTGGGCCTTCGGGTCGAACTTTCCGGTGACCGGGTCGATCCCGCCCTGGTCGACGATCGGGTCGTGGTCCTCGGGATAGGCCGGGTAGAGATCCTTGATCTGCTCGGCGTCGAGCCTGCTGGTCATCAGCGAGCGGTCGATCTCGTCCTGCATGTTCCCGCGCAGGTCCCAGGCCATCGCCTTCAGCCAGGCGACCGAGTCGACCGGGGTCCACTCGGTGGGCTTGTAGTCGTTGGTCAGCCCGAGCGCCGCGTACTCGACGGAGATGTCCTTGCCGTCCTTGCCCTCCAGGTACGCGTTCACCCCGTCCGCGTAGGACCGGAGGTTCTTCTTGGTCTCCTCGCTCAGGACCGTGTCGTACTCCTCCTGGGCGACCTTGCGCCAGCCCAGCGTGCGGAGGAAGGAGTCGGTCTCGACCTGACCCGCGCCGAACATCTCGGAGAGGCGGCCCGAGGTCATGTGGCGGCGTACGTCCATCTCCCAGAAGCGGTCCTGGGCCTGTACGAAGCCCTGGGCGCGGAAGAGGTCGCTGTCGGTGTCCGCGTAGATCTGCGGGATCCCGTAGCTGTCGCGTTTGACGTCCACGTCACCGGTCAGGCCCTTGAGCTCCGTGGAACCGGTGGTCTGCGGGTACGAGGCCCGGACCGTCGATACGGACCAGTACGCGCCGAAACCGACACCCGCGACAAGCGCCAGCACCAGGACGATCACGAACAGGCGGGCGCGTCGCCCCTTCTTCCTGCCGGCCGTCTTCGCATCGGAAGACCCGGAAGGGGCGGTTGTGTTGGCGGGCATCGCTGTCCTTCGAGGGGCAGGGTGGTCCTGGGAGTGCAGGAGCAACCATAGGCGCCCCGCCGAAGCCACTCGGACGCGGTATGGGGATGCATCCATTTGCGCACCGGTTCGCACGGACGGTCGAAGGCATCAAGAAAGCGTTAAAGATTAGGTAAGGTAACGAAGTACTGGCCGCCGGAGGCCGATCCGGAAGGCGTACGCAGGGAAGGACCGGACCCTGACTGTCCACGCGCTCAACGAACTTCTGCTCGTCTGCTCACTCGTCCTGCTGGTCGCCGTCGCGGCCGTACGCATCTCGTCCCGCAGCGGGCTCCCCAGCCTGCTCCTGTACCTCGGCATCGGGATCGCCATGGGGCAGGACGGCATCTTCGACGTCAGGTTCGACAACGCCGAGCTGACCCAGGTGATCGGCTACGCCGCCCTGGTCGTCATCCTGGCCGAGGGCGGGCTCGGCACGAAGTGGAAGGAAGTGAGACCCGCGCTGCCGGCGGCGGCCCTGCTGTCGACCGTAGGCGTGGGCATCAGCGTGGGCGTCACCGCGAGCGCGGCGCACTACCTCGTGGGGCTCGACTGGCGGCAGGCCCTGATCATCGGCGCCGTCGTGTCCTCGACCGACGCGGCAGCAGTCTTCTCCGTCCTGCGCAAGGTCCCCCTCCCGTCCCGCATCACCGGCGTCCTGGAGGCCGAATCCGGCTTCAACGACGCGCCCGTGGTGATCCTCGTGGTCGCGTTCTCCGCCGTCGGCCCGGTGGAGCACTGGTACGTACTGGTCGGCGAGATAGCCCTGGAACTGACGATCGGCGCGGCGATCGGCCTCGCCGTCGGCTGGCTCGGCTCCTTCGGGCTGCGCCATGTGGCGCTGCCGGCCTCCGGCCTCTACCCGATCGCCGTGATGGCCATCGCCGTGTCCGCCTACGCGGCGGGTGCCATGGCGCACGGCAGCGGGTTCCTGGCCGTCTACCTCGCGGCGATGGTCCTCGGGAACTCCAAACTGCCGCACTGGGCCGCCACCCGCGGCTTCGCGGACGGGCTCGGCTGGCTGGCCCAGATCGGCATGTTCGTCCTGCTCGGCCTGCTGGTCGCACCGCACGACCTCATCGACGACTTCTGGCCGGCCGTGGTCGTGGGGCTGGTACTGACCGCCGTCGCACGGCCGTTGTCGGTCTTCGTCAGCCTCGCGCCGTTCCGGCTGCCACAGCGTGAGAAGGCGCTGATGTCCTGGGCGGGACTGCGCGGCGCCGTCCCCATCGTCCTGGCGACCATCCCCATGGTGTCCGGCATCGAGGGCAGCACCAGGGTCTTCAACATCGTCTTCGTGCTCGTCATCGTCTACACGCTCATCCAGGGGCCGACGCTGCCCTGGCTGGCCAGGGCTCTGAAGATCTCCGACGACCCGTCCGAGACAGCCGACCTCGGCATCGAGTCGGCGCCCCTGGAGCGGCTGCGCGGCCATCTGCTGTCCGTCGCGGTCCCCGGCAGGTCGAAGATGCACGGCGTGGAGGTGGCGGAGCTCCGGCTGCCCGCCGGGGCCGCGGTCACCCTGGTCGTGCGGGAAGGGAAGAGCTTCGTACCCGCGCCCTCGACCGTGCTGCGCCGGGGGGACGAACTGCTGGTGGTCGCGACGGACCCGGTGCGCGACGCCACGGAGGCCCGGCTGCGGGCGGTCGGCGAGGGCGGCAAGCTGGCCGGCTGGCTGGGGGCCGGCGGCGCCGTCCGCCGGAAGGGCGGCCCGGCGGAGACGCCCCACATCGCGAAACTCGCCAAGCGCCTCGGCAGGAGCGAGGAGGACAAGGCGGGAGACAGGCCCGCCCGTAGGTGACCGGAGGCACCCGACGGGCGTATGCGCGCAATCGCAGGTGCGGGCGGGTGGAGACCTGTAAGATGAAGGACCGGATCTCCTGATCCACATGATTCGAACTTGATCGACCGATTCTGATCGACCAACTCTGCCTGACGCAGAGCTGGCGCGACCCGTATGGCGGTCGTGGCGCCTTCGCCTCTGGAGCGAGTGCCCGGCATCTACCGCAGTTCCGCGCGAAGAGGACAGCTCTCGGCAGTTCCCGCACACCCTCGCACCCCCTGGTGCGGGCGGACCCCGGGAGCACGGCCACCAGGCGGCAGAAAGGCAAGGACCGTGGCGTCCACGGTCTCCGACCGCCCCGGTTACGGGCAGTTGCTGCGCACCCCTGGTGCGTGGACCTTCCTCCTCCCGGGCTTCGCCGCCCGGCAGCCGTTCGCGATGCTGACCATCGGCATCGTGCTCCTGGTCCAGCACACCACCGGCTCCTTCGGCAGCGCGGGCGCGGTGGCCGCGGTCTCGGGCGTCTCGATGGCCCTGTTCGCCCCGCAGACCGGCAGGCTCGCCGACCGGTTCGGCCAGCGCGCCGTACTCCTGCCGGGGGTCGTGGCTCATGCCGCTTCCGTCGGCACGCTCACCGCGCTCGCCCTCGCGGACGCGCCGCTGTGGGTCCTGTTCCTCGCAGCGGTACCCACCGGGGCGTCCATCCCGCAGGTCGGGCCCATGGTGCGGGCGCGTTGGGCGGCCCTGCTCGGCTCGGCCCCGGGACGTCCCGCCTCACCGCTGATGGCCACGGCCGCCGCCTTCGAGTCCGTGACCGACGAGTTCACCTTCGTCGTCGGGCCGGTACTCGCGACCGCCCTGTGCACCGGCGTACACCCGGCGGCCGGACTGATCGCCGAGGCGGCGCTGACACTCGTCGGCGGCGTCCTGTTCGCCGCGCAGCGCTCCACCCAGCCCGCACCCCGGAGCGCGGCCACGGCGACGGAACCGCACCGCTCGGCGCTCTCGGTGCCCGGCGTGCGCGTCCTCGCGATCAGCTTCCTGGGCATCGGCGCCGTGTTCGGAGGCATGCAGGTCTCCCTGACCGCGTTCTCCGAGGAGATCGGCCGCCCGGGCGTGAACGGCCTGCTGTACGGGGTCTTCGCGGCCGGCAACATGCTGGCCGGCATCGCCTGCGGGGCCGTCGCCTGGAAGAGCAGCCCGCGGCGCCGGCTGATCGTCGGCTACGTGGCCCTGACGCTGACCGCGTCCGGTCTCTGGGCCGTGCACTCGGCTCCGCTGCTGGCGGGGCTCGGACTGCTCGTCGGGCTGTGCATCGCTCCGGCCCTGATCAGCGGCTACACCCTGGTCGAGGCGCTCGTGCCGGCATCGGCCAGGACCGAGGCCTTCACCTGGCTCACCGGCGCGGTGGCGCTCGGCCAGGCGGCGGCCGTCACCGTGGCCGGACAACTCGCCGACGCCCATGGCGCGAGCACCGGTTTCCTGGTCCCGCTGGGGGGCACCGCGCTGGCCCTGGCGACCCTGCTGGCCCTGCGTTCCCGGCTGACTCCGAGGTCCGTGGGACGGACCGTGGCACGTGGGATCGGTCACCGCGAGCCGGTCACGGTGGACTGATCGCTCGGAATACGTCAGTATGGAACGTCGTTAGCACTCACTGAGTGAGAGTGCCAGGAGGAGCAAGTGCCGACCTATCAGTACCAGTGCACCGAATGCGGCGAGGGCCTCGAGGCGGTGCAGAAGTTCACCGATGATGCCCTGACCGTGTGCCCGAACTGCGAGGGACGCCTCAAGAAGGTGTTCTCGGCGGTCGGCATCGTCTTCAAGGGTTCCGGTTTCTACCGGAACGACAGCCGTGGCTCCTCGTCGAGCAGCACGACGGCCGCCAAGACCTCGGGTTCGTCCGGCGGATCCTCGTCGGGCTCGGAGTCGAAGGGATCGGAGTCGAAGCCTGCCGCCTCGGCCTCCTCCACGTCCTCCGGCTCCACGTCGTCCGCCTCGTCGGCTTCGTCCTCGTCGTCGAGCGGTACGTCGGCCGCCTGAGGTCACCCGCGTACACCGCACGTCCCACCGGGACCCCGCCGATCGAATCGGCGGGGTCCCGGTCGTGTGCGCCCGGTTAGTGTGACCGCATGGTGAACGCAGAAGCGGCAACAGCGGATATCGGTGTCATCGGCGGATCGGGGCTGTACTCCTTCCTGGAGGACGTGACCGAGGTCAAGGTGGACACCCCGTACGGAGCTCCGAGCGACTCCGTCTTCCTGGGCGAGATCGCGGGCCGACGGGTGGCATTCCTCCCGCGCCACGGCAGCGGCCACCACCTGCCGCCGCATCGCATCAACTACCGCGCCAACCTGTGGGCCTTGCGCTCCGTCGGCGTACGCCAGGTGCTCGGGCCGTGCGCCGTGGGCGGTCTGCGCCCGGAGTACGGGCCGGGCACCCTGCTCGTGCCGGACCAGCTCGTCGACCGCACCAAGGCCCGTACGCAGACGTACTACGACGGCGAGACCAGGGCCGACGGTACCGAACCGAACGTGGTGCACCTCGGCTTCGCCGACCCGTACTGCGCCGAGGGACGCAAGGCGGCCCTGGCGGCGGCACGCGGACGCGAGTGGGAGCCGGTGGACGGCGGCACGCTGGTCGTGGTCGAGGGGCCCCGCTTCTCGACCCGCGCCGAGTCGCGCTGGCACGCGGCGATGGGCTGGTCGGTGGTGGGTATGACGGGGCACCCGGAAGCGGTGCTCGCCCGTGAACTGGGCCTGTGCTACACGACGATGACGCTGGTCACCGACCTCGACGCGGGGGCCGAGGCCGGCGAGGGCGTCAGCCACGGAGAGGTGATGAAGGCGTTCGCCGCCAACGTGGACCGGCTGCGTGCGGTGCTCTTCGACACCGTGGCGGCCCTCCCGGCGAACGAGGACCGCGACTGCGCCTGTACGCGCGCGCTGGACGGGATCGACACGGGGATCGAGCTGCCCTAGCGCGGGCGGCCGGGGCAGGACGCCCGCGGGCCCCCGACCGGCGGGTCCGGCCGGGGGGCTTCCGTGGGTACGCGGCTGATCCTTCGGCTTGAAAGACCTTGTCGCGCTCGGGACTTGGCCGGAGTGCCGGCCGGGGACACCTGCGGGTGACGGAGTTGTCCACATCATGCGGGTCGTCCACAGGCCCGAGCGGGAAATCCGCGGACGGTGGATCGTGAGGGGAGTTCGGCGGGCATCCCGCCGGGCTCCCCTCACGGCTGTCCGCGTGGGCTCCTCCGGGGCCCGCTCGCGCGGGCGCCCCTTCCGGATGTCGCGCGCGGACCTGCTTCACGGGTCCCTCGCGAACTTCCCGCAGGGGTCCCTCGCGGACTTCCCTCAGGGCTCTTCTCGCGGACTTCCCTCACGACAGGTGGTGTTGGCCATGTTCCCGTCCGTACCCGATACCCGTCCCGCGCCTCCCGCCCCGTGCGGCGTGCCGGCCTTCGGGCCCCTGAGAGTGCGCGGCGACGGGCGACGAATCCTGCGGGCGCTGCGCGGCCGGCGCCGGGCACTGGCCGCGGGGTTCGCCCTGGCCTCCGCCGTACTCGCCGCTTCGGAGCTGGGCGTGGAGAGAGGCACGGTGGCCGCTGCCGGAAGCGCGCCACCGGGCCCGGAGCGGCGGGCCCTACGGCTCGTGTCCGCCCCGGTGCGGATCGCCGACGCCGCCACGGTCGGGCTGCTGAGCCCCGGGGACCGCGTCGACGTGATCGCGGCGGCCGGCGGGGACGCGGAGGCGACAGTGGTGGCTCGCGACGCGCGTGTGGCGAAGATCCCTCGCGGTGCGGGCGCCGAAGGATCGGCGTCCGCCGGGGCCGACGGCGCGGCGGGTGGGGGAAGCGGCGCCCTGGTGGTCCTTTCCGTGGAGCGGCGGACCGCTGCGGCCCTGGCGGGCGCCGGGGCCGCAGGACGGCTCGCGGTGGCGGTGACCCATGCCGAACAGCGCTGACATGGTGTCGCCGATTCACTCGTCCGACGTAGCTGATTGGACATCGGTCCCCTCTGCAGCCTTGTGTGACAAGGCAGTTCGGTCCCCCCACGGTGCACACAGAGGAAGGCTCACATGTGAGCGAGAAGAAAGTCGGCCTGCTGGAGGGGTTCAAAGCCTTCCTGACGCGGGGCAATGTGATCGACCTCGCGGTAGCCGTCGTCATCGGTGCCGCCTTCACCAACGTGGTGAACGCGGTCGTCAAGGGAGTCATCAATCCGCTGGTCGGTGCCTTCGGCACGCAGGACCTGGAGAAGTACCGCTCCTGCCTGCAAGGCCCGTGTGCGGTGGATCCGGAGACCGGAAAAGCCCTGGGCATCGAGATCCTGTGGGGGGCGGTGCTCAGCTCGGTCCTCAGCTTCGTGATCACCGGGGCCGTCGTCTACTTCCTGATGGTGCTGCCCATGGCGAAGTACCTCGCCAGGCGCGCGGCCGCCCAGGCGGCGAAGGAGGGTGTGCAGGAGACCCTGGAAGTGAGCGAGCTGGAGGTGCTGAAGGAGATCCGGGACGCGCTGGTCGCCCAGCGCGGCCCGGCTGCCTAGGATCTCCCGCCGACGCTCGGCGGAACCGGGTCGCAGGACCCTCCCGGCCGCCCCGCACCGGGCAGGAGTCAGACGTGGTGGGGCGGCTTCTCGTCGAGGAAGCGGGCGAGGTCGGCGGCGCTGTCGCCGACCGGAGCCCGCTCGCCCCACCCTCGGTCCGTGTCGTCCGAGGACTGCCGGTCCAACGGATCGTCGAAGATCAGAGCCGACGGCTTGGGCCCGGGCTCGCGCGGCGGCTGCTGCTCCTGCGGCGGCTTCGGTTCTCTCGGTCCGGAGGTGGGGGCGGTACTCATGCCTCCAGGGTACGGCGGGCTCTCAGCGGTCCTTCGGGTCGAGCAGCCAGAGGCCCAGGACGACGACGAACGACAGGCACAGGAAGCCCGCTCCCCACCAGGCCGTGCCGGTGTCGCCCTCCATCCACACGTTCACGACCTCGGTCAGCGCCCACAGCTGACCCACGACGACGCTCATGGCCAGCACCACCAGCCGGGCGGTCAGCTTCGCGGAGCGCTCGGGTTCCTGTTCCGTGCCCGCGCCGGAGCCGGTGCGGCGCACCCGCGGATCGGCGTAACCACTGGTGGGGCGGATCTGGGGGTACCGCTCGCGGAGCGGGCGGTTCAGCTCGGCGCGCTCGCTGCCGGGGCGATAGCCGGGCGGCGTCGCGGGACGGCCGGGCGGCCGTGGCGGCTCGACCCGGTCCAGGGGCTCCGTCATGGCCGCTCCCCGGATGTCGAGGCGCGGGGTCGCGGGACCACCGGTGGCGCCTCGGCGCCTCCCCCGGTACCCGGGCAGCCGATCCGGTCGGCGAGGTCCGGGCGGCTGTCGCCGAGCCGGCGGCACAGCCCCTCCTCGGCGCTCTCTGAACCCGTCGCCCAGGTGGCCCGCACCCCGGGCCCGACGACTCGCCCCCGCCGCCCTGGTGCGCGACGGGATGCCGCGCCCCGGATCCACGCCCTCACGCCCCTGACGCACTCCCCAGGCACACACCTCCGATTCGCACCCCCCGGTTCGCGCCCCGGGCTCACAGCCTCATGTTCACGCCCCCGCACGATCGCCCTCGGCGTCGGTCCGACCTCACCCGCGCCCGGGCGCAGGAACCCGGGGGTGCCGCACACGCGACGGCCAAGGGCCGCCGCGAGAGCGCGCGTGCGGGCGGGCTCAGCACGGGCCGGGCATCGTGTGGGAACTTTCTGCGTGCGCGGTACGTTTTTCGCGAACCCCGGTCACGATGTCAGACCCAGGGACTACGTTATGCACGCATCGGGTAACACGCGGCAACGGCCTGGAGACAGCACCTTGAGCGATCCGTACGAGACAACCGAGCAGCACCTCGAGCGACTCCTGCGATGCGCCCTCAACTCCTTCGACCTGTCCGACACCACGGTCGACCGGCTCGGCACGGCCCTGGCGCACAGCAGCTCCCTCCATTCGTCCCATCACAGCTCCGCACTGCACCGCGAGACCTACCGGCACACCTACCTGCTCTCCGACGGCACGGCACTCACCCTGTGGGAGCTCGTGCACGGCGGCGGCAGGGACGACGCCGAGGCCGCACGCCGCCACGAGCTGTACGACGAGGAGAGTGACGCGCAGATCGCGGCGGCGCGGCTCGCGGGCAGTCTCTGGGACACCGCGGCGCCGGGCGACGACAGTCTGCGGGAGGACCTGGAGGCCCTCACGCTACTGATGAGCGTCCCTCCGGTGCCCACGCCCCGGATGTACGCCCAGGACAACTCGGCGGACCACGCCCGTCGCGTCCTGCGCCGCGCGGAGAACGCCGACCGGCCGGGCGCCGCCACCACCGGCCTGCTCCGGGCCGCCTTCGCCCACCACATCACCCAGATCTTCGGCCGCCAGTACCACGTCGACGGACGTGACGCCGGTTTCACCCTCTACGAGCACGCCTTCCTGCTCCTGGACGGCTCCGAGACGAGCCTGTGGGAGGTCGAGCACACGGCCACCCCGGACGGCCGTCACATGTGCGAGGTGTACGACGACGAGCAGTCCGCCCGCCGGGCCATGGAGAACCGCACCCGGATCTGCTGACCGGTGCCCGACCCGCGGACCGGGCACCGGGCAGGCCGGGAAGGTGTCCTGAAGGCGCGGCTTCCTGGTCCGGCGTACGGAGCCCGCGGGCGACCACGGCCGCCCGCGGGCTCCGTACGCCCTCCTGGGACTCCCTGGAGTGGACGGCACAGTCGGCTCGCTCGCCTGCTGAGGTGCGAGTTCGTGGCTCACGGGCCGCCGGAGCCGGTCGGGTACCTCGGCACCCTGGGCGCCCGGCTGACCCGTGCGGCGCCCTCGGAGCAGCTTCCTCAGGAGTGACGGCGGGCAGGGGCGGACATGGATGAGCCCCGGCGCCGGGGGGGGGTGGGCGCCGGGACTCAGCTCATGGGACCGGAAGGGAGACCGGTCGTCGGGCCGGTGCGAACCGGCTTGATGGGGAGATTACGGGTTATCGGCTCACGCCGCAGCGTCAAAGCCCGTGTCGTGAGCCATTCGCTTCAATTCGAGTAGTGCGTGCTTCTCGATCTGGCGGATCCGCTCCCTCGTCAGGCCGTGCTGCTTGCCCACCTCGGTGAGGGTCCGCTCCCGGCCGTCCTCGATTCCGTAACGCATTCGGATGATCGAGGCGGTGCGGTTGTCGAGCTTGCCGATCAGGTCCTCGAGCTCCTCGCTGCGCAGCAGCGTCATCACGGACTGCTCGGGCGAGATGGCCGAGGTGTCCTCCAGCAGGTCCCCGAACTGCGTGTCGCCGTCGTCGTCCACGGACATGTTCAGGCTGACCGGGTCGCGCGCCCAGTCCAGGACGTTGCCGACGCGCTCGGCGTTGGTGTCGAGTTCGGCCGCGATCTCCGCGTGCTCCGGCTCACGACCGTGCTCGCGGTTGAACTCGCGCTGCACGCGCCGGATCCTGCCGAGCTCCTCCACGAGGTGCACGGGGAGCCGGATGGTGCGGGACTGGTCGGCGATGGAGCGGGTGATGGCCTGCCGGATCCACCAGGTCGCGTAGGTGGAGAACTTGAAGCCCTTGGCGTAGTCGAACTTCTCGACCGCGCGCACCAGGCCCGCGTTCCCCTCCTGGATCAGGTCGAGGAGCGGCAGACCCGCCCTCGGGTAGCGCCGGGCCACGGCAACGACGAGCCGGAGGTTGGAGCGGATGAAGACGTCCTTGGCACGCTCGCTCTCGACGACCAGCTCCTCCAGCTCCTCACGCTTAGCTCCGCCGGCGTCGCTCTCCACCGCGCCGTCGAGGATCTGCCGGGCGAAGACGCCCGCCTCGATCGTCTGGGAGAGCTCGACCTCTTTGGCGGCGTCGAGGAGCGGTGTGCGAGCGATCTCGTCCAGGTACATGCCGACCAGGTCGCGATCGGCGATCTCCCCGCCCACGGCGCGAACACTGCTTGCCCGGTCGGTCCCGCCGGTGCTGGCGGACGAACGACGGGCGACGGCACGGGTTGCCATGCGAGCTCCCTTACTGAGTAGGTCGCGACACCCTTTCGGGTGCCCTGCATCCGATGGAAACAACGACTGGAATCCGGACAGAATTCCCACCGGGACCATTCACTTTTGAGATCATGCAGTACCCTGTCCGCCCCTACGGGAGGACACCTGGTGCGGATACCCGCAGAAGCGCTGGTCAGGCCTGGCACGGAGGCCGATCTGGCGGCGCTCACGGACATCTACAACCATTACGTCCGCGAGACGGCGCTCACGTTCGACACCGCCGCCTTCACCCCCGAGGAACGCCTGCCCTGGCTGCGCTCCCACCCGGAGGACGGCCCCCACCGGCTCCTGGTTGCCCAGGACCCCCGTACGGGTGACAACACCCGCCGGCTCCTCGGCTATGCCACCAGCAGTCCGTACCGCCCCAAGGCCGCGTACGGCACCTCGGTCGAGGTGAGCGTCTACTGCGCGCCGGGGGCCACCGGGCGCGGCACCGGAAGCCTCCTCTACGGAGCGCTCTTCGACGCACTGGGCGGCGAGGACGTCCACCGTGCCTACGCCGCGATCGCGCAGCCGAACGAGGCGTCGGCACGGCTGCACGGCGCCTTCGGCTTCCGGCACATCGGCACGTACACCGAGGTGGGCCGTAAGTTCGGCCGCTACTGGGACGTGTCCTGGTACGAGAAGCCGCTGCTCAGCCGAACTGCACCGAGCGCTTCGCCAGACCCATCCAGAAACCGTCGATGACGCTGCGCCCCTGGTCGAGCTGCCCCTCGGCGGCCCCCAGCGTGACGAACAGCGGGGCGAAGTGCTCGGTGCGGGGGTGGGCCAGCCGGCCCGCAGGCGACTTGTGCTCGAAGTCCAGCAGGGCGTCGACGTCCTGCGCCCGGAGCGCCCGGTCCCCCCAGTCGTCGAACTCCGCGGACCAGCCGGGAGTGCCCCCGCCGGCGTGCCGCAGCGCCGCCAGGTTGTGGGTGAAGAAGCCGCTCCCGACGATCAGCACGCCCTCGTCGCGCAGCGGGGCGAGCTTGCGCCCGATGTCCATCAGCTTGCGCGGGTCGAGCGTCGGCATGGAGATCTGGAGTACGGGCACGTCGGCGTCCGGGAACATCTCGACCATCGGCACGTAGGCCCCGTGGTCGAGGCCGCGGTCGGGGATGTCCTGGACGGGGGTCCCCGCGCCGCGCAGCAGCTTCCGGACGTCGTCCGCGAGCTCCGGGGCGCCCGGAGCCCCGTACCGCACCTGGTAGTAGTGCTCGGGAAATCCCCAGAAGTCGTAGACCAGCGGGACCGCCTCGGTGGCGCCGATGGCGAGCGGGGCCTCCTCCCAGTGGGCGGAGACCATCAGTACGGCTTTCGGGCGGGGCAGCCCCGCTGACCAGGCGGCGAGCTCGCCGGGCCACACCGGGTCGTCGGCGAGCGGCGGGGCGCCGTGGGAGAGATAGAGGGCGGGCATCCGGTCCGCGGTGGCTGTCATGGCACTCCCATTCCTCTGCCGATCAAGGTATGTGTGTTCTCTACAGGCACCGGGGACAGGCGTCTGCGGCGAGCACCGGGGATTCGGCAGATCGACTCGTGGAACCCATCTCTTGAATCTTCAAGTTCCTACTCCCGGAGACCTTAGCTCTATCTAGTTCAACTTTCAAGAAAAGGTCGTACAGTGGAGTACATGACCACGGCACCCACCGGCGAGCCCCGTTGGCTCACCGACGAAGAACAGAGCGTGTGGCGCGCCTACCTCCACGCCACCACGCTCATGGAGGACCACCTCGACCGCCAGCTGCAGCGCGACGCGGGGATGCCGCACATCTACTACGGGCTGCTGGTCCAGCTCTCCCAGGCACCCCGGCGGCAGAAGCGCATGACCGAGCTCGCCAAGGACGCCAAGATCACACGCTCGCGGCTCTCGCACGCCGTCGCCCGACTGGAGCGGAACGGCTGGGTCCGCCGCGAGGAATGCCCATCCGACAAGCGCGGGCAGAACGCGGTCCTCACCGACGAGGGCTACGAGATGCTCGCGCGGTCGGCACCGGGACACGTCGAAGCGGTACGCCAGGCGATGTTCGACCGGCTCAGTCCCGACCAGGTGAAGAACCTCGGCGAGATCATGCAGGTCGTCTCCACCGGTCTCCAGCCCGAGGGTATGAACGCGGATCTGCCCTGGCTCCGCTGAGCGGAACCAGGGCAGACGCGGGCGCTCCGCGGCAGGTAGGCGGATCAGTGCGCTCCAGGACCACGAGCCGCCGGGCACCACGCCCGGCGGCTCTCCGGCGCAGGGGTCAGTGCGCGACGACCGGGATCCTGAACTCGTCCTCGACACCGTCCGTGTGCTCCCCGGAGCCGCCGGACGGACCGGCCGTTCCGGTGCCGGGACGGCCGGTGTTGATCAGCGTCACCGCGATCGCCGAGGCGACGACCAGGATGCCGACCGCCCACCAGATCGCACTGGCGAAGCCGCTGACCATGGCCTGCAGCTGCAGGAGCTTCGGGTCGGTCGCACCAGCGGCGTGATCGGCGATGTACGCGGTGGTGGCACCGGCGGCGATCGTGTTGAGCAACGCCGTACCGATGGCGCCGCCGACCTGCTGCGAGGTGTTAACCATCGCGGAGGCCACCCCGGCGTCACGCGGCTCGATGCCGTGGGTGGCCAGCGACATGGCCGGCATGAAGGCCGTACCCATACCCAGGCCGAGCAGCAGCTGCCCGGGCAGGATGACACCGGCGTACGAGGTCCCGATGTCCAGCTGGGTCAGCAGGAGCATGCCTATCGCGGCCACCAGGAAGCCGGGGCCCATCAGCAGCCTCGGCGGGACCCGGGTCATGAGCCGCGCGCCGATCTGCGTGGAACCCGTGATCATGCCCGCGATCATCGGGAGGAACGCGAAGCCGGTCTTGACCGGGGAGTAGCCCTTCACGACCTGGAGGTAGTAGGTCAGGAAGAGGAACAGCCCGAACATCGCGATGATGGCGAGGCCCAGCGAGAGGTAGACGCCTCCGCGGTTGCGCTCGGTCAGGACGCGCAGGGGCAGCAGCGGCGACTTCACGCGCGACTCGGTGACGACGAAGGCGAGCAGCAGCACACCGGCGGCGACGAACATGCCGATGGTCAGCGAGTCGGACCAGCCGGCCGACTCGGCGCGGGTGAAGCCGTACACCAGCGAGACGAGACCGAGTGTGGACAGCACGACACCGGGGATGTCGAGTGTCGAGCGGTTACGGCTGCCGGCCGGGTCACGGATGACGAAGTAGGCGCCCACGGCGGCGACGATCGCGAACGGGATGTTCACGAAGAACGTCCAGCGCCAGTTCAGGTACTCGGTCAGGAAGCCGCCCAGGATCAGGCCGACCGCGCCACCGCCGCCGGCGATGGCCCCGTAGATGCCGAAGGCCTTGGCCCGCTCCTTGGCGTCGGTGAACATCACCGCGAGCAGGGAGAGGGCGGCCGGCGCGAGCAGCGCGCCGAAGACACCCTGCAGGGCGCGGGAACCGAACATCATCGCCTCGCCCTGGGCCGCACCGCCCAGCGCGGACGCCGCGGCGAAGCCGAGCAGGCCCACCACGAAGGTGCGCTTACGCCCCCAGAGGTCGGCGATGCGCCCCCCGAAGAGCAGGAGTCCGCCGAACGCCAGCGCGTAGGCGGTGATGACCCACTGCTTGTTGCCGTCGGAGATGCCCAGGTCCGTCTGGGCGGAGGGCAGGGCGATGTTCACGATGGTCGCGTCGAGCACGACCATCAGCTGGGCGAGGGCGATGAACGCCAGTGCTTTCCAGCGACTGGGATCCGGAAGTGTGTCGGCTGTTTTCGACATGGATGTGGCCACCTAAGTACGCGAGGGTCGTGAAGTCTTGGGTCGTGAGGTCTCCGGCCCAGGGGGCGTGAGACCTCTGACGCGAGGGTCGTGGGCTTCGTGAAGTCGTGGGTCGTGAGATCGAGCAGTCGTGATCGTGAAGCGGCCGCACGTCGCACGAGTCGGCGTACGGGCTCCCGCGAAGCCGGAAGAAGGCGAACGGGACCATCGGCCCGACCGTCCGGTCAGGCCCCGGTCCGCCGCATCGTGGTGGTGTCCGCCCCTGTGGGCGCGTCGGTCTGTGGGCTCTCCGGTGCGCGGGCGTCAGCGCCCGCTGCGCAGGTCCTCCAAGGTCGCCGCCGAACCAGGCAGCACCGACCGGGCCGGAGATTCCAGTCCGTCCAGGAAGAGCTGCAGATGGCGGTGGGTGAACCGGTCGATGCCCGGGCATGCGATGCCGGGCAGCGGCCGGGTGAGCTGGGAGAGGGCGACGAGTACGTCACCGACGGCGATGTCGGTGCGCAGCCTCCCTGCGGACATGGCGCGCGACACGAGCCCTTCGACGGCCTCTTCGAGGCGACGACGCTCGGCGAGCAGTTCGGAGTGGTCCGCGTCGAAGCCGCCCGACAGCATCGGGCACAGGGCGCCGATGCGTTCGTCCGCCGCGGCGTGCACGAAGCGGCTCAGGGCGGCAAAGGGGTCGGACTCGGCCGCGACGGCCTCCTCAGCACGATCGATCGTGCTGGAGGTGACGGCCAGGACGACCTCGTGGACCAGGGCGGCGCGGTCGGGGAAGTTGCGGTAGAGCGTGGCATTGCCGACTCCCGCACGCCGTGCGACCTCGTCGAGCGGCACGTCCGGCCCGAACTCGACGAACATCTCACGGGCGGCCGTCACGATCCGCTCCCTGTTGCGCAGCGCGTCGGCCCGCGGGCGGGGCGTACGGCGCCCTGCGGCACAGGCTGCGGTTTCGGCGACGGTCTTCACGACTGCGGCCCTTCTTCCGGTGTGTGGCCGACCCCCGGTCGAACCGGGGACCGATTCCCCGTTCCGCGGGGACACAGATGCAAACGGGGAAAGGATCCCCGGTTATTTCCGGCCTGAATGTGACCCGCGTCACATCACGGAAGCGGCAAAAACCCTCTATCGGCGCACCCAGCGCGCGGCACCCCGCATACCGGCAGAGGCTGATCGCCAGAGCGCAGCCAGGGCCGGCCGGCTGCCGCGGACCCGAAGGCGGCGACGCCCGTGCAGCAGCCCCGCCACCGGATACGCAGCGTCCGCCGCCCGCTCGCCCTCGCCGGAGCAACGGCCCTGGTCATCGCCACGATGGCATCGGCCAGCTCCACCCTCCCCATCGCGAGCCGCGCCTCCGCCGGACCGGTGGCGGCCCCCCGGGGCCCCGGCCTCGCACCGTGCCGAATATCGACGGCCATGGGCGTACAGATGTCGGAGGGGATACCGACACCGCCCGGCTACGCCCGCTCCACCGGCCGGATCAAGGCCCTCAACCTGATGATCGACTTCCCCGACGCACAGGCGACGGAACCTGCCGCGGACCGGCTCGCCGAGTTCTTCCCGCAGACCTCCGACTGGTTCAGCACCAGCTCGTACGGGCGGCTCACCTACCAGCCGGAAGCCCCCGTGGACGAGTGGCTGCGGATGCCGCTGCCGTTCTCGGAGTACGGCATAGAGCGGGGCTCACCGTACGAACCGGGCTACCGCAAGCTCGTCAAGGACCTCGTGACCGTCGCCGATCCGAAGGTCGACTTCTCGGCGTACGACCTCGTCAACGTGCTGGTCACCCCGAACGCCGGCCCCTCGGCACTGGACACCGTCCTGTCGGTGACCTTCTCCGGCAACGACGACGCCCCGTTCGCCGACGGGGTCCCGCTCGCCAACACGTCCTTCGTGTACAGCCGCCAGGACGACGGCTCGGGGTCGTACCCGGAGACCGGCTACCGCGTCCTGCCCCACGAGAACGGCCACGTCTTCGGGCTGCCCGACCTCTACACGATGGAGGGCGGCGGCTCCGTGGGGCACTGGGACATCATGTCCGAGGACTGGGGGGCCAACAACGACCTCCTGGGCTGGCACAAGTGGAAGCTCGGCTGGCTGGACAACGACCAGGTCAGCTGCGCCGCCGCCCCCGGCACCAGCGAGCACACCCTCGAACCGCTGGCCACGACGGGCGGCTCCAAGCTGGCCTTCGTACCGCTGACCGCACAGTCGGGCTGGGCGGTGGAGGTACGGACTCCGGAGGGCAACGACGAGGCCGTCTGCCGGCCCGGCGTCCTGATCTACGAGGTCAGCTCGGACGTGGACACCGGCCAGGGCCCCGTATCGGTGGCCGACAGCACCGAGGACAGCGGCGGCTGCACCCGGCGCCCCAATGTCCACACCGAGCTCTCCGACGCCCCGTTCGAACCCGGCGAGACGTTCGACGACCGGGCCAACGGCATACGCATCTCCGTGCTCGCGAAGGAGGACGACGGGAGCTACCGGATACGGATCACCCGGTCCTGACCCGCGACGGCCCTCCGCAGCTCCGCCCCGCTCGTTCCCACACGAGCCCCGTCGCCCCGTCGCTCACCCGGTCCTCGATGTCCACGCGAGGCCCCGGCGCCCCGTCGCCTCGATGTCCAGGAGCCCCGTCGCCTACGCCGGCCCTTCGAACGCGCCGCGCAGCCGCCGCTTGAGGATCTTCCCCGTCGCGTTCCGGGGCAGCGGCTCCGGTGACACCAGCACATGGGCCGGGACCTTGAACGCGGCCAGGCTCCGGCCCACGTGTGCCCGCAGCTCGTCCGCCGTGGCCGTGGACCCCGGGCGCAGCCTTACGACCGCCGCGACCTCCTCCCCCAGCACCGGATGCGGAACGCCGAGCACCGCCGCGTCCTCCACGTCGGGATGCTCGTGCAGGGCGGCCTCGACCTCCACGCAGTACACGTTCTCGCCGCCCCGGACCACCATGTCCTTGATGCGGTCGACGACGGCCACCAGCCCGTCCCGGACGACGGCGAGATCCCCCGTACGGAACCAGCCTCCGGCGAAGGCCACGGCGGTCGCCGCCTCGTCACGCCAGTAGCCCCGGACCAGGGACTGGCCGCGCAGCCACAGCTCTCCGGCCTCGCCGTCCGCGAGCGCCTCCCCGGCCGGACCGGCGATGCGGACCTCGGTGACGGGCGTGGGGGTGCCCACGCAGTCGGGATGGGCACGGTAAGCGGCACCGAAGTTGGCCAGCACACCTCCGCTGGTCTCGGTCAGGCCGTACCCGTTACGCGGCTCGATCCGATCGCCGTGCCGCGCGGTCAGCCGGGCGACCAGGTCCGGTGGGGCCGCGGCCCCACCGGTGTTCAGACCCCGGAGGCTCTCCAGACCGTCGCCTGCGGCGTCGGCAGCCGCGAGCAACTGCAGCGCGGTGGCGGGGACCCCCGCGTAGTGCGTGACCCCGTGCCCGCGGATCAGCCGCAGTGCCTCGTCGGCGTCCCACTTCGGCATGAGGACGAGCGCACCGCCCGCCGCCATCGCCGAGTAGAGGCTGGTGAACGCGGCGACGTGGAAGAAGGGAAAGGTCATCAGGGTCACCGGCGCGGGCCCCTGCCCCGGGACAGCTCCCCTGCCCAGCGCGGAAAAGGCCGCCTGGTAGCGGGGGTTGAGCGCGGCTCCCGCCTGTGCGAGATGAGTGGCCACGGCGCCCTTGGGCCGGCCGGTGGTACCGGAGGTGTAGATGATCGTGGCGTCGTCCTCGGGACGGATCTCCACCTCGGGAGGCGCCGCCAGCGGATCGGGATCCGGCAGATCCGCGTACCGTTCCGCCCCCTCGGGCAGCGGGCCGTCCACACCCCCGCCGTGGAACACGACGAACCGCGCGGCGGCCTCGGTACCCCAGGCCGCCACCTTGGGCAGCTGCTCCCCGTCGACCAGCAGCACACGCGGCTCGCAGTCGTCGAGGGCGTAGAGGTACTCGGCCTCGGTCCACCATCCGTTGAGCGGCACGGCGACGAGACCGGCCAACTGCACCGCCCAGAAGGCGATCTGCCACTCGGGACGGTTCCGCATCGCCACCACGGCCCGGTCGCCGGGCCGCAGCCCGTACACATCGGTGAGCCTCCGCGCCAGCGCGGAGGCAGCGGCGAAGAACTCCCCGTACGAGCAGACCCGATCACCCGAAAGCAGGAACGGCAGATCACCGAACGCCCAGGTCGCCTCGACGAACTCGCGCAGCGTGCGCGGGCCGTTGGCGTAGACGAGAGGCCCGTGCTCGGCACGCACCACGGCGAAGGGAGCACCGGGAGCGGTCAGAGCCGCCTCGATACGGGCGCGGGCAGCCGGGTCGTCGACGGGAGGGGGAGGAGGGGGCGCGGCGGGAACGGGCTCGGTCGGAACCGTGGCGGGAGGAAGGGGACGGCTGGGGTCGGTGTGCGGCACGTACGGCCTCTCCACGGCTGGCTCGACAACCCGGCGACGCTATGCCCGCACCGAGGCCTCGTCAACAGGGTCGGACGGCCCCCGCCCGGCGGTCACGCCCCGGCCTGCCTCACTCTGCCGTGGCTTACCCGCCGGGGACCGGTCCGCAGCGGGTGAAGGCGTCGGCCGGGGCGGCGCGGGCCGCTCCCCGAAGGCAGTGGGCGGTGCGAGCGGCGCGTGCCGTGCACTGCCGTAGGCCACCAGGCGATGCATACTTGCCGACTCCCCGGCCCCTGGTTCACACGGCCTGGGCGCGCGGAACGTGAACCCCAGGTGAGGACCTCGCCCCACCCGCTACACTGTCGGCGGTGACCCGGTCCTCATGGACCGGATCACCAGCCTCGCCTTCGTAGCTCAGGGGATAGAGCACCGCTCTCCTAAAGCGGGTGTCGCAGGTTCGAATCCTGCCGGGGGCACCAGGGAAAAGGCCCGGACCGATCATGGTCCGGGCCTTTCTGTCAGCATCATTTGACGGCAGTCGCGTCCCCCCTGCGAGCAGACCACGTCACCTCGCGGGCTTCATCACGTGCCCCAATGCGACAAGGCCAATGCCGATCACCAGCAGCGACGGGGATCCTTGGTTCCAGCTCACCACCATGAGCAGGGCCCCCGCTCCCCACACTCTCGGCTGTCGCACCAGCCGAGGGAGCCAACGTCCCGGCATCCGGCCGAGAAGCAGCGCATGTACTCCGAGGACAGCCCAGGCGAGGGCTATGGCAATCACCAAGAACAGGGCACCCACCACGATCATCCCGAACATTCCCACCCCTGGGCTCGCCGCGATTCCACCGGCAGTCTCTCAGGCGGTTGGCAGAAGGCGCTTGAGCGCTCGGTCCATGTGGCTGATCGCCTCCCACTGCGTGTCGTGGACGATGTCGTAGTCGTGGCCGCGCTCGAGAAGGCTCAGCAGGACGGCCCACGCGTTCAGGCTTTCAGCGACCGCGAATGCCGTCCGCCAGCCGCGCCGGTGCAACAGCTCTCCCACATCGGTTCAGTGGTCACATGCATGAAACTCGCACGCCGGAGCCGGTCTGGCGGACGAGATCTGTCAAGGAATCCATGCCGACCAACACCCCCATGCCCGCCAGGTGCCGATCCGAGAGGCACCCGCGGAACGTCGGGCCGGACCGGAGGTCTGCCGGCGCTCCGTGCCAGGTTCGACGCCTATTGGGCCGCGAGTGTTCGGGTCCTCCGGTAGGCCATGAACTCCATTCCGAACCCTGCGACGGCGACCGCGACACCCAGCCAGAAGAACGAGTCATGCCGTTCCAGCGCACCGAACAGCATCAGATCGATCCCCAGGACGGGCAACAGGATCCCCCCGGCCGTGTACCACTTCCCTTGCCGCGCCTGGTTGATCGCCGAGACCACACCGAGCAGCAGGAGCACGCCGAGCACTGCTGTCCACATAAAGATTCCTCCCCGAAGACGATCCATCTCACCACGACGGGCACGGAAGGCGTGGTGTCTCAACGGCAGTCGTGTACCGCCGACTTCCGCGATCGGTGTGTCAGCGGCGCCGACGAACGACGTTGGTGGCAGCGGTGAGCGTCGCGGCTCCTGAGAGGACAGCCGCCACGCGGTAGTCGCCCGATCAGCAGCGAAGCACACCGGCCGGCCCGCCCGCAGCTGATTCCTCTCCCGGCCGCGCAGAGCTGAAGGTCGGGGAGACCTCAGGTTGCCCGGGACGGAATCGTCATCAGGTGCTCCTCGGACCGGGCGCACTGCGCCCTGCACGCTTCTCAGGCGCCTTCGGAACACCGCCGCAGGATGCCGGAAACCGGAGACAGCCACGGGTCCGACTCCCTCGCGACGCCCGGCCGGCGTGAGCTGGCGGCAGACCTTGCCATACGTGGTCCGGAACCCTCCATCGGGCACCTGGAGATGTTCCCGGGGGCGTGGAAGCGCCTCGTACCTCACTCGCCCCGCCGTCCACCGGCACCGTCTTCCCCGTCCGACAGGATCTCGGCGATCACGTGCCGGGCCGTGGCAGCCATCACCGGGTTCGACGTCCGGTAGTACGAGAGTTCCATGAGCGCGATCGACAGGGCCCAGCCCCGGCCCCGCGCCCAGGCCGCCGGGTCCGCTCCCGTCTCTTCACGCAGGGTCCGTCTGGCCCCGGCCGACAGCAGGTACCAGCCTGCGATCAGGTCGACCGCCGGGTCCGCCAGCCCCATGCAGCCGAAGTCGATGACCGCGCTCAGCCGGCCGGCCGAGACCAGGACGTTTCCGGGCTGCAGGTCGCCGTGGACCCATGTCGGCGGGCCCTCCGGGCCAGGAGTGCGCAGGGTTCGGGCCCAGATGTCGGCCGCCGCGGCTGTGTCGATCACGCCGTGCAGCGCGTCCAGGGCGCCGCGGGTCGCCGTGTCCCGGGAGGCAAGCGGTTCGCTGCGGTAGGCAGGTGGGCCGTCCATGGGGTCGACCGCGCACAGGGCTCGGACGAACTCCGCCAGTTCCAGGGCCAGTTCGGTGCCACCCGAGCCCGCCGACGGGTTCGTGCCGTCGAGCCAGCTGCATACCGACCAAGACCACGGGTATCCTTCCCCGGGCGCGCCTCTGCCCAAGGGGGCGGGGACGGCGTAAGGGAGGTGCGGCGCGAGGCGGGGCAGCCAGCGGTGTTCCGTCGCCACGTCCTTCGAGCCGCCCTCGATGCGGGGCAGCCGTACGGCCATGTCCGGGCCCAGCCGGTAGATCGCGTTGACCGTCCCGTTGGACGCCACCGGCTCGACCGGCAGGTCCGCCCAGGCGGGGAACTGGGCGGCCAGCAGGCGTCGTACGAGCGCCGCGTCGCTCTTCGTCTCGTCGGCGTGCATCACATCGTGCGAGTCCGTCCCGGTGTCGGCGTGCGTCGTGGCGCGGGTGTCCGTCCCTCCGTCGGTCTGCATCACATCGTGCGAGTGCGTCCCGCCGTCGGCATGCGTCGCTTCGCCGGAGTGTGTTCCGTCGTCGGCATGCGTCGCTTCGCCGGAGTGTGTTCCGTCGTCGGCGTCCATCCGGCCGATGGAAGTCGCCCTGGCACGGAGCGTCAAGCGGGATTCGCGTCGGGCGGGGTCGCGCGTCAGCGGCAGGAGGCCTTGAGCTGCGCCGCCGCGTGGTGCGCGCCCACCAGCGCCTCGTCGCCCCAGTCGCGGCCCCGGTCGGTCATCTGGACGGCGAAGGTTTCGCCCTTGACCGGGTAGCTCCGTACGTCGACGGCGCTGCCCCGGTGTTCCGGCTGGCGCACGGCGAAGCCCGTGTAGGCGGATTCGGCGTCGTGCGGGTCGGAGAGCACCCGGTACACGGTGGGGTCGCCCGCCACGTCGCGGTCGCGGACGCTGCGCGGCACGAAGACCGTCAGCGCGCACTCGTGGAAGCCCTTTCCCAGCCGCCAGGACCAGACCGCGCTGCTCCCACGGTCCTCGGTCGGGCTTCCCGACATCGGGACCGCGCTGAAGCGGCCGTCGCAGTCCGTGCCCTCGAAGCCGCCGGACTCGACCGTGTACCAGCCGGCGTCGCCGTTCTCGAAACGCCCGCGCTCCACGTAGTCGCCCGTCGTACAGCCAGGACCCGCCCACTCCGAGAAGCGGTAACTGCCCGGTTCAGCAGGTGACTCCGAGGTCCCTGGCTCCGGATCCGCAGGAGATCCGCCGCCCCCCGGATCGGGGGCGCCTCCCGCGTCACCCGGTCCGATGCGGGTCGGGGCCCCGCCGCCGATCGGTGCCGGTACGGCGCCGGCCCGGCCCGCCGCCTCGGGACGCCCGGTCCCGCCCCCCGCGGCCAGCAGCGACACCGCGGTGGCCAGACTTCCCGCGGCCACCACGACTCCTGCCGCCAACAGGGCCTTTCGCCTCCTGGTGAGCGTGGAGACCCGGCCCATCAACGTCTCCTGCGCGATCCAGGAACTGCTCCCGCGAGGCGAACGGACCACCGAACGGCACTCCGGGCAGACCATGCCCGGCAGCGGTCCTATGCGTTCGCCGCCGCAATGTTGGCACTTCATGGCAGCACACCTTGCCAGTGCGGCGCCCCGGGAGCGAGGGTTCCCGCACTATCCGCGGACGCCGGCCTTCGTCAGCGGAGTTCCTCGGGGCACGGTGTGCCGGGCTGCAACTGGTAGGGCGCCGCGAGGCGGTAGACCCCCGGACGAGGTGCGAGCAGTTCGGTCCACTCGTCACCGTCCCCGTCCTCGTCGACCTTGATCAGACAGCCGTGGTCATTGACGAAGTCCTTGGTCACGCTCTCGTCCTCCGCCGACCGCTTCTTGGAGGCCTCCGTCTCCTGCGGGCGCTCCACGCTCCTGCCCTCGCCGTCCACGACGGCGAGCCAACGGGAGTACGGGATACGGATCAGGACCCGGCCGGCGGTCTGCACCCGGATCGTCAGCTCGTCGTCACCGGCACGCTCCACCGTCGCGGGCGGATCCGCGAGCGGCACCGGGTCCAGGACCCGGAAGAGCTTCCAGTTGGCGTCGCTCCAGACCGCCTTGAGATACGGCTGCCCCCTCTCGACGAGCCCCGCCTCCTGCTCCGCCCCGCTGTCCGGCTTCCCCGTCGGCAGCACCACGTAGTGCACGGCCCAGCGGTCGAGCCACTCGCGGTAGTTCACTGCGTCGAGGGTGTCGTCGTAGAAGAGCGGGTTGCGCTTCATGTCGGCCTGCCGGTTCCAGCCGCGGGCCAGGTTGACGTACGGCGCGAGCGCGGAGGCCTCGCGGTGGCTGCTGGCGGGGACCACCTCGACCCGGCCCCGCTCCGCCCCTGCCTTCTGGAGCTGGTTGACCAGCGGGGCCAGTTCACGGTTCCAGGAGGCGGTGGGGGCGGTACGGACGATGTCGTCGACGCCCTTGAAACCGATCCAGAAGTTCAGCCCCGCGAAGACGACGAGCAGCGCGTACCAGCGCCGGGTGCGGGGCGCCGTGTACGGCAGCGCGGCGAGCAGGACGACACCGGCGAACAGCATCGCCATGCGCGACACGTTCGAGCCGATCTGGGAGTCGACCACGTACGTCAGCAGTGTCCCGACGCCGTACACCGCGGCGGCCGTGCGCACGGTGTGCCAGTCGCGGGGCACCAGGAAGAAGACGAACACCGAGTACAGGAACGGCAGCGACAGGGTTCCGATCGCCATCGGCTGCGTGCCCGAGAACGGGAAGAGCCAGGCGGACAGGACCACCACCGCGACGGGCGCGAGGCCGAGGGCGTACGACCCGGGGCGCCGTTTGTTCAGGAAGAGTGCCGCGGCGACCACTCCGAGGAAGAGCCCCGCGACCGGGCTGCCCGCCGTCGCGAGACCGGCCAGCGGCGCGGCGACGACCGCCTTCGCCCAGCGCTTGTACCGCCAGCGGTGGGGCCAGCAGAAGACGGCGGCGACGGCACCGAGCGCGAACATCATGCCGAGCCCGAACGTGACACGGCCGGACAGGGCGTTGCAGAGGTAGGCGAAGACTCCGGCGAGGGCGCAGGCGAGCGGGTTGCGGACGGCGGGCACCCGCACGAGGATCAGCGCGGTGAGCGCCGACGACACGGTGCCGACGACCATCATCGTCGTGCGGACGCCGAGTACGGACATGAGGTAGGGCGACACCACGCTGTACGAGACCGGATGCATGCCCCCGTACCAGGCGAGGTTGTACGCCGTACCGGGATGGCGGCCGACGAACTCGGCCCAGGCGTCCTGCGCCGCGATGTCTCCACCGCTGTTCGCGAAGAAGAGGAACCAGAGCAGGTGCACGGCGGCGGCGACGAGGGTCGTGAAGAGGACCGGGTGGCGCCGGATGCGGCTTCGTATCGAACGGTCCGGTCCGCCGCCGTCCCCGGCGGCCTGCGCCGGGATGCGGACGGAGAGACTCTCGGCGGGCGGCCTGCGGTCAGCCCGTGTCGGCTCAGCGGTGGTCACTGCGACTCTCCCCGTCCCTGCCCGGGCCTGCCGAACCGTGGATGCACTGCACGGGCCCCGTCCGTACCCGGGAAGACGCGTCCCGACGCCCGCCCGTTGCCTTCGGACGCTAGCACGCGGCATTTCGCCCGCGCTGCCCCGTCGTCGGACGGCCTCCGCCCCTGAGGGCTGCCCCGCCGCCAGGGAGTACGACGACAGCCCTCGGCTGCGGGGTGGAGGCCGCCCGGCCGGTCAGGTGATGCGGGTGAGCTTGTCGCCGAAACCGGGCTCCGTCATCGCGTCCTGCAGCGCGACGGGGGCCGCGACCTTGCCGGTACCGGTACCGACCGTCACCTGTCCGACGACCGTGCCCGCCTTCGCCGTCTGCTTGAGCGGCTCGTCACCGGCACCCAGATCGAGCTCGACCTCCAACCCGCCCCAGCCGACCGCCTTGAGGTCCTTGGTGGCGACCACGGGCGTACGGACCCCGAAACCGTTGTCGACGTAACCGACGACCTGCCCCTTCTTCACGACCGTGGCGGAGTCGACGCCCTTCTGCGCGGCCTTGATCAGCTTGAGGCTGTTCTGCCTCGCGCGTTCCAGCTTCGCGTCCAGCGTGCCCTCGAGGGTGGAACCCATCACCGCACCGATGATGCGGCGGGACTTGCCGTCGACGACGGTGTCGGCCGTCCAGAGCAGGTTTCCGCCGGCCGGGGTGGACGAGCCGGTCTTGATTCCGCTGACGCCGGGCTCCAGCAGGATGTAGTTGTTGTTGTAGATCCTGCCGACGTCCGGGATGTCTGCCTGGGGCATGTTCACGATCTCCCGGAAGACGTCGTTCTGCATGACCGCCTTGCCCAGCTTGATCTGGTCGGCGGGCGTGGAGACGGTGGAGGACTTGAGACCGCTCGGATCCGTGTAGGTCGACTTGGTCATCCCGAGGTCGTCGGCCGCCTTGTTCATCTTCTCGACGAAGGCCTTCTCGCTACCCGCGTCCCAGCGGGCCAGCAGCCGGGCGACGTTGTTGCCCGAAGGGATCATCAGCATCTCGAGCATCTGGTGCTCGGAGTACTTCTGGCCCTCCTCGATCGCCACCCGCGACTCGTCCTCGAGGCTCGCCTCCTCACCGGCCCGCTTGTCCACCGCGATCTGCTCACCGGTCTGCTTCCCGGTGATCGGGTGCCCCTGGAGGATCACGTAGGCGGTCATCACCTTCGCCATGCTCGCGATCGGCGCGGACTTCTCCTTGCCGTAGGAGCCGATGGCGCCCACGCCCTCGACCTCGACGGCGCCCTGTCCGTCCTCGGGCCACGGCATGTCCAGCTTCTCGCCGCCGAAGGTGAACGTCGGGTCCGCGGAGAGGGCCAGCGTGGGCTCGGGCAGCGGGCGCACCGACTGTGCGATCGCAAATATGATCAGCGCAAGCAGGACCAGCGGCGTCCAGATCTTGACCCGCCGCACCGCGGTGCGGACAGGGGTCTCCTCCGGCGGCGGGGTGTTCGTCAGCTCGGCCAGCAGGTCGAGCGGCGGCTTGGGCGGCATGGGCTGCTGCCTGGTCCGCTCGGCCTCGGTCAGCCCGGCCGCGGATCCGGCGGCGGCCGCGGATCCGACCGTGATGTCCGGGGTGACGGTGGGACCGACGACGGGAGAGGCGGGACGTACGTCGTCCGAGCGCAGCGGCACGAACTTGCTGGTCCGCTCCCGGGGGGACTCGGGGACGCCCGCTGCCCCGGAGGTCCCGGAGGTCCCGGATCCGCCGGGGGCCGGCTGCTTGCGCCCGGTGTCCGGCTTCTCCTTCGACTGCAGCTTCGGCGGGAGCTTCAGCGCGGTCGTCGGCTGGTCGAGGCGTTCCGCGCGCGGTGCCTTGAAGACGGCGGTCGGATGGTCGATCCCCCGCTCGTCCGCGGCGGGCTCCGCCTCGTCGGCCGGGGAGGACTCCTCGCGGGTCCTCGGGACGCGGGGGGCGTCGGCGGCATCGGACGTGGCGGAGGCGGCCGGGACCTCTGCGTCGGCTCCCTCTGCGGGGGCGGCGCCGGTGGCGCTGTCCTCGGTGGCGCTGTCCTCCGTGCCGGCGCCCCCGGTGCCTGCGCCTGACTGCGGGTCCGCGTCCGGGTCCGGGCTGTCGGGACCGTCGGCGCTCGCCGTCGCACTGGTGCCAGCGGCTTCGGCTTCGGAGTCCGTGTCTCCGTGGGACTTCGCGTCCTCACTCTTGGCGGCACCACCCTGGCCTGCGGTTTCCTCGTCCGGCTCGCCCGCGACCCACGCCGCGACAGCGGCGCGCAGCCGGGTGTCGGTCGGCGCTGGTCCCGCCTCGTCGCCGGAGCCCGAAGCGGCCTCGGGCCGCTCCTCGGGTTCGGCTTCCGCGCCGGCGTCGCCGTCGGAGTCGGGAGTGCCAGAGACGTCGGAGGCCTCAGAGGCGTCAGATTCGGGGGTGCCAGAGGCGCCGGAAGTGGGAGCCGGGCCGGAGTCCGCCGCTCCGCCCGCGACGCCGGCATCGCCCGCGGCGTCGGAGTCGCTGCCGGAGTCGCTGTCGGGCTGCTTCGCGGCGGCAGCGGTGTCCGATTCCGGGGCGGCCTCAGGCGCCGTGGACGGCTCGGCGGCCGTCCGAGCCCGGTCGGCCGCCCGGCCGGTGCCCTTCTCGGCCTCTCCGCGGGGCCTGGAGGCCCCTTCAGGGCTCTCCGAGGGTGCCGGGGACCCTGCGGGCCCCTGGGAGCCCGCAGGCGCCGGGGTGCCGTCGGACACGTTGCCGCTGTCGGAGGCACCGGCGTCCTCGGACGTGTCGGCGTCCGCGGAGCGCGGTACCCGGAAGACCGCCGTCTTGCTGTCCGCCTCGGCTCCTGTCGTTCCGCCGCCCGGTTCACCGTCCGCCACGGCGACCGGTTCACGGAACACGGCGAGACGCGGATCGCGTTCCTCGGCCGTCCCCGACGACTTCCGCTGTTCCGACCTGCCGGGGGACTCGCCCGCCACCGATTACCTCCTTGATGCGCAGCGGGGCCATGCCCGCACTGTCCGAACCATCTACCAGTGTCCTGTGTGAACCCTTGACCTAGCCGCTAGACGAGAACGACATACCTAACGGTTCCCTCACAAAGCACCCAGGCACCCTCGACAGACCAATGTGAGAGGGGTCACCCTGTCACTCATCCACGCGGGGAGGCATGGATGGGCAGGAGCCGCAGAACAATCCCGGAGGAGCTTTTGCTGCTCGCTCTGGACCCGACCACGGGTACCACAGCGCAGCCGCAGTCGCTCGACCTCGGCCTGGCCGGGGCACAGCTAGTAGAGCTGGCTCTGGCAGGACGGATAGCCCCTGACGGGGATCGTATAGCCGTGGTGATGCCACGGCCGACAGGAGATCCGACTCTGGACTCCGCACTGGAACTGCTGCGCCGTCGTGGCAGTCCGGTTCGGGCGGTCCACTGGATCGGCGGGCCCCGGCTGGGACTCCGCCAGATCTACCTCGCTCATCTGGAGCGGTGCGGCATGGTGCATGCCGTGGCGGGCCAGATGTGCGGAGTGCTGCCGACGACTCGCTACCAGGCGACGGACACGGCAATCAGCCGGGACATCAAGGCCCGGCTGGACAGCGCGATCCGCACCGGCGTACCGCCGGACCCGCGGACCGCGGCGCTCGCCGCACTGGCCCACGCGGTCGGACTCGGCAAGCACCTGTACCCCGGGAACGAGGGGCGCTCTTCGCGCTCCCGGCTCCGGGACCTGATCAGACACGACCCGATGGGCGGCCTCGTGGCGCATGCCGTGATGGACGTCCAGAACGGCGCGGCCGTCCAGCCACGCCGTAGTCAGCAGGCGGCAGGCTTGCCGTTGCAGCCGCAAGCGCAGGCGCGGCACGGCAGCATGGCGCAGACCTCCGTGCACTGACCGCGCGAGCCCCTCGCGCGGACAACCGAACACCGCCGCACCGACGTCCCCATGACCCGGTTCGGGAGCCGCACCACGCGCGGGGCAGCCGGATCCACCGGCTGCCCCGCGCGCTTTGGTGTCGCCGTTTCCCAGCGCGCCCGGGGCCGCGGGTGGCAATCTGCTGAGCAGTAGATACGCACAGCTACAACAGCTGCATAGCCGGAGGTGCCGTTCCCGTGCCGACCAACGTCAATCCCACCGTCAGGCGACGCCGGTTGGGCCAGGAATTGCGCCGCCTCCGCGAGATCAAGGGCATGACGGCCGAGGAGGTGGCGGAGCGACTGCTGGTCTCGCAGTCGAAGATCAGCCGCCTGGAGAACGGCCGCCGCTCCATCAGCCAGCGCGACGTCCGCGATCTGTGCGGGGTGTACGAGGTCGAGGACCACCGCATCGTCGACTCACTGATGCAGATGGCGAAGGACTCCCGCCAGCAGGGCTGGTGGCACGCGTTCGGAGACATCCCGTACAGCGTGTACATCGGCCTGGAGACCGACGCCGAGTCCCTCAGGGTGTACGAACCCCAGGTCGTTCCCGGGCTGCTGCAGACACGGGGTTACGCGGAGGCCCTGATCACCGGGGCGCTGCCCGAGGCGCCCCCGAGCGACATCGAGAAGCGGGTCAACGTCCGGGCCCGCCGCCAGGACCGCGTCAACTCCCTCGAACACCCTCTGCGCCTGTGGGCCGTCATCGACGAGTCCGCGCTGCGCCGGCGGGTCGGCGGCAAACAGATCATGATCGAGCAGCTCGAGCACCTCATCGAACAGTCCCAGCTGCCTCATGTGACCGTGCAGGTCCTGCCCTTCGACATGGGCGCGCACCCGGGTATCAGCGGGCAGTACGCGATCCTGGAGTTCCCGGACGCCGCGGACTCCAGCGTCGTGTACATCGAAGGGGTCACGAGCGACCTCTACCTGGAGAAGGCGAACGACGTGCAGCGCTACAGCGTCATGTACGAGCACCTGCGTGCACAGGCACTGAACGTGGACCAGACCCGGCAGTTCATCGGCGACATCGTCAAGGAGTACACGCGCCTCGACCGCAGGCCCGACGGCGAGTGAACGGCGGCCGGAGTCAATGCGACCAGGACGCCACCGACACTCCTGGCAGTCGGGACGTACGGTGACGCAGGCGAGCTGGGGGCGGGATGATACACCGCCTCCACCTCGCAGCGGAAGACCCCTGGGGAATAAGCCATCCGGTCGAGTGAACGGCCGCACCACCGGGCGATGTTGGCGAGTAGCGTCGATCACGCCAACAGGACGAAGTTGGTGCCCCACACATCAACTCTCTGAACCGGAGTGAACATGGCTATTCTTCAGGGCGCTACCGACAACTGGACGAAGTCGTCGTACTCCGGCGGCAACGGCGCGTGCGTCGAGGTGAAGTCGCCCGTCACCCAGGCCATCGCCGTGCGTGACTCGAAGGCCCCCGAGGGCCCCTCGCTCGCCTTCGTGCCCGGGGCATGGAACACCTTTGTACGCGATGTCGCGTCGGGTTCGATCAACGCCTGACCGGCACACCGAACAGCACGCGCCACAGTCGCATCCGGCTGGTCGCGCACGACCACCGCGATCCCTCTCGACCGGCCCGCCGTCCTGGCCGAGGGGGGCCTCGCGCACTACCGGATCCAGCGCCGCCATCGACGTACCGCACGCACCGGGACGTCAACGAAGGTCGCGGCAGCCCCGATCGTGCGTAAGCGTCACGTGGTTCAGCTCATCCTCTTCTCCGGCCGCACGGGACCCGCATCCCGTGCGGCCGTTCTGCGTTCTCGGGCGCTCCTGCGTGGAGTCGGTCTCTGCACAGCCTGACGAAGTGCCCGCTCATCGTGTGGCCGTGGTCACGTTCACGACAACGCCCCGCAAGGTCAAGAAAAAGCAAAATCGTTCGACTTGCTGATTAGCGTTCACATTTATGACCGAGGAAACCTTGACCGAGGACCCTGACAGGCGGTTCAATCCCCGAAGTCCCCGTTCCCGCACGGGGCCCCGCTGAACGGCCGTACTGACGAAGTGCGTTCCCGTTCACAAGGCGGACCCCTGGAGGGGGCACATGAACAGTCTCGACTGGGCCGTGCTCATCGGCTACTTCGGTGTGATGGTCGCGATCGGACTCTGGTCGCACAAACGCGTCGACAACGTCAGCGACTTCTTCACGGCCGGCGGCAAGATGCCGTGGTGGCTCTCGGGCATCTCGCACCACATGTCCGGGTACAGCGCGGTGATGTTCACCGGATACGCCGGTATCGCCTACCAGTACGGCGTCACGTCCTTCGTGACCTGGTCGCTGCCCATCGCGATCGGTATCGGCATCGGGGCGAAGCTCTTCGCGCCGCGGCTCAACCGGCTGCGCTCGCGGCTGCACGTGGCCTCGCCGCTCGAATACCTGAAGAACCGCTACAACATCCAGACCCAGCAGGCCCTGGCCTGGTCGGGGCTGCTGCTGAAGATCGTGGACGTCGGCGCCAAGTGGGCCGCCATCGCCACCCTGCTCTCCGTCTTCACCGGCATCACCCTCACCCAGGGCATCTTCATCACCGGTGCCATCACCGCCGTGTACTGCACGGTCGGCGGGCTGTGGGCCGACGCCCTCACCGAGCTCGGGCAGTTCATCATCCAGCTCTTCGCCGGTGTGGCCATGCTCGTCATCGCGATGAGCAAGCTGGGCGGCTTCAGCTCGCTGTGGACGGTGTGGGACAAGCTGCCCGAGGGCCACACCGACCCGACGGCGGGTCCGTACACCGTGACCTTCCTGCTGGCCTATCTGTTCATCAAGACCTTCGAGTACAACGGCGGCATGTGGAACCAGGCCCAGCGCTACATGGCCACGGACTCCGCGCGCTCCGCGACCCGTTCGGCCCGCCTCTCCGCCGTCCTGTGGCTGGTCTGGCCGACGGTGCTCTTCTTCCCGATGTGGGTGGCCCCGCTGCTCGTCGAGGCCAAGAAGCCCGACGCCTCGGACAGCTACGCCCTGATGACCGAGCAACTGCTCCCGCACGGGCTGTTGGGCCTGGTCGTCGTCGGCTTCTTCTCGCACACGATGGCGATGTGCTCATCCGACGCCAACGCCATCTCGGCGGTCTTCACCCGGGACATCGCACCGGTCTTCTCGAGGGCCGCCCGCACCTGGAGCAACCGCAGCGGCCTGCTGGCCGCGCGGCTGTCCACGCTCGCGTTCCTCGCGCTGTCGATGGCGCTGGCGACCCAGATCAACTCACCGGCGTTCAAGGACATCATCTCGGTGGTCATCAAGTGGGTGGCCGGCCTGATGGGACCGATCGCGATCCCGTTCATGCTGGGCCTGCTCCGCAGGTTCCGCCGCTCGGGTCCGACCGCGGCGCTCACGAGCTGGGCGGCGGGGCTGCTCGCCTTCTACTTCACCAACTACAACTTCGACGGCTCGGTGAAAACCGACGTCGCCCTGCAGTACCAGGTGGCACTGCCGCTCGCCATCTCACTGGTGCTGTACGTCGTCATCGGGTTCATCAAGCCCGAGGACACACCGGAGCGCGACGCCCTCATCGAGATGATCAACACGGACGACGGTGGCCCCGCGGGTACGGCCGCCACGGCCGGCGTCCCCACGCAGAAGACGGGCCCCGAGGGCACGGGGGTTCCCGAGGAGGTACGCGACTGACCGCACCCGGCGCGGCCGGTACTCACGGGGGTGGGACCCAGGAACGGTGGGCGGGCGCGGCGGCGCCCGCCCATCTCCGTCCGCCCGCCCATCTCCGACCGTCCGCCACCTCTCCGACCGTCCGCCACCTCTCCGTCCGCCCGCCACCTCCCAGCGCCCGTCCGCCCCGCGCCCGTCCGTTCAGTCCCGCGGGTAGCGCGCCAGCCACCCGGGGGCGACCGCGGCCGGGCTGTGCAGGGCGGGGCCCTGCGTCATCTCCATGGCGAAGTCGTCGGAGAGTTCGAGGAGGGTGGACCGCCCCTCCAACTCGGCCAGCCAGGCGGGCGGCAGCGCCGTCTCTCCGTGCAGCGCGCCGAGGAGGGCCCCGCAGACGGCACCGGTGGCCGCGGACGGCCCTGAGTGGTTCACGGCGAGCCGCAGGCCGTGCCGTACGTCCTCGCCGACCAGCGCGCAGTACAGCGCCACCGCGAGGACCTCCTCCGCGGAGTCGGTGTCGCCGAGCGCCTCGATCAGCGCGGGGCCCGGGATCCCCTGCCGTACGGAGCCGAGGGCCTGCCGGAGGGCGTCGGTGACCTGCTCGTTGCCGGGCCGCTCGGCGAGCAGTGCCAGGGCGTGCTGCACGGAACCGTCCAGGGTCTCGCCGCGGGCCAGGCCGTGCACCATGACCGCGAAGGCGCCGGCGGCGAGCTGGGCGGTGGCGTGGCCATGGGTGTGGGCGGCGCACTCGACGGCCAGCTGGAGCACGAGTTGGGGCTCCCAGCCGACGAGCAGCCCGAACGGCGCCGAGCGGGTGAGCGCGGCCGAATCGCGTGCGGCCGGGTTCTTGGGTACGGCGAGGGTGCCCATGGTGGTGTCCCCGAAGCCGATCAGGCACTCCCGGGTGGGGGCGCGGCGCTTGTAGAGCCACTCCTCCCTGGCCAGCCAGCCGTTGTCCTTGCGGCGCTCGTCCGGCCCCCAGGCGTTCTGGGTGGCCGCCCAGCGCAGATGGGCGCGGTGCACGTCGGTGGGCGGGTGCCAGGCGCCGGTGTCGCGCCTGACCTGCGCCCTGATGAGCCCGTCGACGGTGAAGAGGGTGAGCTGGGTGACGGCGGTGACGGCGCCCCGTCTGCCGTGGACGGGGACGAAGTCCACGACCCCGTCCACCCCGTGCGCGGCGCGGATCTCCTCCAGGGTGAGCCCGGAGACGCCCGCTCCGACCGCGTCCCCGACTGCGGCGCCGAGCAGGGCGCCGCGCACCCGGCTGCGGAAGTCCTGCTGTTCGGCACGGCCCCAGACAGCTGTGGTCCCTGTGGTCACCGTGCCCCTTCCTCGACGAATACCGGGGTGTTACCGGCAGTGCGACCGCGCAAGCACTGTAATCGAAGGGAATGCGGTGTCTCCGGGGTCGAACGGAATGTACTCAGTAACTCCTCAGATCCCCTTTGAAAGGCATTCCTCAGGGTTATCCGGACCGTCCGCCTTCTCCCGACGCGGGACACCGTGCGGGACGCGGAGCGCGACACACAGCGCGTCGATCCGGATCCTGGTGCCGCCGCCTCCTTGATCAGGGCGAGGTCCGCGTCATCGGCGTACACCTCGGTGCGGCGTGTGTTCCATGACGGCGATTCCCGGCCGGGGCCGTCACCCGGGCAGCACCGGGAGCAGCTCAGGGAGGTGGCCGTCCGACGCGGCGGCGGCCTCGACGCGCTCCTCGGGCACCTCGCCGTACAGGGTCGTACGCGGCTTCGCCGGCCGGCCCGCGAGGTCGGCGATGGCCACGAGGTCCTGGACCGAGCGGGACGAACCGTAACTGGATCCGGCCATCCGGGAGATGGTCTCCTCCATCAGGGTCCCCCCGAGGTCGTTCGCGCCCGAGCGCAGCATCTCGGCGGCCCCCTCGGCGCCCAGCTTCACCCAGCTGGTCTGGATGTTGGTGATGTGCGGGTGGAGCAGCAGGCGGGCCATGGCCGTGACGGCACGGTTGTCGCGGTCGGTGGGGCCGGGGCGGGCGATTCCGGCCAGGTAGACCGGGGCGTTGGTGTGGATGAACGGCAGGGTGACGAACTCCGTGAAGCCGCCGGTCTCCTGCTGGAGGCGGGCCAGTGTCCTGAGGTGGCCGAGCCAGTGGCGGGGCTGGTCGACGTGGCCGTACATCATGGTGGACGAGGAGCGCAGGCCCGTCTCGTGCGCGGTCCTGATGACCTCCAGCCAGGTGGCCGTCGGCAGCTTGCCCTTGGTGAGGATCCAGCGGACCTCGTCGTCGAGGATCTCGGCCGCGGTGCCCGGGACGGAGTCGAGCCCGGCCTCCTTCGCGGCGGCCAGCCAGTCGCGGATGGACATGCCGGTGCGGCTGGCGCCGTTGACGACCTCCATCGGCGAGAAGGCGTGGACGTGCATGCCGGGCACGCGTTCCTTCACGGCCCGCGCGATGTCGAAGTACGCCGTGCCGGGCAGGTCGGGGTGGATGCCGCCCTGCATGCACACCTCGACCGCGCCGACGTCCCAGGCCTGCGCGGCACGGTCGGCGACCTGGTCCAGGGAGAGGGTGTACGCGTCGGCGTCCGTACGCCGCTGGGCGAACGCGCAGAAGCGGCAGCCGGTGTAGCAGACGTTGGTGAAGTTGATGTTCCTGGTGACGACGTAGGTGACGTCGTCGCCGGCCACGTCGCGGCGCAGGGTGTCCGCGATCCGGCACAGCTCGTCCAGCGCCTGCCCGTCCGCGTGGAGCAGGGCGAGGGCCTGGCCGTCGGTGAGCTTCGTGGGGTCGTCGGCCGCCTGGCTCAACGCCTGGCGTACGTCGGTGTCGATGCGGGACGGGACCATCCCGGGGGCGGCCGCCTCGCGCAGGGCCTCCCAGTCGCCGTACACCTCGTCGAAGTCGTCGCGCCGGTCCCCGGTGCGTCCCTCGGTGTCGATGGTGCGGTGCAGATCGGTGCGGCCCGACGCGTTGAAGCCCTCGTCGGGCTCCTGCCAGGGCAGCCCGACCGGGATGGCGCCCTCCTTCGCGAGGCCGGTCTCCGGGTCGGCGAGCGCGCGCACGTGCGGCAGGAGGCGGGGGTCGAGCCAGGGCTCGCCGCGCTGGATGAACTCCGGGTAGATGGTGAGGCGTTCGCGGAGTCGGAAGCCGGACTCGGCTGTGCGCGCCGCGAGTTCGTCGATGTGCGGCCAGGGGCGTTCGGGGTTGACGTGGTCCGGGGTCAGCGGCGAGACGCCGCCCCAGTCGTCGATGCCCGCGCCGATCAGCAGCGCGTACTCGGCGTCGACGAGGTTCGGCGGGGCCTGGATGCGGGCCGACGGGCCGAGGATGTGGCGGGCCACGGCGACAGCGGCCGCCAGTTCCTCCAGCTCGGCATCCGGCATCCCGCGCATCGCGGTGTCCGGCTTGGCCCGGAAGTTCTGGACGATGACCTCCTGGATGCCGTGATAGGCGCGGGCCGTCCTGCGCAGCTCGAAGAGGGAGTCGGCGCGCTCCTCGTAGGTCTCGCCGATCCCGATCAGGATGCCGGTGGTGAACGGCACGTTGGACCGGCCGGCGTCCTCCAGGACCCGCGACCGGACCGCCGGCTCCTTGTCGGGGGAACCGTGGTGCGGGCCGCCCTTCTCGGACCACAGCCGGGTCGCCGTCGTCTCCAGCATCATGCCCATGGACGGGGCCACCGGCTTCAGCCTCTGCAGGTCCGTCCACGTCATCACGCCGGGGTTGAGGTGCGGCAGCAGCCCCGTCTCCTCCAGGACCCGGACCGCCATGGCCCGGACGTACGCGAGGGTGTCGTCGTACCCCTCGGCCTCCAGCCACTCCCGCGCCTCGGGCCAGCGGTCCTCCGGCCGGTCCCCCAGCGTGAACAGTGCCTCCTTGCAGCCCATCCCGGCACCCTTGCGGGCGATGTCGAGGACCTCGTCCGGGGAGAGGAACATCCCGTGGCCGGCCCGGCGGAGCTTGCCCGGCACCGTGACGAAGGTGCAGTAGTGGCAGGTGTCGCGGCAGAGCCGGGTCAGCGGGATGAAGACCTTGCGGGAGTAGGTGATGACGCCGGGCCGGCCCGCGGCCTCCAGCCCCGCGTCGCGCACCCGGGCGGCGGACGCGGCGAGGTCGGTGAGGTCCTCGCCCCGCGCCCGCAGCAGGACGGCGGCCTCGGCCACGTCGAGGGCGACACCGTCGCGCGCCCTCCGCAGGGCGCGCCGCATGGCGTTGGTCGTGGGGCGCTGAGGATCGGTCATGGACCGAGCATACGAGCGTGGCACTCCGCCCGGACCAGGGCCTCTGTCGGGTGGAACCTGCTGGCCGACGCTGGCGCCTTGGCCGTTATGTACCGGTTGGCCCGTAGGCTCGGAGGGGTGATGGAAACGATCGTCTTCGACATCGGAGAAACCCTCGTCCGCGACGACCGCCACTGGGCCTCCTGGGCCAACTGGCTCGGGGTCCCCGCGCACACCGTCAGCGCCCTGGTCGGTGCCGCGGTCGTACAAGGCCGCGACTGCACGGACGCACTGCGCATCCTGCGCCCCGACATGGACGTCGAGGAGGCGTCCCACGCCCGTACGGCGGCGGGACGCGGCGAGCACCTGGACGAGACCGACCTCTACCCCGACGTCCGCCCGGCGCTGGCCGAACTGCGCGCGCTCGGTCTGCGGGTGGTCGTCGCGGGCGACCGGTCGGTACGCGCCGGCCAACTGCTGCGGGCCCTGGACCTGCCGGCCGACCTGGTCGTCACCTCGGAGGAGTGGGGCGTGGACAAACCGGACCGGGAGTTCTTCACGCGCGTGATGGAGGTGTCGGGCGCGGCGCCGGAGTCGACCCTGTACGTGGGCGACCATCCGGCCGACGACCTGTTCCCCGCGAAGTCCTCGGGCCTGCGGGCCGCCCACATCCGACGCGGGGCGTACGGACACTGGTGGGCGGACCACCCGGACGTCATGGAGACGGCGGACTGGCGCATCGACACACTGACCGAACTTCCCGCGCTGCTGGGCGGAACCGAACTCCGCAGGAACAGAGCCGTCGCCCCGCGCGCCGAAGCCCCGGAGGTCTGAGCCGCCGGCACCCCCGTACGACGTGTCCGCCCGCCCGGCGGACACCGGGCGGGCGGACACGTGGCACCTGCGGGACTGCGGCGCGCTACTTCCCCAGCACCGCCTTCATCACGTTGCGGGCGATCGGGGCACCGAGGCTGCCGCCCGAGATGTCGGAGCGGGAGATGTCCATGGCCGTCGGGTCGATGAAGACCGCCACCGCGACCGCCCGGCCGTCCGGGTTCTTGCCGTACGACACGAACCAGCCGTACGGCACCTCCTTGGTCACGTCGTCACCGCGCTGCGCGGTGCCCGTCTTGCCGCCCACCGTCACGCCGTCGATCAGCGCCTTCTGCGCGCTGCCCTCCTTGGCGGTGAACTCCATCATCTCCTGGACCTTCTTCGCGGTCTCCTCGGAGACGGCCTGGCTCTTCAGCTTCGGCTCGTGCTCCTCCAGCGTGGAGAGGTCCGGCCCCTGCAGCTTGTCGACGACGTAGGGCTGCATCAGCTTGCCGTTGTTGGCCAGGGCCGCCGTGACCATCGCCATCTGCATCGGCGTGCTCGTGAGGCTGCCCTGGCCCATGCCGGTGAGGGCCGTGCCGGGCTTGTCCAGCTCCGTGGGGTAGAGGCTCTTCGTGGCGAGCATGTCGCCGAACTCCTCCGAGTAGACGTCCTCGTTGAAGCCGAACTTCTCCGCCGTCTCCCGCATCTTGTCGACGCCCAGCTTGGAGGCCATGTCGAGGAAGACGTTGTTGCAGGAGTACTGCATCGCCCTCTTCAGCGAGGCCTTGTTGCAGACCGCGTCGCCGGCCTCGCTGCCGATCTTGTTCGTGGAGAGCGGAAGCGGATACGGGGAGACCGCGTCGGACGGGGCGTCCACGTCCGTGACGACACCGTGCTCCAGGGCGGCCGTCGCGGTGAGGATCTTGAAGGTGGAGCCGGGCGGGAAGGTCTCGCGAAGCGGGCGGTTGGCCAGCGGCTTGCTCTTCTTGTCGACCAGGGCCTGGAACTTGTCGCCCTCCTTGAAGGAGTTGCCGGCGAAGACCGAGGGGTCGTACGAGGGGGTCGACACCATGGCGAGCACCTTGCCGGTGGCGGGGTCGAGCGCCACGACCGCACCCCGTGCGTCGAGGTCGGTCAGCCCCTTGTAGGCCGCCTCCTGCGCCTTGGGGTCGATGGTCGTGATGACGTCGCCGCCACGCCGGGGCTCACCCGTGAGGATGTCCTTGGCGTGCCGGAAGGCGAACCGCTCGTCCTGGCCGCTGAGGATGCTGTCGTACGTCTTCTCCAGGAGGGACATGCCCTGGGCCTGGGAGGCGTAGCCGGTGACGGGGGCGTACATCGGGCCGTTCTTGAAGGTGCGCTGGTACTTGAAGTCGGTGCCCGACACCTCCTTCGATCCGGTGATCGCCTTGCCGCCCACGATGATGTCGCCGCGCGGGGTCGCGAACTGGGTGATCTTCACCCTGCGGTTGTGCTCGTGCCCGGCGAGCTCCTCGCTCCTGGCGAACTGCAGCCAGTTGGTCCGCACCAGCAGGGCCAGCATCAGGATTCCGCAGAAGATGGCTATGTGCCGCAAGGGTCTGTTCATCGAGCTCCCGCTCCCCGGCAGCCGGGCACACGCACAGGCCGCACAATCGATGTCCGTAAGTGAAAGATGCGGTTCCGGCGCCGCCGGTTCCGTCCCGGGAGGTTCCCCGGCCGCCGCGCTCCCGTCACAGGTGCGCCGCGTAGGCGTCCAAGGCCCGAAGCACCTCCGCCTCGCCCGCCGGGGGCAGTTGCAGGACGACCTCCTCGACGCCCAGCTCCGCGTAGTACGCCAGCTTCCCGGGGGTGGGCACGACGGCGTACGGCACCACCTGGAGCTGCTTCGGGTCCCGGCCCGCCTCCGCCCAAGCCGTGCGCAGCGCGGGGATCGACTCGGAGAGGCCGCGTCCGCCGATGGGCAGCCAGCCGTCCGCGTCCCGGGCGATCTGCGCGAAGAGCTTCGGTCCGGCCGCCCCGCCGATCAGGGTGCGGGGGCCGTTCACCGGACCGCGCGGCCGCTGCACCGGCTTCGGATAGGCGTGGCTCGCCCGGACCGAGCCGAACTCACCCTCGTAAGCGGTCGGTTCGTCCGCCCACAGGGCTCGCATCAGGGCCAGCCGCTCGCTGCCGAGCGCGCGCCGGCTCGACCACTCCACACCGTGGTCGGCGGCCTCCTCGACGTTCCAGCCGAAGCCGACGCCGAGCGTGAAGCGCCCGCCCGACAGGTGGTCGAGGGTGGCTGCCTGCTTGGCGAGGTCGATGGGGTCGTGCTGGGCGATCAGCGTGATCCCGGTGCCGAGAGCAAGCCGCTCGGTGACGGCCGCCGCCTGCCCGAGGGCGACGAACGGGTCGAGGGTGCGCCCGTATTCGGCCGGGAGCTCGCCACCCGCGGGGTAGGGCGTCTCCCTGCTGACCGGGATGTGGGTGTGCTCGGGCAGATACAGCCCGGCGAATCCCCGCTGCTCCAGCTCACGCGCGAGCCGGACCGGCGTGATCGTCTCGTCGGTGAGGAAGATCGTTGTGGCGATCCGCATACCAGGGCACCTCCGTCGTCGTCCGTGACGGCTCCAACGGTATGCGGTACGGCGGGCCGGTGAGTCCACTCCGAAAGGATCATGGCTCCGATTCGCCCACAACTCACCGCAGAACTCCCCCGCAATCGCACCGTACGTGTGACAGCCGGGCCCGGTTCCTCCGCCCGTGCCCGCGAAGCGCCTGCGCGTCCGCAGGCCGCTCAGCCGCGAACGCCGGGGTCTCCTTCGTCAGCACCTCGCCGCGGAAGAACGCCGGGGGAGCGGCGCCGCACGGCCTCCATCAGCACCACGCCGAGCAGCAGCGGTCCGACCCCGATCCTCCCGGTAGCCCTCTGGGCGACGCGGCCCTCCGCGACGCCCCGTCCGGCTCCTACTTCCGGTACAACTCCTCGATCTCCGCGTCGAAGTCCCGCGCGACCGCGTCCCGCTTCAGCTTCAGCGAAGGGGTCAGATGACCGCTCGCCTCGGTGAAGTCCCCCGGCAGGACGGTGAACTTGCGGATCGACTCCGCCCGCGAGACCAGTCTGTTCGCCTCGTCGACCGCGCGCTGGAGCGTCGCACGCAGCTCCTCGTCCTGGACCAGCTCACGCAGGGGGACGCCCTCCTTCTTCCGCATCCGGCGCCAGTGGGCGAGCCCGTCCGGTTCCAGGGTGATCAGGGCGCCGATGAAGGACCGGTTGTCGCCGACCACCATGCACTGGCTGACGAGCGGGTGGGCGCGCAGCCAGTCCTCCAGCGGGGCGGGGGTGACGTTCTTTCCGCCCGACGTGATGATGATGTCCTTCTTCCGGCCGGTGATCGTGAGGTATCCGTCCTCGTCCAGCGCGCCCAGGTCGCCCGTCGGGAACCAGCCGCCCTCCGCGTGAGGGACGGCCTCGGCCCGCTCGGTGTCCCAGTAGCCGCGGAAGACCTGGCCACCGCTGAGCAGGACCTCACCGTCGTCCGCGATCCGTACTGCGGTGCCCGGCAGCGGCCAGCCCACCGTGCCGAGGCGGGGTTTCAGGGGCGGGGTGACCGTGGCCGCCGCGGTGGTCTCGGTGAGGCCGTAGCCCTCGAAGATCTCGACGCCCGCCCCCGCGTAGAACGCCGCCAGCCGGCGCCCGAGCGGGGATCCGCCGCAGATCGCGTACCGGACCTGGCCGCCCAGTGCCGCACGGATACGGCGGTAGACGAGCGGGTCGTAGAGGGCGCGGGCGGCGCGCAGTCCGAGGCCGGGGCCGGGGCCCGTGCCGTGTTCGGCGGCCTCCACCGCCTCGCCGTAGCGCCGCGCGATGCGGGCCGCGCGGTCGAAGGACGAGGCGCGGCCCATCTTCTCCGCGGTCGCCCGCCCGGTGTTGTAGACCTTCTCCAGGACGTAGGGGATGGCCAGCAGGAACGACGGCTTGAAACCGGCCAGGTCGCCGAGCAGGTCCTCGGTCCGGATGGACGGCGCGTGCCCGAGCCTGACCCGCGCGCGCAGGCAGCCGATCGCCACCATCCGCCCGAAGACGTGGGACAGGGGGAGGAACAGGAGGGTGGAGGCCGGGTACTTCGAGACCGACTTGAACACCGGGTGGAGCAGCTCGATGGCGTTGTCGACCTCGGCGAAGAAGTTCGCGTGGGTCAGGACGCAGCCCTTCGGGCGGGCCGTGGTGCCCGAGGTGTAGATGAGGGTGGCGGGAGCACCGGGCTCCAGGGCGGCACGGCGGGCGGTGACGACAGCGTCGGGGACGTCCTTGCCCAGCGTCTTGAGCCGGCCGACCGCCCCCGTGTCGAACTGCCAGAGGTGGGCGAGGTCGCCGAGCTGCTGCCGCTCCAGGCTGACCAGCCGGCCCTGCTCCTTCGTCTCCACCGCGCACGCCACGGCTCCGGAGTCCTGGAGGATCCAGCGCGTCTGGAAGGCCGAGGAGGTGGGATAGATGGGTACGGTGACCAGCCCGGCCGCCCAGGACGCGAAGTCGAGCAGCGTCCACTCGTACGTCGTCCGGGCCATGATCGCGAGGCGGTCACCGCTCTGCAGCCCCTCGGCGATCAGGCCCTTGGCGACGGCGTGGACCTCCGCGGCGAACTCCTCGGCGGTCACGTCCTGCCAGCTCCCGTCCGCCTGCTTGCGGCTGAGGACGGCCTCCGAGGGTGCCTCGCGGGCGTTGTCGAAGGGGATGTCGGCGAGCGAGCCGTGCCGCACCGTCGGCGCGAACAGCGGCACGGACACTTCCCGTACGGTGCCGTCGGCCGCCCTGACCCTGGTCGGCTCGACCAGGACGGGCTCGGTGGGCGCGGCGGTTACGGCGGCGGGGTCGGGCGTGGACACGAGCGGCTCCTCGACATGGGGGTTCGGCGCCGGGCCCCGTCCCTGGGGCCGGCGCCGAGCGGATGCTGGATGCGCGGGGTCGTTGACGTGTGGACGGGCGGCGGGGTCGTGGACGTTCCCGGGGGCGTACGTTCGGGCGTTCGGGCGTTCGGGTTCGGACTCCTGGCACCGAGATTCGGGGGCGCCCAGGTTCAGGAGCGCCCAGCTTCGGAGGCGTTCGGCTTCGGAGGCGTTCGGCTTCAGGGTCGTTCCAGGATGGCGGTGACTCCCTGGCCGCCCGCGGCGCAGATCGAGATCAACCCCCTGCCGGGCGCGTCCCGCTCCGCGAGGAGGCCTGCCAGCGTCGCCACGATCCGGGCGCCGGTCGCGGCGAAGGGGTGTCCGGTGGCGAGGGACGATCCGGCCACGTTCAGCTTGTCCCTGTCGACGGGGGCGAGCCCCTGCTTCTCCCAGGAGGCGAGGGTGGCGAGGACCTGGGAGGCGAAGGCCTCGTGGATCTCGAAGAGGTCGAAGTCCCCGACCGTCAGCCCGGCACGCTCCAGCATGCGCGGCACGGCGTACGCGGGCGCCATCAGCAGCCCGTCCTCACCGTTCACGTAGTCCACGGCCGCCGTCTCGTACAGCGACAGGTAGGCCAGCGGCTCCAGGCCGCGCGCCTTCGCCCACTCCTCGCTCGCCAGCAGCACCGTCGCGGCGCCGTCGGTGAGCGGGGTCGAGTTCCCGGCGGTCATCGTCGCGTCGGGACGGCCGGCGCCGAACACCGGTTTGAGCGTGGCGAGTTTCTCCGCCGTGGAACCGGGGCGCAGGTTCTGGTCGCGCTCCAGGCCGAGGTACGGGACGACGAGGTCGTCCAGGAAGCCGCGCTCGTACGCCGCGGCGAGCCGCTGGTGGCTGGTGGCCGCCAGCAGGTCCTGGTCCTCGCGGGACACGCCCCACTTCCGGGCCGTGACCGCTGCGTGCTCACCCATCGAAAGACCGGTTCGGGGCTCGGAGTTGCGCGGGATGTCCGGGACGAGATGGCTCGGGCGCACCGCGGCCAGGGCCTTGATCCTGGCTCCCGTCGACTTCGCGCGGCGCGCGTCCAGCAGGATCCTGCGCAGCCGGTCGTTGACGCCGAGGGGCGCGTCGCTCGTGGTGTCCGCGCCGCCGGCGATCGCCGAGTCGACCGCACCCAGGGCGATCTTGTTGGCGGCGGCGACGACCGCCTGCAGACCTGTGCCACACGCCTGTTGGATGTCGTACGCGGGTGTGCGCGGGTCCAGTGCGGACCCGAGGACGGTCTCCCGGGCCAGGTTGAAGTCACGGCTGTGCTTGAGGACGGCGCCGGCGACGAACTCGCCGACCCGCTGTCCCCGCAGGCCGAACCGCTCGACGAGTCCGTCCAGCGCGGCGGTCAGCATCTGCTGGTTGGACGCCTGCGCGTAGGGACCGTCGGAGCGGGCGAACGGGATACGGCTGCCGCCGACGACGGCGACCCGGCGCGGCTGGGGAAGCGCGAGGGGAATCAACTCGACCAACTCATCTCGACCTACTCCTGACCCTTGAGTAACCTTACTCAAGAGTAAATCTACGACCGAGCAGGAGTCTGGACAATGGCCGACCGCTATCTGCACTTCGCCGGCACGGCAACCGGCCGCTTCATGACCCGCAGGACCGGGCTTCCGCAGCCCGCACGACTGCGCCGCCGGACGCTGGAGACACCCGCACTCGACGGGCCGTTGCTGCACCTCACCGCCGGTGTGTCCGCCCACCCCGGAGCCCTCGCCCCGGTGCTCGCCGCGACCGGGCTGGAGGTCGGCGGACACGCGGAGCGCCCGGCCGGCATCGTCCTGGACGCGACCGGGATCACCACGGCCGCCGGGCTCGCCGACGTACACGCCGCGCTCCACCCCGTCGTACGGTCGCTCGCCGGCGGCGGCCGCGTCGTCGTCCTCGGCACCACGCCCTCCCCCGACGACCACCACCAGGCGGCGGCCCAGCAGGCGCTCGAAGGGTTCGTGCGCTCGCTCGGCAAGGAGATCGGCAGGGGTTCCACCGCGCAACTGGTGCGGCTCGCCCCGGGGGCGCCCGTCGCGTCGGCCGAGTCCACGCTCCACTTCCTGCTCTCCCCGCGCTCCGCGTACGTCAGCGGCCAGGTCATCGCACTCACCGCCGACGCCCCCGGCGAGACAGCGGACCGGATGGCCCCGCTGTCCGGCCGCACCGCGCTGGTCACCGGGGCGGCGCGCGGCATCGGGGCGTCCGTGGCCTCCGTGCTGGCCAGGGACGGCGCCCAGGTGATCTGCCTCGACGTCCCCCAGGCACAGGAGGAACTGGCGCGCACCGCCGACCGGCTCGGTGCCACCGCCCTGCCGCTGGACATCACCGCGCCAGACGCCGCCGGGCTGATCGCCGCGGCCGCCCCTTCCGGCCTGGACGTCCTCGTCCACAACGCGGGCATCACCCGCGACCGGCGGCTCGCCAACATGCCGGCCGACCGCTGGGCCCCGGTCATCGACGTCAACCTGGACAGCGTCCTGCGCACCACGGACGCCCTGCTGAGCACTGGCGCGGTGAACCGCGGCGGCCGGATCGTCGCCACCGCGTCCATCGCGGGGATCGCGGGGAACGACGGCCAGACCAACTACGCCGCCGCCAAGGCCGGAATCATCGGCATGGTCCGCTCCCTGGCGCCGCGCGCCGCCGCCGAACACGGCGTCACGGTCAACGCCGTCGCGCCCGGATTCATCGAGACGAGGATGACGGCCGCCGTGCCGCTCCTCATCCGGGAGGCCGGGCGCCGGATGAACTCCCTCTCCCAGGGCGGCCTCCCGGTCGACGTCGCGGAGACCGTCGCGTGGTTCGCCCAGCCCTCGTCGGGCGCTGTCAACGGCCAGGTCGTCCGCGTATGCGGCCAGAGCCTGCTGGGTGCCTGACCCGTGACCAGCCTCGGCCTGTCCCTGGTACGCGGCGCCGTGACCTCGCCGTTCAAGCGGGTGGGGCGCCCCGGCGCCGTCCTGCCCACCGGGCGCGTGACACTCCCGCCCACCCGGATCGCCCCCGGCCCGCTCGCCGCGTACAGCAGGGTCTGCGGCTTCACCGAATCGGGCGTGCTGCCGCTCACCTACCCGCACGTACTCGGATTCCCGTCGGCCATGCGGATCATGACCGGGCGTGACTTCCCCCTGCCGGTGCTCGGCCTGGTCCACACCTGGATCGAGATCACCCGGCACCGGGTGCTCCAGCCGACGGACGAGCCCGAACTCCGCGTGTACGCGGCTGAACTGACGGCCCATCGGCGCGGCACGGAGGTCACCGTGGTGACCGAGGCTCGCCTCGACGGCGTACTCGCCTGGGAATCCCGCAGCGGCTACCTGGCCCGGCACCCGACGGACACGTCCGGAACACCGGCGCCCCGGCCGCCCGAGCTGCCCGCCGTGGCGGACTGGCGGCTGCCCACCGACCTGGGGCGCCGGTACGGCGCCGCGTCGGGCGACCGGAACCCCATCCACCTCCACCCGCTGACGGCGAGGCTCTTCGGCTTCCCCCGGCACATCGCGCACGGCATGTGGACCGTCGCCCGCTGTCTGGCCGAGGCCGGGAGCGGCAGCGGAGTCACCGGGCCGGGCCGGATCCGTTCCGTACGGGCCGACTTCAAGGCGCCCGTACTGCTGCCCGCCACCGTCACCTACGCCGCCGCCGGCACGGACTTCCAGCTGCGCGGCGGCGGTCGCGTCCACCTCGACGGCCGGCTGACCCGGGAGGACTGACGCACGGGCCCGGCCGGAGCGGGGCCGGGCCGTTCAGTCGGTCCTGGACTGCCAGCCGCGTCCGTGCATGAGGTTCTCCAGGCCGGCCCACGAGAAGTTCATCAGGGTGGACGCGGCCTCCTTGGCCGAGACCCCGGGGGTGACGTTCGCCCACCCCGCGAGCGCCTCGGCCGCCCCCACCAGGGCCTGCGCGAGCCCCGCGACGTCCCGGTCGGGCAGCGCCGGATCATGGTGCGCCTCCCGGGCCGCCGCCCCGATCAGACCCGTCACGAAAGCAACGATCTCCCTGCGCAGCGCCCCGACCTCGCTGACGAACGGCTCCCCGTGCGAGCTCGCCTGCTGGTGCAGCACCGCCCAGCCGTCCGGGTTCTCCGCGGTGTGCGTGAAGAACGCCCGCAGCCCGGACCAGAGTTGCCGGTCCGCCGGGATGCCGGGCTCGACCGCCGCCGTCACGGCCTCCACCAGCGCCTTCGACTCGCGGCGGATGCACGCGGTGAAGAGCTCCTCCTTGGAGTTCAGGTAGAGGTACACCAAGGGCTTGGAGACACCGGCCAGTTCCGCGATCTCGTCCATCGACGCGGCGCGGTACCCACGCTGCCCGAAGATCCGCACGGCCGCGTCCATCATCTGCTGCTCACGCACCGCGCGCGGCATCCGTTTGCTCTTCACTGCACTCACGTCAGACATCCCCTCCGCCCCCACTGCGCCACTCCCCGGTAAGACTACGGCGCGGGACGGGCGCGCACCGTGCCCCACGGACGGGAACCGGCCCCTGTGGCCGGTTGCCCGCGCATCAGCAGCGGGCCTCCCCCACCCGCCGCGTACAGCACCCCGGTCCGTGCGGCGAGGGCCGTGCAGCCCTCGGCCCGGTCCGCGCCCGCGCCCGCGTCAACGAGGACGGCCCGCGCACCGCGCACACGAGAGCGTCCCCCCGCCCGGTGGGCGGGGGGACGCTCTCGGGTGCG
>NZ_JBFALP010000010.1:0-229739 GCF_040660235.1 Streptomyces sp. NPDC049970 | reverse complement strand
TCCTGCTTCTTGAAGATCTCGTCGACCTTGCCCTGGATGTTCGGCGTCGAGGGGTCGAAGACCAGCACGTTGGGCCCGAGGTCACCACCGCCGGGGATCTGCGGGTCGCCCCCGCCGGTCGTACCGAAGACCTGGAACTCCCAGAGGGAATGACCGTATCCCGTGGCGCGCGCGGTGCCGGTGAGCCGGACGTAGCGTGCGCTGCCCGAGACGTTGAGGGTCTCTGTGCCGCCCGGGCTGGTGGTGGTCGAGTAGCTGGTGCTCCAGCTGCTGTTGTCCGCGGAGAACTCGATCCGGTAGGCCTTGGAGTAGGCGGCCTCCCAGCGCAGCACGATCTGGCTCACCGAGGCGGTGGCGCCGAGGTCGACCTTGATCCACTGAGGGTCGGAGAATGCGCTCGACCAGCGGGTCGCGTTGTTGCCGTCCACTGCCGCCGAGGCGGGCGTGCCGTCGTTCTCCTGGCTGGACGAGGTGACCGCCTTGCCCTGGGAGAGCAGCGACGGCGCGGCGCTCGCGGAGGACTGCGGGACGAAGGCGAGGAGCGAGAGGACCAGACCGGCTATGACGGCCAGGGCACCGCTGCGTCTGCCTCTCGATGCGGGGAGGGGTCTGTGGAGCCGGGGATGTGCGTACATGGAGGTCTCCTGAGTCGTGGGGCGGGTACACGACGCGCACAGCCGGAGAGCGCTCTCTCCGGCTGTGCGAGATACTCCACCCTTGTTACGAACGCGTCAAGAGATGTGCAACAGCTCATGTATTGAAGGCCGTTGACGACAAAACCTGACGACGGCGTCTCGTGATGACCCCTCTGGTTCGACCCTATCGGTGACGGAGTGTGAGATCTGATGGAGTGTCGGTTCAGGAAGTGGCGGATCGGCTCACCAGGCGCCGTGCGTCCGGGTGCGGTCGAAGTCAGCCGTCGCGCCGCACCTGTCGTGGGGGACGGGACCGATCCGGAGCGCGCCCGTACCGGCAGGGTCCAGGTGCCGACGTTCGGCCGGTGGGCACCCGTCGCGGCTGGTGGACGCGCGTACCCCGTGCTCCCCATGGACGGTGTCGAGGTGACGGGGCAGCGGCAGCCGCGTCGTGTTCGGAGGTGGGACCCCCGAACACGGGGGGCGTCGGCCACCGCCGTCGGCGGAGTGGTCGTCGGGCGCTCGCCCTCCTTGCCGAACTCGCCGACACGGAGCGGCGCACCGTCGCCGTTGGTGAGCGGAAGCACGGAGTGGACGAGCTCGAACCGCCGGTCGTCGTCCTCGTACAGCACCAGACCCGCCTGCTGTGCGGCCCGGCCGGGCCGCACAGCAGCTCGGTCACCACCGTGGAGCCACCCGCCGGGGTGTCCCGCAGCAGTACGGGCGCCGCGTTGTCCCCCAGACGCAGGTCGGCGTCCTGGGTCGGCAACGAGAGGGCGCCGCCGGTCATGGCGACCCCGGCGGACGGCCCGGCCTCGGGCGTGTCCCACCGGGCGCCCACACCGCAGGACCGCGGACTCCGCCTGACCTGCCCACCGCTCCCGCTCAGCCCGCTTCTTCCGCGCATCCTGCACGCCGGACACGGTCCCGGACAGGTCGTCAGACTCCCTGCGACCGGGAGAACAGCAGCTGGGAGGGGTGGTTTCGGTCATGGAGCGAACCTACGAGCATCGCCGCGGCCTCATTACACCGATGATCGTCTTCTCCCAAACCTCCCCTCGGCGTGGCGTGCCGTCAGACGGGTGACATCCGGGCCCCTGTCACACGATGGGCCCACCGCGTAGTCCCAATGCGCCCTTCCCGAGTGGTGCGCCGCCGGGAACGGGCTGACGGTGGATCACGTCGCACCCGTGATCCGATGAGCCGACAACCAGTCGGCCGACGCGGGAGTGGCGAAAGGACTGTGTATCCATGCGCACTGCCCGCACCCTGTTCGCCTCGGCCGCCGTCACGGCGGTCCTCGCGGTCACCACCCCCGCCGCATACGCCGTGACCTCGGCCGACGGCTGGGACAAGGACAGCGGCTCCTCCGCCAGCAGCAACGACGACCGTGAGAAGCCGGACTCGTGGAAGCACGAGAAGCCCGAGGGCGGCGTGCACGCCGGTGGCGGCGCTCTGGCCGGCGTGACGGCCGACGACTGGGAGAAGGACAAGGGCAAGGACGAGGACAAGGAGTCCGGTTCCGGCAGCAACGACGACCGTGAGAAGCCGGACTCGTGGAAGCACGAGAAGCCCGAGGGTGGCATGCACGCCGGTGGCGGCGCTCTGGCCGGCGTGACGGCCGACGACTGGGAGAAGGACAAGAGCAAGGACGAGGACAAGGAGTCCGGTTCCGGCAGCTCCGACAGCGAGAAGACCTGGAAGCACGAGAAGCCCGAGGGCGGCATGCACACCGGCGGCGGCGCGATGGCGCTGTCCGGCAGCAGCCTGGCCGCGGGCTCGGTGCTGATGCTCGGCGGTATCGGTGCCGTCGCCTACAAGCTGCGCCGCCGCAACGCCTCGGGCGCCGCGGCAGTCTGACAGGCACCCGCACCGCTGAATGAATCCTGTCGTGGCCGCCGCCCTTCCCCGGGCGGTGGCCGCGCCGATTTCCCCGGCCCCCGACCGGGCCGACCCCGTCCCACCCGTACGCGAAAGGCAGCATGCGCATGGCCGCCCAGCAGCAGTCAGACCCAGCTCCCGCCACCCCTGCCCTCGGCCGGTCCCTGCTGTGGCCCGTCGTGGCGGTGGGGCTGGGCTTCCTCCTCGTCTACAACTCCTTCGACGCGTCGGCGGGAGCCCCGCCGGCCCCCGCGGTGGTCTCCCTCCCCGCGCCCTCCTCGTCGGCGGCGCCCGTAAGCCCCGTCGCCCCGTCGGCCGCGCCGTCGGGACTGCCCCGCTCCGAGCCCGAGCGGATCTCGATCAAGTCGATCGCTGTCGACGCCCCCTTCACGCCGCTCGCCATCGGTGCCACCGGTCAGCTGAACCCGCCGGCCGCCGACGACCCCAATCTGGCCGGCTGGTTCAAGGACGGCGCCACGCCCGGCGAGAGCGGCACCTCCGTGGTCGCGGGACATGTCGACACCAAGACCGGCCCAGCCGTGTTCCTGCTGCTGAGCACGCTCAAGGCGGGGAACACCGTCGACATCACCCGGGAGGACGGAGTCGTCGCCACCTTCAAGGTCGACTCGGTCGAGACGTTCAGCAAGACCGAGTTCCCCAACGACCGGGTGTACGCAGACAAGGGCACCGCCCAACTGCGACTGATCACCTGCGGCGGTGAATACGACAAGAAGGCGAAGGACTACCAGGACAACGTCGTGGTCTTCGCCCACCTCGCCTCGGCCAAGAAGGCCTGAGGCAGCCGCCCGTCCCGGTTGCGGCACGCGCGACCGGGACGGGCGGAGGCGCGTGACCAGTGCGCCGGGATGCTGGCACGCGGCAGTGGCCGATGAGCCTCAGAGCGGGTTGAGGCGGGCCTTGAGCAGGCAGAACTCATTGCCCTCGGGGTCGGCGAGAACGTGCCACTGCTCCTCGCCGGTCTGGCCGATGTCCGCCGGACGCGCCCCGATCCTCAGGAGGCGTTCGAGCTCCGCGTCCTGGTCGCGGTCGGTGGCGTTGACGTCGATGTGCAGTCGCGGCTTGCCCGGCTCGGGCTCGTCCCTGCGGCTGAGGATGATCGTCGGCTGCGGGCCGCCGAATCCCTCGCGCGGCCCGATCTCGACGTACTCGTTCTCTTCGTGGTCGAGCACCACGAAGTCCAGGACCTCGCACCAGAACCGTGCCAGCACCTGGGGGTCGCGGCAACCGAGCACGAGTTCGCTGATACGACATGCCATGGACGACCTTCTTTCGACGCGGGAGCCGCCTGGGCGCCGGCGCGGGAAACCCTGAGGCGCTCCCGGCGGTGAGAACGATCCCGCGACCGTATCGGACCGGTCGACGCGCGGGAAACGAATTGATGTCCGGCCCGGACAGGCGCGCCCGCCGCACCCCGGGGCCCGGACCCAGGGGGGTCCTGGCCGGATCACCGGTACCCGGGCCGTGCCCTGACCGGTCAGGTCCCGTGCCCGGTCTCCGCCATGGCGACCTGGTGCAGTGTCCGGCCCGTGCGGGCCGAGCGCGCGTGGTACGGGTCGGGGGTGCCCGGCTGGTCGTGGACGGCCTGCCGGTCGTCGGCCTTGACCAGCAGCCAGGCCTCCGGTCCCCGGGTGCCGTCCCCGTCGTCGATACGGAACCGGGTGAGGGTGAACTCGCCGCGCAGTTTCGTCCCGTCGAGCCAGAAGTCGGCGTGCCCGCGCTCCAGGGACTCACCGAACGGCACGGGCTCTCCCGCGGGATCGTGGCTGAGCGGCCGGTAGGTGCCCTGGTCCCAGACGATCACGGCGCCGCTGCCCTGCTGGTCCTGCGGAATCACCCCCTCGAACTCGCGGTACTCCAGGGGATGGTCCTCCGTCGGCACCGCCAGGCGCTTGTCGCTCGGATTGTCCGACGGACCGCGCGGCACCGCCCAGGACCTCAGGACGCCGTCGACCTCGAGGCGGAAGTCGAAGTGCATACGCCGGGCGTCGTGGATCTGCACCACGAAACGCTGTGAGCTCTCGCTGTCCACGTCCGCTCCTTCCGCCGAATGCGGTCGGGCTGTGCGGCCCCGCACGGTCGGGGCCGCGTGCCCCGCACCGTACGTACCTCCACTGTGCGGCCGTGTGCCGCCCGCCGCATCGTGGCGTGCGTACGGGCGGTGGCCGGGCCCGTCAGCCCGTGTACCGGTCGAGGGCCGCGTCAGCCGTGGCCTGCGACCTGTGCCACCAGGTGGTGACCGGTTCCCAGACCTGGATCCCGTCGGGGGATCCGAGGGAGGCCGCGTCGAACGTCCGTCCGCGGTGCGCGGGCGACCCGGCGACCGTCAGCCGGTCCACGACCCGGAGGTCCGTGGCGTCCGGGTCGAGCGTGCGCACCGCCGCGTACGCCGAACCGCCGGCCGACACGCTGTACGGACCGCTCGTGCCTTCGGGTACCGGCCTGGCAGGGCCGTCCAGATCGCCGAAGACGACGGTGGGGATGCGGTCGACGGCACAGGCGTGTCGGGTGCGGTTGGTGATGCTGATCCGCACCGTCCCCGGCCGGTCCGACGCATGGGCGGCGACGGTCAGAGCGCTCTCCCGGCATGCGGGGGGAGCGGCGGAGGAGGCCGACGCGACACCGGCCGAGGCAGGCAGTGCGAGGGCGAGGACGGCGGGCAGGGTGAGTACGGTACGGATGCTCATGACTTGTCGGTTCCCCGCGCCGCCGACTTCTACCCGCGCCCACCCGGTCCGGACCAGATCCTTGACGGGTCTGTGGCCACTGCCTTAAATCAAGTATTGAAGAATGCGCCGGTGGCGAATGTCTGATGCGTTCACCTCTCGGCGCATATCTGTCATGCGCATGTCTGTCCGTCATCCCCCACCGAAATGATGTGATGTCCGTGCCTTCCCCCCACCGGACCGAGGCGCGCCCCGCGAAGAGGCGCCGCACCACCCTGTACGCCCTCTCCCTGCTCTGCTGCTCCGTGGTCATGACCGCACTTCCCGCCGGAGCCTCGGCCGCACCCGACCCCCACACGGCTGCGTCCTCCACGACTCCACGGGCAGCGGCCGCCGTGGCCTTCGCCGACGAGTTCGACGGGCCCGCGGGCTCCGCCGTCGACGGCGGCAAGTGGCAGACCGAGACCGGCGACAACGTCGACAACCACGAGAGGCAGTACTACACCGCCGGCAACGACAACGCCGCCCTGGACGGCCAGGGCAACCTCGTCATCACGGCGCGCAAGGAGAACCCCGGCAACTACCAGTGCTGGTACGGGACCTGCGAGTACACCTCCTCCCGTCTCAACACCTCGGGCAAGTTCACCTCGACCTACGGACACGTCGAGAGCAGGATGAAGATCCCGCGCGGGCAGGGCATCTGGCCCGCGTTCTGGATGCTCGGCGCGGACATCGGCAGCGTGGGATGGCCGAACAGCGGCGAGATCGACATCATGGAGAACGTCGGCTTCGAACCCGGAACCGTCCACGGCACCCTGCACGGCCCCGGCTACTCCGGCTCGGGCGGCATCGGCGCCGGCTACACCCTGCCGGGCGGGGCCGCCTTCGCGGACGACTTCCACACCTTCGCCGTGGACTGGGCCCCCGACTCCATCACCTGGTCCGTCGACGGCACCGTCTACCAGCGGCGTACCCCCGCTGACCTCGGCGGGAACCAGTGGGTCTTCGACAAGCCGTTCTTCCTCATCCTCAACCTCGCGGTCGGCGGCTACTGGCCCGGCGACCCGGACGGCAGCACCAGCTTCCCGCAGCAGCTCGTGGTCGACTACGTCCGTGTGACCACCGGCGACTGATCACCCGCACGTGATCACCGGCGACTGACCGCCGGTGCGGGGCGGGCGCCACACGCAGGCGCCCGCCCCGCACACCCGCGTAGCATGATCCGTATGGAGCAGCGCACACTCAGCAGGACCGGCCGTGACGTATCGGTCGTCGGACAGGGCACCTGGCAGCTGGGCGGGGACTGGGGCGAGGTGCGGGAGGCGGACGCCTTCGGCGTCCTCGACGCCGCCGTCGAGTCGGGCGTCACCTTCTTCGACACCGCCGACGTGTACGGCGACGGCCGGAGCGAACAGCTCATCGGCCGGTACCTCAAGGACCGGCCGGACGCGGACGTCTTCGTCGCCACCAAGATGGGCCGCCGCGCCGACCAGCTTCCCGAGAACTACGTCCTGGACAACTTCCGCAGCTGGAACGACCGTTCGCGGGCCAACCTCGGCGTCGACACCCTGGACCTCGTACAACTCCACTGCCCGCCCACGGCCGTCTACTCCTCCGACGCCGTGTACGACGCCCTCGACACACTCGTCGTCGAGCAGCGGATCGCCGCCTACGCCGTGAGTGTCGAGACCTGCGCCGAGGCGCTCACCGCCATCGCCAGGCCCGGCGTCGCCGGCGTCCAGATCATCCTCAACCCGTTCCGCCTCAAGCCGCTCGACGAGGTCCTCCCCGCCGCCGTCGAGGCCGGGGTCGGCATCATCGCGCGGGTCCCGCTGGCCTCCGGGCTGCTGTCGGGCAGGTACACCGCCGACACCGTCTTCGCTCCCGAGGACCACCGGACGTACAACCGGCACGGCGAGGCGTTCGACCAGGGCGAGACCTTCTCGGGTATCGACTACGCGACCGGCGTGGCCGCCGCGGCGGAGTTCGCGGGACTCGCTCCCGAGGGCGCCACCCCGGCACAGACCGCGCTCCGTTGGATCCTCCAGCAGCCGGGTGTCACCAGCGTCATCCCCGGCGCGCGCTCCGTGGAGCAGGCCCGCGCCAACGCGGCCGCCGCCGCGCTCCCGCCGCTCACACGAGGCACCCTGGACGCCGTACGCGACCTGTACGACCGCCGGATCCGCGCAGAGGTCCACGCGCGCTGGTGAGTTGCGGGACTCAGTCGTCCTCGTCGTCGCCCTGCCCGGAACCGTCCTGGGCAGGGGGGTCGGCCGGGGCGGGTGATTCGAGGCCCGCGGTCGGGCTGGATCCGGGGTCCGGTGTGTCCGCGGCCCCGGTGTCCGGTGCGAAGAGGACCGTGCCCAGGTAGACCGCCGCCAGGAAGGCGACCGCCCCGGCCACCGCGCTCGCCACCCGTGGGCGGCGCCTGATGGCCTCACCCGTGCTGATCCGGCGGGTGGTCGCGGATCTGGAGGCCCGGGGCGCGGGAGCCGCCCGTCTGCGGCCTGTGGCCTGGGGAAGCCGGTACGTCGACCCGGTCCCGTTGGCCTGTGATCCGCCCGCGTTCGACGACGGCACGGGCGGGGCCACGGGCCGCCGTACGGGGGGCGCGTGCTGGGGCAGCGGCTCGGGGCGCCCGCGCCAGGCGTCGGTGCGGAACCAGTCGGACACCTGCTGCGCGCTCGGCCGCTCCTCGGGCTTCTTCGCCAGCAGGCCCAGCAGGTACGAGTCGAAGGCGGGGGAGATGTCCACCCCGCGCTGCCGCACCGGTACCGGCGGGGTGTCGACATGTTGATAGAGCGTCGCGGTGGCGGTGTCCGAGCGGAACGGCGGCCGGCCGGCCAGCAACTGGTAGACGACACAGCCGAGCGAGTACATGTCCGACGCGGCGTCCGCCGAGCGCCCCAGCGCCCTCTCCGGGGCCAGGTAGAGGCTCGTACCCACGATGTGGCCGGCCGTGGTCAGCGCCGTCGAGGGGTCGTCGACGAACTGGGCGATGCCGAAGTCCCCGATCTTCACGGAACCGTCGGCGTCCAGCATCAGGTTCCCGGGCTTGATGTCCCGGTGGACGATGCCCTGGCGGTGCGCGGCGGCCAGACCCGCGGCCGCCTGGCCGGCGATGTGCGCCACCTGCTCCGGGTGGACCGACTCCTGGGCCTCCAGCAGATCTCCGAGACTCCTGCCCTCGACCAGCTCCATCACCAGGTAGAAGCGGTCCTCCCAGGAGCCGAAGTCGAAGACGGCCACCAGGTGTGGGTGGCTCAGACGCGCCGCGGTCTGCGCCTCCAGGCGGAACCGAGCGGTCGACGAGGCGTCGGCATGATCACCCAGGAGCAGTTTCACCGCCACGGAGCGGCCCAGGACTTCGTCCGTGGCGCGCCACACCTCACCCATACCGCCACGGCCGATGGGGGATATCAACCGGTACCGTCCAGCTACCAGCACCTGTGCACACCAATCTCGAAATGTCGCCCGCTCCGACTGCCGCGACGGCGACATCATCGGGCTCATCGCCTCGTTACGGTGCGTCGGGTTGCGCGGCGTGATCAGGATATCCGCACCCCGGACCTCCGATCGCCCGGCCTGCGGCAGAGAGCCGGATCCGGCCAACCCACCTGCCGGACCTGCCCTGTTCTCGCCCCCGGACGGCCCGTCAGGGACGGCCCCGCGGTGCGGTCGGCTCCGATCAGAGGGGGCCTGCTGCCCGTCCCACGGCTTCGACCAGAGGCAGCACCCGGTAGGACACCCGCTCCCGCAGAGCCACCTCCGTCCGCGTCCTGACCACGCCCGGGAGCTGGATCAACTGCTGGATCACGTCCTCCAGATGGCCGTTGTCACGCGCCACGACACGGGTCAGCAGGTCCCCGCCACCGGTGGTCGAGAACGCCTCGATGATCTCCGGGACCGCCGCGAGCGCGTCTCCCACCTCGTCCAGGTGCCCCTGCGTCACCTCCAGGTGGACGAAGGCGAGCACCGGGTGCCCGAGTGCGGCGGGGGAGAGGGCCGGGCCCGTGCCCGTGATCACCCCGTCCCGTTCCAGCCGGTCGAGGCGGGCCTGGAGGGTGCCGCGCGCCACGGCCAGGATGCGCGCGTACTCACGCATGCTGGTGCGCGGCTGCTCGATGAGCAGACGCAGGATACGGGTGTCGAGGGCGTCCACCGCCATGTCCGGCTGGGCTCCTTGCGGCTCGGTGATCGGTCGCCCGACTGTACCCAGAGCGCCGGAGGGCCGGCTGCACGTGGTCCGGACCGGGCGCGCGTCCGGCCGCCCCCGCCGCGGCACCGGTGTGTACCGCGGCAGGGGCACCACCGGGTCTACTCCGGTGGCCCGGACGGTGTCAGCCGCAGCAGAGTGCCCTCGCCGTTCGCCGACAGGACGAGCGAGCCGTCCGGCGCTGCGGCGATCCCCGCGAAGCGGCGGGCCAGTCCCGGCAGACCGTTGGCGAACAGCGCGGGTTCCGCCTCCGGCTGCCGGTGCCCGGCGCCCGGTGAGCCCCCTACCGGCAGGTCCTCGGCCTCGGTCCAGCTCGCCGACGTGGTCAGCGAGACCGCGCGCAGCCTGCGGCGCCCCGTCTCCACCGTGTACAGCGTGTCGCCCACGACGGTCAGCCCCTGCGGCGCGCCGAGGCCGTCCGCGACGACCGTCGTCGCCGCGTCCTCCTCCAGCCGGACCACGGTGCCCGCCCGCTCGTCACTGACGTGACACCGCCCTGCGGCGTCGAAGGCCACGTCGACCGGACGGCCCAGCCCCTCCGCGAGCACGGTGACGGTGTCGTCCTCCGCGACGGACAGGATCCTGCCCCCGCCGCTCTCGGCGACGACCAGCGCGCCTGCCGGCCCCACCGCGATGCCCATGGGCCGGCGCAGCCCCACCACGCGTGTCCGCATGGTCCCTTCCCCGGGGTCGTACGTCCGGACGTCCCCGAACTGCGAGGTGAGGTGGAGGAGATCGCCGTCAGCCGCGATGCCGTGTGCGAACGGCGCCAGTACGTGGCTGACCGGCCCCTCGGCGCCGGCCGCGTCCCGCGTGTCCTCCTCCGCGGCCGGAGGCCCGGCCACCCGGTAGTGGTCGGCGGCGTAGACCGTGCCGCCCAGGTCCACCGTGACGCCGTACGGCCCGTCGAAACCCCGGGGCACGATCACCCGGGTCCGCCCGTCCGGGTGCATCTCGGTGATGCCGCCGGTGGCGTAGCTGGACACGAACATCCGGTTCTCGGCGTCGAAGGCCGCGTTGTCCAGCCCCGCCACACCACTGGAGACCACGGTCCGCGACCCCGTGCCGTGCAGGTCGATCCGGGTCACCCTGCCCTCCGGGCCCAGCGACAGCACGTGCAGCACCCCGGCCAGGTCGAAGCGCACCGCGACCGGCAGCTCCACCTGGTCCGCGACGAGCTCGGGCTCACCGCCGTCCGGCGGGATGCGCCACACCTGCCCGCTGACCATGTGCGGGTAGTAGAGCCACCCGTCGGGGCCGCGCTGCATCGCGTTGCCGAGGGCCAGCCCCCCTGTGAGCACGGCCGGTTCACCTCCGTCCGGGAAGAGCTCCAGCAGACGGCCGTCCGGCTTCATCTCGTTGACGAACAGCCGGTCGCCGACGCAGGTTATGCCGTTCGGGTTCTGCACCTCGTCGCAGACCAGGCTGTACTCCCCCTGGGGGCTGCGCCGCCAGACGCGGCCGGGCACCAGGTCGGCGACGTACATCGAACCGTCCGCCCCGAAGGCGAGGTCGTCCGGTGACTCCACCGGCCCGCCCGCCGGTACGACGACGTCGAGTTCACCCGCGTCGAGATCCACCGCGCTGATCCTGCCGCCCAGGAACTCGGCGACGTACAGCCGTCCGTCCGGGCCGAACGCGATGCCGTTGGACCCCCACAGCGGGTTGGCCGGGTTGAGCCTCTGGACCGGTCGGCGCCCGGTGGCCTGGCCGTCCCCGCCGGGCCGGGTTCCGTCGAACCTGCTGGGGTAGGCCACCGGCCGCTCGTCCGCCTCGCGCACCCGCGTCACTCCGCCCCTGCCATGACGTCGTCCATCCCGTCCCCCTCGCGCCAGTTCCGCAGCAGCTCGTGGAAGGCCACCGGCCCGTCCCCGAACGACTCGCTGCGCGCACGCGGCCTGCCCTCGTTGTTGTAGTACCCGGGGGTGCACTCCGCCTGGAACGTGTGGAGGCTCGCCGCCTTGCGGCGGATCGTGGCCACCCACTCCTCCTGTGCCTCGACGGTCGGCTCGACGTGCCGCGCCCGGCGCCTGCGGGACTCGGCCACGACCTCGGCGACGTGGGTGGCCTGCTCGTCGAGGATGTGCACGTAGTTGACGGCACTCGCGTTCTGCAGGGGCCCGAGCTGGAAGAAGTTCGGGAAGCCGTGGGAGTAGAAGCCGTGGAGTGTCGCCGGGCCGTTCTTCCAGGACTCCAGCAGGGACACCCCGCCCCGGCCGTGGACCGGGAGCTTCCCGGACAGCACGCCGGAGACGCCGACCTCGAATCCGGTCGCGAAGATGATGCAGTCGACCTCGTACTCCACACCGCCGACGACCACCGCGTTACCGGTGATCCGTTCGACGCCGTGGCTGTCGGCGGTGTCGACCAGGGTGACGCCGGGGCGGTTGAAGGTCTGGAGGTAGTGGTCGCTGAAGGTGGGCCGCTTGCACATGTAGCGGTACCAGGGCTTGAGCTTCTCGGCCGTGTCCCGGTCCTCGACGAGGGAGTCCACGCGGGCGCGGATCTCGTTCATCTTCTCGAAGTCCGCCAGCTCGTAGGCGCGTTCGCGCTCCTCGGCCGGCACGTCCGCGTAGGCGTCGGTCGGTATGAGCTTCTCCTGCAGGCGGGCGGTGCTGGTCCAGGCGTCGTCCACCAGGTCCTCGTCCACCGCCTTGCCGGTCACGACCTCCAGGAAGTTCTCCATGCGGCGACGCTGCCACCCCGGCTCGAGCGACTCGGCCCACTCCGGGTCGGTGGGCCGGTTGTCCCGCACGTCGACCGAGGAGGGCGTTCGCTGGAACACGTACACCTGCCGCGCGTCGGCGCCGAGGTGCGGTACGACCTGGATGGCGGTCGCCCCCGTGCCGATGAGCGCCACACGTTTGTCGGCGAGCCCGGTGAGGGCGCCGTTCTGGTCGCCCCCGGTGTAGTCGTAGTCCCAGCGACTGGTGTGGAAGGTGTGGCCCTCGAAGCTCTCTATGCCCGGGATGCCGGGAAGCTTCGCCTGGCTGAGTGTTCCGCTGGACACCACCACGTAGCTCGCCCTGATCCGGTCGCCCCGGTCGGTGGAGACCGTCCATTCCGACGCGCCGTCGTCCCATCGCAGTCCGGTGGCCTCGGTCTGGAAGCAGGCGTCCCGGTAGAGGTCGAAGTGCCTGGCGACGGCCTGGGAGTGCTCGCGGATCTCCTCTCCCGGCGCGTACTTCCACTTCGGGACGTAGCCGACCTCTTCGAGCAGCGGCATGTAGGTGTAGGAGTCGATGTCGCAGTGGATGCCCGGATACCGGTTCCAGTACCAGGTGCCGCCGAAGTCACCGCCCTTCTCGACCATCCGGATCGACTCGACGCCGGCCTGCCGCAGCCTCGCCGCTGCCAGGAGTCCGCCGAACCCGCCGCCGACGACCACCGCGTCGACCCGGTCCCGCAGCGGCTCGCGCGCGAAGTCGGGGTCGGCGTGGGGATCGGCGTCGTAGTAGCCGAACTCACCGGACGCGCTGCGGTACTGGGCGCTTCCGTCGGGCCGTATCCGGCGGTCGCGTTCGGCGCGGTATTTCTGGCGCAGCGCTTCGGGGTCGAAGTCCGGTTCGTAGGTGTCCTGGCCGGTGGGTGAGGTGTGGGGGGCGGGCATGCGTGGCCTCGTTCCTCTTCGGTGATCGGTGCTGCTGACGGCGGCCGGCGGCTGTCGCGAACGGCTTCGCGGCGGGTCGCCCGCCAGGTGTGAGCCGGCGGGTGCGAGAGCGTGCCGGGCGGCGCGGTTACGGGACTTCGGGCGACCGGTACGGAGTCGGGGGCCGCAGACGGGCCGGGCCGGGTCTCCCACCTGGAGTCCGTGTCCGGGGTGTGCTCACGCGCAACTCCGCTCGCTCCTGCTGGACTTGTGACCTGCACCTCCGTCAGAAGTGCATGATACACATCATGTGGTCGATGCATATTCGCGCGGGTGCCGGGTGGGGGAGGGTTGTCCGGAAATGAATGATCGTCAGGATGGGCGTGCGGGTGGTGCGGCAGCTCGCGCGGGCCTGTGCCGGGTCCCCTCGGAGCTCGCACACGGAGGTCCGGACGGCGTTACGGCTCACGGCGACGGGCACGCCTCGGGCGCCCGGACCGGGCGGCGCAAGGCGGCCGCCCGGCTGGAGATCGCCCGTGAGGCCGTACGGCTCCTCGCCGGCCGGGGCGTGGCCGCGACGACCACCGACGCCGTCGCTACGGATGCCGGCGTCTCGCAGTGGACGCGGTGGCGCCACGCAGCGTCCGAGGAGTCGTGCGTACAACCGCTGTTGACGTGTGCGCTCGACTCGGCCACCACGTCGACGAGGGCGTGGCCGGCCGGCCCGGACAGCCGGGACGGCGGCCGGAGGCGCCCCGGCGGGCCAGCGTCCCGGACGTGTCCGGCCGCGCCGGCCGTCGTTGACCACGGCATGAACCTGCGGTCGATCTCCCTCGTGCTCGTCGCCCTGCTGGGTACGGCCGGCTGTGTGTCCGTGCCGGCCGGAGCGGACAGACCCGTGCCCGCGGTCTCCGGGCGCTCCGGGAACGTGCCCGCGGCCCAGGCGTCCGTCGTGCCCGCCGAGCCTCCGGCCGTGCACGACGACCTGGGGAGGGCGGAAGGGCGACGGAGGGGCGCTGACGCGAAGAAGCGGAAGAAGCGCGAGGCCGGGAGCGCGCCTGCCCGCCGGGCGGGCGCGGACGCACCGCCTGCCCGCACGGAAGCCCGTGACCAGCCGCGCCGGGTGGTTCCGGTCCGGCCCGAGCGGCCCCGGCGAGCGGCCGCGCCCCGGCGGGCCGAGCCGCGGCGGACGTACGACATGCGCTCCGTGTGCGCGACCGGCAGGGGAGTCGCCTCGGCCGGCATCGTCGACCTGTGCCGCGCCACATACGGCCGATGACGCCGTGAGGCGCTGAACCGCCCGGTTCGGGGTACGCGTGGGAGCACGTACGGTCCGGGCGCCCTCGTGGCGTCCGGCTCCGACGGGACAGGAGGGTCGCCCGGGCGGTGCCACCCGCGCCCGAGTCGGCGACCCATTACGTGACGGCCGACGTGGCCGAGGCACGACGTGCAGGCCCCGCGTGGCCGAGACCAAGAGGAGCGCCCACCGATGACCAAGCCGTCAGACGACAAGCCGACCGCATCCGGCCCGGAGGGTGTCCGCGAGAAGGCCGAGGAGGTTCGCGACGAACTCGGTCGGACGGTCGAGGCACTGGTGGCCAAGGCCGACGCGGCCGACGTGAAGGACGAGGCCGAGCAGAAGGCCGCCGAAGCGAAGGAGCAGGCCGCCGCCAAGGCCGGGGAGTTGAAGGCAAAGGCTGCCGAAGCGGCGCACCGCGTCCAGGACGCGGTGCCCGTACCCGTCAAGGACAAGGCGGCACAGGCGGCGGAGGAAGTCCGGGCGAAGGCCGCCGCGGCGGGGAGCCTGTGGGAGGACAAGGCGCCCGAGCCGGTGCGCCGGAAGGCGGCCAAGGGCGCACTCCTGGCGCGCGAGAACCGCACCGCGCTGCTGGCAGCCGCGGGAGTGGTGGCTGTGGCGTGGGCGGCCTACCGCCGCAGGAAGAGCTGATCCCCGGCCGCCCGGCCGACGGTGGGGAGGGCGCCGGATCCCGGTGCCCTCCGCCGGGAGTGCGTCGGTCAGGGGCGGCCTGGGCTCGGCCCCGCCGTGCGGACACCGGCGGTGTCCGAGCCCTCCTAGCCCTCCGAGCCTGCCAATGGTCGGGCTCTGGTACACGGATCGGTGGCCTGGGTGTGCCAATGGCCCAGGGTTTGGATCGCCTGTTGAGCCAGCGGTCGAAAGCATGGTCTGATGCTCCTGTCGATGGCGCCGCGGATTCCGTGGCGCCCTTTTTCGTGAGAAGGGGCGGGAAGCAGTGCTGAAGAGGTTGTTCGTGGCTCCGGATCCGGGGCGGCTGCGGCTTCGGCACGCGACCAGGGCCGTCCTCGGCATCGGGCTGGCCGTCGTCGTGTGCGGCACGGCCGGTCATTCACTCGTCGGTGCGATCACCGGCGGGCTGGCGGCGCTGCTGGCTCTCTTCACGGTCACCGACGCGACCGTGCGCGGCCAGGCGGTCACCACGGCGCTGCTGCCCGTTGCCGGGCTGCCCGTACTCGCACTGGCGGCGGTGCTGCACGACCAGCCGGTGGCGCGCGACCTCGCCTTTCTGGCGGTGATGGGCGCGGGCGTGTACGCCCGGCGATGGGGCCCGCGAGGGCACTCGCTCGGCGTGTTCGCCTTCATGTCCTTCTTCATCGCCCAGTTCCTGCACACGCTCCCCGGTCAGCTGCCCGAGCTCTTCTCCGCCGTGCTGCTCTCGCTGCTCGCCGCCTCGGCCGTCCGCTTCGGCCTGTGGTGCTACGAGCGCCGACTGCCCGTGACCGCCGCGCCCGCGCCGGTGGCGGGCCGCGGGCTGGCCCGGGCGACCACGCGTCAGGCGGTCCAGGCGGCGGTCGGCGGGGCGCTCGCGCTCCTGGCGGGCCAGGTCCTCTCCGACGAGCGCTGGTACTGGGCGGTCGGCGCCACCTGGTGGGTGTTCGTCAACACCGCCTCGCGCGGCGAGACGCTGGTCCGGGGCTTCCGCCGAGTGCTGGGCACACTGATCGGCATCCCCGTGGGCCTGGTCGTCATCGCTCCCCTGCACGGTGCGCCCGCCCCCACGGCGCTCCTGGTCGCGCTCGGTGTGTTCGGGATCTTCTACTCCGGGGCGGTCTCGTACACCTGGATGATGTTCTCGGTGACGGTCCTGGCCGGCGCGCTCTACGGTGCGCTCGGCGTCCTCGACCCCGCGCTGCTCGCGCTGCGCCTCGTCGAGACGGGCGTGGGGGCGCTCGGAGCGATGCTGGCGGTGCTCGTCGTGCTGCCGGTCACGACCCATGCCACGACCGACGCCTGGATCCAGCGGGCCCTGCGCTGTGTGCACGCGTGCACGGCTGAGGCCGCCGCGCGCCTCGCGGGGTCGGTGACCGCCGATCCCGCCCCCCGGGTCGCGGAACTGGAGGCGCTCCTCGGCCGCGTACGGCTGTCACTGGGCCCGCTCGTGCATCCGCTGAGCCCGTTGCGCGCCCGCAAGGCACGAGCGGGGCAGGTGCTCGCCCTGCTCGACGTCTGCGCACGTGAGGTGCGGGGGCTGGCATCCGTCGCGGCGGACCCGGAGGCGTCGCACGACGCCCGCCTGGCCGCGGCCTGCTGGCGCGTCGAGTCGTCCGTGGAAGCGCTGACCGCTCCGGCCCGCAGGCACCGTGGGGCTGCGGCCTCCGTGGGCGTACTGCCGCCCGTCGGCGTCGTCGAGCCCGCGCTCGCCCACCTTCACAGCCTGGAGCGGGCACTCGCCGAGCTCGCCGCTCCGCTGCACAGCTCCCCGCGCGCTCCTCTGGTCGCGGCCTGACCCCTTCGCGTACGGGCGGCGCATTGGTCTGGACCAAAATGGGCTGCCTGCTACCGTCGGCCGTGAAGATCGCGACGGATGTGAAGAGGGGTAGCGCTATGGGCGCCAGCAGGGCCGGACGGGCATTCATAGGGTCGTTCACCTCGGCGGGTGGACTCGGGATCACCGTCGCCGACGTCGACGGTGACACCGGTGCGCTGACCGTCCTGGCGTCCACGGACGTCGTCGCGGACCCGTCCTTCCTCGCCGTCGGCCACGCGCCCGCGACGGGCGCCCCGGTGCTGTACGCGGTCAGCGAGACCTCCGAAGGCGCCGCCGCGGCCTTCGACATCAGCGGTACCGGTGACGCCGGTGCACCGCGGCTCATCGGCGAGCTCCGGCCGGTGGACGGGAGCGGCCCCACGCACCTGGCCGTCTCCGCGGGCCATCTGCTCACCGCCAACTACGGCTCGGGAAGCGTCACCGTGCTGCCCCTGCGCCCCGACGGGGCGCCCGCCGCGGCCACCTGCGTACTGCGGCACGAGGGCAGCGGCCCCGATGCCGGACGGCAGGCGGACCCCCACGCGCACCAGGTGCTCCCGGACCCCTCGGGGAACTGGCTGCTGAGCGTGGACCTCGGCACGGACTCCGTGCGCGTCTGCACCCTCGGCCCGGCCACGGGTTCCCTGCTGCCGCACTCCGAGGCGGCGCTGCGTCCGGGCGCCGGGCCGCGTCACCTGGCGTTCCACCCGTCCGGGCAGCACGTCTACGTCCTGAACGAGCTGGAACCCACCGTCACCGTGTGCCGTTGGGACGCCGCCGCCGGACTGCTCGAGCCGGTCGGTGAGACGCCGGTGCTGCCGGCCGACGCACACGACGGAGCCGGAGCGGTGCGTACGTACCCGTCCGAACCGGTGGTCTCGCACGACGGGCGCTTCCTGTGGACGGCCAACCGCGGCCACGACAGCATCTCCGTACTGACCCTCGGTGAGACGCCGGAGGAGCCCGTCCTGGTGGCGGCCGTGGGCTGCGGCGGCCACTGGCCCCGCGACCTCACCCTCGACCCCACCGGACAGTGGCTGTACGCCGCCAACGAGCACTCCGGGAGCGTCAGCTGGTTCGCCCTCGACGCGGAGACGGGGATGCCGTCCGCCGCCGGCTCCGTCGAGATTCCGGCTGCTTCCTGCGTGATCTTCGCCTGATACCTGATGCCCGAGCCTGACACATGATCCTGTCCGGGGGCGGGACCCGAGCGGTCCGCGCCCCCAGGCCAGTGGATCAGTGCGCCTGGGCTCCCTGCGGCGTCGCGGGCGTGATCCCCAGCGTCGTCGCGTACAGCGAGAGCACGAGCTTGCCGATGGCCGGGTACGCCCCGAGTGGCTCGGCGGTCGCGCAGCCGGCCTCCTTCGCGGCGGTGTCCAGCAGTCCGGCGTCGACCTCGGGCCCCACGAGGTACGGCGCGAGTGCGAGCTGCGCTGAACCGGAGTTCTGCAGTTGGGCGGCGATCGAGGCGACTGACCCCTCGACGTCCAGGGCCGCGGCCATCACCGGCACCGCGAGGCGGGCGGCCAGCAGCATGCCGGTGATCCCGGCGGCCTGCACGGCCTCCTCGCCGCCGACCGTGGCCAGCACGATGCCGTCGGCCGCGGTCGCCACGGTGAACAGCCTGGCGCGGTCGGCGCGCGCCAGCCCGGCCTCCGACAGGCGCACGTGGAGCGCCTCGGCGAGCAGCGGATGCGGACCGAGCACGTCGGTCAGCTCGGCCTGCGTGCCGCTGTCCGCGACGGCCTGCCGTATGCGCCGGATCAGGGCGCTGTCCGGGCCCGCGAGGAGCGGGACCACGACGGCGGACGTGCCGGTGGGCTCGGCGACCTCGCGGCCGGCGGCGGTGGCCTGCTCGTAGCGCGCGGTGCGCTCGGTCGCGGCATGGGTGAGTACGGAGACGAGCGTGGGATATTCGGCGTCGTCGCCGTCGAGATAGCCGATCTGCGCGTTCAGGCCGGGCAGCTCGGAACGGGCGATGCTGATCACCTCTTCGGCCAGGCTTCGCGAGGCCGAGGAGGGGGCACCGGGAACGGCGAGAACGAGCGCGGCAGCGCCCTCAGGTGCGACCACGGGCTCCGGGCGGCGGTGCCGTCCGGACTGGCGAGGTCGCGGCATTCGTACAGGCAGGCCGGAAGCGGGCCCAGTGGGGGTGCTCATGGCGCCGCATGCTACTGGTTTTGGGTGCCCCTCTGTTCGGGGAGGGGGCGGCAAGGCGTTATCTGTCCGTATATGTCTGTGGAGCGGCATAGTGGGTAACTGGCGTGTTCTGTCCCGGGTGAATGATCGCCCGAATCGCCTACGTTACTCCCGGTACGAACAGCAGGGTCGGGTGGGGCGGCAGCCCGGGCCCGGGTTCCGCGAGGGCTCGGGCGATCTCCAGGGAGCCGTGCAGCGGGTCACCCGCCGCCGGCACCACCCGCGCCTGCGGCACCTGCTCGGCCAGTTCCTCCCGCAGCGGCCCGAGCAGGGTCTCGCCCATGCGGAACAATCCACCGGTCAGGGCGACTTCGTACGTTTCGGCCCCGGGCGCCGCGTCGGGCGCGGGTCGCGGGCACACTGCGGCGGCGGCCTCGGCGATGTGTGCGGCCGCCTCCCGCAGGATGCGCGAGGCCACCTCGTCGTACACGGCGCAGGCCCCGACCTCGGGTGCGAAGGACGCGAGCAGCGCGGGGCGGTCCGTCCTCGGGTAGAGCAGGCCGGGGAGCCCGGTCGCGGGTCCGAGGACCGCCTCGAGCCGCGCGAGCAGCGCGGGCGATCCGCCGCGTCGTCCGTCGTGGGCCCGCATCGCCGCGTCGAGCCCCTCGCGGCCGATCCAGGCGCCGCCGCCGCTGTCACCCAGCAGGTGCCCCCAGCCGTCGGCCCTGCGCCACGTCGTGAGGTCGGTGCCCAGCGCGATCATGCCGGTGCCCGCGGCGACGACCGCTCCGGGCCGCCGGCCGAGCGCCCCGGCATAGGCGGTCACCGCGTCGGCGGCCAGGGCGACCCGTCGCACCCCCAGGGCGGACGCGAGGGCGGCGGGCAGCTCGGCCCGCAACCGCTCGCCGAGTGTCGCCATCCCCGCTGCCCCGATCGCCACGGCGGTGACGACCGCTCCCGGGCCCTCCGGCTCCAGCAGCCGGCGTGCTTCGGGCAGCACCTGTTCCAGCAGGTGCCCGGCGTCGATGCCGCCGGCGCCGGTACGCACCGGCTCGGCGCATACCGCGGTACGTACCGGGCGCCGGGCGTCCACGGATCCGAGTGCCAGCCTCAGTCCGGAACCGCCCGAGTCCACGCCGAGGACGAGCGCGTCCGGCGCGGCGGTCACGGCAACCACCGCTCGACCGGCCGCCGTTCGCTCCGCGTGGCCGGCGGGGTCAACGGGCACCGCTGACCGTCTGCGTACATCTGCGCGACCTCATGACCGGCTCCGGGGGCTGGAGGAGTGACGACGACGCGCAGCCTAACCCCGGGGCGGCGGCCGTGGGGCCGCATGATCACGCCGTCCGTGTGGGCCGGTAGAGTGACGTACGTGGCAGCGCGACCGTTGAGTGAACTTGTGGAGCCCGGCTGGGCTCGGGCGTTGGAGCCGGTGGCCGGCCGAATCGCGGAGATGGGGGACTTCCTCCGCGCCGAGATCGGCGCCGGGCGCACCTACCTTCCCGCCGGCAAGGACGTTCTGCGCGCCTTCCAGCAGCCGTTCGACGAGGTGCGCGTCCTGATCGTCGGTCAGGACCCTTACCCGACCCCGGGCATGGCCATGGGGCTGAGTTTCGCCGTGGCGCCCGACGTGCGGCGGCTCCCGGGCAGCCTCGAGAACATCTTCCGGGAACTTCACGCCGACCTGGGCCTCCCGTGGCCTTCCGACGGAGACCTGACGCCCTGGACACGGCAGGGAGTGCTCCTGCTCAACCGGGCGTTGACGACGGCGCCCGGCAAGCCCGCCGCCCATCGCGGGAAGGGCTGGGAGGAAGTGACCGAGCAGGCCATCCGCGCTCTGGTGGCACGCGGCAAGCCGATGGTGTCCGTGCTGTGGGGTCGCGACGCGCGCAATGTGCGGCCGCTCCTCGGGGACCTGCCCGCCGTCGAGTCCGCCCACCCCTCACCCATGTCGGCGGACCGGGGCTTCTTCGGGTCGCGGCCCTTCAGTCGTACGAACGACTTCCTTGTCCGCGCGGGAGAACAGCCGGTGGACTGGCGTCTGCCGTGAGGCCCGATGGCATCGTCCGGGTGAGGCCCGCCACACCCGGCAGGATTCCGGTGCAGGTTCCCGCTTAGGGTCCCGTATCCGGGGCACGAGACTCTCTGACCGAGCTCCGGTCGGTGCGTCCCCCCGCACCGTGTGAGCACCCGGCCCCACCGGCATCCCCCCCGCCGGTGGGGCCGGACCTTTTCCTCGTCGTGGTCGCCGTTCTGCCCCTTCCGCGGCGTCGGAGCCCGTCCGGGTGGAGTCCCGGAGCCCGGGTAGCCCGGACGCGGGACACCGTCCGGACGGCTGCCCACCGCCGTGCGGCCGGACTGTTAGCCTCCCCAGCCACCGGGCCGCCCGGCCCGGCCGCATCGTTGCCGCGAGAGAACGGCAGAGGAGAGGTGTCCCATGCGTGTCCTCCTGGTCGGCGCGGGAGGGGTGGGGACGGCGATCACCCGGATCGCGGCCCGCAGGTCCTTCTTCGAGCACATGGCGGTCGCCGACTACGACCGCGAACGGGCGGAGGCGGCTGTCGCCGCCCTCGGGGAGCGAGGGGACCGCTTCAGCGCGGTTACGCTGGACGCCTCGGACCCGGCAGCCGTGCGGGCCGCCCTGGCGCGACACCGCTGCGACGTCCTTCTCAACGCCACCGACCCCCGGTTCGTCATGCCGTTGTTCGAGGCGGCCCTCGCCCACGGCGCGCACTACCTCGACATGGCCATGTCCCTGTCCAGGCCCCATCCCTCACGCCCGTACGAGGAGTGCGGCGTCAAGCTCGGGGACGCGCAGTTCGACAGGGCGGCCGAGTGGGAGGCGGCCGGCCGGCTCGCGCTGGTGGGGATCGGGGTGGAGCCGGGACTCTCGGACGTGTTCGCCCGGTACGCCTCCGACGAGCTCTTCGACGAGATCGAGGAGATCGGCATCCGAGACGGTGCCGATCTGACGGTGGAGGGTTACGACTTCGCCCCGTCCTTCAGCATCTGGACCACGATCGAGGAGTGCCTGAACCCGCCGGTGGTCTACGAGGAGGACCGGGGGTGGTTCACGACGGAGCCCTTCAGCGAGCCGGAGGTCTTCGACTTCCCGGAGGGAATCGGCCCCGTGGAGTGCGTCAACGTCGAGCACGAGGAGGTACTGCTCGTCCCGCGGTGGCTGAAGGCCCGACGGGTCACGTTCAAGTACGGCCTCGGCGACGAGTTCATCGAGGTGCTCCGCACGCTCCACAAGCTGGGTCTCGACCGTACGGACACCGTGGCGGTGAAGAGCGGTGCCGGCGTGGCCGAGGTCTCGCCCCGTGACGTGGTGGCCGCGTGTCTGCCCGATCCGGCCGGACTCGGCGAACGCATGCACGGGAAGACGTGCGCGGGCACCTGGGTGAAGGGCAGCAAGGACGGGCGGCCCCGGGAGGTCTACCTCTACCACGTGGTCGACAACCAGTGGTCGATGCGCGAGTACGGCTCACAGGCCGTGGTCTGGCAGACGGCGATCAACCCCGTCGCAGCCCTGGAACTCGTCGCGGGCGGCGTCTGGGGCGGCAGCGGGGTGCTGGGCCCCGAGGCCATGCCGCCCCGCCCCTTCCTCGATCTGTTGACCGAGTACGGCGCCCCCTGGGGCATGCGCGAGCAGTGACGGCCGCGGTGCGCACGTCCGGGGTGGCCGGACGCCACGCCGGACGTGCGCAACCGGACCTCCCTCCCTAGCATGTGGAAGGAAATATTCCGCCTTCTCTTCAGGCCTGTGACCCGAGCGAGGGAGCATGGCAGAGGACCCTGCCGGATCGGCACCGCCGGCAAGCTTGAAGCCGAACGCGATCGGCTTCGTCGACGCGCTGGTCATCGGACTGAACGCCACGTCCCCGGCCTACTCGGTCGCCGCCGTCATCGGCCCGATCGTGGCGCTCGTCGGTATCTACGCCCCCGGAGCGCTGTTCGCCTCCTTCGTCCCGATGCTCCTCATCGCATCGGCCTTCTACTACCTGAACAAGGCCGACCAGGACTGCGGGACGACGTTCTCCTGGGTGACCCGCGCCCTGGGACCGTGGAGCGGATGGCTGGGCGGCTGGGCCATCGCGATGACCGGCGTGCTCGTGGTGGGCTCGCTGGCGGACGTCGCCGTCAGCTTCGGGCTTATGGCCGTCGGTCTCGACAGCTGGGCCGACAACGCCTTCGTGCGCCAACTGCTCGCGGTGCTCCTGATCATCGTGATGACCGGACTGTGCGTCATCGGGACCGAGCTGTCGGCGAAGGTGCAGAACTTCCTGATCCTGGCCCAGGTGGCCTTCCTCATCGTGTTCGTGATCGTGGCCCTCTACCGCGTCTACGCGGGCACGACGTCCTTCGACTCCGTGAAGCCCTCGGTCGAATGGCTCAACCCCTTCGGGGCGGGCGGCGCCGCGCTCACCGGCGGTCTGCTGCTGGGCGTGTTCATCTACTGGGGCTGGGAATCGGCGGTCAACCTCACCGAGGAGGTCGAGGACTCCGCGAGCGCGCCCGGCAAGGCCGGCGTGTGGTCGACCGTCATCCTGCTGGTGACGTACCTGTCCGTCGGCTTCGCGGTCGTGGCGTTCGCCGGAACGGCCTACCTGGCGGAGAACGCGGGGGAGGAGGAGTTCATCTTCGCCCTGCTGGCACGCGAGGTGATGGGCGGCTGGGACTGGGTCGTGCTGCTCGCGGTCGCGACATCGGCGCTCGCCTCGACCCAGACCACGATCATCCCGGCGTCACGCACCGCGCTGTCGATGGCCCGCCGCCACGCCCTGCCGGCGCACTTCGCCCGTATCAACCCCCGGTTCCGGACCCCCGACGTGAGTACGTGGTGGGTGGCCGCCATCGCCATCGCCTGGTACGTCGTCGTCAACCAGATCAGCGAGAACGCGCTCTTCGACTCGCTGACCGCGCTCTCCCTGCTCATCGCCTTCTACTACGCGCTCACCGGGGTCGCGTGCGCGGTCTACTACCGCCGCCATCTGACCGAGAGCGCGCGCAACTTCTTCCTCATCGGCCTCGGTCCGGTCGTCGGAGCCGGTCTGCTGACCTGGCTGCTGGTCCGATCGGTCATCGACATGTCCGACCCGGCCAACTCCTACAGCGGTTCCTCCTGGTTCGGGCTCGGCCCGCCACTCGTCATCGGCATCGTCATCACCCTTATCGGCGTGGTGCTCATGGTGGTACTGCGGTTCCGGTCACCGGCCTTCTGGGCCGAGCGGCGAGGCGTGGTCGACCCCGATCTCGTACACGGCAAGGAGTCCTGAGATGTCGGTGGTCCTCGGGTACGACGAGTCGCCGGGCGCGGCGCGCGCCCTCCGAGCGGCGATCGAGGTCGCCGCAGCCTTCGGCGAGCGGCTCGTCCTCGTCTACGGGGCGGCGCCGCCCGGTCCCACCGGCGAGGAGTACCGCGCCCATTACGACGCCATCCGCCAGGCCGGACGCGCAGGTCTGGAACACGCGGTCGCCTCGGCGGAGGAGGCGGATGTGCCGACCACGGTCGAGGTCATCGACCTGAATCCTGCGCAGGCCCTGATGGAAGCCGCCGCGCGCCACGACGCGAGGGTCATCGTGGTGGGTACCTGGGGCGAGAGCCCGATACGGGGTGCGCTGCTCGGCTCCACCCCGCACAAGCTCCTGCACCTGTCGACCGTCCCGGTGCTGTGCGTGCCGACCGAGTGATCCGGCCGGCCACGCGCCGGCCGTGACCGTTCCGCCGCCCTGTCAGCCGAGCACAGCGGCCCGTACGCACAACACGTCCGGCAGGTGCGAGGCGAGCTGTTGCCAGCTGTCGCCGTCGTCCGCGCTCGCGTATACCTCGCCGTTGCGGTTGCCGAAGTAGACACCGGCCGGGTCGGCGTCGTCGGTGCAGAGGCCGTCGCGCAGCACCGTGCCGTAGTGGTCGCCCTCCGGAAGGCCGCGCGTCAGGGGCTCCCAGGTGTCGCCCGCGTCCCGTGTGCGGTACACACGGCAGCGGTGACCGGCGGGGACCCGGTCCGCGTCGGCGTTGATCGGGAAGACGAAGAACGTGTCCGCTCGGTGCGGGTGCGCGGCGGCCGCGAAGCCGAAGTCCGAGGGCAGACCGGCTCCGATGTCCTTCCAGCGCCTCCCGCCGTCGTCGCTGCGGAACACACCCCAGTGGTTCTGCAGATAGAGCCGGTCGGGATCGGCCGCGTCCCTGGTCACCTTGTGCACGCACTGGCCGAACTCGGGATCGGGATCAGGCAGGAAGACCGCCGAGACACCCTTGTTCGACGGAGCCCAGCGCTCACCGCCGTCCTCGGTGCGGAACACACCCGCCGTGGACACGGCGACGGTCACCGCCGAGGCGTCCCTCGGATCGGTCAGGATGGTGTGCAGCCCCTCGCCTCCTCCACCGGGCACCCACCGGGACCGCGTCGGATGCTCCCAGAGCGGGCGGACCAGTTCGAAGGTCTCACCGCGGTCGTCCGACCGGAAGAGCGCCGCCGGTTCGGTCCCCGCGTAGACGACGTCGGGCGCCTCGGGGCCGGCGGGATGCAGCTGCCAGACCCGCTCCAGCGAGGCGTCGGTGAACTGCGGGAACTTCACGGCCGGTTGCTGCGGCTCCACCCAGGTCGCGCCGAGGTCGTCCGAGTGGAAGACCGACGGACCCCAGTGCGCGCTGTCCCCGCCGACCAGCAGCCGGGGCGTCCCTCCCCGGGTGTCGATGCCGATCGAGTAGATCGCCTGGGCGTTGAACTGCGGATCGCCGAACTCCCAGCTGCCGCCGCGCCTGCGGCCGATGAAGAGTCCCTTGCGGGTGCCTACGGTGAGGAGTACATCGGTCATGACAGGGCCTCCCGATACGCCGTTGTGCCGGATACGGGCCAGTCTGCACCCCGCCACTGACAACAGCCCGTAGCGACGACACCCGCCGGACCACGGCAGGAGCGGTGCGCGGGAGGGGCCGGTCCGGAGCCCTGCCGCGCCTTCCTCAGCGCGGGGCCGGTGGAGCCGTGCTGCTGCGGACCACGAGGCTCGTCGCCAGGTCCACCCGCGTGGTCGCGGGCCGCCTGCCCCGCCCCAGGTCGAGGACCAGCCGGGCGGCGGTCTCGGCCATCTCTATGAGCGGCTGGCGCACCGTGGTCAGCGGCGGCCCGATCCACCGGGTGAGCGGCAGATCGTCGAAGCCGACCACGCTGAGGTCCTCAGGGATGCGCAGCCCCAGTTCGCGCGCCGCCTCGTACACGCCGAGCGCCTGGAGGTCGTTCCCGGCGAAGATCGCGGTCGGAGGTTCCGGCATGCGCAGGAGATCCAGCGCCGCGGTGTATCCGTCCTCGTGGTTGAACTCGCCCTCCCGGACCAGCCCGGGGTCCATCGCGACGCCCGAGGTCTCCAGGGCCGCGCGGTAGCCGTCGAGCCGGGCACGGCTGCACATCATGCGGGCAGGCCCCCCGATGACACCGATCCGCCGGTGGCCAAGCCCTGTCAGGTGGCGGGTCGCGGCGATGCCGCCCTGCCAGTTGGCCGCCCCCACCGACGGGATGTCGTCACCGGGGTCACCCGCCGGATCGACCACGACGAACGGGATGGAACGGCTGTTCAACTGGGCCCGCTGCGCCGCGTCCAGGTCCGAGAGCACCAGGATCACCCCGGCCGGGCGGCGTGCCAGGACGCCGTCCACCCAGGTCTGGCCCGGAGTCAGCCGGCCGGCGCTCTCCGACAGGACGAGGCTGAGGCCCTCCTCCCTGGCGACGTTCTCGACGCCACGGACGACCTCCATGGCCCAGGCGCTGTCCAGCTCGTGGAAGACGAGGTCGATCAGCTGGGACTGCTGGGACGCGCCACGCCTGCGGCGGTAGCCGTGCCGCAGCAACAGCTCCTCCACCTTCGTGCGCGTCCCGGGGGCGACGTCGGCGCGCCCGTTCAGCACCTTCGAAACTGTCGGAGCCGAGACTCCGGCCGCTCGGGCGATCTCTGCCAGCGTGGCGGTGCTCTGCGACGACTCGCCGACGGACGCCTTCGCCTGTTGGGGCTGGACCTTTGCAGGGCTCATGCACGAATCGTAACTCCCCATGGTCCGCGAGCAGAGGTCCGGGCGAGCTTCGTGAATCCTCGCTCCCGCCCTCTTGACTGGCCCGAAACACGACCGTACGGTTCCGGCAACATTCGAACGTCACGCCGAAACATTCGACAGAGGTGCGGTCATGCGGTCGGGGATATTCGCTCAGGGCACACGTACGACGAGATGGGCCGCGGCAGGTGCGGCGATGGCCATGGCGGGCCTGCTGGCCGGCTGCGGCTCCGGGGCCGGCGGCAAGGACGGCGGGACCATCACCGCCTACGTCTACGGTGACGACGCCGTCAAGGTCCAGCAGGCCGCGGTCGACACGTTCAACAAGACCTCCGAGGTCAAGGTCAAGCTCGTGTCTGTCCCCGGCACCGACTACGTGAACAAGCTGCGCAGCGCCATGGGTTCGCCCAGCGCCCCGGACGTCTTCTTCAACTGGGGCGGCGGATCCGTCAAGCCGTACGTCGACTCGGAGGACCTGGTCGACCTGACCTCGACGGTCAAGGACGACGCCACGCTCAAGGACGGCTTCCTGCCGTCCGTCATGGAGGCGGGCAGCCTCGACGGGAAGATCTACGGGGTGCCGATGCGCGGCATGCAGCCCGTGATGCTCTTCTACAACAAGGCCCTGTTCGAGGAGCACGGCCTCCAGGCGCCCCGGACCTGGCAGGACCTGGAGAAGGCGGTCGCCACCTTCGACGAAGCCGGGATCACGCCGTTCGCCCTCGGCGGCGCCGACAAGTGGCCCGAACTGATGTGGATGGAGTACCTGCTGGACCGGATCGGCGGACCTGAGGTCTTCCGGAGGATCCAGAACGGTGACACCGACGGCTGGGGCGACCCGGCGGTGCTCGAGACGGCCCGGACGGTCAGGAAGCTGATCGACGACGGCGCCTTCGGCAAGAACTTCAACTCCGTCGACTACGGCAACGGCGGAGCCCCGACCCTGCTCAGCAAGGGCAAGGCGGCCATGCACCTCATGGGCTCGTGGGAGTACTCGACGCAGTTGGGCAAGGCCCCCGAGTTCGCGAGGAAGGACCTCGGCTGGACCACCTTCCCCACGGTCACCGGGGGAGTGGGCGACCCCGCGAACGTCGTGGGCAACCCCACCAACTACTGGTCGGTCAACGCCCGCACCAAGCACAGGGACACAGCAGTCGCCTTCCTGAAGACGATGGCGTCGAAGACCTACGCCCAGGCCCTGGTCGACAACGGTGACGTACCCACCACGTCCAACGCTGCCTCGATGCTGAGCGGTTCGCCCAACCCGCAGTTCGCCGCCGACCAGTACCAGATGGTGCGGAAGGCGCCGAGCTTCACCCTCTCGTGGGACCAGGCGCTCGAAGCCCGCTACGCCACGCCCCTGCTGACGGAGATCAGCAAGCTGTTCGCCGGCAAGAGCACTCCCGAGCAGTTCGTCGAAGCGATGAAGGCCGTCAGGTGACGAGGTCCCCTCACCCCCCGGCCACGAAGAGGCACGGAGACCGGAAGGCGGCCGTCGGCGACGTCGGCCGCCCCCCGGTCGCCTGGGCCGTCCCCGGCATCCTCTTCTTCGCCGTCTTCGCGATCGTCCCCCTGGCCATCGCCGTCTACCTCTCCTTCTGCCGGTGGGACGGGCTCGGCTCGCCGACCCTGACGGGCCTCGACAACTGGACCCGGCTGTTCAACGACTCCGAGTTCGGCCAGGCCGCCTGGCTGAGCCTCCTGCTCACCACGATCAGCTGGGCCTTCCAGACGCCGGTGGCCCTGCTGCTGGGCGTCTGGGCGGCGGGCCGTCAGCGCAGCCGCGCCTTCCTGTCCGCCGTCTTCTTCGTCCCCCTGCTGCTCTCCACCACCGCGATCGCCATGCTCTTCCACGCGCTGCTGGACCCGAACTTCGGTGTCATCAGGACGATCGGGCCCTGGCTGGGCATCGATCCCGACGTCATGGGATCGTCCACCGGCGCCCTGCTCGTCGTGGCCTTCGTCGGCGGCTGGCAGTTCATGCCGTTCCACACGCTCATCTACCAGGGCGGGGCCCGCCAGATCCCCGAGGTCCTCCACCAGGCCGCCGCCATCGACGGCGCCGGCATGGTGCGGCAGTTCTTCCACATCACCCTGCCGCAACTCCGCCACACCATCACGACCTCTTCGGTCCTGATGGTCGTCGGCTCCCTGACGTACTTCGACACCGTGCTCATCATGACCAAGGGCGGGCCAGGCACGGACACGACGATCCTGCCTTACCTGATGTACCGGACCGGTTTCCAGACCTACGACCTCGGCTACGCCGCCGCCATCGCCACCGCGCTCGTCGTCGTGGCCACCAGCATCTCGCTGGCGATGGTCCGCTTCAGCGGGTTCGGGACCATGCGGTCCACCCGGGAAGGTATGTGACGCCATGTCGATCGACACCCGCCCCGCCGCGCCGCAGCACCGGGCGAAGCCTTCCGCGCCGCGCCGTGGACGCCCGGTCCGCCGCCGCGGGTCCCTCGGCAACCCGGTGGCCGGCTTCGGCTCGCTGGTCTGGCTCCTGGTCGTCCTCGTGCCGCTCTACACCCTGGTGTCCGCGTCGCTGATGCGCCAGGACCAGGCGCTGAACGGTGATCCGCTGGCCGTCCCGACCGACCCGACGCTCGACAACTACCGAACCGTCCTGGACAGCGGGTTCGTCTCGCTGCTCGGCAACACGGCCGTCGTCGCCGTCGCCACGGTGGCCATCGTGCTGGTGCTCTCGGTCCCGGTGGCGTACGTGGCGGTGCGCACCCGCAGCCGCCTCTCGTCGCTCGCCTTCCGGATGTTCCTGCTGGGCGTCGCGATCCCGGCGCAGGCGGTGATCGTGCCGCTGTACCTGATGATCGGCAGACTCGGCCTGTACGACACCCTGTGGGCGATCATCCTGCCCACCGCCGCCTTCGCCATGCCCGTCGCGGTCCTGGTCCTCAGCGGCACCATGCGTGACGTCTCCGAGGAGATGTACGAGGCGATGTCCCTCGACGGCGCCTCACCCGTACGCATGCTGTGGCAGCTGGCGGTGCCACTGTCCAGGGCCGGGATCGGCACGGTGGCGATCTTCTCCGCCCTGCAGGCGTGGAACGGCTTCCTGTTCCCGCTGATCCTGACGCAGTCGGAGGAGAACCGCGTACTGACGCTCGGGCTGTTCAACTTCATGGCGCAGTTCGGAGTGAACATCCCGGCGGTACTGGCGGCGATCGTCCTCTCCGTCGTGCCCGTCTTCGCCGTGTACCTCGTGGCCCGGCGCGCGCTCGTGAACGGACTGATGGGGGTGGGCGGCAAATAGCGACCCGACGCCGCCCCGGACCGACGCACTCATGAGAGGAACCCCTGCCGCCATGGCAATCCACCCCGCCCCGCAGCCCCGTCAGGCCGATCCGCACCCTCCCGCGGACGGCCCGTGGCGTGACCCCTCGCTCAGCCCCGAGGAGCGGGTGGCCGATCTGGTGTCCAGGATGACGCCGCAGGAGAAGGCCGCCCAGCTGTACGGAATCTGGGTGGGCGCCGACGCGGAGGGCGGCGGAGTCGCGCCGCACCAGAACGACATGGTCGACCCGGTCGACTTCGAGGACCTCACCAGGCGCGGACTCGGCCAGCTCACCCGCCCGTTCGGCACCGCCCCGGTGGACCCGGGCGTCGGCGCGCTCTCGCTGGCCACCGCGCAGGCCAGGATCGTCGCAGCGGGCAGATTCGGTATCCCGGCGCTCGCCCACGAGGAGTGCCTCGCCGGCTTCACCGCCTGGGGGGCGACCGCCTACCCGGTCCCGCTCGCCTGGGGGGCGGCCTGGGATCCCGAGCTGGTCGCCGAGATGGCGCGGCGGATCGGCGACGACATGCGTTCGGTAGGCGTCCACCAGGGCCTCGCGCCGGTCCTGGACGTGGTGCGGGACCTGCGCTGGGGCCGCGTCGAGGAGACCATCGGCGAGGACCCGTACCTGGTGGCGACCATCGGCACGGCCTACGTCCGCGGGCTGGAGTCCGCCGGGATCGTCGCCACGCTCAAGCACTTCGCGGGCTACTCCGCGTCGGCGGGAGCGCGCAACCTGGCACCGGTCAGGGCCGGAGCCAGGGAGATGGCCGACGTGATCCTGCCGCCGTTCGAGATGGCGGTCCGTGAGGGCGGTGCCCGCTCGGTGATGCACTCCTACGCCGAGATCGACGGCGTACCCGCCGCGGCCGATCCGTCCCTGCTCACCGGACTCCTCCGCGACACGTGGGGATTCTCGGGCACGGTCGTCGCCGACTACTTCGGCATCGGCTTCCTGGAGACCCTGCACAAGGTCGCCGGGAACCGTGCCGACGCCGCCCGCCTCGCCCTCACCGCCGGGGTGGACGTCGAACTGCCCACCGTGCGCAGCTACGGCGACGAACTGGTCGCCGCCGTCCGCGACGGCCTCGTGGCCGGGGAGCTCGTGGACCGCGCCCTGCACCGCGTCCTGCTCCAGAAGTGCGAGCTTGGCCTGCTCGACCCGGACCGGCCCGCCGTGCCGGCGGTCCTCGACGGAGTGGAGCCGGGACGGGCGCGTGGCTCGGTGGACCTCGACCCGCCGGGTAACAGGGCCCTCGCGCGGCTGCTCGCCGAGCGGTCCTGCGTGCTGCTGGCCAACCCCGAGGACGCGCTGCCGCTGAGCGGCGCGGGCCGGATCGCGGTCGTGGGGCCCCGCGCCGACGACCCGCTCGCGATGCTCGGCTGCTACTCCTTTCCCAGCCACGTCGGGGTCATGCACCCCGACGCGCCCATGGGCATCGACGTCCCGACGCTGCTGGAGTCGCTGCGCGAGGAGTTCCCCGGTGCCGAAGTCGACCACGCGCAGGGCTGCGAGGTGGACGGCACGGACGACTCCCGGATCGCCGAGGCCACCGCGCTGGCGGCCGGCGCCGACGTCTGTGTCGCCGTGCTGGGCGACCGCGCGGGGCTGTTCGGCCGGGGCACGTCCGGGGAGGGCTGCGACGCGGCCGACCTCGCGCTGCCGGGGCTTCAGGGCGAGCTCCTGGACGCGCTGCTGGCGACCGGCACCCGGGTCGTCCTGGTGCTGCTGACGGGACGTACGTACGCGCTCGGGGGCCGGGCCGAGCGGCTGGCCGGCTGTGTGCAGGCCTTCTTCCCCGGCGAAGAGGGCGGCCCGGCGCTCGCCGGTGTGCTCTCCGGGCGGGTGAATCCCTCCGGACGCCTGCCGCTGGGCGTTCCCCGCGGTCCCGGTGGCCAGCCCTGGACGTATCTCCAACCTCCGCTCGGCCTGGCCAACGGGGTGAGCAACCTGGACCCGACCCCGCTCTATCCCTTCGGCCACGGGCTCTCGTACACCTCCTTCGCCTGGGCGCCCGGTGCGGACGTGCCGGCCGAGCTTCCCACCGACGGTGAGACCGACCTCGGTATCACGGTGCGTAACACCGGTGACCGCGCGGGCGCGGAGGTCGTCCAGCTCTACGCCCACGACCCCGTCGCCCAGACCACCCGTCCCGACGCGCGGCTGATCGGCTACGCCCGGGTGGCGCTCGCCGCGGGGGAGTCCCGGCAGGTCAGTTTCCGATTCCACCCCGACCTGGTCTCCTTCACCGGCACCGGTGGGCGCCGCATCGTCGAGCCGGGTGATCTGGAACTCCGCTTCGCCACCTCCAGCGACGTGGCCGACGTGAAGCACACCGTCCGGCTGCGCCTCACCGGACCCGAACGCACCGTCGACCACCGGCGGCGCATGGTCTGCGCCACGACGATCGACCCGCCGCTCGCCCGGAAGTGACGGCGAAACTTTCGAGAGCACGGCAGCCGCCGGATTCCGGGTGGCCGACCCGGTCGTGGTACTCCAGAACCTCGTGGTGGACACCAGCGGTCTCGAGCCCGGTAGCCGGGGCCCGCAGGAGAGTCTCCGGCCGAGCCGGCCGGAGCGGGACGAGGAGGCGGCAGGGATGAGCATCGAGATCCAGGACACCGAAGGGCGCGGCGCGAGGCTGGACGTGGCCCCCGGACCGCGGGACGGGCCGCTCCAGGTCGGGATCCTGGTCGAGGGCCACTCGGGGCGCGCCTCCTGGTCCTGTTCCCCGGCCGTCGCCAGGGAGCTGGCCGCCGCGCTCGTCGCGGCTGCGGAGGAGTCGGAGCACGCCAGGGACGCCGATCCCGTCACGGTCAAGGCGCGGGAACTGCTCCGCGGCGACGTGCGCGACGGGGACCGGGTCATGACGGTGGAGGCGGTGAGGAGGGACGGGGCGAACGTGCAGGTGACCTGGACATCCGGCGGCGGCCGCAGCTGGAGCCAGCTCTACGCGGCCGAGACCGACATCAGGCTGAGGCGCAGGCTGCGCGCCGGGATGTAGTTGGGGCGTCGCGGGTCCATCGTAATCCGACGATCACCGTACTACGGTCGTTGTCGTAGTACGGTGACTCTCGTACTACGGTGATTCTCGTAGTACGGTGTTCTTCGTACGAAGCGGTGGCCCGGTGCGTCCGCGCCGCCGCGCCGCCCGCCCGTCGTGTCCCGATGAACCCGGAGCCTTTCGTGAGCGCACTCTTCGAGCCCTACACCCTGCGGTCGCTGTCCATTCCCAACCGTGTCTGGATGGCTCCGATGTGCCAGTACAGCGCGGAGGCGTCCGGGCCGGGCACCGGCACGGTCAACGACTGGCACTACGCCCACTACGCCGCCCGCGCGGTGGGCGGCACCGGGCTCGTCCTGGTGGAGGCGACCGCGGTCAGCCCGGAGGGCCGGATCAGCCCCGCCGACCTCGGGATCTGGAACGACCGGCAGGTCGAGGCGTTCCGCCGCATCACCGACTTCGTCAGCGGCCAGGGGGCGGTCCCCGGCATCCAGCTCGCGCACGCCGGGCGGAAGGCGTCGACCGAGCGCCCCTGGCGCGGCGGCTCACCCATCGCCGCCGACGCCCCCGAGGGCTGGCAGCCGGTCGCCCCCAGCCCGCTCCCCTTCGGCGAGGGCGACCCGGTGCCCGAAGAGCTGACGACCGACGAGATCCAGCAGATCGTCGAACAGTTCGCCGAGGCCGCCCACCGGGCACTGGCCGCGGGCTTCGAGGTCGCCGAGATCCACGGCGCGCACGGCTACCTGATCGGCGAGTTCCTGTCGCCGCACAGCAACCACCGCACCGACGCCTACGGAGGCTCCTTCGAGAACCGCACGCGCTTCGCCCTGGAGGTCGTCGACGCCGTGCGCGCCGTGTGGCCCGAGGAGCTCCCGCTGTTCTTCCGCATCTCCGCCACCGACTGGCTGACCGAGAACGACGACGACGCGCGCGAGGGCTGGACGGCCGACGACACCGTCAGCTTCGCCCGGCTCCTGCTCGCGCACGGCGTGGACCTGCTGGACGTCTCGACCGGCGGACTGGCACCGAAGGTGCGGATCCCGCTGGAGCCCGGCTACCAGGTGCCGTTCGCCGAGCGGGTGCGCACCGAGACCGGCCTCCCGGTCGCCGCCGTGGGGCTGATCACCGACCCCGTACAGGCGGAGAAGATCCTCGCCGACGGCAGTGCGGACGCCGTCCTGCTCGGGCGTGAGCTGCTGCGTGACCCGTACTTCGCCCGCAGGGCCGCGCGGGAGCTGGGCGGCGACGTCCGGACGCCCGAACAGTACGGCCGGGCGGTGTGACGCCGCGTCTGTCGGTACGCTGAGCCGCGATGTCCACTCCGCAGGGCCCCACGCTCCGCGAGCTGGCCGTACAGGCGCTCTCCTCGACGATGCGCGGATACGACCTGCTCGCCCCCAAGTTCGACCTGACGCCGTACCGGACCCCGGACCGGGTACTCGACGCCGTCGCCGACGAGGTCCGGACGCTCGGGCCGTTCGGCAGGGGGCTGGACGTCTGCTGCGGAACCGGCGCGGGCGTGGGTGTCCTGCGCGGGCTCTGCGCCGAGACCGTCACCGGCGTCGACTTCAGCGCCGGCATGCTCACCGTCGCGAGAGCCTCGCACGCGGCCTCCGGTGACGGTCCGGCCGTGGACTGGGTACGGGCCGACGCGCGGGCCCTGCCGTTCGGGCCGGTCTTCGACCTGGCACTGAGCTTCGGGGCCTTCGGCCACTTCCTGCCCGCGGAACGCCCCGGACTGTTCGCCCAGGTGCGTGCGTCGCTGAGGCCTGGAGGGCTGTTCGCCTTCCCGGTCGGCGCGCCGCCCGCTGCCGGCTCGCGGGCCTACTGGTCGCTGCTCGGCTTCGACGCGGCCATGCGGGTACGCAACGCCTTGTGGCGCCCGCGATTCGTCATGTACTACCGCACGTTCCCGCTGGCCGGGGTCCTGGGCGATCTCGACCGCGCAGGCTTCCGGACCCGGCTGCTGCCTCTGGAGGGCCTCGGCCGGCGACGGGACGGCAGTCCGCGCGCCCGCCTCGTGGTGGCCGCGGTCCCTGAATAGAGATTCGACGGTCCTCGTACAATGGAATACCCCGGACGAAGTGGAGCCGCCGTGACGTCGAACGCCGCTCGTGTGCTCGACCACCCCTCGCGCGAGGAGATCCGCGTCGAGGCCGTGCTCCACGCGCTCTCCGATCCGGTCAGGCTGCGGATCGTGCGCCAACTGGCCGGTGCGGCCGACGAGCTGGCCTGTTCCCGTTTCGAGCTCCCGGTGTCCAAATCCACCACCACGCACCACTTCAGGGTGCTCCGCGAGAACGGCGTCATCAGCCAGTTCTACCGCGGCACGGCCAAGCTGAGCTGTGTGCGGACGGAGGACCTGAACGCCCTGTTCCCCGGCCTGCTGGACAGTGTCCTCGGGGCGGCGGACCTCCAGGCCCGGCGCCTCGGCGAGGACTGAGCCGACGGCCCGGACCGGCGCACGCACGGCCGGGACGCGGGTGCGGTCACCGGCCTCAGGTCATCAGCGCGCGCATGCGCCCGATCTCCACCGTCTGCTGGGTGACGACGTCATTGGCCATCTCCTCCACCAGCACGTTGTTGCCGTCCGTCAGAGCCTCCGTCGCCATCGTGACCGCGCCCTGGTGATGGGTGATCATCAGCTCGAGGAACAGCTTGTCGAACGCCTTCCCCCGCGTCGAGCGTAGCTGTTCCACCTGCTTCTCCGTCGCCATGCCGGGCATCGCGGAGTGTTCGTGGCTCTCCTTGCGGGCGTCTGGGCCGTTGTTCTTCAGCCACCCCTCCATGGCGCCGATCTCCGGCTTCTGTGCCGCCTCCACGCGCTGTGCGAGCCGTTCGACCGATGCCGAGTCCACGCGGCCGGGAACCAGGGCGGTGAGCACCAAGGCCTGCCGGTGGTGCTCGATCATCATCCGCACGTACCGGTAGTCGGCCGAGTTGGGGGTGTCGTCACCGGCGGCCTCGGCGGCCTCGCCCGGTGAAAGCGTCCTGGCCGGCTCGCCGGGCTTTCCCGGAGCGATGACCGAAGGCCCCTCGTCCGCCGCGGACTTCGTCCCCTCGCCGGAGCCGCCCGCGTCGCAACCGCCCGCGAAGAGGGCTGCCGTGAGCGCCGTCGCCAGGACAGCGGTGCGGGCACGCGTGGGCCGACGGTGATTCAGCACGGCTACCTCCAGGGTCACTCGGGTGTGTTCCGGACCGTCCTAACACCTTCCACAGGCCAGTGATCAAACACTTTCATTACGTCTGTGTTGCCATCTGTTGGTGTGTACATGAGAGGGACGATACTGCCGGGGTCCACGAACCGTTCCTCGACGAACGGACACAAGGGAGGACGCAGTGACCTCGTTGCACACCACAAGCGTGCGGCGCAGACGTCTGGGTGTGGCGGCAGCCGCGGCCGGGCTGATCGCCACTCTGCTGACAGCCGGCCCCGCGGCTGCGACACCCGACCCGGGTGACACCGCAACCACCCGCGGTGGTGCTTCCGTGAGTGAGCAGGCCGAAGCCAGGGCCGCAATCGAGAGCGGTGAGATACCCGGCGTGGACGAGATCGTCCACAGCGACAACATCGAGCATCTCTCCAACACCCCCAAGGACGCACTCCAGGGGCTCAACACGGACCTCGCCTTCCAGGGCAGGTACGCCTACGCCGGGAACTTCGACGGCTTCCGGATCTTCGACATCGGCAACCCGAAGAAGCCGAGGACGGTCGCGCAGGTCCTGTGCCCCGGTTCGCAGAACGACATCTCGGTCTCCGGGAACCTGCTGTTCCTGTCCACCGACTCCTCGCGCAGCGACAACTCGTGTGCCAGCACCACTCAGCCCGCCACGGAGAAGTCCTCCTGGGAGGGCATGAAGGTCTTCGACATCAGCGACAAGCGCAACCCGAAGTACGTCGCCGCGGTCGAGACGGCGTGCGGCTCGCACACCCACACGATCGTTCCCGAGCGGAGGGACGTGTACGTGTACGTCTCCTCCTACTCGCCGAACGCGACGTTCCCGGACTGCCAGCCGCCGCACGACGGGATCTCCGTCATCAAGGTGCCGCGCGGCGCTCCCGAGAAGTCCCGGATCGTGAACTTCCCGGTGCTCTTCCCGGACGGCGGGAACCCGGGCGCGCCGGAGAACCCGGGTGTCTCCAAGACGACCGGCTGCCACGACATCACGGTGCTGCCGTCGAAGGACCTCGCGGCCGGGGCGTGCATGGGCGACGGCCTGCTGTTCTCCATCAAGGACCCGGAGAACCCGAAGATCATCGACCGGGTCCAGGACAACGTGAACTTCGCGTTCTGGCACTCCGCGACCTTCAACCAGGATGCCGGCAAGGTCGTCTTCACCGATGAGCTCGGCGGCGGCGGAGCGGCCACCTGCAACGACGAGATCGGCCCCGACCGCGGTGCCGACGGCATCTACGACATCACCGGCAGGGGCGACCACCGCAAGCTGGTCTTCCGCGGCTACTTCAAGATCGACCGCCCGCAGGCCGACACCGAGGTCTGTGTCGCGCACAACGGATCGATCATCCCGGTCAAGGGCCGCGACCTGATGGTCCAGGCCTGGTACCAGGGCGGGGTCTCCGTGTGGGACTTCACCAACTCCTCCGAGCCGAAGGAGATCGCGTACTTCGAGCGCGGCCCGGTCTCCACGGACGCGGTCACCACCGCGGGGCCGTGGTCGGCCTACTACTACAACGGCTACATCTACTCCAACGACATCGCCAAGGGCTTCGACGTGCTGAAGCTCGACGACCGGCGGACCGATCCGGCGAAGAGGGTCCGGCTCCCGGAGCTCAACGTGCAGACGCAGCCGGACTACTTCGGCGGCCGTTGAGCGAACCGCTTCCCCCACAGGTGAAACGAGTGCCCCGCCGGGCGGTCTCCGCCCGGCGGGGCACTCCTGTCTCATTGACCCCCGGGCGGCACGGGGAGATGCTGTAACCCCTGATTCCGGCGATGCGGGGGATCGCCGGAATCAGCCACGGGCCGCAGGGCCGGATCCGCTCAGGCGGCGGGCCGCAGGCTCGTCCCCGCGGCGGCGGCCCACTCCACCAGCAGCTGCTGGTACTGCGCCTCGTCGTCCGGGGACAGCAGTCCTCCGGAGCGCTGCCACAGGTCGCGGATCTCCTGGTTCACGACGAAGGCCGGGCGCGCACGGGCGGACGTGTTCGGGTAGAGGGACATGCTGACCAGGTTAGGCCCCGTCGGAGCCACTGACCCCCTTCGCGGACAGGGATATCCCTCACACCGTCTCCCGGAATCCTTCACGAACGGAGCGGACTCCGCCCTTACCCGGTGAGTCCCACCAGACCGAGTGCCCGGAGCCCGTCAGGCCGCTCCGACACGGGCAGGTGGTCCACGAAGCGCACTCCGCACCCCACCGCGACGGCGCCCCCGTCCGCGCGGCGGTCGTCACCGACCATGACGACGTCCGAGGGGTCGTGCCTCAGCAGGGCGCACGCCGTGCGGAACAGCCGGGGGTCGGGCTTCTGCACGCCGTGCTCGAAGGACAGGACGTAGACGTCGATGAGTTCGTCCAGGCCGTGCGCGCGGAAGACGGGACGCAGATCCCAGCCGATGTTGCTCACGACACCGATCGCCGTCCCGTTGTCGCGGAGTCCCCGCAGCACCTCCGCCGCGTCCGGATACGGTTCCCAGGCGGCGGGCTCCATATGGCGGTCGTAGAGCGCGTCGCAGAGGCCGGGGTCCGGAAGGCCGACCCCGCGGGCCAGACCCGTGTACGCCTCCCTGTGGTGTCGCGCGCTGCTGTCCCGTGCGGCCCACACCGGAGCCAGCTCGGACGGGACCCGCTCGGGTGAGGGTCCTCCGGGCAGCGCCCCGGCGGCCGTCAGCCGCCGTGTGTACCGATCGAGATCGGCCTGTTCCATGGGCGTACCCCGGTGGTCCAGGGCCGCGCGCAGCCACGAGGTGACGGACTCGATCCTGAAAAGGGTTCCGGAGAAGTCGAAGAGTGCACCCTTGATCCGCATGCGCCCGATCATCGCGGCCCCCGGACCGGCCTACAAGGGCGGCTTCCCGCCTGCCGGCTCCCGCCGCCCGGTGTACGCGGCGTATCCGGTGAGTGAGAGGGCGCACACTGCCCCGCCCAGCAGCGTTCCGCCCACCACGTCGCTCAGCCAGTGCACGCCCAGGTACAGGCGTGTCAGGGCTACACCGGCCACGGACACTGCGGCGAGTGCGAGTGAGGCCCACCACACCGGGGCCTGAACGGTGTGGATGCGGAGCAGACAGAGGAGGAGTCCGCAGGTCACCGCCGCCGTCATGACGTGGCCCGAGGGGAAGGCGGCGTAGTTCGCCGAGTCCACCGGGTCGGGCCAGCGGGGCCGGTCCCGGCCCACGAGGGCCTTCAGCCCCTGCTGCAGGAGTGTGGCCACGGCGCTCGTCGCCGCCACCCACACGGCGAGCAGACGCGTCCCGCGCCACCACAGGGCGATCACGGCCACCGCGGTCAGGGCACGCATGGTCCAGGGGTCCCACACCCAGTCCGTCAGCACCCGGTTGACATGCACCAGTCCGGGTTCTCTCACCGCGTTGCGGTGCAGGGCCTCGGCCACCGTGCTGTCCAGGGAGATCAGGGGGGACCAGCGCACCGCGACCAGCACGAGCAGGACGACGGACAGGAGGGCGCAGGAGAGGCCCAGGGTGAGGAGGGGAGGGCAGTTGCGTGTGGGGCGGAAGGGGAGGCGCATGCGCCGATCCTCGCGGACGGGCCGCGCTTCGGGCTATCCCAGGGCGCGGAGTCCCGGCACGAAGGCGACGAACAGCGGTACGACCGGCACCAGTGCGGCCGCTGCCGTCAGCCGCAGCCGACGGCCGGCGCTGAGCCGGTCGACCGGAGTGAGCAGCCGGTTCACCCGGAGCGGCACGAGAGCGCCGGAAGTCGCTCCGGGGCCGAACACCCCGCGCTCCTCGTTGAGTTCGACCAGGGCGAGCGCGATCGTCAGGCGCCCGAAGCGCCGCGACGCCACGTCGTCCGCCGCCAGTTCGACCAGGCGGTGCATCTCGTCGCGGAAGGCGGCGAAGACCGGGATCTGCGGGAAGCCGTTCGCCAGCGCGCCCGAGCAGTGCAGCAGCCAGTCGTGCCGGGCCTGGGCGTGTCCCTGCTCGTGTGCCAGCACGGCGTCGAGTTGACGCCCTTTCAGCCGGCCGAGTGCCGCTGTGGTGATGACGAGTTGGGGCGCCGCCCCGGGCAGCCACCAGGCGTCGGGGCGTTCCCCCTCAAGCACCACGAGACGTCCGCCGCCCGGCTCCTCGCCCGGCATCAGCGGGGACCGGACCAGCAGTTCGGTGCGTCGTGTCCGACGCCGGCGACGCGCCCGGTGCACCTCGCGTACGAGCATCGCCGCGGTCCATACGCCGCCGAGTGCCAGCAGCACCGCGATGACCGCCGACCACGGCCCGTAGGCACCGAGGGCGTACGCCTCGACGACGCCGTGCGGGGCGGGTGCGAAGACGTGGCCGCGCACCGCCTGCCAGGCGGCGGCCGCGCTGAAGGTCATCGAGAGTCCGAACGAGAGCAGGACGCCCGCCACCACGCACTGCCAGACCCACAGGGCCACGACGGGCTCGGACTCCGGCCACCGGGCCCTCGCCATCAGGCCCGGGGCCGCGACGGCGGCCAGTGCGCCGAGCAGGAGCAGGGCCAGGGAGACCAACATGGGCGCCAGCCTATGAGCGCCGCGGTGTCCGCGGGTACGGCCTCGCGCGTCAAGTGACGTACGCCACGGCGTGCGCGGCCCGCCGTCTCACAGAGTGAGCAGCATGGTGAACATCGCCATCGCCATGGTCAGCCTGCACCCCAGCGCCAGTTCGGGCCGCGCACCCCAGGCGACGACGCCCACCGTGCCGCCGTCCGCGACGGCGACGGGTGCGGGAGCCGGTATGAGGTGTCCCGCCGAGCGGAGGGCGTAGAGGGCGTAGTAGGCCAGCAGCGTCCCCGTCAGGACGGGGACGCCTCCGGCCGGTCCAGCGCCGTGGCCGGTGTGGGCGCCGGCCACGGTGTGGGCGGCGCCCTGCACCATCACGACCGCCATGTAGAGCATGGCCAGCGAGCCGACGAGGTGGTGCGGATGGTGCCCGCCGACCCTGACGCGGGTGAGGGCGCGCAGCGACGAGGCGCCGAACACCACCGCGTACACCGCCCAGGTCCATCGCGGAGGTGTGAAAAGAGCTGCGGGGACCGCCATCGCGGCCATCCCGAACCCCATCAGGGCCTCGGAGCGTGCCGCGCCGCGTTCCCTCTCCGTGCCGCTTCGGGTACGGAGCAGGCAGTAGGCACCCGTGAGCCCGCACAGCACCATGAGCAGCCAGCCGGACAGTGCCGGTCCGTGCACAGCGCACCTCCCCCTACGGCGAACGACGCCGGTGTCGTCCCATCGATGCCCCGCTCCGGCCGCTCCTACCGGGGCGCATCGAGGTACTGGGGGAGCGCGCCCGGGCCCGTGGGGGGCGCGGCCGGTGCCGCGTTAGTCTCGGGACCGCACAGTCGGCAGCACCTCACCGGAGAAGAGCCACATGGACATCGCACCGGCCACCACACGGGCGGAACTGACCTTCCGCGACGCAACCGAGGACGACGTCCCGGTCCTCGTGCGACTCGTCGAGTCCGCGTACCGGGGGGACGTGAGCCGGGCCGGATGGACCACGGAGGCGGACATCCTCCAGGGGCAGCGCACGGACGCGGACGGGGTGCGCCAGGTGCTCGCGGCCCCCTCCGGGCGGGTCCTGATCGCGGAGCGGGAGGGCGAGCCGGTCGCCTGTTGTCAGCTGGAACAGCGTGGAACGGCCGCCTACTTCGGCATGTTCGCGGTCAGGCCGGAGTCGCAGGGCGCGGGTCTCGGCAAGGTGATCATCGCCGAGGCCGAGCGCGTGGCCCGCGCGGACTGGGGGGCCGGCGAGATGCACATGACGGTGATCTCGGTCCGCGAGGAGCTGATCGCCTGGTACGAGCGCAGGGGATACCGCCGTACGGGAGAGCTGACGCCCTTCCCGTACGGCGACGAGCGCTTCGGCATTCCGCAGCGTGCGGACCTCGCGTTCGAACTGCTGGTCAAGGAGCTGTAGCGACCCGCCCGGGCCCGACGGCGAACCGGCCTGCCCGGGTGCCCCGAAGGCCGCTCAGGCGGTGAAACGGCCCGCGCGGCGGATCTCCGGGTAGTCGGTCGTCGCGCCGTCCAGGCCCAGCGCGCGTACCAGGCGCAGGTGGTCCTGGGTGTTCACCACCCAGCCGATCACCTTCAGGCCCTCGGCGTGCGCCTGCTCGACCACCTCCAGGGTGACACGGCGGATGTTCAGGGCGAGGGTGGCCGCCCCGACAGCCTTGGCCCGCTCCACCACGTCGCCCTCCCAGCGGCTCGCGATGAGCACCGTCCGCACCCCCGGCACCAGCTGGGCGATCTCGGCGACCGCCTCGTCGTGGAACGAGGACACCTCCACGCGGCCGACGAGACCCCGCCGCAGCATCACCTCGGCGAGCGCCCGCGCCGCGGCCACGTCCTTGATCTCGGCCTGCACGGGTGACGCGACGGCGTCCAGGACCTCCTCGAAGACGGGCACCCGCTCGCCCTGGCCGGCGTCGAGCTCCCGGAGCTCGACGAGGGTCTTCTCCGAGATCAGCCCTTGTCCGTCCGTCGTGCGGTCCACGGCGGGGTCGTGCATCACGGCGAGCGCGCCGTCCTTGCTCAGGTGGAGATCCAGTTCGACGGCGTCCATGCCGGCCTGTTCCGCGTGTGCGAACGAGCGCAGCGTGTTCTCCGGTTCGACACCCATGACTCCGCGATGTCCGATGGTGAGAAAAGTCAAGGCACTCCCGCTTCCGTCCGTCGTCCTCGTCCCGCCCGCGACTCCTACCCCCCAGGGAGGCAGGCCGCACACGCCGGACGGCCAGTGCCCGCGCGGTCGCACGGAAGAAGGTGTCCTGTGGATGTGCGGCAGGAAAAACCACGGTGAGAATGAGAGGAGGCAGGATAATTTTCTGCCCTCCACTTGTCTCGAGGAACCGCACATGGATACGGTTACGTGACGCGAGGTCCTCCCGTGAAGGAAGTGTTATGACGGAAATTCTTGAGCACGCCACCGCCGCCGGCGCGATACCTGCTGCCCAACGGGTCGTGGAGCACCCGGCCTGGCCCGTGCTCAAGAGTGCCGTCGAGGAACTCCGCCCATGGCAGTCCAAGGACGGCTCCATCGACCTGGAGGCCGACAGCGCACCCTCCGCCGAAGCGGCCGCCGCCGTCGTCGAGCGGGTCGCGGCGGCGGTCGAGCAGCTCTCGCCGCTGCTCCCGCACGACGAGGCCTATCACCACGCGCTCGTCGCGGACCTGCGCCGCTGGGCCGCCGAGGGCTTCGGCGTCCCGGACTTCCTGGACTCCCTGCTCGCCTTCCAGCCCGCCAGGAACCGCGCCGACGGCCTCCAGCACCTGGTCGTGTTCGCCATGTACACGCAGAACGGAAACCCCGACCGCAACCTCGAAGCGGTCGTTCTGCGGATGGTCTGGCCCGAGTGGCTGGCCGACCTGGAGGCCACGCGCTACGACAACCCGATGTTCTGCGGCATCACCTTCGAGGACTTCACCGCCGGCTACGACACGAACTCCGCGGTGCTCTTCCCCGAGACCATCGCCGTACGCGAGGCGCCGGAGCGCTTCAGCTGGGGCGGCATCTTCTGCGACCGCGAGGCCGCCCGCTTCCGCCGCGTGACCGAGGCCTCGGTGGACCTGCTGGGTCTGGAGCTGCCCGACGACATCCGCGAGATGCTCGGTGACCAGAAGCGCTGCGAGCAGGCCTTCGTGCTCTGGGACATGGTCCACGACCGCACCCACAGCCACGGCGACCTGCCCTTCGACCCGTTCATGATCAAGCAGCGGCAGCCGTTCTGGATGTACGGACTCGAGGAGCTGCGCTGCGACCTCACCGCCTTCAGGGAGGCCGTCAAGCTGGAGTCCGACGGCTTCGGCCAGGGCCGTGACGTGCAGTTCGCGGTCCTCTTCGACCGGATGTTCCGCTTCCCGGTCACCGGCGAGCGCGTACGCAACTACGACGGCCTCGGCGGTCAGCTGCTCTTCGCCTACCTCCACAAGCACGACGTGGTCCGCTGGACCGACAACACGCTCAAGATCGACTGGGAACGCGCCCCGCAGGTCACCAACCAGCTCTGCGGAGAGATCGAGAAGCTCTACCGCGAGGGCATCGACCGCCCGAAGCTCGTGCACTGGTTCGCGGCGTACGACATGGTGGCGACCTATCTCTCGCCCCACCCGGGCTCCCGCTGGGCCAAGGGTCCGGACGCCCTGGACCTCGCACAACCGCCTCGCAAGCTCGTCGACGACGTGCTTCCGGACGAGTTTCCCCTGAGCATGTTCTATGAGGCGCTCTCGAAGAAGCTGAAGCATGTGATCGCCTCCACCAAGGGGATCACTGCGGCGGATGCCGGGCGGGCAGCCGCATGAGCACGTGGTCCGAGGAGGCTGTGGCGATGAACGGAACAGGCAAGGCCGACAGCGGCGCCCTGGAGGGCGCGGTCGTCGCGGTGGCCGGAGCGGCGGGACCGGCGGGGCGCGCGACCCTGCTCAGGCTCGCCGAGGCGGGCGCGACCGTGGTCGCGTCCGACGCGAACCCCGAGCGGCTGGCCGAGGCGGTCGACGCCGCGCGCTACGCGCACGGCGGAGCGACCGTCACCGGGGACACGGTCGATCTGCTCGACCCGGAGGCCGCACGCGACTGGGCCGTCAAGACCGAGAAGGAATTCGGCCGCGTCGACGGCCTGGTGCACCTCGTCGGCGGCTGGCGCGGCAGCGCCGGTTTCGCGGAGACCAGCCTCGCCGACTGGGACTTCCTGGAGAAGCTCCTGATCCGGACGGTCCAGTCCACCTCGCTGGCCTTCCAGGACTTCCTCGGGCGCAGTGACCGGGGAAGGTACGTGCTGATCAGCGCGGCCGGAGCCAGCAGTCCCACCGCCGGCAACGCGGCCTACGCCGCGTCCAAGGCGGCCGCCGAGGCGTGGACGCTCGCCCTCGCCGACGCCTTCCGCAAGGCGGGGGGCGACGCGGGACCGACAGCGGCTGCTGCGATCCTTGTGGTCAAGGCACTGGTGCACGACGCGATGCGCGCCGAGCGCCCGAATGCGAAGTTCGCGGGATTCACGGACGTCGAGGAGCTGGCCGAGGCCATCGCCGGCGTCTGGGACAGGCCCGCCGGAGAACTGAACGGAAAGCGTCTGTGGCTGACCCCGCAACCGTAAGGACCGACGCGCGACGTCACCACGATCCGCAGGTGCGCGGCTTCGCCAGTGACAACTACGCGGGCGTGCACCCGGAGATCCTCGCGGCCCTCGCCCTCGCCAACGGCGGCCACCAGGTCGCCTACGGCGAGGACGACTACACCGGCCACCTCCAGCGGATCATGCACAGCCACTTCGGTCCCACCGCCGAGGCCTTCCCGGTGTTCAACGGCACCGGGGCCAACGTCACCGCGCTCCAGGCGCTGACCGACCGCTGGGGCGCTGTCATCTGCGCCGAGTCCGCCCACATCAACGTGGACGAGGGCGGGGCGCCGGAGCGGATGGGCGGACTGAAGCTGCTCACCGTGCCGACCCCGGACGGGAAGCTGACACCCGAGCTCATCGACCGCGAGGCGTACGGCTGGGACGACGAGCACCGCGCGATGCCGCAGGTCGTCTCGATCACCCAGAACACCGAGCTGGGCACCGTCTACACACCCGGCGAGATCCGCGCCGTCTGCGAGCACGCCCACGCGCGTGGCATGAAGGTGCACCTCGACGGTGCCCGGATAGCCAACGCCGCCGCGTCGCTGGACGTGCCGATGCGCACGTTCACCAACACGGTCGGCGTCGACGTCCTCTCCTTCGGCGGGACCAAGAACGGCGCGCTCTTCGGGGAGGCCGTCGTGGTCCTGAACCCGGACTCGGTGCGCGCCATGAAGCACCTGCGCAAGCTGTCGATGCAGCTCGCCTCGAAGATGCGCTTCGTCTCGGTCCAGTTGGAGGCGCTGCTCGCGCGGGACCTCTGGCTGCGCAACGCGCGCCACGCCAACGCCATGGCCCAGCGGCTCGCCGACGGGGTCCGGACGGTCGACGGGGTCGAGATCCTCTACCCCGTCCAGGCCAACGCGGTCTTCGCGCGGCTGCCGCACGAGGTGAGCGAGCGCCTGCAGAAGCGGTTCCGGTTCTACTTCTGGGACGAGAAGGCCGGAGACGTCCGCTGGATGTGCGCCTTCGACACCCGGGAGGACGACGTCGACGCCTTCGTGCTGGCGCTCAAGGAGGAGATGGCCCGGCGGTGAGCCGGGTCCAGCGGTCCGCACGACGACGCGGCCGGCCGGAGGGTTGTCATCTCCGGCCGGCCGCGTCGTCGTTACGGTCCGGGAACGGCCCGCGGATGCCGCTCCGCCCCACGGCGTGACGTTTCATCCCCTCAGCCGCGGGCGCGGCTCGATCAGCCGTGCTCGCGCACCTCGGCGGGCGTCGGCGCCGTACCCCCGAGGTGCGCCGGCACCCACCAGGTGTCGCTCGCGTCCTTGGGGCGCACGGGGTAGGCGCGCTGGGCCGCTTCGAGGAGTTCCTGGACGCGTTCGCGCAGCCGGCGGGTGATCGCGCCCGCGTACTGGTCCGTGGGCGCGTCCATGGCCTCGCCCACGCGGATCGTGATCGGGGTGTGGCTGCGCTTGAAGTTGCGCGGGCGTCCCTTGGTCCACAGGCGCTGGGTGCCCCACAGCGCCATCGGGATCAGCGGTACACCGGCCTCCTGGGCCAGCCGCGCCGCACCCGACTTGAAGCTCTTGAGCGTGAACGACTGCGAGATGGTCGCCTCGGGGAACACGCCGATGATCTCGCCCGAGCGCAGTGACGCCAGCGCGTGCGCGTAGGCGTCCTCGCCCTGGTCGCGGTCGACGGGGATGTGCTTCATGCCGCGCATCAGGGGGCCGGACACCTTGTGGCGGAACACGGAGTCCTTGGCCATGAAGCGGACGAGCCGCTTCTGCGGCAGGGCGCCGAGTCCGGTGAAGATGAAGTCCAGATAGCTGATGTGGTTGCTGACCAGAACCGCGCCACCGGTCTTCGGGATGTGCTCCGAACCCTGGGTGTCGATCTTCAGGTCGAGCGCCTTGAACAGCGTGCGAGCGGCGCCGATGACCGGCCGATAGACGAGCTCTGCCATCTGGATGAAGACCCTTCTTCAATGCCTGGGGAGGGTTCTCCCGGCGGAAGTTACGCAGCCGTAGGTTTTCGGCATTGTGGCGATGGTGCCCCATGTGCGACGCCGTGGCCAGCCCCAAAGGGCCCGGGGCGAGAGATTCTCGTCACGTGAAAGGTCCGGGAATGTAATACGGCCGTCGGGCGCTGACCCTTTGCGCAGAGCTCTGGGAAGGGAGCGGGGATGGACGGGTGGAAGACCGAGGGCGCGCTGGACGCGGCCCGACTCGGCGCGGAACTGGGGGATCGGGCGACGCTCGTGCAGTTCTCGAGCGCGTTCTGCCAGCCCTGCCGTGCCACCCGGCGCACCCTCGCCGAGGTGGCCGCGATGGTCGAGGGCGTCGCCCACGTCGAGATCGACGCCGAGGCGAACCTCGAACTCGTCCGCGGCCTCCGCATCAGCCGGACCCCGACCGTGCTGGTGCTCGACGCGGCCGGCCGGATCGTCCGGCGGGCCGCGGGTCAGCCGCGTACCGCGGACGTCGTCTCCGCACTCGGGCAGGCGATGTGACGGGCCGTGACGCTTCTCCCAGATGACGGGACGCACTTGACTGCGTACACCACGCATCGTCACTCTGACGCTATGCCGCCAGAAATCCTTCTCTTCGGCCGGGTCCACGTCGACCTCGTGCGTCACGCGAGTGCGCGCTGTCCGGGTGCCTGAAGAACCCACGGCCCCGTACGCACTCTCCCCGAAGGACTTCTCCATGACGGCCTCGCCCGATCTCGGCACCCACCTGACGGCTGCACCCGAACTTCTGCGATCCGTGTTCCGGCAGCACGCCGCGGGGGTGGCCGTGATCACGGCCGCCGGCGAGAAGCCGGTCGGCTTCACCGCCACCTCGCTGAACTCCGTCGCCGCGGAACCGCCCCTCGTCTCCTTCGGGGTCGGCACCTCCTCCTCCAGCTGGCCCGTGGTCGCGGAGGCGGAGTACATAGGCGTGCATCTGCTCGGCGAGGACCAGCGGGAACTCGCCGCGACCTTCGCGCGCAGCGGCGCCGACCGGTTCGGCCCCCCCACCGACTGGCGCACCGGCCCCGAGGGCGTGCCGCTGCTCGGTGGCGTGGTGGCCTGGCTGGTCTGCCGCGTGGTGGCCCGGATTCCGGCGGGGGACCACCGCATCGTGATCGCCCGGGTGGAGTCCGGGGACCCCTCGGGGGGCGGCCGGCCGCTGGTCTACCACCAGGGTCGTTTCACGGCTCTGCGAGACTGAGGGCGAGCAGGGCGGAACAGGGGCGGGCCTCGTTGGGTACGTCACAGTTCCAAGCGCTTGCTTACGGGTAACGTAACGGGTGTACTGGCGAGTAATATTTGGCGGGGGGCTCGGACTCCCGACCGGAAACCGCCCGATAAGGCGCCTATGCTGCGTGCAACAAGGCAGCCCGGAAATGACGATGCAGTAGGAGAGCCGGCGTGAGCTTGAGGATCGTTGTCTGTGTGAAGTACGTGCCCGACGCCACCGGCGACCGGCACTTCGCCGATGACCTGACCCTGGACCGTGACGACGTCGACGGTCTGCTGTCGGAACTCGACGAATACGCCGTCGAGCAGGCGCTGCAGATCGCCGGCGAGGCCGACGACGCGGAGATCACCGTGCTCACGGTGGGCCCCGAGGACGCCAAGGACGCGCTGCGCAAGGCGCTTTCCATGGGTGCCGACAAGGCCGTCCACGTCGAGGACGACGACCTGCACGGCACCGACGTCATCGGCACCTCGCTGGTGCTGGCCAAGGCCGTCGAGAAGACCGGTTACGACCTGGTCCTCTGCGGCATGGCGTCGACGGACGGCACCATGGGCGTCCTCCCCGCGCTGCTCGCGGAGCGCCTCGGCGTCCCGCAGGTCACGCTGCTCTCCGAGGTCTCGGTCGAGGGCGGCAAGGTCAAGGGCCGCCGTGACGGCGACACCGCGAGCGAGCAGCTCGAGGCGTCCCTGCCGGCCGTTGTCTCCGTGACCGACCAGTCGGGCGAGGCCCGTTACCCGTCCTTCAAGGGCATCATGGCGGCCAAGAAGAAGCCGGTCGAGGCCCTGGACCTCGACGACCTCGGTATCGACGCGGACGAGGTCGGCCTGGGCGGCTCCTGGACCGCGGTCGACTCCGCGGCCGAGCGTCCGGCCCGTACGGCGGGCACGATCGTCAAGGACGAGGGCGAGGGCGGCAAGCAGCTGGCCGAGTTCCTTGCGGGCCAGAAGTTCATCTGAGCCCCGGCCGTCCCCTCCACCGCCCCGCACTTCCTCGCACGCAGGAGATTGAAGTCCCATGGCTGAAGTTCTCGTCTATGTCGACCACGTGGACGGTGCCGTCCGCAAGCCCACCCTGGAGCTGCTGACCCTCGCCCGCCGCATCGGCGAGCCGGTCGCCGTCGCCCTCGGCAACGGTGCGGCCGACACCGCCGCCGCGCTCGCCGAGCACGGCGCGGTCAAGGTCCTGACCGCCGACGCGCCTGAGTTCGCCGACTACCTCGTCGTACCCAAGGTGGACGCCCTCCAGGCCGCCTACGACGCGGTGTCCCCGGCGGCCGTGCTCCTGCCCTCCTCCGCGGAGGCGAAGGAGATCGCCGCGCGCCTCGCGCTGCGCATCGGCGCCGGCATCATCACCGACGCCGTCGACCTCGAAGCGGGTGACGGGGGCCCGGTCGCGACCCAGTCCGCGTTCGCCGCGTCGTACACCACCAAGTCCCGTGTCTCCAAGGGCGTCCCGGTCATCACGGTCAAGCCGAACTCGGCCGCCGTCGAGGCCGCCCCGGCCGCGGGTGCCGTCGAGGCCCTCACGGTCTCCTTCTCCGAGACGGCCACCGGCACGAAGGTCCTCTCCCGCACCCCGCGCGAGTCGACCGGGCGCCCCGAGCTGACCGAGGCCGCGATCGTCGTCTCCGGCGGCCGCGGCGTCAACGGCTCGGAGAACTTCGCGATCATCGAGGCGCTCGCCGACTCGCTCGGTGCCGCCGTCGGCGCCTCGCGTGCCGCGGTCGACGCCGGCTGGTACCCGCACACCAACCAGGTCGGACAGACCGGCAAGTCGGTCTCCCCGCAGCTGTACATCGCCTCGGGCATCTCCGGCGCGATCCAGCACCGGGCCGGCATGCAGACCTCGAAGACCATCGTCGCCGTCAACAAGGACTCCGAGGCGCCCATCTTCGACCTCGTCGACTACGGCGTCGTCGGCGACCTGTTCGACGTCGTCCCGCAGCTCACCGACGAGGTCAAGACCCGCAAGGGCTGACCCGGCCGGAGTCGCGCACGTACGACCGGCCCGGGGCCGCGTGGTGTTCTCACCACGCGGCCCCGCGCTGTTTCCGATCACCATTGACGCAGAACCGGGAGGCTTATAACTTCACTATGCGGATTAAAGATTCCGGCAGACGGAAACTGAACACTTGGAGGGTGCGGTCATGGGTCAGCAGGAGAAGGTGGCGACGAGCCTCGCCGGCGCGGTCGGCGACGAGATCAGCGCCTCCCTCGCGGGGGTGGACGCCGAGCTCGCCCGCCGCTACCCGGGAGACCCCGGCACGCGCCAGCCCGTCCACACCGTCTACGTGCCCGCCGACACCTTCACCGCCACCACCATCCGCACGTGGGGCGACCAGGCGCTCGCGGCGCTCGACGAACACGCCGCCGACGCCGACGCGTTCGCCTCGGTCCTCGGCATCCCGCAGGAGCTCGCGGCACCCGTCCACGACCGCGTACGCGCCAAGCTGGAGCGCGAACCCGTCGAGGACCTCCGGATCGACTTCGAGGACGGCTACGGACCACGTCCGGACGCCGAGGAGGACGAAGCGGCCGCCCGTGCGGCCCGGCTCGTCTCCGAGGCGTACGCCGACGGGACCGCCGCGCCGTACATGGGCATCCGGATGAAGTGCATGGAAGCCGCCGTGCGCGACCGGGGCATCCGCACCACGGACATCTTCCTCACCGGTCTGATGCGGGCGGGCGGCCTCCCCGACGGGCTCGTCCTGACGCTGCCCAAGGTGACCTATCCCGAGCAGGTCACCGCCTTCGTGCGGCTGCTCGAGGCCTTCGAGCAGGCCCACGGCCTGCCGGCCGGGCGTCTCGGGTTCGAGATCCAGATCGAGACCAGCCAGTCGATCCTCGCCGCCGACGGCACCGCCGCCGTCGCCCGCATGATCGACGCGGCCCGCGGCCGTGCGACCGGTCTGCACTACGGGACCTTCGACTACAGCGCCTGCGTGGGTGTCAGCCCCGCCTACCAGGCCAGTGACCACCCGGCGGCCGACCATGCCAAGGCCGTCATGCAGGTCGCCGCGGCCGGCACCGGCGTGCGCGTCTGCGACGGCTCCACCAACGTGCTCCCCGTCGGACCCACCCAGCAGGTCCACGACGCCTGGCGCCTGCACCACGGCCTCACGCGCCGTGCTCTGGCCCGCGCCTACTACCAGGGCTGGGACATGCACCCGGGCCACCTGCCCACCCGCTACGCCGCCGTCTACACCTTCTACCGAGAGGGACTCGGCCAGGCCGCGTCCCGGCTCGCCGCCTACGTGGCCAAGGCCGGCGGGGACGTCATGGACGAGCCGGCCACCGCGAAGGCGCTCAGCGGCTATCTCCTGCGGGGCATCGACTGCGGGGCACTGGACGCCGCGGAGGTCGAGGCCGCCGCCGGCCTGAGCCGCGAGGACCTCGACGCGTTCGCCTCGCCCCGTCGCGGCGCGCTCACCGTGACGGCTCCGTAGCGGTCTCAGGCCGGCGGCAGTTCCCCCGAGCCGCGGGGGATGAGCCGGGTCGGGAGCTCCACCCTGGCCGGGGGATGGGCCGCGCCGTCCAGGCGGCGGAACAGGTGCTCCGCCGCGGTCCGGCCGACCGCGGCGGCGTCCTGCGAGATCACCGTGATGCCGAGCAGGTCGGCGAGCTCGATGTCGTCGAAGCCGACCAGCGCGATCCGGCGGTCGCACTCGGCGAGGACACGTACGGCGGTGACGGTCACGCGGTTGTTGCCCGCGAAGAGCGCGGTGACCGGCTCGGGCCCGGACAACATGGTCTCCACGGCCGCGCGCACCCGGCCCGGGTCGGTCGGCCCGAGAGACACCCAGGAGTCCTGGACCTCTATCCCTGCGTCGGCCAGGGCCGCGTGGTATCCGCGCAGCCGCTCCGTCGCGGTGTGGATGCGCGGCTGGTCGCCGACGAACCCGATCCTGCGGTGGCCGTGCGCGACCAGGTGGGCGACGCCCTCGCGTGCGCCGCCGAAGCTGTCGGAGAGGACCATGTCCGCGTCGACCCGGCCCGGGGGGCGGTCGACGAACACCGTGGCGATGCCGGCCTTCATCTCGGGTTCCAGGTAGCGGTGGTCGTCGCCCGCCGGAATCACGATCAGGCCGTCGACCCGGCGGGCGCAGAGCGCGAGGACGAGCTCCTGCTCGCGCTCGGGGTCCTCGGCGCTGGAGCCGTTGATCAGCAGGGCGCCGTGTGCGCGGGCGACCTCCTCCACGGCGCGGCTCAGCGGGCCGTAGAAGGGGTCGGCGAGGTCCTCCAGGACGAGGCCGATGGACGCGGTGCGGCCCTTGCGCAGCACGCGCGCGCTGTCGTTGCGCCGGAACCCGAGGGCCTCGATCGCCTCCTGGACCCGGCGCTCGGTGTCGGGTGTGACCCCCGGCTCGCTGTTCACCACCCGGGAGACCGTCTTGAGCCCCACTCCGGCACGGGCCGCCACGTCCTTCATGGTCGGCCTGTTGCCGTAGCGGGACTCGGAATGACGGGTGGTCTCGGCCACGGTGCGCTGTCCTGTCGTCGGGAACGGGTGCTTCCGGGCCTGCCGGGCGGTGCCTGGGGGCGGCCGGATGCTGTGGCGTCGAGCATAGGCCCTGGACAACGTTGTCAACTGAATGGAGACTGTGGAGGACCGTCGAACGAAGTCGCAGGTCCCGCCCCTCACCCCTCCGGAGAGTCCACACCGATGCATACCGACCTAGTCGCCGCGCTCGACATCGGCGGCACCAAGATCGCCGGCGCGTTGGTGGACGGCAGCGGATCCCTCCTGGTCCGCGCCCAGCGGCCGACGCCCGCGCGGGAGGAGGCCGAGTCGGTGATGGGCGCCGTGAGCGGCGTCCTGGCCGAACTGACGGCTTCGCCCCTGTGGCGCCGGGTGCGCGCGGTCGGCATCGGCAGCGCGGGCCCGGTGGACGCTTCGGCCGGCACGGTCAGCCCGGTCAACGTGCCCGGATGGCGCGGCTTTCCGCTGGTGGACCGGGTCGCCGCGGCGACGGGTGGGCTCCCCGTCTCGCTGGTGGGCGACGGAGTGGCGATGACCGCGGCCGAACACTGGCTGGGCGCGGCCCGCGGTTACGACAACGCGCTGTGCCTGGTCGTCTCGACCGGCGTCGGCGGCGGTCTCGTCCTCGGCGGAAAGCTGCACCCCGGCCCCTCCGGCAACGCCGGTCACATCGGCCACATCAGTGTCGACCTGGACGGTGACCTCTGCCCGTGCGGCGCGCGTGGCTGCGTGGAGCGGATCGCCAGCGGGCCGAACATCGCGCGGCGCGCACTGGAGAACGGCTGGTGCCCCGGTCCCGACGGTGATGCCACGGCCGCCGCGGTGGCCGCGGCGGCGCGAGCGGGGGACCGGGTCGCGACCGCCTCCTTCGGGCGGGCCGCCCAGGCGCTCGCCGCCGGGATCGCGGCCACGGCCACCCTGGCCGACATCGACATCGCGGTGATCGGCGGCGGGGTCGCCGGTGCCGGCGAGGTGCTCTTCGCTCCGTTGCGCAGTGCACTTCGCGACTACGCCACGCTCTCCTTCGTCCAGGGCCTCACCGTCACCTCGGCGGTGATGGGCACGGACGCCGGGCTGGTGGGCGCGGCGGCCGCCGCCTCGACCGTCCGGCCCGGTGCCGCGAACGGCGTACGGGCCGTGGCCGCGCAGTAGGCGCGGCACGGCGGCGGACCCGGTCAACGGGGCCGGCCGGCTCCTTCCGTCGTCTGCTGGGGCACCACCACGAGGAACGCGTCCCGCTCCAGGTCCATCACGACCTCCGCGGCCGTCCCCTCGCCGCGGAGGGCCGCCGCGAACTCCTCCGCCGGACGGCTGCCCCGCGGCCCTCCCGCGGGAAACTGCTCGAGTACCGTACGGCGCACCGCGTATCCCCTCGTCGTTCCTGTGGCTACCGTCCAACGACGTCCGGCGTCGCCCGTTACGGGCCGTTCAGGGGCCCGGACTCGTACAGTTGGACGCTCCCGGCTGCCGCCCCGGAGCAACCGCGTCGCCCCGACGGGGTTTCCGCAGCCGGGTGTTGCGGGCAAGCCACAGGGGGCTACGGAAGAGGGGGACCCGTGATCGTCTGGATCAACGGTGCGTTCGGTGCGGGCAAGACCAGCGCCGCGTGCCAACTGATCGATCTGATCCCGAACAGCACCTTCTACGACCCCGGGCTGACAGGCGGGGGACTGCGGCAACTGCTGCCCCAGAAGAGGCTCGCCGAGGTGACCGACTTCCAGGACCTGCCCATCTGGCGGCGCATGGTCGTCGACACGGCGGCTGCGTTGCTCGCCGAGCTGTCCGGGGTGCTGGTGGTGCCGATGACCCTGCTGAGGCAGGACTACCGCGACGAGATCTTCGGTGGGCTCGCCTCCCGGCGCATCCCGGTGCGCCATGTGCTGCTGTCACCTGAGGAAACGATCCTGCGTCAACGGATCGCCGGGCGCGAGGAGTTCGCCGACGACCCCGGCCACAGCGAGCGGATCAGGCAGTGGGCGTACGAGCACATCGAGCCCTACCGGGCGGCACTCGGCTGGATCAGCGCCGACGCCCACACGATAGACACCAGCGCCCTCACCCCGTCCGAGACCGCCGAGCGGATCGCCGAGGCCCTGCGCAGCGGTGAGGCCAGGGAGTGCGGGATAGTCCAGACCCCCGAACCACGGGCCGAGACCGTCGCCTCCGGGGTACTGCTCTTCGACGAGCGGGGCCGGGTGCTCCTCGTCGACCCCACCTACAAGCCGGGCTGGGAGTTCCCCGGCGGAGTGGTGGAAGCGGGTGAGGCCCCGGCGCGGGCCGGCATGCGGGAGGTGGCCGAGGAGTTGGGACTGAGCCTGCGGAAGGTGCCCAGGCTCCTGGTGGTCGACTGGGAGGCACCCGAGCCGCCCGCGTACGGAGGGCTGCGCTTCCTCTTCGACGGCGGCCTGCTGCCCGCGGAGGAGGCCGCGCGACTGCTGCTCCCGGGTTCCGAACTCCGCGGCTGGCGGTTCGTCACCGAGGAGGAGGCGGCGCTGCTGATGCCACCGACCCGCTTCGAGCGGCTCCGCCGGGCACTGCGCGCCCGGGAGAGATCCACCGTGCTGAACCTGGAAGCCGGCGTGCCGGTGGGCGGATAGCGCCCGGCGGGCCACCCCTCGCCCGACGGCTGCCCGCCGGGCGAGGGAACTGCCGTCAGGCCCCCTTGGACTCGGCGTACCGGCGCAGGAACAGTGCCTCGGCGACGGAGAGCCGCTCGAGCTCCTCGGGGGACACGCTCTCGTTCACCGCGTGGATCTGGGCCTCGGGCTCGCTCAGTCCGATCAGCAGGATCTCCGCCTGCGGATACAGCCCGGCCAGGGTGTTGCAGAGCGGGATCGAGCCGCCCATGCCCGACACCTGCATCTCCTCACCCGGGTAGGCGAGCCGCATGGCCTCGGCCATCGACGTGTACGCCGGGCTGGTGGTGTCCGCGCGGAACGGCTGGCCCTGGCCGACCTGTTCCACCGTCACCCGGGCGCCCCAGGGCGCGTGCGACTCGAGGTGGGCGGTCAGCAGCTTCGTCGCCGCCCCGGCGTCCTGGCCCGGCGGCACCCGCAGGCTGACCTGGGCCCTGGCACTCGCCTGGAGGGACGGGGTGGCTCCGACCACCGGCGGGCAGTCGATGCCGACGACCGTCACCGCGGGCCTCGCCCAGATCCGGTCGGCGACCGTACCCGTGCCGATCAGTTCCACTCCGTCGAGGACCCTGGCGTCGTCGCGGAACTCGTCCTCCGGGTACTGCAGTCCGTCCCACCGCTCGTCCGTGGTGAGCCCGTCGACCGTCGTCGTGCCGTCCTCGGCCCGCAGGGAGGCGAGCAGCTGGATCATCGCGGCCAGCGCGTCCGGTGCCGCGCCGCCGAACTGGCCGGAGTGCAGGTTCCCCGCGAGTGTGTCCAGCCGGACCCGGAGCATGGTCATGCCGCGCAGCGTGGCGGTGACGGTGGGCAGGCCGACCCGGAAGTTGCCGGTGTCGCCGATGACGATCGTGTCGGCGGCCAGCAGCTCCGGGTGCGCCTGCGCGTACTGTTCGAGGCCACCCGTGCCCTGCTCCTCCGACCCCTCGACGATCACCTTGACGGAGACCGGGACGCCGCCGTCCGCCCGGAGGGCGCGCAGAGCGAGCAGGTGCATGATGAACCCGCCCTTGCAGTCCGCGGCGCCCCGGCCGAACCAGCGGCCGTCCCGTTCGGTCAGCTCGAACGGCGGGGAGAGCCAGGCGGACTCGTCCAGCGGCGGCTGTACGTCGTAGTGCGCGTAGAGCAGCACCGTGGGCGCGCCGGCCGGCCCGGGCAGGTAGCCGTACACCGACTGGGTTCCGTCGGGGGTGTCGAGCAGGGCGACGTCCTGGAAGCCCTCGTCGCGCAGTACGTCGGCGATCCAGCCGGCCGCCGCCTCGCACTCGCTCCTGGGGAACTGTGCCGGGTCCGCCACCGACCGGAAGGCCACCAACTCGGTCAGCTCCACCCTGGCACGGGGCATCAGCGAGGCAACGGTCTCGGAAATCGGACTGGCGGTCATGGGCACGCTCCTCGTGGGTGCGACGTTCAGGACTGTGGCGCGGTGTCGGCGCGACCGTGTGGGACGTCGTGGGTGCGACGCCGCGTGTACGACGGATTCACGGCTGATCCTCCCACAGCGGAGCTCGGCCGCGCCGCGCCGTAGGATGCCGTGAGCAGTTGGGGTCACTGGTCGGATCGGGAGCAGAAGCACATCGTGAGCAGCGAGAACGCAGACGCCGGACGTGAGCCGGAAGAGTCGTCGTCGGTACCGCAGGAGTCCTCCGTATGGGACGTCGTCGTGGTCGGCGCCGGTCCTGCCGGAGCTTCCGCGGCATACGCGGCAGCCGTCGCAGGCCGACGGGTGCTGTTGCTGGAGAAGGCGGACATCCCCAGGTACAAGACATGCGGCGGCGGAATCATCGGGTTCTCCCGGGACTCGCTGCCGCCCGGGTTCGAACTCCCCCTGAAGGACCGGATCCACGCGGTCACCTTCTCGCTCAACGGGAAGCTGTCCCGCACCCGCCGGTCGAGGCGCATGCTCTTCGGGCTCATCAACCGGCCCGAGTTCGACGCCGGTCTGGTGGAGGAGGCCCAGAAGGCCGGCGCCGAGCTCCGTACGGGCGCGACCGTGACGCGGGTGGAGCAGCACGGCCCCGCGGTCCCCGACCGGCGCACCGTGGCCGTGGTGCTGGCCGGCGGTGAGACGCTGCTCGCCAGGGCCGTCGTCGGCGCGGACGGCAGCGCGGGCCGCATAGGAGCGCACGTCGGGGTGAAGCTCGACCAGGTGGACCTCGGTCTCGAGGCCGAGATCCCCGTGCCCGGGACGGTCGCGGAGGACTGGGCCGGCCGGGTGCTCATCGACTGGGGTCCGATGCCCGGGAGTTACGGCTGGGTCTTCCCCAAGGGCGACACCCTGACCGTCGGGGTCATCTCGGCGCGCGGCGACGGCGCGGGCACCAAGCGCTATCTGGAGGACTTCGTCGGCCGGCTGGGTCTCGCCGGGTTCGAGCCGACGATCTCCTCCGGTCATCTGACCCGCTGCCGGAGCGACGACTCGCCGCTCTCACGCGGCCGGGTGGTGGTCTGCGGCGACGCGGCCGGGCTGCTGGAACCCTGGACCAGGGAGGGCATCTCCTTCGCCCTGCGGTCCGGGCGGCTCGCCGGCGAATGGGCGGTACGTATCGCGGAGTCGCACGACGCGGTCGACGCCCGGCGGCAGGCACTCAACTACGCGTTCGCGATCAAGGCCGGGCTCGGTGTGGAGATGAGCGTCGGTCGTCGCATGCTGCGGCTGTTCGAGCGGCGTCCCGGTATCCTGCACGCGGTACTGACGGGCTTCCGCCCCGCCTGGAACGCGTTCGCCGGGATCACCCGTGGGACGACGTCCCTGGCCGAACTGGTCCGTTCGCATCCGCTGGCACAGCGGGCGCTGCATGCGATGGACCGTCAGGGAACGGACCGGGTCAGCCCTCGACCGTGATCCGGAAGACCGGATGGTCCGGGCTGGCGGCGAGGAGCTCGGCGTCGGACGACTTCGCGGTGACGCCCTGGAAGTACTGGTTGACCTCCCAGCCCCAGCGCTTCAGGTAGGCGCGGACGATCCGCACCTTCTGTTCGTCGTCCGTGATCTCCGCGGCGGTGAACACGCGGACCTTCCGACCCACCTTCAGCTCTCCGCCCCCGGCCACTCGCATGTTGCGCACCCACTGCGAGTGGCCGCGGGCGGAGACCAGGTACTGGTCGCCTTCGAAGTGGTGGGGGTTGACGGGGATGCGCTGCATCCGGCCGCTCTTGCGGCCCCGTACCGACATCTCCGCGGAGCCGAGAAGGCTGACGCCGTGGCGGGCGAGCCAGCCCACGATGTTGTTCAACCGCTGGGCGAAGGCGTTTGCCTGGAGGTAGTACGGCTGTCGCGACATGGTGGCTCCTGCTGTTTTGAGAGCGGTGCTCTCGCTTGAGATCAGTGTGCACGAGTGTGCTGCGTCAAAGCAAGAGCACTGCTCTCATTTTGGTTCGGTGCTCCGTTCGCGTGGCAGACTGAACCCATGAGCGCCATTCGAGGAGCCAGAGAACGTGCCCGGGCCGAAGTCACCGCGGCGATCAAGGACGAGGCAAGGAGACAGCTCGCCGCGGAGGGAGCCGCGAAGCTCTCCCTGCGCGCCGTCGCCCGTGAGCTCGGGATGGTCTCCTCCGCGCTCTACCGCTATTTCCCCAGCCGCGACGACCTGCTGACGGCCCTGATCGTCGATGCCTACGACGCGGTGGGCGAGACCGCTGAGGCCGCGGGCAGGACGGCTGGCGTGGGGGTGGCCGGGGGCGCGCCCCGAGGTCCGTCCGCCGGCCACCTGGACCGATGGACCGCTGTCGCCTGCGCGGTGCGGGACTGGGCTCTCGCCCACCCGCACGAGTACGCGCTGATCTACGGCTCGCCCGTGCCCGGCTACACCGCTCCCCAGGACACGGTCGGCCCCGCGTCCCGGGTCGGCCTCCTGCTCATCGACGTCATGCGCGACGCCCACGGAACCGAGGGGCTCGCCGTGCCGCCGTCCGACGCCGGCCTGCGCCCCGAGGCCGAGCGTATGGCTGCGGACCTGGCTCCCGACCTGCCGCCCGCCGCGGTGGCCGCCCTCGTCGCGGCGTGGGCCCAGCTCTTCGGGCTGATCTCCTTCGAGGTCTTCGGGCAGTTCAACAGGGTCGTGGAGGCCCGTGAGCCCTTCTTCCGGCAGGCGGTGCGAGAACTCGGGCGCTCGGTGGGGCTGCTGCGGGACAGTCCTTAGAGGTTGCGGGGGACAGGCGCGGTGGAGGACCTCGGTTGCGGAACGGACACGTGGCGTAGCGATCATGGAGTTGCGATGCTCTGTGACCATTCGGGGACCTGTGCCTGCGCTGCCGTCATGCGGCATTCCGCCGGGGCGTGTCCTGGTCGGCGCCAACCGCCAGAACTCTCCGCTGCTCGCCCCGACCCTAGACCGCCTTGAGATTCTCGGCCCGTTGCCCGTTGCCCGACACCGTCACCGTGCGCAGCCTGGTCCGGCGGTCCTGGACGATTCACCGCCGGGACGAACGCCCGAACCGCCGACCTTGATCCTTCGCACCGCCTCGGTCACTTCGCGACTTCGCGACTTCGTCGGATCGGCGGAGAGGAATGGGGCGAGGTGCGCGAACAACGCCTCGGGGCGGTCGAGGGGGATGATGTGGCCGCAGTCCTGGAGATGGTGTCCGACCAGGTCGTCGGCGATGGGACGGAGTTGGCGTTCGAGCCCGGTGCCGACGGGGTGGGAGCCGACAGCCATGGTGGGCATGGTCAGCCGAGCTGTCGCGACGGCATCCTGGATCTGCTGCGCGCTGGTGGGCAGGGCCCGGTAGTAGGAGAACGCGCAGCGCAGGGCCTCACCGCCGGTGTACGCGTGGACGAAGGCTGCGCGGATGTCGTCGGGCACTCCTCGCCCGAGCGTCCCCGAGTCGAGGAACCAGTCGATGTACGGGGCCTCGTTGCCGGCCAGGACGGTCTCGGCGAGGCCGGGGACGGCGTGGAAGCCGAACCACCACGGGGCACCGCCCGCGACGGCGTGCTCTGCTCCGGGCAGGCGGCCGAGCAGTGCCTCCATCACGACCAGGCGCCGGACGAGGCCGGGCCGGCGCAGCGCGAGCAGGACGGCGGGGGCGGTGCCCGCGTCGATACCGACCACCGCTGCCGAGGTCTCGCCGAGTGCGTCGAGCAGCCCTTCGGCGTCGGCGGCGAGGGTGCCTGCGTCGTAACCCTCGTCGGCACGTGCACTGGCACCAAGGCCTCGAAGGTCCGGGGCGATGACCCGGTACCGCTCGGCCAGTCGGCCCATGATGCCGCTCCAGAGTCGCCAGGTGTGCGGGAAGCCGTGCAGCAGGAGAACCGCAGGTCCGTCCCCGGCGATTGCGACGTTTAGTTGGACGCCGTTCGTCGTGATGCGGCGGAGTTGGTGTGCGGTGGTGGCGGGCATGACGGCTCCTCCGAGTGATTACCATTGGTGACCACAGAACGATAGGTAACTGTCCGGCCGCTTCCTAGACGGCACTTTGAGGGAAGGTGGTGAGCCACAGGTGACCACCCCAGGAGCCCCGGCCGCCGGTCGTCGGGTACGCGGCGATCTGTTCGATCCCCGTTGCCCGACGCGGCAGTTGCTGGACCGCATCGGTACGAAGTGGACGTCCATGGCCGTCAAGACGCTCGCCGATGCCGCGCCGGACGAGGTGCGCTTCGCGGAGCTGAGACGGCGGATGCCCGGTGTCTCGCAGAAGATGCTGTCCGTGACGCTGCGAAGCCTGACTCGTGACGGGCTGGTGTCGCGCCGGGTCGAACCGACCGTGCCGCCGCGGGTCTTCTACCGACTCACCGGACTCGGACTTTCGCTGGAAACCGCGCTTGCGGGGCTGCGGACCTGGGCGGAGGAGCACATGACCGAGATCAACCGCGCCAACGAAGCCAACGACCAAAACGAAGCCAACGACCAAGGGGTCGACGGCGGATAGGCGGACCGGCTCCGCGTCCAGTACCGGTGGCTCGTACTCGATGTAGCCGGCGTCCCCGCCCTGCTACCACGTAGGAGATGGAGGGGACGTCGTCGGCGCAGTGACTGGTGACGAAGGAGCTGGTTGAAGACGACGAGGAGATGATGCTCGACTACGGCGTCTCCCGGTTCTGCCCGGAGCGCTCCAAGATCCTTGAGTCGCAGTCGAGGGCACCTGTCCGCAGTGCCCTCTTTCGGACGTTGTGCGCGATTGAGGTCGGGGCGTGTTGGCCTGGCGGGTTGTCGGGTGGGTGGTCACCTCTTGTCGGTGCGGTCGGCGACCAGGCCGTCCACCGCCGAGTAGCTTTCGTCGAAGTACGGGGCTGAAGACCGGTGAAGACGGGATGGGACAAGGCCGTGCGACCACGGTATTGCGTCACATCGACGTCCGACCCGACAGCTCTCTTCGCGTCGCGGCGCTCAGAGGGTGTCGAGCGCGCCCACGGCCGCACAGATGTGGCCTGGTCCGCCCCCCGACCGCCTCCCGGCGCACCACCATGAGAGCAACCCCTCCACGTCGTGCGTGTGCATGCCCAGGTTGTGTTCTACACACAGGGGCCAGGCCTGCCACAGACGCTCGGCGACGGTTTCCTGCGCGGCCTCGGTGACGATCGCCAAGGCATGAGCAGAGTCTTCCGCTGTCTTCGGGTACAGATGACTGCCGTGCCACTCGCCGTTGGCCAGGGCGACGTAGACGTACTCCGGCTCGCCCGCCTCGTAGGAAGGCTGGGCCAGCAGTTGCAGAGGTCCCTGCTCAGGAAGAGTCACGGTCAAGTCCTGGTTGAGGACCACGAGAGCCTCGTCCCACAGGGGGTACTCGCCTCGCGAGACCCGACGGGCTTCGGGTTGGTCGAAAAGAGCATGCATGGGGCCATCCTCCGCTACGGACGCCCGACCTCAATCGCGCACAACGTCGTTGGCCGGAAGGCGCACGGGAACCGGCGGCGCGGCAGCCTGACCCCGGAAACCCTCGTGCGGCACTGCGCGGGGGGAGTGCGCCCGGCGGTCCGGTGGCGTGCGAGCGTCCGGCGGGGCGGTCGCACGCCGTGGCCGTCCAGTCGCGCCATGGTCGGCCCGGGTGTCACCGCACGGCATCAACTCGCCTTTCCTGAATGCGAGTCGGGCTTCTTCCGTCCCGACCGCAGATCCCGCTCGCCGGCTCCGTGCGTGAACCGCCGGAGCACATGCACCATGCGCACGGCGAACACGAGCGCGCCGAGGGCCGCTCCGGTCCGTAACAGCACCCGTTCACCCATGTCCGGCAGTTCGAGGAGCAGGGCGGGCAGAGCGACGCCGACGAAGGTGGCCAGCGCCACGAAGGTTCCGCTCGCCAGCGCGTAACCGGTCTCCACGGTCATCGCGTCCCGCTCCGCCTGAGTCCGTCTCCCCATGGCCGGAGTGTCACAGGTGCGGTGCCCGGCGACAAGCAACCGGGCCCGTCGCGCGAGCCCGCCTCGTCCGATGCGTGCACGCCTCCGCGATGCGGACACGCCCGTGCCCGTCACGGCGGTGGCCGGTGCCCGGCCCGGGGCCCGACAGCTCGGACACCTCGGTCCGGGCCGAGACCGCTGCCTGCTCCCGTCCGGCCGGCGGTCTCCGGGGCGTGGGCCGTCCGCCGTCAGCCGACCGCGGAGGTCGCCGCCCAGAGCGCTGCGACCTCGCGGTCGCCCGTCGTGTCCACGGACGACAGCGGCGCACGGTTCCACAGGGTCAGGTAGAGCGCCTCGGCGGTTCCGCTCAGAGTGCAGTCGGCCGGCGCCGCCGGTACGTCGCCGCGCACGGTGCGGGGCGGCTCGGTGGACAGGTGCACGGTCCACCGATCGCCCGTGTCCACGGCGTGGACCAGCAGGGTGCGCGGGGTGTCCGACCGTACCCGGCTCTTTTCGCGGGCGTGGAAGCCGGCCAGCAGTTCGTCGATGCCGTCCACCGCGAGCGCCGGTGCCACGGGTGTCAACGGCCCGCCACGCGCCGACTCGGCGTCCACCCGGTGGATCCCCGTCTCATGCGCCTGCCGGCGCGCCCAGAACGCGAGCGGGGACGGCCCGGGAAGGAAGGTCCAGCACTCCAGGTCGGCAGGTGCCGATCCGAGCGCGTCGACGAGCAGACCATGCCCCTCGCCGAACCAGTCGAGCAGCGCGTCGCCGTCCAGATCTGGCTCGCCGCCGTCGGGGTGGTACGCCCGGTGCCCCTCGACGACGAAGGCGGTCGCCCAGCGGTGCACCGTGCCGGTGTGCCTGAGGAGATCGCGCACCCGCCAGCCGGGGCAGGCCGGGACGGCCGCGTCCGGCCCTGCCTGGGCGGCGGCGGAGGCGAGCGCACGGCCGTCCGCGGACAGGGAAGCCAGATGATCAGATATCTCCACGCCCGTGATTCTGCCAGAGCGTCAGGCGCCCTGCGGGTGCGCTGATCGCCCCCGGCCCACGCCGCGTACCAGCCGTGAGAACCAGCCCAGCGCGCATGCCTGCACGAGCACGGACACGATCAGTGCGAGATACGTGAACCAGGCGGGGCCCGCCGCGTCGGCCCCGGCCATCGAGCTGCCGAGGAGGAAGAGGAACACGGTGGGTGCGGCGAGGAAGAACAGCCAGACTCCGGCGAACGAGGCGTCCTCGTGGGCCACGAACAACGTGTCCACGGCGACGAACACCGCGACCGCGAGAACGAGGCCCAGATAGATCCGCGAAGCCGCGTTGCCGAAGGTCAGCTGTGCAAGTGTGCCGAGCTGCCGCTTGCCGATCACTCGGTTGCCCATGTTCCGCTCCCCTGGATAGGTGGTTCCTCCATCGTGCGCCCGGGAAGTCGTTCGTGCCTGAGTACGACTACTCAAACCGCTCAGGTGTTCCAGCCGCACCGCGTGCCGCGAAGCCCAGTACCGCGGCCGTCGCCGCGAGGAGCGCCACCGTCGTGAGAGCTGCCGGAAGCGACACCCAGTCGGCGAGGAAGCCGATCACCGGCGGTCCCAGGAGCATCCCGCCGTAACCGAGCGTGGACGCGGCGGCCACTCCGCTCGGCCCGGCGAGCGCTCCCGCCCGGCCGACCGCCACGGGGAAGATGTTCGCCAGGCCCAGGCCCGTCACGGCGAAGCCGAGCAGCGCGAGCCAGACGGTCGGGGCGAGTGCTCCGAGCAGCATCCCGGCAGCGGCCGTCAGCCCACCGGCCACCAGGGTGCGGGTCTGTCCGAACCGTTGGAGGAGCGCCGTACCGCTGAGCCTGCCGATGGCCATCGTGAGGGCGAACAGCGAGTAACCGGCGGCGGCGAGTCCGGGATTCGCCAACAGGTCCTGGCTGAGGTGCAGGGCGCCCCACTCCGCGAGGGCGCCCTCGCCGTACGCGGTGCACAGGGCGATGACACCGAAGAGGGCGACGACGCGGCGGGTGCGCGCGCTCATCCGCCGCGGCTGCTCGCCCGTGTCCGCCGTCCGTCGCCGCGCGGCCTGCGCGGCGTCCGCCCGGCCGGCCAGCAGCAACGGGCCGGTGACGGCGGTGACCAGGAGTCCGATGCCGGTGAGGGCGAGGAGGTGCGTCGCGGGCGAAAGGCTGCCCGCGACCAGGCCGCCGAGCCCCGCGCCCGCCATACCCCCGAAGCTGAACGCGGCGTGGAATCCCGGCATCACCGGGCGGCGCATCGCGGTGACGAGATCGACCGCCGCACTGTTCATCGCCACGTTCATCCCGCCGTACGCCGCGCCGAAGACCAGCAGGACCAGGCCCAGGGTGAGGGCCGAACCCGCCTGTGCGGGAAGGGCGATGCCCAGTGACAGCAGTACGCCGCAGACCACCGTGACGGCGTGGCTCCCGTAGCGTCGGCAGAGGGCGCCGGTGAGCATCATGGTGATCACCGCACCCGCCGATACGCCGAGCAGCGCCAGGCCGAGGGTCGAGGCCGTCGCACCGGTCCGGTGCTTGATGGCAGGGATGCGGACCACCCATCCCGCGAACAGGAAGCCGTCGAGGGCGAAGAACACGGTCAGCGCGGTACGGAGGCGGGCGAAGGAGGGCAGGGCGGTGTCTCCGCCGGTGCGCCCCGGCAGGGCCGTCCGCAGTTTGTTCAGTTGCGGCACAAAGGGAGCATAGGGCTCCCCCGAACGCGTACGCAAGGCGGTCGTCCCGGTGGCCGGGTGGTGAACGGCACCGGTTGCCGGAGCGTCGGAATCCTCTCCGGCGCCATGGGAGACTCGCCCCCATGAACGGCAAGTCGACCACCACGCGGACGAAGTTGGAGAGGGGCCGCAGCGCGCTCGGGCCCGCCCTGGAGCTCGTCCACACGGGGCGCGCCCCCACCCGCGCCGTGCTGACCTCCGAACTCGGCGTCACCCGTGCCACAGCGGGCGCGGTGGCGGCGGAGCTGGAGGCGCTCGGGCTGATCAAGGTCGACTCGAGCCCGGGTTCCGCGGCCGGTTCGCAGGGCCGCCCCTCGCACCGTCTCTCCGTCCTGGACAGCGGTCCGGTGGCCCTCGCCGCGCAGGTGCACTCCGACGGCTTCCGTGCGGCGCTCGTCGGTCTGGGGGGCAGGATCGTGGCCACGGCGCCCGGCTGCGTCGCGGTCATGGCCGACCCCGCCCAGGTCCTCGGCGAGGTCGTCGAGGCCGGTGCCCGACTCCTGCGCGAGAGCGGACTGCGCTGTGTCGGCGCCGGGCTCGCCGTCCCCTCCGCCGTGGCCGAACCCGAGGGCACGGCGCTGAACCCGCTGCACCTGGCGTGGCCGGCCGGGGCGCCTGTCCGGGAGATCTTCTCCGCCCGCGTACGTGCCGCCGGGATCACCGGGCCCGCGTTCACCGGGAACGACGTCAACCTGGCCGCCCTCGCCGAGCACCGGCACGGTGCGGGGCGCGGTGCGCAGCACCTGCTCTGCGTCGCCACCGGCCACCGGGGTGTGGGCGGCGCCCTCGTCCTGGACGGCCGTCTGCACAGCGGGAGTTCGGGACTCGCCCTGGAGGTGGGGCACCTCACGGTGAACCCGGAGGGGCGCCCCTGCCACTGCGGCGGACGCGGCTGCCTGGACGTCGAGACGGACCCGCTCGCCTTCCTCACCGCCGCGCGCCGGGAACCGGGCCCCGAGGAGTCCCTGCTCAAGCAGTCCGGCGACCTGCTGCGTACGGAGTACGGCGACCCGGACGTGCGGGCCGCCTCCGAGGAGCTGATCGACCGGCTGGGCCTCGGCCTCGCCGGTCTGGTCAACATCCTCAACCCGGACCGGATCATCCTGGGAGGCCTGCACCGCGACCTCCTGGAGGCGGACCCGGAGAGGCTCAGGGCCGTGGTCGCCGACCGAAGCCTCTGGGGCCGCAGTGGCAGCGTGCCGATCCTCGCCTGCACCCTCGACCACAACAGCCTCGTGGGCGCGGCGGAGATGGCCTGGCAGCCCGTACTCGACGACCCGCTGGCCGCACTGGCCTGAGAGGACGCCCGCCACGCATGGGCATCCCGCGTGCGAGGCGGTCCCCCGCGCCGGTACGTCCGGTACGACGCGGGGGAGCGCGCCGGTCAGGGACCGGCGCGCTCCGGTACGCGATCGAGGGCTGCGCTCCGCCGGGTGCCCGCGAAGGCGCGTCGTCGGCCCTCGTCAGCCGACCACGGTCGGCCGGGCCCGCTTGCGTACCGCGGTCGGCTCCATGAACCCCACGAGGTCCGAGGTGAAGGGGCCGTCGGTCGTCGACCCGTACACCGGGAGAGTGGGCAGAGCGGTGGTGAAGGACGGTGCGGGAAGGGTGAACCAGATGACCTTCCCCGCGTCGTCGCTCGGTCGTATGCCCCAGCTCTCGCTGACCGCGGCGATCATTGCCAGCCCGCGCCCGGAGGTCGCGGACGAATCGGCGTCGCACACGGTCGGCAGCCGGGGGTCGTGGTCGTGGACGGAGACCGTCAGCCGGTCGAGCAGCAGCTCGATCTCGACGGTGCACGATTTGTCCGGCTGTGCATGCCGGTGGACGTTGGTCAGCAGTTCGGTGACGCCCAGCGCGGCATGGTCGATCAGAGGATCGAGATGCCAGTAGCGCAGTTGCGCCGAGATGATTCTGCGGACCTGACCGATCCGCGACGGCAGGGCCTGGAGCTCCACCGCGCAGTGCCTGCTTGGCTCGCTGATCACGGCTGCGACTCCCCGAAATTGGTCCGGAAGAAGACGAAGGAACGGATCCAGCAGATCGCTCGCTGCTGTTTCTGGTCGTGCGTGGTCCGCCCTGCGGCCGCCGGCGGTGCGGCTTTCACTGTCACCGCCGGTGCACCATCAGTGACGTGTGACCAGCGTGACTCAGGGGGTTGGGCTGCGCAACTCGCGGTGCCCGTGCCGGACCGCAGCGTCAGTGCGACGTCCGTGGTCCGTGGCGTCCGGGCCGGTCCGCGACGTCACGTCCGGCCGCTCGACCGGCAGCCCCCGAGCGCCCGTGAGCGGCCCCCGTGCACGGTTCCCGACCGGTCCGCGGCGTCAGGGCCGCCGCCCCGCGCCCCGCAGTACCTCCAGGAACCTGCGCACCGGCAGAGCCCCGCCGGGCCGCCGGTTGCGCTGCCCCATCGTCAGCCTGTAGCGCACACCGTTGATGCGCGCGATCGTGGAGTCGGCGGACTGGAACCAGGCCTTCCCCGCACTCACCGCCGACACCGGAGCGCTGTCGATCTCCCGGCCGTTGCTGGTGAGCAGCGCCAGCCGGCCGTCCTTGACGATCACTTGCCCCGCGCGGGTGAGCGACCGTGCCCACCGCTGGATCCTGACATCGTTCGCGACGAACTCGGCGGTGCCGAACTCCGTCGCGCTGAACTCCGTTTCGGCCATGACGACTTAGCCCCCCTTGTACCGGCTTCTGCAAGTCTGCACGGCCACGGGCCCGCGCACCAGACCGCGGCGGCACCGATCGCGGGCAGGACCAGGGGGCGGGCGGTGCCACTGCGGGACGGGTGGGCCAAGGGAGGGCTATGGGCAGTCAAAGTAAACGTTTGTGCAGGTGGGGGGAATATCGTGGGAACCCGGGAGTACCGCAGTTCACTCGAAGGGGATCGCCGATGGGCACCAGTGAGCAGAGACCTGACGACGGAGTCATGGCCACCGTGGACGTCGACCGAAGCGACCCCGACTACCGCGCCTGGCTCAAGGAAGCCGTACGCAAGGTGCAGGCGGACGCCAACCGTTCGGCGGACACCCATCTCCTGCGCTACCCGCTGCCGGAGCACTGGGGCATCGACCTCTATCTCAAGGACGAGTCGACGCACCCCACGGGCAGCCTCAAGCACCGGCTGGCCCGCTCGCTCTTCCTCTACGGTCTCTGCAACGGCTGGATCCGCCGGGGCAAACCGGTCATCGAGGCGTCCAGCGGCTCGACGGCCGTCTCGGAGGCGTACTTCGCCAAGCTGATCGGTGTGCCGTTCGTCGCGGTGATGCCCCGGACCACCAGTCCCGAGAAGTGCCGCCTGATCGAATTCCACGGCGGGCAGTGCCACTTCGTCGACGACGCCCGCCGGCTGTACGAGGAGTCCGCGGCCCTGGCGGCCGAGACCGGCGGACACTACATGGACCAGTTCACCTACGCCGAGCGTGCCACCGACTGGCGGGGAAACAACAACATCGCCGAGTCCATCTACCAGCAACTGCGGCTGGAGCGCTATCCGGAGCCCGCCTGGATCGTCGCCACCGCGGGCACCGGCGGCACCTCCGCGACCATCGGGCGCTACGTCCGCTACATGCAGCACGACACCCGGATCTGTGTGCCCGACCCGGAGAACTCCTGCTTCTTCGACGGCTGGACCCGGCACGATCCGCTGGCGGCGAGCGACCGCGGTTCGCGGATCGAAGGCATCGGCCGGCCCCGGATGGAACCGAGCTTCGTGCCCGGAGCCATCGACCGGATGATGAAGGTGCCCGACGCGGCCAGTGTCGCCGCCGTCCGGGTGCTGGAGCGCGCCATCGGCCGCAAGGCCGGCGGCTCGACGGGCACCGGGCTGTGGAGCGCCTTCCGGCTGGTGGCCGAGATGGTCGCACGGGGAGATACCGGCAGCGTCGTCACGCTGTTCTGCGACCCGGGCGACCGCTACCTCGACAAGTACTACTCCGACGAATGGCTGGGTGTGCAGGGCATGGACATCAGGCCGTACACGGAGACGATCGACCGCTTCCTGGCCACGGGCACCTGGCCGGCCTGAGCCGTCCGGCGGCCCGGAAACCTCCGCGCCGTGGACTCCCGACGACGCGAGCCGCTCCCGCGACCGGGCCTGCCCCCTTGCCGGTCCGGTTCATCCGGCGTCCGGAAGCCGTTCGACCGCGACCACGGCCGCGTCGTCGCCCAGACGGCCACCCGCGTACCGCAGCAGATCGGCGCACACCAGCTCCAGCAGCTGCCCGGGTTCCATGCCCTGCCACGAGGCGGCCCGCTCGGCCAGCGGGTAGAAGCACCCCGAGAGGTCCCGCGCCTCGGTGACCCCGTCGGTGTACAGCAGAAGCGTGTCGCCGGGGCGGAAGGCGAACACGTCCTCCGTGGGGCGGGCCCCCGCCAGGGTGCCGACGCCGAGCGGTGGGCCCGGTTCCGCCGCGCCCAGCACGTGCGCCCGGCCCTCCCGCAGCAACAGGGGCGGGGGATGCCCGCAGCTGACCAGACGCAGCTCGTGAGCCGCATCGGGGATGTCCAGCACCGCCGCGGTGACGAAGTCCTCGGCGATCCTCTGGGCGGTGCTCCAGTCGTCGTTCTCGTTCAGCGAGTCGATCCGGTGGGCCGCCACGCTGGTCTCGAGCCGCGCGGCCAGATCGGGCAGGTGCTCCTCCTGGCGGGCCAGCGCACGGAAGGCGCCCAGCACCCCCGCGGCGCCGCTGACCGCGTCCAGGCCCTTGCCGCGGACGTCCCCGATGATCAGGCGGGTTCCCCGCGCAGTGCGCGCCGCCGCGTAGAGATCGCCGCCGACCTGCGCCCCGGCCTCGGCCGCCAGGTAGACGGAGGCCAGGCGCAGCGGGCCGCTGCGTACGGGCAGCGGCCGGAGCACGCTCCGCTGAGCGGCCTCGGCCACGGTCCGCAACTGGACCATCTCGGCGGCGTTGCGCTCCCGCAGGCCGGCGAAGATCGTGACGATCACCGAGATCAGCACCAGGGCGCCGATCTGGAACATGTGATTGGGATCCGTGAGACCGGAGCGGTTCACGGCCACGATCACCTGGGCCAGCACCGCCAGCAGGCCGACGGACGCGGTCAGGCGCGGACCGGCGAACGACGCGGTGAGCGCCGGTGCCGCCGCGAGGAACGGTCCGAGATGTACGTCGGGCGGAACGTTGATGCCGACGACGGTCACGACGGCGATCAGGGCGACCGGCACCGCGACGAGTGCGCTCGCCGGCCGGGTGCCGTCCCGCAGCCCGTCCGTCCATTGCCGGATGCCCATGAGTCCGGGATACCTCACCGGCCGCGTCGTCGCCCCTCATGGAAGGGCGTCCGGGGCGCGCCGCGCCCGCGACACCCGGGCCGTCGCCGCCCGGGGCCGCACCCACGCCGCCGCCGGATGCGCGGGCAGGGCCCTCAGTCGTCGAGCAGTACGTCGAGCACCCGGCCGAACACCCGCCGGCCCGCTCCCGCCAGCACCGGGTCGGCCCAGCCCGGCAGCAGCCTGACCCGCAGCTCCTCGACCCAGATCACGTGCGAGCCCGAGCCCGTCGGACGCACGTCGATCGAAGCCCGGCCGCGAACCAGGGAACCCCGCTTCTCCAGCAGGCACAGCCCCGCCCTGCCGGAGGCGGGCGGGGCCCACCTGACCACTTCCATCGGATCGTCGAACCCCAGCGGACCCAGGCCGGTGCGGGCCACGAAGACCGTTCCGGCGCCGGTGGGCGGTCCCGCCCGCACGGTGACCGAGGTGAACGGAACGGTGTCGCCGTGGCGCTCCCAGTCCGTCACCCGCCGCCACGCCTCGGCAGCGGGGAGTGGGGAGAAGCGCTCGATACGGAATACGGCCACAGACCGATCCTAGGACGTCCGGCGCCCGGAAGCCCGGGAGCGGAAGGGCCGGAACCCGTCCCGTCGGCTCTACTCGTGCGACGATCCGCCCGCCACCACCAGGCCCGGCAGATGGTCCTCGATCTCCCGCCGGGCGCCGTCGGGCAGGCCCGCGTCCGTCACGAAGGTGTCCACCTCGTCGAGCGCCGCGAACGAACTCAGCCCCACCGTGCCCCACTTGGTGTGGTCGGCCACGACGACGACCCGCCGGGCAGCCTGCACGAAACGCCGGTTCGTCTCGGCCTCCGCGAGGTTCGGCGTCGAGAGCCCGGCCTCCACCGAGATCCCGTGCACCCCGAGAAAGAGGACATCGAAGTGGAGGGAGCCGATCGCACGGTCCGCGACCGGTCCCACGAGCGAGTCCGACGGCGTACGGATCCCGCCGGTCAGCACCACCGTGGCCGCACCGGCCCGGGCGCCCCCCGCCGCCGTCGGCCGCTGCGCGCTGTGGAACACGTCGGCGACCCGGACCGAGTTGGTCACCACGGTCAGCCCCGGTACGTCCACGAGGTGCCCGGCCAGCGCGAACGTGGTCGTCCCGCCGGAGAGTGCGATCGCGCTGCCGGGCACGGCCATCGCCGCGGCCGCACGCGCGATGTCCTCCTTGGCGCTGAGCTCCAGGGTCGACTTCGCCTCGAACCCGGGCTCGTGCGTGCTGGCCTCGACGACCGGCACGGCTCCGCCGTGCACCTTCTCGACGACCCCCTGACGCGCCAGCGCGTCCAGGTCCCTGCGGATGGTCATGTCGGAGACGCTCAACTTGCGGGTCAGCTCGTTGACCCGCACCCCGCCGCGCTTGCGCACGTCGTCGAGGATGAGCGCACGCCGCTGCTCCGCGAGCAGGTTCTGGTTCTCGCTCAACGCCGGGCCCGGTCCTTCCCTCTGTCCGCACGGTCCGGCAGCGGCCTGCGGGACGCTCTCATCCTGCCACGCACGCCCGCCCGTCGGCGCACTGGGGAGATTCGGTGAGAGCGGTGCCGTGGAGACCGCACGCCCGGGATGGTCCGGGATGGTGGTGACTGGGTATCAGCCGTGTGCCGGCCCGGACCCCCGGCGGCCCGTCCACCCCCTTCCCGTCCGCAGGGGCCGTCCGGCCCGGAGAGCGAGTCCCGAAATTGCCCACAGCACCCGAGGCCGCGCAGAGCGGCGGCGCCACGCTGGAACTCCTCGTCCACGGCGTCGGCGGAACCACCCCGCAGGAGATGCTGGGTGATCCGCGCACGACCAGGATCACCGGTGACGCCACGGCGGCGATCTACCGCCGCACCGAGGACGTCGCGGCCGAGCAGCATCCCGAGCGCCACCGGGACCAGCCCGTCGCCGAGGCCTACTGCTGGTCCAACCTCACCTCGGGCAACGGCTCCCGGGCCCTGTGGCTGCTGCTGCTCCCCTTCATGGTGGTCAACCTCGCCCACTGGATGCGCCCCTCCTCGCAGGGCGGCCCCCGGTCGGTCCGGCTGTACGGGCTCGTCGTACGGCTGCTCGCGCTCAGCCTCACCGTGCTGCTGACCGCCGCGGCCTGCGAAGTCGCCCTCGACCTGGTGGCGTGGCAGTGCGCGGGGATGCCCGACTGCTCGGGGAGGCGCTCCTGGCTCGGGTTCCTGTCCGCACGGCAGGACGGATGGTTCTCCCAGCCGGGCCGCCGGCTCTCCGTCGCCGCACTCGTACCCGCTGCCCTGGTCGGTCTCCTCTGGTACCTGTCCAACCGCACCTGGAGCGCCTACGAGTCACAGCGCCCCCTGAGCTGGGACGAACCCGGACCGGCCCGCACCGGCGCACCCACGGACGAGGACGAGGCCGGGGAGCCCTGCGCGCCCGAGGGCGCGGACCGGGAGACGCGGGTCCCGCCCGACGCCCCTCCGGTGTGCTCCGCCCTCGGCAGACCCGGCTTCTGGTACGGGCGCCGGCTCGTGGCCCGGCTGCGGGCCGGCCACACCGCCGCCGGCTTCCTGACGGTCGCGGCCACCGTCGGCGGGGCGGCCGCCCGGCACGACCGTGCCGACGGGAGCTCCGTCCCCGAGACCATCGGTGTGCTGTTCGAGGCGTGTCTCGTCCTGTGCGCGCTCGCGGTCCTCGCCGTGGTCTGCCGGCGCGGACGCAGCGAGCGGCGCCTCGACAGCCGTCTCGACCGAGCCGCCATCACGTTCCTGCCCGGCACCGCGCTCGCCCTGCTCGTGGCCGCCGTCCTGTACGCCGGCTGGTCGCGCCCCGACTGGGTTTCCTCCGGCACGCTCCCCGGGGAGTCGGCCTTCCGCGCCCTCACCCTCGGCCAAGGCCTGCTCGTCGTCGTACTCGGCGTGGTGGCCCTGAGGCTCCACCGGCGCAGGCCCGAGCCGCGCACCACCCTCCACGGCCTCGGCGGGCCGGCCGTCGCCATGCTGGCCTGCGCGCTCGGCGGCGTGATGACCGGCGGAGTCTCCCAGCGCGTCGCCGACTGGCTCGACGGTCCCGGCACCCCGGGCATGGGGGCGGGCTCGGCCATAGCAGGCCCGCCCGTGCTGCTCAGCTGGCAGGCGTCCGTCATCCCGGTCCTGCTGCTGCTCCTGCTCGTGCCCCTCACCTGGCTGGCCGCCCGCACCCTGCGGCGCGCCCGTCTGTCGGGTCCCGAGATCGAGGCGGAGTACGGCGAGGAGTACCCCGACCCCGGGCGGACCCGGCGGATCGCACGGACCAGGGCGACCGCCGCGCTCACCGACTCGGCGCCCGGGATCCTCGGGCTGCTCTCCGGCGCCACGCTGCTCCTGGGCGTCGCGGCGGTGGCCGGTTCCTGGCTCACCGGGCAGGTCCCCGGGCTGGCCGCGGAGGGAACGGGGCCGTTCACCGAAGCGCTCGCCGAGGCCGCGCAGTCGACCGGATCCTGGCTGATCGGCTTCGGAGCCATACTGTTCGTCACCTGGGGCCGCCGCGCCTACCGTGACGTCTCCGCCCGGCGCACCATCGGCATCCTCTGGGACGTGGGTACCTTCTGGCCCCGCGCCGCACACCCCTTCGCGCCGCCCTGCTACGCCGAGCGCGCCGTCCCGGACCTCTCCTCCCGGATGGCCGCGTGGACGGGCCGCACCCGCGGCAGGCTCGTCATCTCCGGGCACTCGCAGGGCAGTGTGCTCGCCGCCGCGGCCGTCTGGCAGCTTCCCGACACGGCCAGGCACCGGGTCGCGCTGCTGACCTACGGTTCTCCCATCGAGAGGCTGTACGGACGCTGGTTCCCGGCCTACTTCGGGCGCGCACCCATGGAAGGACTGCACAGGTCCGTGCACTGCTGGCGCAACCTCTGGCGCGCCACCGACCCGATCGGCGGCCCCGTCCGGACCGACGGACGGCGGGGCCCCGAGGTGGACCGGGGCCCGCTCAGGGACCCGATGGTCTACGGCCGGACGCCCGAACACCCGCTCCCCGAGCCGATCCTGGGCCACTCGGACTACCAGGCCGACCCGGTGTTCGCCGTCGAGCGGGCCGCGCTCCTGGAACGGCTCGATCCCGTGGTGCCCCGGCAGACGGGTGTCCAGGACGCCGGTACGCAGGCTCAGGGGAGCGCGGGGAGATCCTCGGGGTAGAGCATGGTCAGGTCGTCCGTGCTGGGCTCGGTGACCTGGGCGACCCGGCCCGCGTGCCGTTCGACCATCGACTCGAAGGTCTGCCGGGCCGTACGGCCGTTACCGAAGGCGGGCCCCTTGGGAAGCGCTGTGAAGTACTTGAGCAGCGCTTCCTCCGAGCCGTCCGCCAGGCTGTACTCGTGCTCCTCGGACTGCTGCCGGACAATCCGCAGCAGCTCCTCGGGCTCGTAGTCGCTGAAGGTGATGGTCCGTGAGAAGCGGGAGGCGACACCGGGGTTGACGGTGAGGAAGCGCTCCATCTCATGGGTGTACCCGGCCACGATGACCACCACGGCGTCGCGGTGGTCCTCCATGAGCTTCACCAGGGTGTCGATGGCCTCCCGGCCGAAGTCGCGGCCCGAGTCCTCGGGCGACAGCGCGTACGCCTCGTCGACGAAGAGGACCCCGCCGCGCGCCCGGTCGAACGCCTCCTGCGTGCGGATGGCCGTGGACCCGATGTGCTCACCGACCAGATCGACGCGGGACACCTCCACGAGATGGCCGTGTTCCAGCACCCCGAGCGAGGCCAGGATCTCGCCGTAGAGCCGGGCGACCGTCGTCTTGCCGGTGCCGGGCGAGCCGGTGAAGACCAGGTGGCGGCGGACCGACGCCGCCTTGAGGCCGGCCAGCCGTCGCCTGCGGCCCACCTCGATCATGTCCGTCAGGGCCCGCACCTCGCGCTTGACGCTGTCCAGCCCCACCAGCGCGTCGAGTTCGCCGAGGACGGCGCCGGAGTCGCGTACCGGTTCGGCGGGCGCGACGGGAGCGACCGGCGCGACGGGGTCGGCGGTCCGCTGCCCGGGCATCGCGCCGAGCAAGCCGGGCGTCGACTGGGTGGCGGTCAGGACGGCGGGCACCAGGGGAGCGGCACTGCGCAGGCCGCTCTCGTCGCTGGTGCAGTCCTGGGCGACCGGCCCGCCGGTCTGGCCGTCGCCGTGGGCGGAGCCCTCCGGGAACTCGTAGCCGCCGCGCGCGCAGCGCTCGGTGCGGCACCGCGTCAGGGTGGAGCGGCAGCCGTCCATCACATGGAAGCCGTAGCCCTCGCTCCCGGTCACCCGGCAGCTGTCGAAGGTGCCCCGGCCCTCGGCGGAGACGTAGAAGCCGGCCTCCGCGGGCGAGGTGACCGTGCACCGCTCGATCGTCGGGTCGGCGCCCTTGGTGACGATGACGCCCGTCTGCGCCCCGTCGATGGTGCAGTTGTTCAGCGTGCCGCCACTGCCGTGGTCACGGAACCAGGCCCCGGTGGATGCCTCACGGATCCGGCAGTCGTCGAGCTGGGCGGTCGCTCCGTCGCTCACCGAGACCGCCGTGTTGCGGATCTGGGACAGGTCGCTGTCCACGACATCGGCGCGCGAGCCCCGGTCGAGGACGAAGAGGGCGTCGGGCACGTCGTGGACGCGGCACGAGTCGAGTATCACCGTGGCGCCGTCGCTGACCCAGACCGCCGGGTAGTCGCCCGTACTGTCGTGGATCTCGCACTGGTTGGCGTCGACGCGCGTGCCGGGGTCCCAGACCGACAGGCCGTTGCGCCCGAACCTGCGCACGGTCGAGCGGGTCAGGGTCAGTACCGAGCGGGACCGCAGATCGACCGCGTTCTCCGGGATGTCGTGGATGTCGCAGTCGGCGAGTGTCAGCACCGCGTCGGTGTCCAGCGTGACGCCGTCGGCGGACGTGCGGTGCACCGTGCAGTCGGTCAGGTGCGCGGTGCCGCGTGCGCTCACCTGGACCCCGCTGCCCTTGATCTCGTACACCTCGCAGCCCACGGCCTCCAGGGCGCTGCCCTCCCCGGTCACGCTCAGCCCCGCACCGGAGGAGTGGTGCACGCGGCAGCGCTCGAGCCGGGGGTGCGCACCGTCGCGCACCGAGACGCCGGACTGTCCCGCCGAGACGATCTCGCACTCCTCGAACACGCCTCCGGCGCCGTCGAGTACGGCGATGCCCACGCCGGCCGGGTTGTCGACGGTGCAGCGGCGGACCGTGGGCCTGGCCGCTCCTCGAACCTCCATGCCGGCGGCCGACCTGGTCACGATGCGCAGGTCGGACAGTTCGGGCGCACCCTCCTCCACGAGCAGCGCGGGGGCCGCCGAGTCCTGGCCCTCCACGTGCAGGTCCTTGATGACGGCGGAGGCGCGGACGGTCAGGGGGACGCCGTCGGCCGGCGCGATCCGTACGGAGCCCACGGACCCCTCGGGGCCGCGCAGGGTCACCGCGTGGTGGACGACGAGGTTCTCCCGGTACGTGCCGGGGGCGATGGTGAGCACGTCACCGTCCACCGCGGCCTCCAGGGCGGCGCTGAGGGAGGCGTACTCGCCCGTGCGGCGCCGCCATCGCGATGTGCCCGTGTGCGTCACCTGGACCGTGCCCTGTGCCATGGTGCTGCTGTGCCCCCACCTCGTGCCGTGTGCGCTGCCTCGTGCCTGTCCGCAGGGGCCGCCCGTGGTGCGGCAGCCCTCCGGCCCGCCTGCCGAGGAGTCGGGCGGGCCGGTCCACCGTAGCGCGCGCGACGGGCGCGAGTTGACTGGTCGGCCGTCGAAGAGGTCTGCCCGGCCGTGCGCGAGGGCGGTGTGCGCCCGCTGGATCAGCCGCCCGTACCGGTTCTGCCCCAGTCGGGGCCGACTTCGGCCCAGGCGTGGTCGAGCCGGGTGTACCGCCGTTGCATCATCCGCCATACGACCAGCCTGCGGGCGGTTTCCGTCAGACCGCCGGCGAGCAGCGTCACGCCGATCCCGGCGAGCACCGCGTGCGTGCGCGCCGTGGCGGCGTCCATGGGGCGCGTCGCCGGGAACCCCCGGTCGTCGGTCCAGACCCGGATCCGGGTGCCGGGTGCGGCGACGGCCGACGTCGTCGACACCTTGCCCGTGCGCGCCGTGCCGTCGGGGGCGCGCCAGCCGGCCACCACCGACGTACGGGCGGTGTCCTCCGCGACCGCCGCCTCCGGGTCCTGGGCGAACCGTGAGGTGCCGGAAGCCTCGCGGACCACGACGGCCGGGGTGAGGTGCCGATGCGCGTGCTGGGCCCGTACCGACCGCTGGAGCGCGTCGTCCGTGAGCGAGCCGCTCAGCCAGCCGAGCACCGGTGCCACCACGACCATCAGCAGCAGAGCGGCCAGGGCCACCCACGCCTCGAGGCGATCGGTGGGCCGGCACACGGGATTGCGCCGCCAACGCCGGATTCCCAGAACCGCTCGCACAGTCATGCACCCCCTTTCCTGGCCTTGATAACCCGACATGGCGTCGGACAAGTCCGCCTCCGACGAACAGAGAGCAACCTCACGTCGCCAACAGCCCTCATGCGTATGGGTGTTGCCCCCGGCGACGAGTCGGGCGGGTCAGCCGATGACGCGCACCGGGTCGCCCACCCTGATCACGCCCGTGCCTTCGGGGACCAGGTTCTGGCCGAACAGGAGGTCCTTCCCGGTCCGGCGGTGGCGGGCGAGTGTCCGCAGCGGCTCCCTGCCACGCTCCGCCGTCCGCTGGTCGGTGGTCGTCACGACACACCGGGCGCACGGCTTCGCCACGCGGAAGGCGACCTCTCCGACGGAGATCCGCCCCCAGCCGTCCTCGGCCCAGGGCTCCGTGCCGTCCACGACGAGGTTCGGCCGGAACCGGTCCATCGGCAGCGGCCCCTCCTCCGGACGGTCACCCTGTGCGACCAGCGCGTTGAGAGCGTCCAGCGAGGCGTTTGCGGTGAGCAGCAGCGGGAACCCGTCAGCGAAGGACACGGTCTCGCCCGGCCGTCCGAACTCGGGGTCGAGGGGCCTGCGGTGCGACGGCTCGTCGAGATGGACGAGCCGGACCTCCGCACCGAGGCGCGCGGTGAACCAGTCGTGTGCGGCGGGGTCGGCCTCCACCACCTCGATCTTGTTCCTGAACAGGGTCGCGACGACGGTCGGGCCCGGACCGGGCACCGCCACCTCCAGTGGCGCGCTCCCCTGCGCCGACAGAGCGACGCCGCCCCCGGGCAGCGGATCCGCGGACAGCTGTGCCATACGGGGTTGTTGGCGCTGGGTGACAACCCTGTCGTCCCGGTCGATCAGCGTCCAACGGCGGTCGCCGTCGAGTCCCCATGGCTCGACAGCCGCCTCGTCGGTCACACACGCGGCCAGTGACTTGACCGGGTGGATGCGCACAGCGCCGAGTACGGGAGTAGACATGCCTCCATTTTGCCAGCAGCTACCGGCAGTGCCTGGTCAGTACCCCCGGCCGCCCTGGTACGGACGGTTGTACTGGTCCTCGTACGGCGACTGCGCGGGTGTGGGCGCGGGCCGCGGGGAGGCGGGCCGCATGGCCTCGTACCCCGTGCCGGGCCGCTGCGGCCGCTGGGGCTGTTGCGGCTGCTGCTGGTAGCCGCGGGGCGCCGACGGCTGCTGGGGTATGTACGGCGCGGGCGCGTGCTGCAGCTGTGCGGGCTGCATCATCGGGGCCTGCTGCATCCCGGCGTTCTGGTACTGCGGCTGCGGCGCCTGCTGCGGGTAGCCGTACCCGTTGTGCTGGGAAGGGGCCGCGGGCAGAGCCGGGAGTGCGGAGGGCAGGGCCGGCAGGTAGCTGTTCCCGGTGTCGTAGGCGGCGGGGACCCGGATCGGCGCGATCTGAGGGGTACCACGCTCGGCGACCAGGGAGTCGTAGATCGGGGTGTCGGGGAACGACGGGGCGGCGTAGTAGCCGCTGCCGTAGGTGGAGCGGGGGGAGGTCATGACACCTAAGTTAAGCCCACGATGTGCCGGTTGGGGAGCCCCAATCTTGGGGTTATCCGTTTTACGCTGCTTTTGTCTGCCTGGCCCGCCAAGACGTCGTTAAAGCCTCCGTAAACAGCGGGGGGCTTTTCAGTTGGAGGGTGTGGCCGAGAAGAAGTGGTGTGTGGACTACAAAGCGCGACAGCAACAGCACGCCAGGTGAAGAGCGGGCCCGTCGGCCCTGCCCACCGGCTTCTGTGCCGCCTCGGGTGCGGTGGCGGCACGGGAGTCGGCGGCGGCTTTCGGCCCGCGGTCGGCGCGACCGCGGCCGGGGCGTCGCGGTACGAGGTGTGCCTCCGGGCCCGCATGCCGACGGGGCGTCCCGCGCCCCTTCGCATGCGCGGCGCCCCCGAGGGCTGTCCCGTAGGCCGTCCCTCCGGTCCCGTACCGGCCGGTGGCGGACGGGCCGGGCGGCACGGCAGGAACAGTGACATCCGTCACGACATCCACACGGCCCGCCGAAACCGCTGTCGTAGTGGCGGCAAGTCAACTGTCCCCGCCCCTGCCGCTGTTGCGGAGAGAGGGTTGCGCCTGACGCGCGATCAGAAGTCGATCCGCGCCGGCCGACCGGCCGGAGGCCCGGTGCGCCTGCGGGGGAGACGTCGCCGGCGCACCGGCTCCCATGGACCGCCGTTGCTGCCGAAACCCCGTGTGAGCAGGCAACTTCTGGGAAGTGTGACGAAAAGCCCGCCCGCACAGGCGCTCGGATTCGGAGAACCATGGTGACGTACGACCAGCATTCCGCCCAGCGGCTTCGAGAGGAACTCGAGGACGCGATAGGCCACTACATGGTGGCGGTGGCGGGCAAACTTCTCGACGAGGGGCTGCCGGTCGCCGGCATTTCGGCCTTCGGTTCGTACGACGACCCGAGCCAGGCCGACTTCGACGGTGACGTCGAGGGCAGCGTGGAATTCACGCAGGCGTTCCAGGGAAGACTGTCCTGCGAGGAGGGCGGCGCGGGCCTTCTGTGGTGCGGTGTCTCCGGATGGTGTCTCTTCCGCACCCCGCAGGGATCCGCGCGGGGGCTCATGGCCTCGGCCCGCTGGATGGGTGCCGGGCTGCTGCCCGCACCGGCACGGGTCGCGGCGTTCCTGTCCGAAGCGCGACTCGACCCCTCGGCCGCGGGCAGCGGGGAGCGGCCGTTCTACCGCGCCCCGGGCAGCGATCCGCGGGCCCTGCTCACACGGCTTCACGGACGCGGTGGTGACGGGGCCGCCGCCGAGGAAGGGGACTTCGTCCCGCGTTTCGCGAGCGTGCGGGCCGAGGCCTACCAGGAGCACGTCTTCCGGGCGCTCACCGCGCCGCAGCAGGACACCGTCGACATGGTGCTGCACACCGGGGAGCTCGAGTCCCTGGTGCGGTTCCTGGAGTACGTCGAGGGCGCGGCCCCGCGCCACGAGGCCCGGGAGCTGGCGCGGCGACTCGGCTCGGACCTGGTGTCGCGGGCGCGGGACGGCCGGGAGAGCTGTGACGAGCACCGGGCCGCGTTCGGCTACGCCGTGGAACGGGACCGGTGACCGATGGTCCGTCGTGCGACGTCCACCGGACGTCGAGGGCGCGCCGCGTACCGATCGGCACCTGACGCGAGTCGTGCGTGGGTCTCGTCACCCGAAGCGGGTGGAGCCGGCCGCCGTCGGCGGAACTCCGGCCGCTGTCGCCCTGTGACAATGGGCTCTCCGGGAATCGGGCATTAGGTTTACGGAAACTCTCCGGACAGCCGGACTCGTGATGGGGGCGAGCATGACCATGCAAAAGGGAACCAATGTCGCGGTGGCGGCTCAGGCCGTGCGGGTCGAATTGGGCCGGCGTACCTCTCCGGGAACGCCCGACGTCGATGCCTCGGCGCTCCTCCTGGTGTCCGGAAAGGTGCGCGGCGACGCGGACCTCGTCTTCTACAACCAGCCGGTGCACGGGTCCGGCGCGGTGCGCCACGAGGGAAAGCGGACCGACGGGGACGCCGTCACGGACAGCCTAACGGTCGACTTCGCGCGGATGGAACCCGCCATCGACCGCGTCGTCCTCGCGGCCTCCGCGGACGGGGGCACCTTCGGGCAGGTGACCGGACTCCACGTGAGGATCGTCGACCTGGCGACAGGCTCCGAGATCGCGCGCTTCGACAGCGCGGACGCCACGGTCGAGACCGCCTTCATCCTGGGCGAGCTCTATCTCCGCCAGGGCGCCTGGAAGTTCAGGGCCGTGGGGCAGGGGTACGACACCGGACTGGCCGGCCTCGCGACGGACTTCGGCATCTCCGTCGACCAGCAGCCGGCGACGCCCCCGCCGCCCCCCGTCACCCACCGTGCCCCCGCGCCGCCCGCCGCGCCGCCCGCCGCGCCGCCCGCCGCTCAACCCGTCCGGCTGACCAAGGTCACGCTGACGAAGGAGGCCCCCACCGTCTCGCTCTCGAAGCAGGGGGGCACCTCCGGAGTGCTGCGCGTCAATCTCAACTGGGAAGTGCGCAAGCAGTTCAAGAGCTGGGGAGCGAAATTCGGCAGGGCCGTCGCGACACACGCCGACCTCGACCTCGATCTCTGCGCGCTCTACGAACTCACCGACGGAAGCAAGGGAGTCGTGCAGTCGCTGGGAAACGCCTTCGGATCCCTCCAGCAGCCGCCGTACATCCACCTCGACGGCGACGACCGCACCGGTGCGGTCTCCACCGGTGAGAACCTCACGGTCAACCTCGACCACAAGGACCGGCTGCGCCGCGTCCTGATCTTCGTCACCATCTACGAGGGCGCACGGAGTTTCGCCGATCTGCACGCCACGGTGACGCTCCAGCCCCAGAACGGTGCGGCGATCGACTTCTCGCTCGACGAATGCACCGTGCCCTCCACCGTCTGCGCGCTCGCACTGATCACACGCGACGGGGGAGACCTCACGGTCCAGCGCGAGGCCCGCTATCTCGTCCCGCAACGCGGCGTGAGCCCGCAACGGACCATAGACGCCGCCTACGGCTGGGGCATGAACTGGACCCCCGGCCGCAAGTGACCCGCGGCCGGTGGGCCGGCGGTCGGGGCCACGCCCGGGCCAGGGGCTCAGGGCCCGGTTCCGAGGGTCCCCGGCTCAGGGGCGGCTCCGGGGCGGGCGTACGTGCGCCCCTTCCAGGCCGCGCCGGCCCCCCGGTGGTGCTGTACCGCGGAATCCACCGTCATCAGCAGGTAGAGGACGGCGGTGAACGGCAGCAGCGGCGCCAGCCAGAAGGACTGCCGGTAGTACCGCAGCATCGGCATGTACGTGCCCGCCATCACCGCCCAGGCCACTCCGCCGGCCGCCGCCGCGACGGGGTCGCCCGCCGCGAGCCCGGCGCACAGCGTGACGGGCGGCGCGACGTAGACGAGGCCGAGACCGAGGACCGTACCGGCCAGCAGCGGCGGGCTGTGCCGCAGTTGCGCGTACGCGCTGCGCGAGACCATCCGCCACAGGTCCGCCAGGCCCGGGTACGGGCGCACGCTGTCCACCCGTTCGGCCAGTCCCAGCCAGATCCGGCCGCCGGTCCGCCGGACCGCGCGGGCCAGCGACACGTCGTCGATCACCGACTGCCGGATCGAGTCCGGAATGCCCGCCCGCTCCGCGGCACCCGAACGGAGCAGCACACAGCCGCCCGCCGCGGCGGCCGTCCGCGCACCCGCCCTGTTCACCCGGCGGAAGGGGTAGAGCTGCCCGAAGAAATAGACGAAGGCCGGCACGACCAGCCGCTCCCACGTGCTCGTCACCCGCAGTCTCGCCATCTGCGAGACGAGGTCGAACCCGCCCGCGTCCCCGGCGCCCGCCGCCGCGACGAGTTCCCGGAGGCTGTCGGGCTCGTGGGCGATGTCGGCGTCCGTCAGGAGCAGGAACTCGGGCTTGCGCTGCCTGGCCAGCGCCATCCCGTGCCGCAGGGCCCACAGCTTGCCCGTCCAGCCCGGTTCGGGCTCGCCCGGTGTCACCACCGTGAGCGGCAGCCCTCCGCACCGTACGGACAGGGCGCGGGCCAGCTCGCCCGTGCCGTCCTCGCTGCAGTCGTCGACCAGGAAGACCTCGGCGTCCCCCGGATAGTCCTGGGCGAGCAGAGAGGTGAGGCTCACCGGCAGTACCTCGGCCTCGTCCCTCGCGGGCACGATCACGGCCACCGACGGCCAGCGCACCGGATCCCTGCGGGCGGGCAGCCTCTGGTCGGTCCGCCAGAAGAACCCCTGGCCCAGCAGCAGCCACATCCACACGACCAGCGAACCCACGGCGATCCAGGCAACGGCGCTCATCCGTCGAAGTGTGCCCCACTCCTGCGGTGCCGCAAGGGCTGTCGACTATGGTGACCGGGTGAAGATCGCACTCATGGACTCGGGAATCGGCCTGCTCGCGGCAGCGGCCGCGGTACGCCGCCTGCGGCCGGACGCCGATCTGGTGCTGTCCTCCGATCCCGGTTCGATGCCCTGGGGACCCCGCACCCCCGAGGACGTCACCCGACGCGCGCTGGCCGTGGCGCGGGCCGCCGCCGCCCATCGGCCCGACGCCCTGATCGTCGCCTGCAACACCGCCTCCGTGCACGCGCTGCCCGCCCTGCGCGCCGAACTGGAACCGAAGCTGCCGGTCATCGGCACCGTGCCCGCGATCAAGCCCGCCGCGGCGGGCGGCGGCCCCTTCGCCATCTGGGCCACCCCCGCGACCACCGGCAGCCCCTACCAGCGCGGGCTGATCGACGACTTCGCGCGGGCCGCCGAGGTGGCCGAGGTGCCCTGCCCGGGTCTCGCCGACGCGGTGGAGCAGGCCGACGAGGAGGCGATCGACCGCGCGGTGGCCGCCGCCGCCGCCCTCACCCCGGCCGATGTGACGGACGTCGTCCTCGGCTGCACCCACTACGAGCTGGTGGCCGAGCGCATCCGCGCGGCCGTGGAGCGCGGCAGGCCGGTACGCGCGCCGCTCGTTCTGCACGGCTCGGCCGAGGCGGTGGCAGCGCAGGCGCTGCGCCGTATCGGGGCGGCTCCCGCTCCGTCGGCCGAACCGGTCGGCACCCTCACCGTCCTCCTCGGCGGGCGCGCCACCGACCTGCCCGAAGCCGCTCTGGCCTACGCCGAGGGCCTGCTGCTCAAGGCCGTCAGCCCGGCGGTCTGAAGGGTCCGGGCGCCCGCCGGGGCCCGGCGCACCTCTCCCCGTCACGCGGAACGTGGGTACGCTGCTTGGCATGACGGACCACCCCGGCAACGCGCGGCACGGTTCGAGCCAGGCCCCGAGCACGGTCTGGACGGGACGGGCCACCAATCGTTTCCAGTGGCTGCTCGCGGCCGTGGGAGCGGGCTGCCTGGCGCTCGGCATCGAACTCGCCGTCGACTCCGCCTGGAGCGCCGGCATCGCACCCCTGCTCATGTCCGTCATCGGATGTGTCGCCGCGGGGCTCATGATCCTCTTCGGGACCCTCGCCTTCGTACACGTGGCCGTCAAGGTCGACGGCGACGCCCTCGAGGTCCGCTGCGGCTACGCCGGTCTGCCCAGGCGCCGGATCCTGCTCACCCATGTGCTGGGTGCCGATTTCGCGCCCCGCGTCACCCCGCGCCAGTGGGGCGGCTGGGGATACCGCTGGCGCCCCGAACAGGGCACCGCCGTCGTCGTACGCCGGGGAGAGGCGCTGGTGCTCCAGCTGGGGGACGGCAGGATCTTCACCGTCACCGTGGACGACGCCGAGGCCGCCGTGCGGTTCATCCGCGACCGGCTGCATCTCACTTCCCCGGGCACCACGGGCCCCGCGGGCTCCTGACCGCCGCACCGTGTCCGCACGGCCGTAGCGGCTGCCGCTCGCACAGCCGCCCACCGTAGACTCCGCCGGGTGAGCGCCACCGTCACCACCGTCGAACCGCCGCCCGCCCCCGTGTCCCGCAGCAGGAAGCTGTGGCCGCGGCTCGTCCGGCCGGCCGCAGCCGTCCTGTCCGGCGCGCTGCTCTACGCGAGCTTCCCGCCCCGGCCCCTGTGGTGGCTGGTCCTGCCCGGCTTCGCCCTGCTGGGCTGGGTGCTGAGCGCGCGCGGGCCGCGCGCGGCGCTGGGCCTCGGTCTCCTCGCGGGCCTGGGCTTCATGCTGCCTCTGCTGCACTGGACGGGTGAGGAGGTCGGCCCCGTCCCCTGGCTCGCGCTCGCCTTCGCCGAGGCGCTGTTCATCGCCGTGGGCTGCGTCGGTCTGGCCCTGGTCTCCCGGCTGCCGTACTGGCCGGTCTGGGGAGCCGCCGTCTGGACCCTCGACGAGGCACTGCGGGCACGTGTCCCCTTCGGCGGATTCCCCTGGGGCAGGATCGCCTTCGGCCAGGCCGACAGTGCCTTCCTGCCGCTCGCCGCGCTGGGTGGCACCCCGCTGCTCTCCTTCGCCGTGGTGCTGTGCGGCTTCGGCCTCCTGGAGGCCGTCCGCCAGGTGCGCCGCTACCGCGCCACCGGCACCGTGCCGCGCGCCGCGGTCGTGGCCGCCGCGGTCACCGTCGCCGTGCCCGTCGCCGCCGCGCTGGCGGCCCTCCCCCTGGTGGACGACTCGGCCGAGGACGGCACGGCGACGGTCGCCGCGATCCAGGGCAACGTGCCGCGGCTGGGTCTCGACTTCAACTCGCAGCGCCGGGCCGTCCTGGACAACCACGCCGACCGCACGGAGCAGCTCGCCCGGGAGGTCCGGGCGGGGAAGGTGCCCCAGCCCGACTTCGTGCTGTGGCCCGAGAACTCGTCCGACCTGGACCCCTACCGCAACCCCGACGCCCGCGAGGCCATCGACCGGGCGGTGCGCGCCATCGGTGCCCCCACGGTGGTCGGTGCCGTCCTCGCCCCCGACACCGGACTGCTCCGCAACACCCTGATCCAGTGGGATCCGAAGAGCGGCCCCGTCGCCACCTACGACAAGCGGCACATCCAGCCGTTCGGTGAGTACATGCCGATGCGGTCCTTCGTACGGATCTTCAGCAAGGACGTCGACCGGGTGCAGCGGGACTTCGGCTCCGGTACGAAGGTCGGGGTGTTCGACCTGGCGGGCACGAAGGTCGGGCTCGTGACGTGCTACGAGGCCGCGTTCGACGACGCCGTACGGGACACCGTGAAGGGCGGCGGCCAACTCATCGCCGTACCGAGCAACAACGCGACTTTCGGGCGCAGCGAGATGACCTACCAGCAGCTGGCCATGAGCCAGGTGCGGGCGGTCGAGCACGGGCGGTCCGTCGTGGTGCCCGTCACCAGCGGTGTCAGCGCGGTCATCAGGCCGGACGGCACCATCGTGGAGAAGACGAGGATGTTCACCCCGGACGCCCTGGTCGACGAGGTGCCCCTGCGCTCCTCGCTCACGCCCGCCACGCGGATGGGTGCCCTTCCGGAGGGTGTTCTGGCACTCGTCGCCGTCGCGGGTCTCGGCTGGGCGGCGGCCGGATCCCTGCGAGCACGGAAGGCCCGGAGGGACCTGACGGCCGGCCAGGAGAACACGCCGGCCGGCCCGTAGGCTCGTCGCATGGCTACTCCAGACTTCATCCGCGACATCCGGGCCACCGCAGGCCACCAGTTGCTTCTGCTGCCCGGAGTCACCGCGATCGTCTTCGACGACGAGGGCAGGGTGCTGCTCGGCCGGCGGTCCGACACCGGTGGCTGGTCGGTCATCGGCGGCATCGCCGAGCCCGGCGAGGAGCCGGCGGCGACGGCGGAGCGAGAGGTCTACGAGGAGACGGCCGTGCGCTGCGTCGCCGAACGGGTGGTGCTCACCCAGGCGCTGAAGCCGGTGCAGTACGCCAACGGGGACCGCTGCCAGTACCTCGACATCACGTTCCGCTGCCGTGCCACCGGAGGTGAGGCGCGGGTGAACGACGACGAGTCGCTCGAGGTCGCCTGGTTCGGCATGGACGCGCTGCCCGCGCTGAGTGAGTTCTCGCTCTTCCGGATCAAGCAGTCCCTCACGGACGGCCCCACCTGGTTCGAGCCGACGCCCGAAGCTGTGGGCCCCTGACGGGCAGGGCGCAGTGCCGGACGTGTACCGCACGGCAGCACGGGAAGCGCGTCCGGGCGACCTCCCCAGGTCCGCGGAACGACTGTTTCCCGTGTTGCCGTCCGGAGCCCGTGCGCCTTCTTGCGACCGTGGCTCCGTCTGTCCCGCGGTCAGCTTCCCAAACCTCCGCGACCGGAGAATCCCGGCCGACTTCGCACCGCCGGCGTGCGAACCCGTGAACGCCGATCCGTCCCACGTCGTCGTGTGCGGCGCCGTGGGAATCCCGTATGCGAGGTGTGGATGACTCGCGAAGGGGCACGCGTCCCTCACACCTCCCGTCGGCAGGCACTCCTGGTCGCCCTTCGGCACCGGATCGGCACCCGTGCGGCTGCGGCGGGCCGCATGACCGGGGCGCGGGCGCTCTCCGTCGGGGTCGCAGCCGCCGCCCGCCCGGACGGGAACCGCGGCGGCCGGACCGGGGGTGAGGAAAGTCGGTTCCGGCGCAGCTGAGATGCCGTCCGCGGCGCGCGGACGATGGCATACGCTGCGCAGAGACGGTAATGACGGCGCGGAAACTGTGATGACGGCACAGGGAATGTGCTGACGGGCATGACGGAAGGGGCCACGTCGGTGGCAGAACAAGAGATATCGACCCGCCTGGTGCGACTGCTGACCGAGCAGCGGGAGTCGCTCGCCGCCGCATGGGTGGAGAGCGTCTCGCACACGCTGCGGGGGCGTATCTCCGTGGCGGAGCTGGACAGGGAACTGCGAGAGCTGTACTCCGCACTGGTGGACGGCCTGCGCGTGGGCGGCTTCGACTGGCAGGGCGAGGCGTACGCGGAGGTCCGCGCGCTCCTCGGTGAACTGTCCCGGAACCGCGCGCGGCAGGGGTTCTCGCCCACCGAGACCGCGGTCAGCGTGCTGGCCTGCAAGGACATTCTCGCACCGGCGGCCGACACCCCGGCCGACGACCTGTACGCCTACCTCCGCCTGAGCCGCCTCGTGGACGCGCTCGGTCTGTTCACCATCGAGGTGTTCGCGAAGACGCGCGAGGAGATCATCAGCGCCCAGTCCGAGCAGCTGATGGAATTGTCCACTCCGGTCGTGAAGCTGTGGGACGGCGTGGTCGCCGTCCCCCTGGTCGGCACGCTCGACTCCGCACGTACCCAGGTCGTGATGGAGAAGCTCCTCCAGACTCTCGTGGACACCGGCTCCGACCAGGCGATCATCGACATCACCGGCGTCCCCGCCGTCGACACCGAGGTCGCCCAGCACCTGCTCAAGACGGTGGTCGCCGCCCGTCTGATGGGCGCCGAGTGCACGATCTCCGGTATCCGCCCCCAGATCGCACAGACGATCGTGGCGCTGGGCATCCAGTTCGGCGACATCGTCACCAAGGCGACACTGGCCGACGCGCTCAAGCACGCACTGCGCCGCAGCAGTGCCGACCTCGGCCGGGCGGGAGGCCGCGCGTGACCGAGCGAGTGCCGGTGCTGAAGATCGGTGACGTCCTGCTGGTGTCCATCCAGGTCGACCTCGAGGACCAGACCGTTCTGGACCTGCAGGACGATCTCGCCGCGCGGATCGTGGAGACCGGGGCGAGCGGGGTGGTCATCGACATCACCGCGGTGGAGATCGTCGACTCGTTCGTCGGGCGCATGCTCGCGACGACGGCCGCCATCTCCCACATGCTGGATGCCGAGACCGTCGTGGTCGGCATGCGACCGGCCGTGGCCATCACGCTCGTCGAGCTGGGCCTCTCCCTCGGCGGTGTGCGCACGGCTCTCACCCTGGAAAAGGGGCTCGACATGTTGGCCCGACACGACAGTCGCCCTCCGGCGAAGCAGTGAGTGAGTCCCGGTCCGTCCCGGACGCCGATCACGAGACGATCACCATCGTCTCGAACGACGACGTGGTGCGAGCGCGTCAGCTGGTGCGTACCCTTGCCCAGCGGTGCAAGCTCTCCCTTGTGGACCAGACGAAACTGGTCACGGCGGCGAGCGAACTGGCGCGCAACACACTGGTCTACGGAGGCGGCGGTGTCATGCGCACCGGGCTGGTCCGTCAGGACAGGCGTGTCGGTGTCACAGCGGTCTTCGAGGACTCCGGCCCAGGCATTCCCGACCTGGACCTGGCCCTGACCGACGGCTGGACCTCGGGCGGCGGGCTCGGCCTCGGACTCAGCGGAGCCCGTCGCCTGGTGGACGAGTTCTCCCTCGACACAGAGGTGGGCCGCGGCACCCAGATCGCGGTGACCAAATGGGCTCGCTGACCCCGCCCGTGCTGGACTCCGAGGACATCGCGTGGTTCCGTGACGACGAGTCGCTGCCCGCCTCCGCGAGGGGAGCCGCCTCGGCGCTCGCCAGGCGGCTCGGTTTCGACGAGCAGCGTTGCGCGGAGGTCGCCCTCGCGGTGAGTGAGGCTGCCACCAACCTGCGCAAGCACGCCGTCGACGGAGCACTGCTCCTCCGGGTCGTGCGGACCGAGCAGGACGCCGGGCTCGAATTCGTCACGACGGACGAGGGACCCGGCATGCCTGACGTCGAACGGTGCCTCAAGGACGGAACGTCTTCCATCGGCACACTGGGTATAGGGCTGGGGGCGATCGCGCGCCTCGCCGACACCTTCGACGTGTACTCGCTGCCGGGGCGTGGCACCGTGCTCTCCGCCCGGTTCTGGACGAGGGCCGCCGCCGGACGGTCGGCCGCGCTGGGAGAGCCTGTGGTCGCGGGTCTGACCCGGCCCATCACCGGCGAGGTGGTGTGCGGTGACGCCTGGGCCGCGCGCGGTGTCGACGGCCGGATGCCCCCGTCGGGCGCAGCCGGGCGGAAGACGGGCGGACGTGAGTCCTCCGCCGATCCGCTCGGGTGGGCCGCGCTGACCGGATTCGGTGACGGGCCTGGTCGGCACCGGCCGGTGCCGGAGCTGCTGGAGCCGGTGGGGGAGGAGGGAGGGCCCGCCCTGCTCCTCATGTTCTGTGACGGTCTCGGGCACGGACCGCTCGCACACCGGGCCTCGCAGGCAGCGGTGACCGCGTTCCGCGACAGCCCGGTCGCGCACCCCGCAGATCTGATCACCGAGATCCACAAGGCCCTGCGCGGCAGCCGCGGCGCGGCGGTCGCTGTGGTGCGCATCGAGCCGCGCACGCGGAGCCTGCTCTTCTGCGGCGTGGGCAACGTGAGCACGTTCCTCGTCGACTCCGACACCGACCGCAGGCGTTCCCTCCTGTCGGCCCCCGGGATCGTGGGCCACCAACTTCCGAGGCTCAGGGCCGTGCGTCAGGAACTCCCGCGCCACGGAGGTGTGATCATGCACTCCGACGGGCTCACCGAACGCTGGCAGCCCGCCGCACTGCCCGGCTTCCTGGAACACTCCCCCCTGGTGGCCGCCGCCCAGCTCCTGCGCGAGGCGGGTGTGCGCAGGGACGATGCCGGCGTCGCCGTCGTGAAGGGGCCCTGGTGACCCCGACCGCGGCCGACGGCACCGTCCATCTGGTGACGATCACCATCACCACCGAACAGGACGTCTTCGCGCTGCGCCGCAGTGGCAAAGCGGCGGCCGAGGCCCTCGGGGTCGAAAGGCAGGACCAGATTCGTCTGGCCACCGCCCTGAGCGAGCTCGGCCGCGATCTGCTGGGCTCGTCCGACGCGAAGGTCGCCCTCAGCACGCTGGCCGGAACACCGCCGGTGCTCCGCGCGGCTCTGCTGTGGGGTGACGGTCCGGGCCCCGGGGACGAGTCGTTGCGCGCCGCCGCTCGCCTCGTCCAGGTGCACCACGAAGCGCACACCCGGACCGTGACGGTCGAGCAGCAGCTCACCCCGGGTGCGCAGACCGCGCAGAGTATCCAGAGGGTGCGGGAACTCCTCGGGGAGCACCCGGGCAGCAGCGTCGTGGAGGACGCCCGGGCGCAGACCGGCGACCTGATCGCCGCCCTGGAGGAATCGCGGGCGCAGCGGCAGGAACTCCACCGCCTCAACGCGGAGCTGGAGGAGACCAACCGGGGAGTGATGGCCCTCTACTCCGAGCTGTCCGCGGAACTGGAGGAGACCAACAGGGGCGTCGTGGCCCTTTACGCGGAACTGGACGAGAAGTCGAGCCAGTTGAGGGAAGCGAGCGAGGCGAAGACGCGGTTCTGGGCGAACGTGAGCCATGAACTGCGCACTCCGGTCAACGCGGTGGTGGGCCTGGCCCGGCTGCTCCTCGACGTCGACTCCGGTGGGCTCGACGACGAACAGCGCAGGCAGGTCTCCCTGATCTCCGCGTCAGGAGCGACGCTGCTCGCTCTCGTCGACGAGCTCCTGGATGTCGCCAAGGCCGAGTCGGGCCGCCTCGAACCCCTCATGCGACCGGTCGACCTCCGGGCCGTACTCGGCCAGTTGGGCGGCACGCTGCGGGGGTACGGCACACGGGGGGAGGTGGCGCTGTCGGTGGCCACATCCGACCTCCCGATCGTCACCGACGAGGTGATGCTCACCCGGATCCTGCGCAACCTTCTCTCCAACGCGCTCAAGTTCACGGAGCACGGAACCGTCGGCCTCGAAGTGGCGGCCGACGGCACGGACGTGGTCTTCACCGTGTCGGACACAGGTGTCGGCATCCCGGAGGCGGAGCAGCAGCAGGTCTTCGAGGAGTTCTACCAGGTGCGCGGCCCGCACCAGCGTGGGCGCTCGGGGACCGGCCTCGGACTGCCTTACGCGCGGCGGCTCACCGAGCTCCTCGGCGGAAACCTGCTGCTCACGAGCCGGCCGGGAGCCGGTACCCGGGTCACGGTGAGGCTGCCCGCCGGGAACGTCGCGGGCGGAGGAGACACCTCGGGCAGCCCTGTACTCGCGACGCTGGTCACCGTGGACGACGACGATGCGTTCCGGAGCGCGGTCCGCCCGGTGCTGGACCAGCTGGCCGCTCGGGTGATCGAGGTCGGGGAAGGCATGCGCGCGAGCACGACCGTGCGCACGGAACGGCCCGACGCGGTCCTCCTCGACCTGCACATGCCGGACATGGACGGCTACGCGGTCCTGGCCGAGCTCGCCGACGACCCCGAACTGCGCGGCACACCGGTCGTCGTCGTCACCTCGGCCCCCGCCGAGTCCCTGGACCACGGGAAGCTGGCACACGCGCGAGCTGTCCTCGGGAAGTCGACGCTCACCGCCGGGCTCCTCGCCTCGGTCCTCGGCGACGAGCCGCCGTCCACCCCTCCCATAGGCGGACAGGGCGGCACGCGGTGACTTCCTATGCACACCCGGACAGTGCCGTCGCGACGGTCCTCGTGCTCGACGACAACGACACCAAGCGCTACATCCTGGGCAGCTGGCTGCGCCGAGCGGGTCATACGGTGGTGGAAGCCGCAGACGGCGCCGAAGGTCTCGCCCTGCTCGCCTCGGCCTCGGACGCCGACCTTCCGGAACTCGCGGTCGTGGATGTGCGGCTGCCGGACATGAGCGGGTTCGAGGTGTGCGAGCAGATCAAGGCGGACCCGCGTACCGCCTCACTCCCCGTCATCCACGTCTCCGCCACAGCGATCGAAGTGAGTGACCGGACCCAGGGCCTGCACCGGGGCGCGGACGCCTACCTGAGCGAGCCGATCGCTCCGGACGAGCTGCTGGCCACGGTCACGGCGGCGTTGCGCTACGCCCGGGCCCGCCGGCGCGCCGAGCGGCTCGCCACGCGCGTCGCCGCGCTCAACAGCAGCACCCTGGCCGTCTACGGCGCGCGGGACGGTGAAGCCTTCACCACGGCCGCTGCCGCGGGTGCCGCCGCTCTGATGTGCTCACCCGCCGTCGCGGTGTCCCTCAGTCCCGACAGCAGCTCGCTCCACGTCGCCGCCGCCCCGTGGGACGAGATCGGCCAGGGGCGGACGCGGGGGATCGAGGCGCCGCCCGCCGTACGAGCCTGGCAGACCGAGCTGCGCCTACTCGACCTCCTGTCCGACACGGCCCTCGGCGACGGGACCGGCACGGATACCGTGCTGCTGTCGGGCGAGCGGTGGAAGGCCCTGGTCTCACGGGATCCGGTCGGCGGCGCCGACGTCTTCCCCGACAGTGTCGGGCTGATCCTCGCCCGTACGAAGCAGGGGCGCCCGCCGGTCGCGCTGGCGGTGGACGCCACGACGCTCGCGGGTGTCGACGACGGTGAACTCCTGTCGCAGCTCGCACAGGCGTGCGCGCTCGCGCTGGAGGCACTCCGCAGCCAGAGCGAGGAGCACGCCCTCGTCCTCACTCTGCAGCGGACATTCCTGCCGGACCGGCTTCCCCGGGTTCCCGGGGTGGAGATGGCGGTCCGCTACGAGCCGGCGGCGGACCACGCCGAGATCGGCGGCGACTTCTACGAGGCGATCCAGACCCCCGCAGGTCTGCTGCTGGCCATCGGGGACGTGGCCGGGCATTCCCTCCAGGCGGCCATGATCATGGGCGAGGTCCGGCACGCGCTGCGTGCCTACGCCATCGAGGGGCACGATCCCCGTACCTTGCTGAACCGCCTGGACGCGCTGCTGGCGCGGCTGCGGCCGTCCGTCACCGTCACCGTCTGCCTCGTCCTGGTGGAGCCCGGCGGCCGGCACATCCAGATCGCCAACGCCGGCCATATCCCGCCCCTGCTGAAAGGCACCGACGGCTCCACGCGCTACCTGACCGAGCACGGCCCGCTGCTCGGACTCCAACTGCCGCATCCGCCCGCCGTTCGCAGCGACGTACCGGTGGGCTCCACGCTTCTGCTGCTGACCGACGGACTCATCGAGGTCCCCGGCGAGGACCTCGACGACAGCATGAGGCAGCTGAGCGACCAGCTTCGGGACGCGCCGGAGGAAGTCGAGGAACTCTGTGACGTCCTGCTGGACACCTTCGGGAAGGGAAAGACGGATGACATCGCCCTGCTCGCGGCACGGCTCCTCTGACTCCGGGCGGGCCCCCGGCCGCGCCCCGGCACTCCGAACCGTCCGCTCGGCCACGTGGAGCGTCACAGATGCCTGATCACGCGCTGGTGCTCACCATGGACGAGAGCCCTGCCGGCAGCGTCGTCCTGCGGCTCGCGGGCACGCTCGACCACCTCACGGCGGACCGCCTCCGCAGGGCCGTCGAGGAGGCTATTCCGCGTGCGCGCGAGCCACTCGTCCTGGAGATGTCCCGGCTCGTGTTCTGCGACTCCGTGGGTATCTCGGAGATCGTCTTCGCCCACCGCGAAGCCCTGGCGGCGGGTACGTCGCTCCACCTGGTGGGCGTGGGCCGGGAACTCACCCATCTCTTCGAACTCACGGGGGTCGACCAGGTGCTGACCCTGCCGCAGGGCGCCGACCGGGTGAGGCCCGTCGACGGCTGACGCGATGGCGTCCGGATGCGGGCCCCGCGTACGGCGTGCGGCGCGGCGTAGGGATCCGGGGCCGCTTCTCGCCGGGCCGTCCCCACGCCCCCGGGACCTGGGGACGGCCCGACAGCCCGCTCAGGGAGCGGCCGGGTCGAGGGGAACCCCGGAGAGCTCGGTCGGTTCCCCCTCCGTGGGCGATCCTCCGGTCCCGACCGTTTCGAGATCCCGGTTGCTGGTCTCCTTGGCGCAGACGATCGCCAGCACCGTGATCAGCGCGGCGGCGATGACGTACAGCGAGATCGGTGTCGACGTGCCGAACTCGGCGAGCAGCGCGGTGGCGATGAGCGGCGCCGGGGCCCCGGCGGCGACCGACGAGAACTGGGCCCCGATCGACGCCCCCGAGTAGCGCATCCGGGTCGCGAACATCTCCGCGAAGAACGCCGCCTGCGGTGCGTACATGGCGCCGTGGAAGATCAGGCCGACCGTGACGGCCAGCAGCAGACTCCCGAAGCTCCTGCTGTCGATCAGCGCGAAGAAGGGGAACATCCACAGCGCCACTCCGACGGCACCGATCAGGTAGACGGGCCTGCGGCCGACCCGGTCGGACAGCGCGCCCCACAGCGGGATCACGGCGAAGTGCACGGCGGAGGCGACGAGTACGGCGTTGAGCGCCGTCTGCTTGCTCAGTTCGGCGGCCGTCGTCGCGTACACCAGGATGAACGCGGTGATCACGTAGTAGCTGATGTTCTCGGCCATCCGCGCACCCATGGCGATCAGCACATCGCGCCAGTGGTGCCGCAGCACGGCGACGAGCGGCATCTTCTCCGTGGTCCCGGCGGCGGCCTTGCGCTGTGCCGCCTGGGCCATGGCCGCCTTGAAGACGGGCGACTCGTCGACGGAGAGGCGTATCCACAGACCGAGGACCACGAGTACGCCCGAGAGCAGGAAGGGGATGCGCCAGCCCCAGGCCTCGAAGGCGGACTCGGACATCAGGGCGGTGAGGGCGGAGAGCACGCCGGTGGCGAGAAGCTGCCCGGCGGGCGCGCCGGTCTGGGGCCACGACGCCCAGAAGCCCCGCCGCTTCGCGTCGCCGTGTTCCGAGACGAGCAGCACGGCGCCACCCCACTCGCCGCCCAGTGCGAAGCCCTGCACGAGGCGCAGGACGGTGAGCAGGACAGGTGCCGCGGATCCGATGGTGGCGTGTGTCGGCAGGAGCCCGATGGCGAAGGTGGCGCCACCCATCATCAGCAGGCTCAGCACCAGCAGCTTCTTGCGCCCCAGCCGGTCCCCGTAGTGCCCGAACACCAGGGCCCCGATCGGGCGCGCGGCGAAGCCGACCGCGTAGGTGAGGAAGGCGAGGAGGGTGCCGACGAGAGGGTCGGAGCCGGGGAAGAACAGCTTGTTGAAGACCAGCGCGGCAGCCGATCCGTAGAGGAAGAAGTCGTACCACTCCACGGTGGTCCCGACGAGGCTCGCCGCGACGATGCGGCGGAGGTTCGACGGGGGCGGGGGAGCGGTTGCTGGGGCGGCCATGGATACCACTTCCGGACGATTTGGCGGGGACGTTTCCGTGTCGCCATACCGTAGGAAGGGGCAGGTCAGCGGCGTATGTGGCGGGACACCATAGTTCGGCCGGGGGCTGTGCGCGCAGCCACCATTGGGGGCGTGCGCGGTCTGCCGGGCGGACGGGCTCGGCAGACCGCAGGGCCGGGCGGTGCCTCGCCCGCCCGGCCGGGCTCCCTGACGGGCCGGGTCAGAAGGCGAAGACGGACCCGCCGGTCAGGCTCGCCCGCATCTCGCAGGCGTTGCCGTAGGTGGCCGACCAGGAGACGTTGCGGCCCTGCCACACACCGGTCGCGCTGAGCACGAGAGGGTCCCACTGGCGCGTGCAGTTGCCCTGCGACTGCGGCCTGGCCAGCAGGCCGAACTCGCCGTCGACCGAGCGGAGCTCCGAACAGGCGGCGCCGGGCGCGGGGTGTGTGCCGGTGGCGCGGGGTGCGCAGCTGAGCGTCACGGCCCGCTGGACGGTGACCGAGGCGGTGTCGCCCTTGCCGACCGTGAGGACCAGGGCCGACGGGGCGTAGAGGCCCGCCGAACGCACGGGACCGGCCTCCACCGCGCCCGCCGCGGTCGTACCGGCCACCGCAAGTGCGGAAGTCGCGATGATCACGCCGATCCTGCTGATGTTGTGACGCATTGGTGAATGCCCTTCGGTCGAGGTGTGACTGCGGACGGGAGTCTTGCGGCTGCACGCAGTGATCGCACATCGATCAGCGTTTTCCGGCCCGACCCGCGCCAACCCTGCCTACCGAATGACCGTTCGGGCAGCTCGGGTGCGGTGCGCGACCCGATCGGAAGGTGTCCGACATGTGGACGCGATCGATTGGTACAACCCAAAACTACCGCCTGACCTGCAATGACATTCGAGTGGTTCTCGCGCGAACGTACCGACTCAGGCCGGAAACCGGTGCCCGCGTACCGGATTCGAGGTGTGCGCGGCAGCCGCCGCACCGCGGTGGCGCGACAGCCGGAACGGCGGCGCCCGCCGCGCGGACACCTTGCCGGACACTTACTTTGGGTGGCGAGCTCGACACGTTCGGCTTCGGCCCCCCTGTCTTCGTGCGAGCCCGGAGCGATCCCGGAGGGACGCCATGCCTGAGCTGTTCATCGGTGGCCGATGGAGCGCCGCGACCGAGGGCGGAAAGCGCGACATCCGCTGCCCCGCGGACGGCGAGCTGGTCGCCACCGTCGACGAGGCGGGGCCGCGGGACGCGGTGGCCGCCGTGGCCGCCGCGAGGGAGGCCTTCGACGAGGGGCCGTGGCCCCGTACGCCGGCCGCCGAGCGCGGCCGGCTGCTGCTGCGGGTCGCCGACATCCTGGAACGGGACAAGGACGCGTTCGCCCGAGCCGAGACCCTGGACACGGGGAAGCGGCTCGTGGAGAGCGAGTACGACATGGACGACATCGCGAACTGCTTCCGGTACTTCGGGAACCTGGCCGCCTCCGGTGGCACCGACCGCGTCGTCGACACGGGTGATCCCGCCGTCGACAGCCGTGTCGTGCACGAACCCGTCGGCGTCTGCTCACTGATCACGCCCTGGAACTACCCGCTCCTGCAGACGGCCTGGAAGGTGGCCCCCGCGCTCGCGGCGGGCAACACCTTCGTCCTCAAACCCAGTGAGCTGACACCGCACACCGCCGTCCTCCTGATGAACGCGCTCACCGAGGCCGGACTGCCGCCCGGAGCGGCGAACCTCGTACTCGGGGCCGGAGCGACCGCCGGCGCACCCCTGACCTCCGACCCCCGCGTGGACATGGTCTCCTTCACCGGGGGCCTGGCCACCGGACGGCTCATCATGGCGGCGGCGGCGCCCACCGTGAAGAAGATCGCACTCGAACTGGGCGGCAAGAACCCCAACATCGTGTTCGCCGACGCGGAGTTCGACACCGCCGTCGACTACGCGCTGATGGCGGTCTTCCTGCACGCCGGGCAGGTCTGCTCGGCCGGTGCCCGGCTGCTGGTGCAGGACGAACTGCACGACGCCTTCGTCGACGAGCTCGTACGTCGCGCCCGGGACATCCGGCTCGGCGGCCCCTTCGACGAACAGGCCCGCAGCGGGCCGCTGATCTCGGCCGCGCACCGGGACAAGGTCGAGGCCTACGTGGCGGCGGGGCTCGCGGAGGGAGCGGTGCTGCGCTGCGGGGGAGCCCGCCCCGACGACCCTGCGCTGCGGCACGGCTTCTACTACCTGCCGACCGTGCTCGACGAGTGCACCCCGGACATGTCCGTCGTACGGGACGAGTCCTTCGGCCCGGTCCTGACCGTCGAGCGGTTCCAGGAGGAGGCCGACGCCGTCGCCCTGGCCAACGACACCGTCTACGGGCTGGCCGGGGCCGTCTGGACGCAGGACGGCGAGCGGGCCCACCGGGTCGCCGCCGGCCTACGCGCCGGGACCGTCTGGATCAACGACTTCCATCCGTACGTCCCGCAGGCCGAGTGGGGCGGGATGAAGCAGTCCGGGGTGGGCCGTGAGCTCGGCCCGGCCGGTCTCGCGGAGTACCAGGAGGCCAAGCACATCTGGCGCAACACCGCAGCCCGACCGCAGAGGTGGTTCGAATGAGCCGGTCCGACCCGACGAGTCCCGAACCGGCAGGCACACCTCGCCCCGGCACCCGGGCCGACGGCAGCCACGACGACGACTCACTCGCCGAGCTCGGCTACAAGCCCGAGCTCAAGCGCACCCTGGGGAACTTCCACACGTTCGCCGCGGGCATCAGCTACATCTCGATCCTGACCGGCACCTTCCAGCTGTTCTACTTCGGCGTGAACTTCGGTGGCCCGGCCTACTGGTGGTCCTGGCCCATGGTCTTCGCCGGCCAGCTGATGGTCGCCCTGTGCTTCTGCGAGCTCGCGGCCCGCTACCCGGTGGCCGGTTCGATCTACAACTGGGCCAAGAGCATGGGCGGCCCGCACATCGGCTGGCTCGGCGGCTGGATGATGATGACCGCCACCATGGTCTCGCTCTCGGCCGTGGCGCTCGCCTACCAGATCACCCTCCCGCAGATCGACAGCTGGTTCCAGTTCGTCGGCGACGGCAGCGGCAAGAACGACGCGGCGGAGAACGCCGTGCTCCTCGGCACGGTGCTGATCCTCTTCTCCACCCTGGTCAACGCCTTCGGGGTCCAGCTCATGGCCCGGATCAACTCGGCGGGTGTGTTCATCGAGCTGATCGCCGCGGTCGCCCTGATCATCTTCCTCGCCGCACACATCACCCGCGGCCCCAGCAGCGTCCTCACGGACACCTACGGGCTCGGCGAAGGACGGACCCTCGGGTACTTCGGCGCGTTCCTCACCGCGTCACTCGCCTCGGCGTACGTGATGTACGGCTTCGACACGGCGTCCTCGCTCGGCGAGGAGTCGCACAACCCGAGCCGCAACGCACCCCGCGCGATCCTGCGCGCGCTCACCGCCTCGTTCCTCATCGGCGGCCTGATCCTGCTCTTCGCACTGCTGGCCGTGCCGGACCTGGCCGCGAAGGAGCTGTCGACGGGCGGTCTTCAGTACGTGGTGCTGGAGACACTCGGTTCGACCGTCGGCGAGATCTTCCTGTGGTGCGTGGTCGTCGCGATCACGGTGTGCGTGCTCGCCGTGCAGGCCGCCGGCATCCGGCTGATGTTCGCGATGGCGCGGGACAACAACCTCCCCGCGGGCTCGGTCCTGGCCCGGGTGAGCCCCCGCTTCCAGACCCCCGTGGTGCCGGCCGTCGTGATCGGGGTGGTGGGCGTCGTCATCCTGGTGGTCAACATCAACCAGCCGCAGATCTTCTCGGTGATCACCAGCATCGCCGTCATCATGATCTACCTGGCCTATCTGATGGTCACCGCTCCCATGCTGATCCGCAGGCTCCGAGGTGCCTGGCGACCCGCCGAAGGCAGCTTCTCGCTGGGCCGGTTCGGGCTCCCCATCAACATCGTCGCCGTCCTGTGGGGAGCGGGCATGGCCCTCAACCTCGCCTGGCCGCGCGCCGAGGTCTACAACGCGACGGGGCCGCAGCACTGGTACCTGCGCTGGGGCGCGTTCGTCTTCATCGGCATCGTCGGGCTCGGCGGCTTCACCTACTACTGGTTCGTGCAGCGGCACAGGACCGGGGTCCTGGAGAGCCACCGCACCGAGGTCAAGGACCCGCAGACGCCCGCACCGCCGACCGCCGACAGTCCTTAGCCCACCCACAACCCTGATCTCTGGAGACGCAGATGTCCGTCGAGAGCCGACCGCAGGACGAGTTCGACTACGTGGTGGTGGGCGGAGGGACGGCCGGTGCCGTCGTCGCGGCCCGGCTGTCCGAGGACCCCTCCGTCACCGTCTGCGTGCTGGAGGCCGGTCCCTCCGACGTCGGTGACGACAACATCCTGCGGCTCGACCGGTGGATGGGGCTCCTGGAGTCCGGCTACGACTGGGACTACCCGGTGGAGCCCCAGGACAACGGCAACAGCTTCATGCGGCACGCTCGGGCCAAGGTCCTCGGCGGCTGCTCGTCACACAACTCCTGCATCGCCTTCTGGGCGCCTGCCGAGGACCTCGACGAGTGGGCCGCCCTCGGGTGCGAGGGCTGGAGCGCCGCCGACTGCTTCCCGCTCTACAAGCGGCTGGAGACCAACGACGCGCCCGGCGACCACCACGGCCGCGGCGGCCCGGTGACCATCCGCACCATCCCGCCGAACGACCCCTGCGGAACGGCTCTGCTGGAAGCCTGCGCGGACGCCGGAATCCCCACCACGCCCTTCAACACCGGTACGACGGTCACCCGCGGGGCCCACTGGTTCCAGATCAACGCCCGCCCCGACGGCACCCGTTCGTCCGCGTCCGTCTCCTATCTGCACCCGATCCTCGGACAGCGCCCCAACCTGGAGGTGCGCACCGGTCTGCAGGCGAAGCGACTGGTTCTGGACGACGGACAGCGGTGCACCGGCGTCGAGTACCTCGCGCCCGACCTCATCCATTCGCGCACCGTCGGCGCCCGCCGCGAGGTCGTCGTCGCCTGCGGCTCCATCGACGGACCGAAGCTGCTGATGCTCTCGGGGATCGGGCCTGCGGACCATCTGCGCGAGACCGGCGTCGAGGTCAGGGTCGACTCACCGGCGGTCGGCGCCCACCTCCAGGACCACCCCGAAGGGGTGATCATGTGGGAGGCGAGGCAGCCCATGGTCACCTCGTCCACCCAGTGGTGGGAGATCGGCATCTTCGCCGACACCGCGGGAGGCCTCGACCGCCCCGACCTGATGTTCCACTACGGGTCCGTGCCCTTCGACATGAACACCTACCGGCGCGGCTACCCGACTTCCGAGAACGCCTTCTGCCTCACCCCCAACGTCACCCGCGCGCGTTCCATGGGCACCGTCCGGCTGCGTACCCGTGACTTCCGGGACAAGCCCCGGGTCGACCCGCGCTACTTCACCGACGAGCACGACGTACGGGTCATGACCCACGGTTTGCGGCTCGCCCGGGACATCGTCTCCCGCGCGCCGATGGCGTCCTGGGCCGGCCGCGAACTCGCGCCGGGGCCGGACGCCGTGACCGACGGGGAACTGCTCGACTACATCCGCCGGACCCACAACACGGTCTACCACCCGGCGGGCACCGTACGAATGGGTGCGGCGGACGACCCGGAGGCCGTCCTCGATCCGCGGCTGCGCGTGAAGGGGGTGCGGGGTCTGCGGGTGGCCGACGCGTCCGTGATGCCCTTCCTCCCCGCGGTGAACCCCTGCATCACCACGATGATGATCGGCGAGAAGTGCGCGGACATGATCAGGCAGGACCGGGACTGACCTGGAGCCGGTGGCGCGTCCCGCACCGTGCCGCACAGGCGGCGATCGAGGAGCAGGGAGACGGCGCACGGGGGACGAGAGCGCCGACGCCTCCCCGGCGTGCTGCCGGGGAGGCGTCGGTAGGTATCACTCGCCGTACGGCCGGACCGGACGGGGCCGCCGGCCGCGACGGCAGGTGAGGAACCTCAGATGGTGGCGGTGTCGATCACGAACCGGTACCGCACGTCGCTGTTCAGCACGCGCTCGTACGCCTCGTTGATCTCGGACGCGGCGATCAGCTCGATCTCCGCGCCGAACCCGTGCTCGGCGCAGAAGTCCAGCATCTCCTGGGTCTCCTGGATGCCGCCGATACCGGAGCCCGAGAGGGACTTGCGGCCGCCGATCAGGGAGAAGAGGTTGACGGAGATCGGCTCCTCCGGGGCGCCGACGTTCACCAGCGCGCCGTCCGTCTTCAGGAGGGAGAGGTAGGCGCCGAAGTCCAGCGGTGCGGACACCGTGGACAGGATGATGTCGAACGTGCCGGCCAGTTCCTCGAAGGTCTTCGGGTCGCTGGTGGCGTAGTAGTGGTCCGCGCCGAGCTTCAGCCCGTCGTCCTTCTTGCGCAGGCTCTGCGAGAGGACCGTCACCTCCGCGCCGAGCGCGTGCGCGATCTTGACGCCCACGTGCCCGAGGCCGCCCATGCCGAGGACGGCGACCTTCTTGCCGGGGCCGGCCTTCCAGTGCTTCAGCGGGGAGTACGTCGTGATGCCCGCGCACAGCAGCGGCGCGGCCTCGTCCAGCGCAAGACCCTCGGGGATGCGCACGGTGTAGTTCTCGTCCACGACGATGTGCGTGGAGTAGCCGCCGTAGGTGGGCTCACCGTTCTTGTCCAGGGCGTTGTACGTGCCGGTGTTGCCCTTGACGCAGTACTGCTCGAGGCCCGCCTTGCAGTTCTCGCACTCGCGGCAGGAGTCGACCATGCAGCCGACGCCGACCCGGTCGCCCACCGCGAACTTCGTGACGCCGGAGCCCGTCTCGGTGACGAGGCCGGCGATCTCGTGGCCCGGCACCATCGGGAATATGCCCTCGTGCCAGCCGTCACGGGCCTGGTGGATGTCCGAGTGGCAGATGCCGGCGAACTTGATGTCGATCAGGACGTCGAACTCGCCGACCGCGCGACGCTCGACGGTGGTGCGCTCCAGCGGGGCCTTGGCGGAGGGGGCGGCGTACGCAGGGACAGTGGTCATTCGGGAGTTCTCCTAAGGAGTGGTCCTGTCGCCCGGCAGACTTCGATCCGGGCACGCGGTCCAGCATGCCCCGACGCGCGCGCTTCACCCAGACCACGGTTATGCGTACGTCCGGTGGTCCTACCACTGGCGGGGTCAGGATGACGTGCGTACGACCGTGGATACTGGACGCATGGACGATCAGCCCGCACCAGAACGGCGGTCCTCCGGCGAAGCGGCTCCCCGTGGCGGCACGGGGCACGCCCTCGACCGGAGAGCCGAGCTCAGCGAGTTCCTGCGCAGCCGCCGTGCGCGGCTGAAGCCGGAGGACGTGGGGCTGCCCGACTTCGGGCGGCACCGCCGTGTGCCCGGCCTGCGCCGGGAGGAGCTGGCCCAGCTGGCCGGGGTCTCCGTGGCCTACTACACGCGTCTCGAACAGGGCAACGGGCAGAACGTGTCCGCCGAGGTCCTGGAGGCGATCGCGTCCGCCCTGAGGCTGACGGACGCCGAGCGGGCGCATCTCACACACCTCGCGAAGCCCAAGCGCCACAAGAGGAAGCCGTCCGCGCGGCAGCAGCGGGTGCGCGGGACACTGCACCAGCTGCTCGACACCATGGACGGTGTGCCCGCGTACGTCTTCGGGCGGCGCTCGGAGATCCTGGCCTGGAACCGGATGGCGGCCGCCGTCTTCGGCGACTGGTCGGAGTTGCCGCCGCAGGAGCGGAACTGGGCGCGCCTGGTCTTCCTGAAGCCGGAGTACCGCGAGCTGTTCGTCGAGTGGGACCAGAAGGCGTCGGACATCGTCAGCTACCTGCGGATGGACGCGGGCTGCCATCCCGACGACCCCCGTCTCTCGGCCCTCGTCGGTGAGCTGTCCGTGAAGAGCCAGGAGTTCCGGCGGCTGTGGGCCACGCACGACGTCAAGGAGAAGAGCCACGGTGTGAAGCGACTGCATCACCCCCTGGTGGGTGAGCTCTCGCTCTCCTTCGAGACGTTCTCACTGCCCGACGACGCCGAGCAGTCCGTGGTCGCCTACCACGCCGAGCCCGGCTCGGCGTCCGCCGAGGCCCTGCGTCTGCTCGCGAGCTGGGGTACGGACGCGACACGGGCCGGCACATCCGCCCAGGGCAGGCAGTAGGCGGGCCGGGCGGACGCGGCAGGCCGGGCCCGGGCCGGGCAGATCGGGATTCGGCCAACCCGGTCCCGACTGCGCGGTGTGACGGCGGTCTCCTGGCGGGGCGGCGCGGGTGGCCGCCACTCGCCCCGCGGCGGCGGTGACCGGGTACCGCCGACCGGGGGACGGGGCCGGTGTCCGAGCCCTTTCGGCCACAGGCGGTCGGCCGCCGGAGGTGCACGCCTTTCCGGTCTATACCAAACCCTTGACAGGGTCGGCGTTCATTTCTTAAATCACGGTGTGAAGTAAGTCGCCCCGCCTCCTCGATCGTCCCCGGTCGGGTGGGAGGGTGCGCCGCTCTGCCCGCTTTGCTCTGACATGCCCATGTCAGTTCATCACCCTCCCCGAAGGGAGAGGCATGAGATCCCCACGTCTGCCTCGGCGCCTGGTCCTGCCCCTCGTCATGGCACTCGGCCTCGCGACACTGTCCACCGGTCTCGCACAGAGCGCGCCCACCCCGGTGACCGCCCCCGCCGCCCCGGCCGCAGCGGCCGCCGTCACGTTCTCCGACGACTTCAACGGGGCCGCCGGCTCCGCCGTCGACGGCGGGAAGTGGCAGATCGAGACCGGTGACAACGTCAACAACCACGAGCGGCAGTACTACACCGCCGGCAACCGCAATGCCACCCTGGACGGGCAGGGCAACCTCGTCATCACCGCGCGCAAGGAGAACCCCGGCAACTACCAGTGCTGGTACGGGCGGTGCGAGTACACCTCGGCCCGGCTGAACACCTCCGGCAAGTTCAGCACCACCTACGGCCGCGTCGAGGCCAGGATGAAGATCCCGCGCGGGCAGGGCATCTGGCCCGCGTTCTGGATGCTGGGTACCGACATCGGCAGCGTGGGATGGCCGAACAGCGGCGAGATCGACATCATGGAGAACGTCGGCTTCGAACCGTCCACGGTGCACGGCACGTTGCACGGCCCCGGCTACTCCGGCAGCGGCGGCATCGGCGCCGGATACTCCCTGCCGGGCGGGCAGGCGTTCGCCGACGCGTTCCACACCTTCGCCGTGGACTGGAGCCCGAACGCCATCACCTGGTCCGTCGACGGCACCGTCTACCAGCGGCGTACCCCGGCCGACCTCGGCGGGAACCGGTGGGTCTTCGACAAGCCGTTCTTCGTCATCCTGAACCTCGCGGTCGGCGGCTACTGGCCCGGTGACCCCGACGGAAGCACGGTCTTCCCGCAGCAGCTCCTCGTCGACTACGTCCGTGTCAGCACCGACAGCGGTCAGCCGGGCGGTGGGGGACCCATCACGGGTCTGGCGGGGAAGTGTGTGGATGTGGCGGCCGGTTCGGCGGTGAACGGTACGGCGGTGCAGTTGTACGACTGCAACGGTTCGGCGGCGCAGCAGTGGTCGGTGGGTTCGGACGGGACGATCCGTGCGTTGGGCAAGTGTCTGGATGTGGCGTCGGGTGGCACGGCGGACGGTACGAAGGTGCAGTTGTGGGACTGCAATGGTTCGGCGGCGCAGCAGTGGGCGACTCCGGCGGCCCGGGACGTGGTGAATCCGCAGGCGGACAAGTGCCTGGACGTGTCGGGTGGGAGCAGTGCGAACAGCACGCGGTTGCAGATCTGGACCTGCACCGGCGCCGCCAACCAGAAGTGGACGGTGACCCGGTGACCGCGGCGCGAGGGGCGGGACGCGGGGTGCGTGGTCTGCTGGGCACGGTGGTGGCCACGGCGGCCCTCCTCACCGGGCCGGCCGCCTCACCCGCGAGCGGTGCCGCTGCGGACACCGGCCGGATCACCGGTCTGGCGGGGAAGTGTGTGGATGTGGCGGCCGGTTCGGCGGTGAACGGTACGGCGGTGCAGTTGTACGACTGCAACGGTTCGGCGGCGCAGCAGTGGTCGGTGGGTTCGGACGGGACGATCCGTGCGTTGGGCAAGTGTCTGGACGTGGTGTCGGGTGGCACGGCGGACGGTACGAAGGTGCAGTTGTGGGACTGCAATGGTTCGGCGGCGCAGCAGTGGGCGACTCCGGCGGCCCGGGACGTGGTGAATCCGCAGGCGGACAAGTGCCTGGACGTGTCGGGTGGGAGCAGTGCGAACAGCACGCGGTTGCAGATCTGGACCTGCACCGGCGCCGCCAACCAGAAGTGGACCGTGCCTGCCTCCGGCGGGGAATCGCCCGGACCGGGAGCCATGGCGGTGGCCCCGTACCTCTACAACGGCTGGGGCGGCCCGCCGAGTCCCACCACCGTGATGAACGCGACGGGCGTCAAGTGGTTCACCCTCGCCTTCGTCCTCAGCAACGGCTACTGCAACCCCCAGTGGGACGGCGGCCGGCCGCTGACCGGCGGCGTCGACCAGCAGACCGTCGACACCGTGCGGGCGGCCGGCGGCGACGTCATCCCGTCCTTCGGGGGCTGGAGCGGGAACAAACTGGAGAGTTCCTGCTCCAGCGCAGGCGAGCTGGCGGCCGCGTACCAGAAGGTCATCAACGCCTACGGGCTCAAGGCCATCGACATCGACATCGAGGCGGCGGCGTACGACAGTCCCGCCGTCCAGCAGCGCACGGTCGACGCACTCAGGACGGTCAAGGCCGCCAACCCCGGCATCAAGGTGTACGTGACCTTCGGAACCGGCCAGAACGGCCCTGACAACAGCCTGATCGGCAAGGCCGCGGCCTCCGGGCTCACCGTCGACAGCTGGACCATCATGCCGTTCAACTTCGGCGGGGCCGGCCAGAACATGGGCACCCTCACCGTCCGCGCCGCCGAGGGGCTCAAGACCGCGGTCAAGAACGCCTACGGCTACTCGGACGACCAGGCCTACCGGCACACCGGCATCTCCTCGATGAACGGCGTCACGGACAACGCTGAGACGGTGACCGTGGCGGACTTCCGCACGATTCTCGGCTATGCCCAGCAGCGCCACCTCGCGAGGCTGACCTTCTGGTCGGTCAACCGGGACCGGCCCTGCACCGGCGGTGGGGCCGACACCTGTTCGGGTGTCTCCCAGCAGCCGTGGGACTTCACCAGGGTCTTCGCCTCGTACACGGGCTGACCCGCCCGCCGGGCCCCTGCCGGGGTCCGGCGGTTCCGGCGCCCTCGCCGCGTGACACCGTGGCGGGGGCGCCGGCCGTGCGGGTCGGCGGGGCCCCTGATCGCGCGTCAGGGGCCCCGCCGACCCGCGCGTCAGGGCCGGGCGGTCAGGTATCCGCCCATGGAGGTGAAGTACTCCGTCGCGCCCATCTCCCGGCCGTCCTCGGTGCGTACCCGTGTGATGGCGAGACCGCGGTTGCGGCCCGTGCGGGCGTCGGCTCCGGCGACAACTGCCACGCCGTCGCCCTCGCGGTAGAAGATGCGGCCGGGGGTACCCCCGTAGCGTCCCTCGGACACCACCGCCGCGAGGATCTCCAGCCGCCTGCCCCGGTGGAACGTGTAGGCGCTCGGGTACGGCTCGCACTGGGCGCGGACCAGGCGTTCGAGGTCCTCGGCCGGCCAGGTCCAGTCGACGCGGATGTCCTCGGCGGAGCGCTTGTGGAAGAAGCTCGCCCGGGAGCGGTCCTGCTTGGTGAACTCCGTCTGCCCGGAGGCGATCAGAGCCAGTGCGTCGATGGTGACGGGGGCGATGAGCTCGACCGTCTTGTGGAAGAGGTCGGTGGTCGTGTCCGTCGGTCCGACCGGGACCGCCTCCTGCCGGACGATGTCGCCGGCGTCCAGTTCGTCGTTCATCATGTGCGCGGTGACGCCCACCTCGGACTCGCCGTTGATCAGGGCCCAGATCAGCGGCGAGAAGCCCGCGTACTTCGGCAGCAGCGAGTCGTGGATGTTCAGCGTGCCGTGGCGTGGGAGGGCGAAGACGCGCGGCGGGATCCAGGTGCGCCAGTTGTTGGCCACGATGATGTCCGGGGCCGCTTCGCGCAGGCGCTCGAACAGCTCCTCGTCGTCCGGCCGGTTGCGGATCAGCACCGGGACACCGTGCTCCTCGGCGAGGTCGGCGACGGAGTCGCTCCAGATCTTCTCGTACGCGTGCTCGCTCTTGGGGTGCGTCACGACAAGCACCACGTCGTGCTCGGAGTCCAGGAGCGCTCGCAGGGTGCGGTGTCCCCAGGTCTGGTATCCGAACATGACGACCCGCATGGGGTTCCTCCTCAGAGCAGGGGCTGATCGACGTTCAGTAAAGCGAGGCTTCCCTAAGTTTGCAACGGGGCAAGCTGAAAGCGCAGTTGAGTGATGCCCGCCCGGGGTGCCCCTATCGACAGCCTTGCGAGATTAGCTTAGGCTCACCTAAATTCCAGCGGGGCGCCCCGTCGGTATGCCCACGTTCCGCACGTTCCCCCACGCCTGACAGGCGACTGCCCCGCACGATGGGAGTGACATGTCACAGGTTCAGCCCGGCGACGTTCGACCGGTGCACGACCTCATTGGTATCGGTTTCGGGCCGTCCAATGTGGCCATGGCCATCGCGCTCAGCGAGCACAACGCACGTACGGGTACGCACGAGACGGTCACCGCCCACTTCTTCGAGCAGCAGCCACGCTTCGGCTGGCACCGGGGCATGCTCATCGACGACGCCACCATGCAGGTGTCCTTCCTCAAGGACCTGGTGACGCTCCGGAACCCGACCAGCGAGTTCAGCTTCCTCGCCTATCTGAAGAGCAGGGGCCGGCTGGTCGACTTCATCAACCACAAGAACCTCTTCCCGCTGCGGGTCGAGTTCCACGACTACCTGGAGTGGTCGGCCGCCAAGGTCGACGACATGGTCTCGTACGGCCACGAGGTCGTCGGCGTCACGCCGTTCGTCCGTGACGGAGCCGTGGAGTACCTGGACGTGACGGTCCGGTCGGGGGAGGGGCTCGCGGTCCACAGGGCCCGCAACCTCGTCATCGGAACCGGGCTGCGCCCGCTCATGCCGGAGGGCGTCGAGCGTGGCGACCGCGTCTGGCACAACTCCGACCTCCTCAGGAGGGTCGACACGCTGAAGGGCACCTCGCCCTCCCGGTTCGTCGTCGTGGGCGCGGGGCAGAGTGCCGCGGAGAACGTCGCCTACCTGCACCGCAGCTTCCCCGATGCCGAGATCTGCGCGGTCTTCTCCCGCTACGGCTACAGCCCCGCCGACGACAGCAGTTTCGCCAACCGGATCTTCGACCCGGACGCGGTCGACGAGTACTTCGCGGCGCCCGAGAGCGTCAAGCGCAGACTGATGGACTACCACGGCAACACCAACTACTCCGTGGTGGACGTCGACCTGATCGGCAGCCTGTACCGGCAGATGTACCAGGAGAAGGTCCTCGGCACCGAGCGCCTCCGCTTCCTCAACGTCTCCCGGCTCGCCGCTGTGGAGCAGACGCCGGACAAGGTGCGCGCCACCGTGAAGTCCCTCGTCACGGGCGAGGAGACCCTCCTGGACGCCGATGTCGTGGTGTGCGCCACCGGCTACAGCCCCGTCGACCCGGTCGCTCTCCTCGGCGACGTGGCCGACCGCTGCCTGCGCGACGACGAGGGCCGGGTCCGTGTGGAGCGCGACTACCGCATCGCCACCGACGCCGATCTGCGCTGCGGCATCTACCTGCAAGGGGGCACGGAGCACACCCACGGCATCACCTCGTCCCTGCTGTCCAACATCGCCGTCCGTGTCGGCGAGATCCTGGACTCGCTGCTCGACCGGGGTGTCAAGGCGGCCCCGGACGCGGCCCGCCCGGTCGCCGACCCGAGCGCCCGCTGAGCGGTTCGACAGCACGGCCCGGACGGCGCGGAGCACGACCCGGGGCGCCCCGGCGCTGCGTCCGCCACCCGTGCCGCACCGCTGGAGCAAAGGGATAGCGTACGTCGACATGAGCACGACTGCAGTTGAGCGCACCGCGCCCGGGGGTCCAACAGGGCTGCACCGTAGGCGGGTTGCGGGCGCGGGCGCCCTTCTGGCGGTCCTCGTGGTCGCCGCCGCGGTGTCGTTGGCCGTGGGGGCGAGGGCGTTGAGCCCGGCCGAGGTGTGGCACGGTCTGTCCGCGGCGCCCGACCCGGACCAGCGGCTCACCGAGATCAGGCTCATCGTGCGGACCGTGCGGGTGCCCAGGACGGTGCTCGCGATCGTGGCGGGCATCGCCCTGGGGGCCGGAGGGGCGCTCATCCAGGGGTACACACGCAATCCGATCGCGGACACGGGGCTGCTCGGGGTGAACACCGGGGCCTCGTTCGCCGTGGTGTCGGCGATCGCCGTGTTCGGGTTCTCCGATCCCTTCCAGTACGTGTGGTTCGCCTTCGCCGGGGCGGCCGCCGCGGGCGTGGTGGTGTTCGGGCTGGCCAGCATCGGCCGGGGGGCCGGCAACCCGCTGACCCTCGCGCTGGCGGGGCAGGGCGTCACGGTGTTCCTCGCCGCCATGACCACGGCGGTCGCCCTGTCGGACCTCAAGTCGCTGAACGCGCTGAGGTTCTGGAACTCGGGCTCGGTGGCCGGAGTCGGGTTCGACGTCATCTGGCCGGTTGCCGCGTTCATCGCGGTCGGGCTGGTGCTGGCACTGACCACACTGCCCTCGCTCAACCTGCTGAACCTGGGCGTCGACGTCGCGCGAGGGCTCGGGGTGAACATCGCCCTGAGCCGGACCGTCGGCATCGTCGCCGTCACACTGCTCGCGGGCGCGGCGACGGCGGCGTGCGGGCCCATCGCGTTCCTCGGACTGATGGTGGCCCACCTGGCCCGGTACCTCACCGGGCCGGACTACCGCTGGCTGGTGCCCTACGCGGGTCTTCTCGGTGCCGTGGTCCTGTTGGTCTGCGACATCGTGGGCCGGCTGGTGGTGCGACCGGGGGAGTTGGACGCGGGTGTCGTCGTCGCCCTCCTCGGCGCTCCCTTCTTCGCGGCCCTGGTGTGGCGCGGAAAGTTCAGGAACGCGTGAACGGGACAGATGCGAGGCCGTCGGTGGCACCGGGTGTCCGGCTCGGCACCCTGTCGTTCGTGTGGCGTCCCTGGATGGTCTCCGTCACGCTGCTGCTGGCTGTGGCGGCCTTCCTCGTGTTCTGTCTGTCCATCGCCGTCGGCGACTTCCCCGTGGGGCTTCCTCGGGTCGTCGCCACGATCGTGGGCCGGGGTGAGCAGGTCGACGAGTTCGTGATCATGGATCTGCGGATGCCGCGCGCGCTGGCAGGCCTCGTCGTCGGGACGGCGCTGGGTGTCTCCGGCGCGATCACGCAGTCCGTCGCCCGCAATCCGCTGGCCAGCCCCGACATCCTCGGGATCACCGGCGGGGCCGGCGCGGTCGCGGTGTTCGTGGTGACGGCGTCGGGCGGGACGGCCGCGGCGGTCGCGGGCTCCGTGGGGGTGCCGGCGGCTGCGCTCGCGGGCGGCCTCGGCACCGGCCTGCTGGTGTACTTCCTTGCCTGGCGGCGCGGGATCGACGGCTTCCGGCTCATCCTCATCGGCATATCGGTGAGTGCCGTGGCGGAGGCGATCACGACCTGGCTGCTGACCACCGCCGACATCAGGGACGTGGCAAGGGCCCAGGCATGGCTGGTCGGGTCCCTGGACAACCGCTCCTGGGACGAGGTGGGGGTGGCGCTCCGGTGCACGCTCGCACTCCTGGTCGTGGTGGCCTGCGCCGCGTTCCAGTTCAAGCCGATGCACCTCGGCGACGAGGTCGCCGCGGGCCTGGGCGTCCGGTACTCCAGGGTGCGGGCCCTCCTGCTGCTGTGCGCGGTGCTCCTGGCGGCCGTGGCGGTGAGCGCGGCCGGCCCGGTCCCCTTCGTCGCGCTGGTGGCGCCCCAGGTGGCGATGCGTCTGACGAGGTGCCCGACACCACCGATGGTGGCCTCCGGACTCGTCGGGGCGCTGCTGCTGAACGGCGCGGACCTGACGGCTCGCACGGCACTGCCGATGACTCTCCCCGTCGGGGTCGTCACCGCGGCGATCGGCGGCCCCTTCCTCGTCTACCTGCTGGTGCGGGCGAACCTCAGGTAGATCATGAACTGGTCGAACAACCGAAGCGAAGGGGGAGTCGTGGCCGATCGGCACATCACCGGGGCCGGGTTCGAGGGCGACGGCGCGGCGCGGCTGGCGGCCAGGGGCGTCACGGTCGGATACGGCCCCCGCACCGTCATCGACGCCCTGGACGTGACGATCCCGCCGGGGGTGGTCACCACGATCATCGGTCCCAACGGCTGCGGGAAGTCGACCCTGCTGCGCACCCTGACACGCCTGCTCAAGCCGGCGAAGGGGTCGGTCGTGCTGGACGGCGAGGACATCGCCGGGCTCAGGACGAGGGAGGTCGCGAAGAAACTCGGCCTGCTTCCCCAGGCGCCCGTGGCCCCCGAAGGACTGACGGTGGCCGACCTGGTGGCCAGGGGACGCCATCCGCACCAGAGCTGGCTGCGTCAGTGGTCGTCGGACGACGCCGATGTCGTGGAGCGGGCGCTGGCCATGACCGGGGTGTCCGACCTGGCGGACCGGCCGGTCGACTCGTTGTCCGGCGGGCAGCGTCAGCGTGTGTGGATATCGATGACCCTGGCCCAGGGCACCGATCTGCTGCTCCTGGACGAGCCGACGACGTACCTCGACCTGGCGCACGCCATCGACGTGCTGGATCTGGTGGACGATCTGCACGAGTCGGGATGCACCGTGGTCATGGTGCTCCACGACCTCAACCTGGCCACGCGCTACAGCGACAACCTCGTCGTGATGCGGGGCGGGGGGATCCTGGCCCAGGGGCACCCGCGCGACGTGATCACCGCCGAACTGCTCCACGAAGCGTTCGGGCTGCGCGCGAAGGTGATCGACGACCCGGTGGGGGACCGGCCGCTCATCGTGCCGATCGGCCGGGCGCACGTCCACTCCGAGCTCAACTCGGTTACGTACAAAGGAAAACAGTAAAGTTAGGCTAGGCTAACCTCACTGCGACGGGATAAGGTTTGCCTGCCCTCACCGGGGCGCAGTGGCCAGCGCGAAAGCAAAGGGATTCCGGATGCTCCTCCACAGAACGACTCCTACGAAGCCACGACGGTCGGCGGCGGCCCTCTCCGCAGTGGTCCTCGGCGTCGGCCTCCTGGCGGGATGCGGTTCCGGCTCGCAGGACACGAAGAGCGACAGCGCCCCGGCCGCCGGCAGCGGAGCGTTCCCGGTCACCGTGGAGCACGCGTTCGGATCCACGGAGGTCGGAAAGGCCCCGCAGCGGGTCGTCTCCGTCGGCTACACCGACGACCAGGCCATGCTCGCCCTCGGCGTCAAACCGGTCGGCATGGTCGACCAGTACCCGAACCCGACGGGCACGACGCCCGACATCAACACCCAGTGGCCCTGGGTGAAGGACAAGTGGGGCGACACCCGCCCCGAGGTCGTCATGAGCAACGGTGACGCGGGCCCCAACTACGAGAAGATCGCCGCCCTGCGGCCCGACCTGATCATCGCGGTCTACTCCGAGATCGACCGGGCGGCGTACGACAAACTCTCCAAGATCGCCCCCACGGTGGGCCGCACCAAGGCCGAGAAGGAGCCGTTCAGCGCGCCCTGGCAGGACAACGCGGTGCACATCGCCAAGGCGCTCGGCAAGCAGTCGCAGGGCACCGAACTGGTGGAGGGCATCCAGGGCAAGCTCGACGCCGCCCGCGAGGCGCACCCCGAGTTCGCGGACCAGACCGCCGTGGCCCTGTCCTGGTACGAGGACTCCGTCGCGCCGTTCACCACCACCGACGTGCGTGGACGCCTGGTCACCGGGATCGGTTTCAAGGGCGCGACCAGGATCGACGACATCGCCGGCGGGAAGTTCTACACCCAGCTGTCCCCCGAGCGCGTCGACCTCGTCGACGTCGACCGCGTCTTCGTCATCAACGACAAGGCGGACCAGGAGGCGCTGAAGAAGTTCGAGCTGTTCGCCAACCTGGCGGCGGCCAAGAACGGCAAGGTCTCCTACCTCCTGGACAGCGAAGGTCCCGCCGTCGGCGCGGCCATGTCCCAGGGCACCCTGCTGTCCCTGCCGTACGCGATCGACGAGCTCGTCAAGTCGGTCGACCAGTGATGACGGCGGCCGGCGTGCCCGGAACCGCGCCTCTTCCGGCCCGCGTGTGAGCACCACCGACACGCGCGCCGCCCAGACGGCCCTGCGGACGGCGTCCGGGGGCGAGGCCACCCGGTGGGTCGCGTCTCACTGCCGCGAGGTGCCGTGGCTGACGGCGGCCACCGTACTCACCACCGTCGCCGGTGCGGCGCTCCAGGTGCTCCCGGTGCTGCTGCTCGGCCGTGTGGTCGACGGAGTGGTGCAGGGCGAGTCACGCTCGGTCCTGGTCACGGTCGGTGTCCTGCTGGGTGTTGCCGCGCTGCTCGGCGCGGCGGCCACGGCCCTTTCGACGTACCTGATCGGGCGGCTGGGCGCGGACCTCCTCGCGCGGCTGCGGGAGAACGCGGTCCGGGCGGTGCTCGGCATGCCGAGCACGCGGATCGAGCAGGTCGGCAGGGGGGACGTGCTGTCCCGGGTCGGCGACGACGTGGCGGTGCTCTCCAGGGGCATCCGCACGGCTGTCCCCACGGTGTTCACCGCGGGAGTCCTCGTCACCATCGCCACGGCCGGCATGTTCGGGCTGGACTGGCGTCTGGGACTGGCGGGCGCCGCCGCGCTGCCCGCGTACGCGCTGGCCCTCCGCTGGTACCTCCCCCGGTCCGCGCCGCTCTACCGCAAGCAGCGGATCGCCCAGGCCGACCGCGCCCAGGCGCTGATCAGCGGCCTGAACGGCATCGACACGGTCCGGGCCTACCGCCTGGAGGGCACGGTGCGCGAGAAGGTCACCACCGAGTCCTGGCGGGTGCGTGAACTCGGTATCGAGGTGTTCCGGTTCTTCGGCCGCTTCGTCGGAAGGGAGAACCGCGCCGAGTTCATCGGCCTGGTCCTCATCCTCGTGGTGGGGTACGCCCTGCTGGAGGCCGACGCGGCCACCCTGGGCGAGGTGTCGGCGGCCCCCCTCATGTTCCACCGGCTCTTCACGCCGCTGGGCGCCATCATGTTCACCTTCGACGAGGCGCAGAAGTCGGGCGCGAGCCTGACCCGCCTGGTCGGTGTGCTCGGGGAGACCGCGGAGGAACGGCTGGTGGGCGACGAGTCCGTCGCCGAGGCGCAGGCCGCGCCCTACCCGGTCACGGTGCGGGGGCTGACGTTCCGCTACCCCGGGACGGAGAGCCCCGTCCTGCTGGACGTCGATCTGACGATCCCGTCCGGCGGTTCGCTCGCGCTGGTGGGGGCCACGGGCGCGGGCAAGTCGACGCTGGCCGCGCTGATCGCGGGCATCGGGACCCCGCAGTCCGGATCGGTGCGCATCGGGTCCCACGACCTCGCCGGCCTCGACGAAGCCGGGGCCCGGGCCCTGGTGAGCATCCTGACGCAGGAGACGCACGTCTTCTCCGGCCCGCTCGCCGACGACCTGCGGCTGGCCGCACCGGGGGCGGACGACGCCGAGCTGATGGACGCGCTGCGCACGGTCGGTGCCCACGGGTGGGCCGAGGCGCTGCCCGAGGGGCTGAACACCCTGGTCGGGGAGGGCGGCGAACGCCTGGACGTCACCAAGGTCGCCCAGATCGCCCTGGCCAGGCTGGTACTGGGGCGGGCGCCCGTGGTGGTGCTCGACGAGTCGACGGCCGAAGCGGGCAGCGAGGGCGCGGCGGAACTGGAGCGTGCGGTGCTGGCCGCGTGCGCGGGCCGCACCACGCTGTTCGTGGCCCACCGCCTGACGCAGGCGATGGCGGCCGACCGGATCGCGGTGCTGGACGCGGGGCGCGTGGTGGAACTGGGAACCCACGACGAGCTCGTGGCTCTGGGCGGCCGGTACGCGCGGCTCTGGCAGGCCTGGCGTGAGGGCAGCTAGGCGGCCCGTAAGCAGGCCGGGTCAGGTAATTCTCGTATCTCGGAAGGGCGATGAGTCTTCGATGCTGGAACCGAGCGGTCGTCTCGTACGGCTTTCTCCCGCGAGCCTGGCCGGCCTTCGCCGGCGGACCGGCGACTACCCCGACCGGACGATCGCCGAGGCCTGTGCCATCGGGCTTGCGTACTGGGCGACGGGCCGGAGTCCCGACGGCATAGACCTCACCCCCGGCACGCTGTTCCCCGACGTACTCGGATGGGTCGACAACGGCGGTTCCGGGCACGGTGGCTGGGAGGTCGGTGCGGACGGCCGCAGCATCAGCGTCCCCGTGGGCACCGGACCGGCCGACGCGCAACTCGCGCTGGACGACCTCGCCGACTTCCCGGACCGGCCGCTCGGCAGCATCGGCCCGACCGGAGCGGCCGAGCGGGCGAAGGCCCTCGCCGGATGGAACGACACGTACGCCGACCGGGAGCGCCCGACCCTGGTGGAGATGTTCCTCGAGCAGGCGCGCGTCAGGCCCGACGCCGTCGCCGTCGTCGACGGGGACCTTTCGCTGACCTACCGTCAGACAGCGCAGTCGTCAGCACGGTTGGCCCATCATCTGATCGCGCGCGGGCTCACCGCCGAGCAGGTCGTCGGCATCTCGCTGAACCGCTCGGCCGACATGGTGATCGGGCTCCTCGGCGTCCTCCAGGCGGGGTGCGCCTTCGTGCCGCTCGACCCGCAGTGGCCGGCCGCGCGCCGTGCCGTCGTGATCGAGGACGCCCAGGTCGTGCTGCAGCTCAACGCGACGGGCGAGCACGACCCCGCCGAGCCGCAGGCGGTCGCGGTCGACCTCCGGGGCGGGGCGTACGGCTCGTACCCCGTCGAGGCCCCCGAGGTCACCGTCCACGGCGCGGCACTCGCCTACGTGATCTTCACGTCCGGTTCGACCGGCAGGCCCAAGGGCGCCATGATCCGGCACGAAGCCATCAGCGAACGCCTGTTGTGGCAGTCCCGCGAGATCCTGGGCTTCGGCCACGACGACGCCTCGCTGTTCAAGGCACCGCTGTCCTTCGACATCTCCGTCAACGAGATATTCCTGCCGCTGGTCACCGGCGGCCGACTGGTGGTCCTGCGGCCCGGCGGCGAACGCGACCCGCACCACCTGCTGAGCGTGATCGCGCGGCAGCGCGTCACCTTCACCTATCTGGTGTCCTCGATGCTGGACGTGCTCCTGGAGATCGCGGGTGACTCGGACCGGCTCGACAGCCTGCGGCACGTGTGGTGCGGCGGAGAGGTGCTGACCCCGGAGCTGTACGAACGCTTCCGCGACCGGCTCGACATCCCCATGTACCACGGCTACGGCCCGGCCGAGACGACGATCGGCGTCTCGCACGTGATCTACCGCGGCGAGGCCGAACGCCTGTCGACGTCCATCGGCAGGGCCAACCCCAACACCCAGCTGTACGTCCTGGACGACGAGCTGCGCCAGGTCCCGGTCGGCGTCGGCGGCGAGCTGTACGTGGGCGGCTTCCTCCTCGGACGCGGCTATGCCGGCGCGGCCGGACTGACGGCGTCCCGGTTCGTCGCCAACCCCTTCGCGGACGACGGCTCCCGGCTGTACCGGACCGGCGACCTCGCGCGCTACGCCCCGGACGGTTCGCTGGACTTCCTCGGCAGGGCCGACAACCAGATCAAGATCCGCGGGATGCGGCTGGAGATCGAGGACGTCGAGGCCGGGCTCGCGGAGCACCCCCGGGTGCGGCACACCTGCGTCGTGGCGAGGAAGAACACGGCCGGCGGCACCTACCTCGTCGGATACGTCATCCCCGCCGCGGGGAGCGAGGACCTGCGGGCGGACGAGGTCAGGGAGTGGGCCGCCGAACACATGGTGGAGTACATGGTGCCCACCCACCTCGTCGTGACGGAGGCCTTCCCGCTCACCGCGAACGGCAAGATCGACCGCGGCGCGCTGCCGGAGCCCGCGGCCGGAACGGGCCCGCTCGTCGCGCCCGCCACCGAGAACGAACGTGTCGTGTGCGCCGCGGTGGCCGCGCTGCTGCGGCTCGACGAGGTCGGCGCCGACCAGGACTTCTTCCGGCTCGGCGGTGACAGCATCCTGGCGATATCGCTGCTGAGCGCGCTGCGCGACGCGGGCCTCCACGTCACGGCACGGCAGATCTTCGGCAACAGCGTCCTTGGCGCCCTGGCCGCCGTGGCGAGCCGCGAGGACGCGAGCCCCGTGGGACACGGCGACGTGGCCACCGGGCCCGTCGTCGGCTCGCCCGTCGTCCAGTGGCTCGGCGAGACCACCGACACGATCGACGGCTTCGTGCAGTCGGTGGTACTGAACACCCCGGCGGAACTGACCGCCACGGCCCTCGACGGCATCCTCACCGCCCTGGTCGCACGGCACGACATGCTGCGCGCGAAGCTCGTGCGCGGTGACCGCTGGAGCTTCGACATCCCGCGGGCGGACGGAGCCGTCGCGGGGTGGCAGGAGAGCGACGAGCCGCTCGACGCGTGTGTCGCGCTCGCGACCGCCGCGCTCGACCCCGACAACGGCGTGATGCTGCGCGCGGTCCTGCGCCCCGAGGCACGGCAGCTGGTCGTGGTCGTCCACCACGTGGTGGTCGACGGCGTGTCCTGGCGGATCCTGATGGAGGACCTCGCCACGGCGTGGCGGCAGACCGCCGCGGGTGCGCCGATCGACCTGCCCCCCGTCGGCACGTCCTTCCGCCGCTGGACGCAGGTGCTGGCCGGGGCCGACTTCGACGCCGACCGCGCCTACTTCCGGCGTCCGCTGCCGGGCCCGGACGCACCGCTGGGCAGGCGCGCACTCTCCGAGGACGACACCGTCGCCCGTGAGCGGACCCGCACCGTCCAGGTCGGGGCCGGGACCACGTCCGCGCTGCTGGGCGAGATCCCCGCGAAGTTCCACGCGGGCGTCAACGACGTCCTGCTCACCGCGCTCGCCGTCGCCCTCGCCCGGTGGCGACGCGACCTCGGACAGGACCAGACGTTCGCGCACATCGAACTCGAAGGCCACGGCCGCGAAGGACGGTTCATTGCGGGAGACGCCGGATTCGAGCCGGAACTGTCGCGGACCGTGGGCTGGTTCACCACCCTCTTCCCGGTGACCGTCGACCCCGGTCCCGCGGCCGATCCCACGGCGCCCGAGTATCTGGCCGCCGCGCTCAAGGCCGTCAAGGACGACCTCGCACGGGTGCCGGGCAACGGCCTCCCCTACGGGGCCCTGCGCTACCTCGGCGGGGCCGGCTTCGAAGCCTCCGCACCCCAGGTGCTGTTCAACTACCTGGGCCGCTTCGACTCGGGAACGTCCGGCGACTGGCAGATCGCGGGCGCCACCGGACAACTGGGCGAGAAGCGCGACGCCAGGATGCGGCTGCCACGCGCCCTCGAGTTCAACGCGATCGCCGAACCCGCCCCGAACGGCGCGTACGAGCTCGTCACCACCATCTCCTGGCCGGACGGGATGTTCGCCGACGAGGACGTGGCCACCATCGGCGGCTACTACCGGGCGGCGCTCGCCGGGCTTGCCGCGCTCGACGAGGGGGGCCACTCTCCCAGCGACTTCGGCCTCGTCCCGCTCACCCAGGCCGATGTCGACGACCTGGACGGCCCCGCGCTGCTCGACGTGCTGCCGCTGACCCCGTTGCAGGAGGGCCTGTACTTCCACTCGGTCTTCGACGACGACTCGGCCGGCAGCTACGTCGAGCAGCAACTGCTCACCCTGGAAGGCGAGGTGGACGCCGGCCGGCTCGCTGCGGCGGCCACCCGGCTGCTCACGCTGTACCCCAACCTTGCCGCCCGTTTCGTGGCGCTCGCCGACGGCCGGGTGGTGTCCGTACTGGAGAGCGGGGTCCGGGCCCCGTTCACCACGCTGGACCGTCCAGGCATCACCGACGCCGAGATCCGCGACCACGCCGAACGGGACCGCCGCGCCGGATTCGACCTGGCCGCCGGGCCGCTGACGCGGTACACACTCGTCCGCGCGGGCTCGGGCCAGAACGTGCTCGTGCAGACCGTGCACCACATCGTCGCCGACGGCTGGTCCGTGCCGCCGATGCTGCGCGCCCTGCTGGCCGAGTACCACGCGCCGGGGACCGTGTACCCGATCGGCGGCTTCCGGGACTACGTCCGCCGGCTCGCCGCGAGCGACGACGAGGAGAGCGACCGGGTGTGGGCCGGCGAGCTCGCGGGGCTGCCGGGCCCCTCGCTCGTCGCCGAGGGGCACACCCCGTCGGACCGGTTCGCCGACACCGCCGAGGAGCCGGCGGACGACATCGACGCGGCCGTCCGTACGGCCGGGGTGCCGCTGAGCGTGGCCGTGCACAGCGCCTGGGCGCTGACGCTCGGCGGTCTCCTGCACGGCGGCGACGTGGTGTTCGGTTCGACGGTGTCCGGGCGCGACGCCGATGTGCCCGGCATCGGGGACATGGTGGGCCTGTTCATCAACACGATCCCCGTCCGGGCCAGGTGGGCGCCCACGACCACCGCGCGCGAACTGCTGGCCTCGGTCCACGAGCACCGGGACACGGTGCTGTCGCACCAGCACGTCTCCCTGGCGCGGATCGGCCGCGGGGCCGGTGTCGGGGCGCTGTTCGACACCCTGGTGGTGTTCGACGTCGCGACCGACGTGGCCGGACTGCGCCGGCCCGGCGACGAGGTGGCCGTGACCGGCATCGTGAACGAGGGCGCCCCGCACTACCCGCTGACACTGGTGGTCGAACGCACCCCGGACGGCCGTCCGCGCTTCAACCTGATCTACGACGCCGAGCGGCTCGGGGAGACCGGCGCCCGGACGATCCTGCGCACGTTCACCCGGACCCTCACCGGCGTGCTCACCCGGCCGGACACCCCCGTCGGTGAACTCGGGCGCGAGGCCGCCGGAACCCCCGTGCGGATCACCCCCACGACCCTGGGCGCCCTGTTCGACGCCGCGGCGGAACGCGACCCGGCCGCCACCGCGGTCACCCGGTGCGCCCTCGACGGCGGTACCGAATCACTGACGTACGGCGAACTGGCGGCCGCCAAGAACGCCCTGGCCGCGACACTGCGCGCGGCCGGAGCCGGGCCCGGCGGACGCGTCGCCGTCGCCGTCCCGCGGTCCCTGGAACAGGTCGCCGCCCTGGTGGCGATCGTCAGCACCGGCGCGGCCTACGTGCCGCTGGACCTGGCGTACCCGGACGAACGGCTGGAGTACGTGCTGGCCGACGCGGCCCCGGAGGTCGTTCTCGTCGGCCGCGGCGAGCGGGACCGCTTCGAGCGCCTGCTGGACCGGCCTGGCGCCGTCGCGGCACGCGTGCTCGTCATGGGCGACGAACCGCCCGAGGAACAGGCCGCCCGGGCGACGGCCCCGGCCGGGACCGACTGGCACCGACCCGCGTACGTGATCTACACCTCCGGATCGACCGGCAGGCCCAAGGGCGTCGTCGTCCCGCACTCCGCCGTGGTGACACTGCTGGCCAACACCCGGCCCGCCATGGACTTCGGGCCACGGGACGTGTGGGTCCAGTTCCACTCCTACTCCTTCGACTTCGCCGTCTGGGAACTGTGGGGCGCGCTGGCCCACGGCGGTGAACTGCTGGTGCCGGAGTACGGCCTGACCCGCTCCCCGGTCGACTTCCACCGGCTGGTCCGCGAGCGCGGAGTGACCGTGCTCAACCAGACCCCGTCCGCCTTCCACCAGTTCATCGAGGCCGACCGCAACGCCGACGAGCCCGTCACCACCCTGCGCCGGATCATCTTCGGAGGCGAGGCGCTCGACCCCGAGCGGCTGCGCCCCTGGGCCGAGCGGCACGGCACCGCCTCGCCCGAGCTGGTCAACATGTACGGCATCACCGAGACCACCGTCCACGTCACACACCGCGTACTCACCGACGCCGACCTCCTCGACGGGGTCAGCCCGATCGGCGGCCCGATCCCCGGCCTGGCCGTCCACCTCCTCGACGACCGGCTCCGCCCGGTGCCACCGGGCCGGGTGGGCGCCGTCTACGTCGCCGGTGACCAGGTGTCCCTCGGCTACCTGGGCAGGCCGGGGCTGACGGCGGGCCGGTTCGTCGCCGACCCGTTCGCCGGCGACGGCTCCCGGATGTACCACACCGGCGATCTCGCCCGCCGCACGCTCGACGGCGAGCTGGAGTTCGTCGGCCGCGCCGACGACCAGGTACAGCTGAAGGGCTTCCGTATCGAGCTCGGCGAGGTCGAGGCCGCCGTCAGGCAGCTCGACGGCGTCGTCGACGCGGCGGTCACCGTGGCCGACGGCGGCGACCACCTCGTCGCCCACGTCGTGGGACGCGTGCCCGGCGATCTCACCGCCCTCCTGTCCGCGAGGCTGCCCGCGCACATGGTGCCGGGGCGGGTGCTGCCGGTGGACGCCCTCCCGCTGACCGTCAACGGCAAGCTGGACCGCAGGGCCCTGACCGAGGGAGCGGCGCGTGACGAGGCCCCCGCAGCCGTGGTCGGTGCCGCTCTCGCCGAGCTGGTCGGCGTCTTCGCCGACGCGCTGCCCGGATCCGTCGCCGTCGACGCGGACACCGACTTCTTCGCGGCGGGCGGCGACAGCATCGTCGCCATCACCGTGATCAACCGGGCCAGGGCGCTCGGCCTGCCCGTCGCGCCGCGGGACGTCTTCCTCCTCAGGACACCGCGCGCGCTCGCCGCGCACCTGGAGGCGGCAACCCCGCCCACCGGCGCTCCCGCACCCGCCCCCCGTGAGGACGGCCCGCTGCCTGCGACGCCGATCATCCTCCGCCGGCGCGAACTCGGAGGATCGCTGAGCCGGTTCGTCCAGGCCAGGACGCTGACCGCACCCGAGGGCACCGGCTTCGCCGACGCCGAGCGCGCCGCGAACGCGGTCGTGGCCGCGCACCCGGTCCTGCGGCTGCGCCTCCGCGCCGAGCACGGGGTGTGGGCGCTGCGCACCGAACCCGCCCGCGCGGTCACCGTGGTCCGCACGGACGGGGCCGACGCGTCGGCCGCGGCCGACGCGGCCGCCGGACGGCTCGATCCCGGATCGGGCGACGTCGTGGCCTTCTCGTGGCTGGAGGAGAGCCGGACCCTGGTGGTCACCGTGCACCACCTCGCCGTGGACGCGGTGTCCTGGCTGATCCTGCTGGACGACCTGGCAGCCGCCATGCGCGGCACCGCCCTCGCCGCGCCCACCACGTCCTACGCCGAGTACGCCGAAGCGCTGAACCACTCCTCCGCCCAGGTCATCGGCGATCTCGGGCACTGGATCACGACCCTCGCAGCCCCCGCGCCGCTGCCCGACGCCACCGGGCTGCGCGAGACCACCGTCGTCCTCGCACCCGAAGTGAGCGACCGGGTGACGCGCACCGCGCCCGCCGCACTCGGTGTCGGCCTCACCGAGCTGCTCTGCGGAGCGCTCAGGGTCGCGCTGACCCACGTCCAGGAGTCGCCCACCGACCTGGCGGTCGACCTGGAACGGCACGGCCGGGTCCCTGCGCGGGAACACCACGACTACACGCGTACGGTCGGCTGGTTCACCTCCATCGCGCCCGTACGCCTCACCGCGCACACCGACCCCGTCGCCGCGGCGCGCGAGATCGCCGAACGCCAGCCGGACGAGAGCGGGCACGTCGCCTACGGGCAGCTGCGCTATCTGAACCCGCAGACCGCCCCCCTGCTGAGCGGCCACCCGCAGGTGCTGTTCAACTACCTCGGCCGGGGCGGTGAGTCCCAGGCCCCGCGCCTCGACGACGGCGGCCAAGGCGGCAGTCCGTACGCCGTCGAGGTCAACGCGTGGACCGACGACGCCACCGGGAGCCTGCACGCTGCCTTCACCCTCGCCGACGGCGTCCCCGACGAGGTGACCGGCCACTGGCGCGGCGCACTGGAACGCGTCGCGGACGCCGCCACGACGGCCGAGCGCACCGCACCCGTCACCCCGCTCCAGCGGGGGCTGTACTTCCAGGCCCAGCTTGCGGGCCCGGCCGGACACTACGTCGCGCAGAGCTACTTCACCTTCGACCGGCGCCTCGACACCGGCGCCCTGGCCGAGGCGATGGCCCACGTCATCGCCAGACACCCGGTCGTCGGCGCGGGGTTCACCACCGACGACGACGGCAACCCGGTCCAGGTGCTGAAAGCCGGCCGACGGGTCGCCGTCCGCACGGTCGACCTGGCGACCGAGGCCGAGGCCGACGCCCTGCGGGCGGCCGACCGGGACACGGGATTCGACCCGGGCGAGCCGCCGCTGATCCGCCTGACCGTGGTGCGCCTGCCCGACGGCCGTGACGGCCTGCTGCTCAGCTACCACCTGCTGCTGTGGGACGGCTGGTCGCGCGAGATCCTGCTCCGGGACCTGTTCGAGGCCTACCGGGCCGTCGTCGAGGGCGAGCCCCTGACCGCGGCCCCGGCGAGCCCCGCCTTCGAGGACTACGCCCGCGGACTCGACGCCAGGGACCCCGCCGTCCCCGAACGCTTCTGGGCCGGCCACCTGTCCGGGCTCACCGGACCCACTCTGCTCGCGGGACCCCGTCCGTCGTTCTCGGACGAACTGCCGCGCGCGCTCGTCCACCAGCTCTCCGCGGAGCGGTCCCGGGCACTGAGGGAGGCGGCCAGGGCACACGGGGTCACGCTGAACTCGGTCCTGACCGGCGCGCTCGGCCTCCTGCTGGGCGCGCACACCGGCCGGAGCGACGCCGTCTTCGGCGTCACCGTCTCCGGCCGCGAGGGCGAGGGCCTGTCCGGCATCGTCGGTGTGCTGCTCAACACCGTCCCCATGTGGACGAGGGCACGGCCCGGCGACTCGGTGGGGGAGTACCTCTCGGCCGTCCAGACGGCCAGGGTCGAGGCGATGGAGCACGAGTACCTGGGGCTCGGCGAGATCCAGCGGGCGAGCGGCCACGACACCCTTTTCGACAACCTGTTCGTACTCCAGAACTTCCTCGACATGGACGCGTTCGCCGAGATGAACGCCAGGCACGGCATCACCTCGGTGAAGGCCGACGACTCCACGCACTATCCGTTCACCTGGGTCGTCACGCCGGGCGACCGGCTCACGATCAAGTTGGAGCACCGGGGCGACGATCCCGCGCACGCCCGCCGTCTGCTCGACGACTACGTACGGGTGCTCGGGGACCTGGCCGGGGCCACGGGGCCGGTCGGCGCGCTCCCGGGGCTCGGGTCCGACCCCGGGGCCTCCGTGCGCACGGGCATCGGCACGGACACCGTCGTCGACCGGTTCGACCGGGCGGCGGACCAGGACCCGCGGCGGGTCGCGCTCGTCGCGCACGGCTGCACCATGACCTTCGCGCAACTCCGGGACCGCAGCCGCGCGGTGGCGGGTGTCCTCGCCGGGCGCGGCATCGGCCCGGAGACCACGGTGGGCCTCGCGATCCCCCGCTCACCCGACTGGATCGTCGCCCTGTTCGCCGTGCTGCGGGTCGGCGCCGCCTACGTGCCGCTGGAACTCGACCACCCCGACGAGCGGATCGCCGCCATCGTCGACGACGCCCGTCCGGAGCTGATCCTCACGGTGAGCGCGGTGTCCCCCCGGCTGACCGGCGAACTGGTCGAGCTGGACCGGCCGCTGCCGGAGGCCGAACCCTTCGTGACGTACGCGCCGGACGACCCGGACCGGCTGCGCCATCCCGCGTACACGATCTACACCTCCGGATCGACCGGGAAGCCCAAGGGCGTGGTGACCGAGTACGCGGGGCTCACCAACATGCTGATCAACCATCAGCGGCGGATCTTCGAGCCCGTACTCGCGCGGCACGGCCACCGGGTGTTCCGGATCGCGCACACCGTGTCCTTCGCCTTCGACATGTCGTGGGAGGAGCTGCTCTGGCTCGCCGACGGCCACGAGGTGCACATCTGCGACGAGGAACTGCGCCGCGACGCGCCCCGCCTCGTCGAGTACTGCCTGGAGCACGGCATCGACGTCGTCAACGTGACCCCGACCTACGCCCAGCAACTGGTCGCCGAGGGGCTGCTCGACGACCCCGCACGACGGCCCGCGCTGGTACTGCTGGGCGGTGAGGCCGTCACCCCCGCGCTGTGGCACCGGCTCGCCGAGACCGAGGGCACGGTCGGCTACAACCTCTACGGGCCCACCGAGTACACCATCAACACCCTGGGCGTCGGCACCTTCGAATGCCAGGACCCGGTGGTGGGCGTCGCGATCGACAACACCGACGTGTACGTCCTGGACCCGTGGCTGCGGCCCCTGCCGGACGGCGTCCCCGGTGAGCTGTACGTGGCGGGCGTCGGAATCGCGCGCGGCTACCTCGGACAGCCCGCACAGAGCGCGCACCGGTTCGTCGCGTGCCCGTACGGCGCGCCCGGGGAACGCATGTACCGCACCGGCGACCTGGTGGTCCGGCGGCCGGACGGGAACCTGACGTACCTGGGCCGCACCGACCAGCAGGTGAAGATCCGCGGCCACCGGGTCGAGCTCGGAGAGGTCGAGGCCGCGTTCGCGGCCCACCCCGCGGTGCGGTTCGCCGCCGCGGTCGCCCAGCCCGACCCGCAGGTCGACGGTGCGTACCGGCTGGCCGCCTACCTCGTGCTGGCCGCCGGCGCCGACCTAGCGGCGGTCGCCGCCGAGGCCGGTGCCGGACTGCCCGACTTCCTGCGCCCGACGCACTACGCCCAGGTCGACGGCATACCGCTGACCGTGAACGGGAAGGCCGACACGAAGGCGCTTCCCGAGGCCAGGCCACTGGGCGTGCTGACCACCGGAGGCGAGCGCCGCCCCGAGACCGGGACGGAGACCCTGGTGTGCGAGTTCTTCGCCGAGGCCCTGGACCTGGACGACGACGAGGTGAGCGCGGTCAGCGACTTCGTCTCCCTGGGAGGACACTCCATGGTGGCGGTCCGCCTGGTCGGCCTGCTCCGGCGGGAGTTCGGCCCCGTACTCACCATCCGCGACCTGCTCACCCTGCGAACCCCGGAAGCGATTGCCCACCACCTCGATGACAACTGACACGCAGCGGCCCCGCCCGGGGTCCGACATCCTCAGGACCGCCCTGCGCCGCAACGTCGGCGCCATGACCTGGGGCACCGTCCTCATGGGCCTGTACCAGGCCGGCGAGACCGCCTTCCCCATCGCCCTCGGCCTGATCGTCGAGCACACCATGCAGGACCGGAACCTCGGCTCGCTCGGCCTCTCGATCGCCGCGCTCGCCGTGATCATCACGACCGTCTCGCTGTCCTGGCGGTTCGGGATGCGCGTCCTGCAGAAGGCCAACACCACGGAGGCACACCGCTGGCGGGTGCGGGTCGCCTCCTGCGGACTCCAACCGGTGGCCAGGGACGTCGACCTGAAGTCCGGCGAGGTGCTCACGGTCGCCACCGAGGACGCCGACCAGACGGCGGACATCATCGAGGTGGTCCCGCTGCTGATCAGCTCGCTGGTCGCCGTGGTGGTCGCGGCTGCCGCGCTGGGCCTCGCCGATCCGCGCCTCGGCCTGCTGGTGATCGCCGGAACGGTGGCGATCCTGACCGTCCTCAGCGTGATGTCCCGGCGCATCGGCTCCAGCACCCGGGAACAGCAGGCCCGAGTGGCACGGGCGGGCGCCAAGGTCGCCGACCTGATCACCGGGCTGCGCCCGCTGCACGGATTCGGCGGCAACCACGCGGCGTTCCTCTCCTACCGCGCGGTCAGCACCGAGGCACGACGGCAGGCGGTCACCGTCGCCAGGGTGAACGGCGTGTACGCGGGCACCGCCCTGGCGCTCAACGCCGCCCTCGCAGCCGTGGTCACGCTGACGGCCGGACTGCTCGCCTTCGACGGCCGCATCACCATCGGCGAGCTCGTCATGGCGGTCGGGCTCGCCCAGTTCATCATGGAGCCGCTCAAGACGTTCTCCGAGATGCCCAAGTACGTGATGATGGCGCGCGCCTCGGCCGAGCGGATGGCGCTGGTGCTCACCGCACCGCCGGTCACGACCCCCGGTCCCGAACGCCCGGCCGCCGGCGGAGACCTGGAGGTCGACGGTGTCGGGTACGGCACCCTGAGCAAGCTCACGTTCCGTGTGCGCGCGGGGGAGTTCGTGGCGGTCACCGCCTACCGGCCGCGCGCCGCAGCCGACCTCGCCTCGGTCCTGGCCGTGAACACCCCGCCCCACGCCCACGAGGGAGAGGTGCGCCTGGGCGGCCGTAAGCTCTCGGACCTGTCCGTCGAGGCGGTCCGGGAGCACATGCTGGTCAACCCGTACGACGCCGAGGTCTTCGCGGGCACCCTCCGCACTAACATCGACCCCTCGGGCACCAGCCGCACGGTCCCCGAGGCCGTGGAGGCGTCCATGCTCACCGATGTCGTCGCCCTCCACAGCGCGGGACTCGACCACGGCGTCCGCGACCGCGGGGCCAACCTCTCCGGTGGACAGCGGCAGCGGCTCTCCCTGGCCCGCGCCCTGGCCGCCGACGCCGACGTCCTGGTGCTGCACGACCCCACCACAGCCGTCGACGCGGTCACCGAACAGCTCATCTCCCGCAACATCGCCAAGCTGCGCCGCGGCCGGACCACCGTCGTGCTCACCAGCAGCCCGGCCCTCCTCGACGCGGCCGACCGCGTGCTCGTCCTGGACGACGGCGCGATCACCGCCGAGGACACCCACCGCAACCTGCTGGCCACCGACGAGGCCTACTGCCGCGCCGTGGCACGTTGACCCCCCGCCGCCGGTCAGCCGGCGGCGGGCGCGTGCCCCTCCGGCGCGAGGTGGCGCCAGAGGAAGGTGTGCACCAGCGCGCTGTCGTGCGCGGACTGCTCGTTGTCGGCGGCGCCCGCGTGGCCGCCGCCGAGGTTCTCGTGGAACAGGACGGGGAGGCCGAGCTCACGCAGTCGTGCGGCCGTCTTCCTGGCATGGCCGGGGTGGACGCGGTCGTCGCGGGTGGAGGTCGTCAGAAGGACGGGCGGGCAGGGCCGGTCCGCCGTCAGCCGGTGGTAGGGCGAGATCTCCCGCAGGTGGACGCGGTCGGTCGCGTCGTCGGGGTCGCCGTACTCCGCGATCCAGGACGCGCCCGCGAGGAGCTTGTGGAAGCGCAGCATGTCCAGCAGCGGTACCTCGGCGACGACGGCCCCGAACAGCTCGGGGTACCGGGTGATCATCGCACCCATGAGCAGTCCGCCGTTGCTACCGCCCCTGGCTCCGAGCATCGCGGGTGTGGTGACGCCCCGGGTGACGAGGTCGGAGGCGACGGCCGCGAAGTCCTCGAAGGCGCGGTGCCGGTCCGCGCCGAGCGCTGCCCGGTGCCAGTCCGGTCCGTACTCGCCGCCGCCCCGGATGTTCGCGATCACGTACGTGCCGCCGCGCTCCAGCCACGCCCGGCCCGTCACCGCGCCGTAGAAGGGCGTGAGGGACTCCTCGAACCCGCCGTACCCGTAGAGCAGGGCGGGTCCGGGGCGGGAGGCGCCGGGGCCGATGACGAAGTACGGCACCCGGGTGCCGTCGAGCGAGGTCGCGAAGTGCTGGGCCACCTCCAGGCCGGTCGCGTCGAAGCGTGCCGGGGCCTGCTTGAGGATCTCCGTCCCGGCCCCGGTCTCGCTGCGGTAGAGCGTGGAGGGCTGGAGGAATCCCGACACGTCGAGGAAGAACTCGTCGGAGACGTCCGGGGCCGTGTCCACCACGGTCGCGTCGGACAGGGCCGGGACGTCGGCCAGCGGACTGCGTGCCCATGCGCCGTCCGAGGCGGGGGTGAGCACCTCGATACGGGTGCTCACGTCGCGCATCGTCGTCAGGATCAGGTGGTGGCGGGTCCACGCGTGCCCGGCCAGGGCCGTCCGCTCGTCCGGGGTGAACAGCACCTGGGCGGTGCGGTCGCCCGCGAGGAACGCGTCGAAGCCGAACGCCAGCAGGGAGCCCGCCGGGCGGCCGAGCCAGGCGGACTTCAGGGTGACGACGAGGTGGCCGCGATGGGCGTAGGCGTCGCAGTCGTCGGGAACGCCGATCCTGACGAGCGCGCCGTCGGGGCCCAGGAGGTACAGCTCGCTGTGGTGGAAGTCCATCGTCCGGACGACGAAGTCCCGTTCGTAGCCGGGGGTGCTGTCGTGCCAGCCCCCGGCCGACACGTCCCCCGTCTCCCCTTCGAAGACGACGGGGGCCTCGTCGAGCGGTGTGCCGCGCCGCCATCTGCGTACCGTGCGCGGGTAGCCGGAGTCGGTCAGCGACCCGGGTCCGGTGTCCGTGCCCACGAGGACGGTGTCGGCGTCGACCCATCCGATCCGTGTCTTGGCCTCCTCGACCCGGAAACCCTCCTCGACGAACTCCAGGCAGCCGAGGTCGAACTCGCGCACGACCACGGCGTCACCGCCGTCGCGCGACAGGCGCAGCAGCGCGCGGCCGTGGTCCGGTTCGCGCACCCGCGCCCCGGCCCACACCCACTTCTCGCCCTCGGCCGCGGCGAGCGCGTCCAGGTCGAGAAGCACCTCCCACTCGGGTGTGTCCTTGCGGTACTGCTCCAGCGTCGTACGCCGCCACACACCGCGCACACGCGTGGCGTCCCGCCAGAAGTTGTAGAGGTACGCCCCGCGCCTGACGGTGTACGGGATGCGGTCGGAGGCGTCCAGCACCTCGCGCAGCCTCGTCCGCAGTGACGCGAAGCCGTCTCCGACGGCCAGCGCCGCCTCGGTCTCGGCGTTCCGCCGGGCCACCCACGCGAGAGCGGGCTCCCCCTCGATGTCTTCCAGCCACAGATACGGGTCCTCATCAGTCACACGCCTCATTGTCCAGGCGCGGGACCGGGCGCGGGACCACTTCCGCCCGCTTCCCACGGGTCATGACGGCAGGGGCCGGTCCAGTGCCCAGGCGACGTCCCTGAGCAGGGCGTGCCGCCAGCCCGCCCGGTCGTGCTCCGACGGTGACCGGGAGATCCTGACACTCGCCCCGGCCCGGGCGGCCAGCGTCTCGACCTGCTCGCAGTGGGGCAGCATCCGCTTCTCGTGTTCCCCCACGTCGAACGCGACCCGGAGGCCCGTGAGATCGGCGCCCTCCCGGAGGCGGGCGGCGACGGCGCCCCCGACCGGCCCGGCCAGCGGATCCGGCAGGTCCATGGCTCCGGGGGTCCACCAGAACGACGCCGACTGGCAGGCGACCCCGGACACCAGGTCCGGGAACTCCAGGGCCGCGTACATCGCGCTCAGCCCGCCGAGGCTCTGCCCGGCGACCACCAGCCTCCCCGGGTCGGCCGGTACGCCGGATTCCGCCACCAGCGGCAGCAGTTCGTCCCGAACCGCCTCCCACAGCCCTGGATCGCACCCGAACTCGGCCCGCCTGTCCCCGGCCGGCAGGAAGACGAGTGTGACGGGGGGCATCCCGCCCTCGGCGACGGCCGCCTCGAAGGCGGTCATCGCCGGGTGCAGGTACAGCCAGTCGTCCCCGTCGAGCAGCAGGACGACCGGCCCCCCGCCGCCCACCGGGTGGACCCGGACCGTGCGCCGCCCGCCGAGCCGCCCACTGGCCCAGCGGAGCCGGGTGCGCGGGAGGGGCAGGACGTCGTCGGCGCCGATGTCGGGCCAGTGCGGCTGGGCCGGGGTGTCGGGGGTCGCGGCGACGGACCGGTCGCCGCCGGCCCCGGCGGGGTTGAGCGGGTCCGCGTACGCCCCGTCCTCGGTGAGGAACCGGTAGGTCACCCGCAGCCGGGCGGGCATGCGCACCTGGGCGTACCAACAGTCGGTGTCGGCCCACCGGCGCAGGGGCACCGGATCGGACCAGCTCTCGAAACCGACGCTCGCGGCCGGGCCCCGCCGGAGGAAGAGGGCCACCCAGCCGCCGTCCTCGGCACGCAGGTACGCGGGTGTGCGCGCCGTCGCCCAGAACGCCTCGGCGCCCGGCTCACCCGGCAGCCCGAACTCGGTGAAGGAGTGTTCCGTGCCGGCCGTGGTGCCGGAGGCGGATCCGGTCATGACCGGGCGGCGACGTGGTGGCCCATGGCCCGGACACTCTCGTCCACGGACACGTAAGTGCCGTACTCGCCGGGGATCCGCACGGTGACCGGGCGCATGAACATCTCCTTGTGAGGGGGGAGTCGAAGGGCTAGGCTCGCTTTGATTAGGCGAGCCTAACCTAATCGTCAACTCGCTGGCCCTTCCGCTTCCCCGTCGCGGTCGCCCAGTGCCGTCCAGCGGTCCAGAGGAGCCCCACCATGAGCACCAACCCCTTCGACGACGCCGAAGGCCGTTTCCTCGTCCTGGTGAACGACGAGGGCCAGCACTCGCTCTGGCCCTCCTTCGCCGAGGTGCCGGGAGGATGGGCGATCGTCCTGGGTGAGAGCACCCGTGAGGCCTGCGTGGACTTCGTCGACGCCAACTGGACCGACCTGCGCCCCCGGTCGCTCGCGGCGGTCACGGACGCCTGACGCCCCACCCGGCGTGCCGGACGGGATCGGACCCCGCCCCGGCGCCGGGAACGCGTTCGGGGGGTGGCACGGCCACCCCCCGATGCGACGGGGCGTCCTCAGGTCTGCGGACGGCTCCCGTGGTTCGCGCCGTTCTTGCGGCGGGCCTTCTTCTTGCGGCGTCGCTTCGAGGACATCGAACCCTCCTCTTCTCGTGCTTATGTGAATTTTCCGCAGGATTGTCGCTTCCGGCGGCCAATGAGCCCCTTACCCGCAGACCGGCCCGCACACACCGGACCGGGCCCGTACGGGTGGTCTGCGTCACTGCGCGCGACGGCCGCTCACTCGGTACGCCCGCCCCCGCCCGGGGCCCACAGGGTCCCGTCGTACACCATGGACAGCCGCCGACCTGCTGTGATGTGATCCGTGCGGCGGAGCGGACCCGCCTGGCGCTGCTCACCGGGCGATCCCCGCGTGTATCGCGCGAGGACGGCCGGAACCCCCGCGTCATGTCTTCCGCCGACGCCCGTGGGTCCGTGCGCGCCTCGCCACGGCGAGCGCCAGGGTCCCGTCCCCCCATGCTCGAAAGTTCCGTACATGCAGAAGACCAAAGCCGCTCTGTGGGAGTTTCTCCAAGGGCTCGGCAAGACGTTCATGCTCCCGGTGGCTCTGCTCGCGTTCTGCGGCATCATCCTGGGCATCGGATCCTCGCTCTCCAGCGAGGCCGTCACCGACAACCTGCCCTTCCTGAAGGCCGAGGGCTTCCACCTCGTCTTCACCTGGATGGCCAACACCGGGCTGGTGGCCTTCAGCTTCCTGCCCGTGCTCTTCGCGATGGCGATTCCGCTCGGGCTCGCCCGTGAGGACAAGGGGGTCGCCGCCTTCTCGGGCTTCGTCGGCTTCGCCGCCATGAACCTCGCCGTGAACTTCTACCTCACCGCCAAGGGCGTCGATCTCGAGGACGAGAAGGTGATCGAGCACTACGGCACAGCCGACGTGCTCGGCGTGCAGTCCATCGATACGGGACTTCTCGGAGCCGTAGCCGTTGGCATCGTTGTCAGCCTCCTCCACCAGCGGTTTCGTGCCCAGCGGATGCCCGATGCGCTGGCCTTCTTCGGCGGTCTGCGCTTCGTCCCGATCGTCTCGGCCCTCGTCCTGAGCGTGCTCGGTCTGCTCATCCCGCTGGTCTGGCCGACCTTCAACGGCTGGATCACCGCGGTGGGCCGCGGTATCGGGCACACGGGAGTCTTCGGGCCGTTCTTCTTCGGCATGGGGGAGGTGCTGCTGCGGCCGATCGGACTGCACCACATCCTCGTGGCCATGTTCCGGTTCACGGACGTCGGCGGGTCAGGGGCCGTCTGCGGCGACAACGTCTCCGGCGCACTCAACATGTTCTACGCGCACCTGGACTGCTCGGCGACGCCCGACCGCGCCGTCACCGACGCGACGCACTTCCTCTCCCAGGGCAAGATGGCGTCCTACCTCGGCGGTCTGCCGGGCGCGGCGCTCGCGATCTACCACTGCGCGAAGAGGGAGATGCGCCCGGAGATCAAGGCCCTGCTCGTGTCGGGCGTGGTGGCCTGCGTGGTCGGCGGCATCACGGAACCGCTGGAGTTCCTGTTCCTGTTCGTGGCGCCGTGGCTGTACGCGATCCACGCGGTCCTCGTCGGGCTCGGCTTCCTCACGGCTGCCGCGCTCGGCGTCTTCATCGGGAACACCGACGGCAACGTCATCGACTGGCTGGTCTTCGGCGTCCTCCAGGGTTCGACGACCAAGTGGTACCTCGTACCGGTGATCGCCGCGGTGTGGTTCGCCGTGTACTACTTCCTGTTCCGCTGGGCGATCAACCGCTTCGACCTCAAGACCCCGGGCCGTGAGGACGAGCCGGAGCCGGGTGACGAGGACGGCGGGTCCGCCGGGTCCGAAGGACCGGCGCTGCCGGCCCGGGAGCTGGTCGCGGGGAAGTACGACGCCGTCGCCATCCTGGAGGCGATCGGCGGCGCCGACAACATCCGGTCCCTCGACAACTGCATCACCCGCCTGCGGATGACGGTCCAGGACACCGGACGCGTCGACGAGGCGCGGCTGAAGAAGCTGGGAGCCGTGGGGGTCGTGAAGCTCGACGGCCACAACGTCCAGGTCATCATCGGGCCGCAGGTGCAGTCCGTGAAGGACGCCATCGCCGCCATGGTCCCGGTGGGCTGACCATGGCCTCCGCTTCCTCCCGCCCCGCCGACGAGGCCGGACGGGCCGCCCACGGGTTCGACGTGCCCGTGGACCGGCACGGCACCTGGTGCACCCAGTGGGACTACGTCGAGGACCGCTTCGGTGTGCCGGACCTGCTGCCGTTCACGATCTCCGACATGGACTTCGAGACCGCCCCCGAGATCGTCGCCGCGCTCAGGGGGCGCCTGGACCACGGGGTGCTCGGCTATTCGCGGTGGCGGCAGGACGACTTCCTGTCCGCGATCGTGCACTGGTACGCCACCCGGCACGGCACGGCCGTCGACCCCGGGACGATCGTCTACGCGCCCTCGGTCGTCTACCAGGTCTCGCAGCTGCTGCGCCTGTGGTCGCGGCCCGGTGACGGGGTGGTCACCCACACTCCCATGTACGACGCGTTCCCCAGGACGGTGGCGGCGCACGGGCGGCAGCTCCGGGAGTGCCGGCTCGACGACTGGACGGAACTGGAGCGGCTCCTGGCGCTGCCCGACACGGCGGTCCTGCTGCTCTGCTCGCCGCACAATCCGACGGGCAGGGTCTGGTCCCGGGACGAGCTGGACCGGATGGCCGGGCTGTGCGAACGGCACGGCGTGGCCGTCATCAGCGACGAGATCCACTCGGACCTCGCCCACGCCCCCCACAAGCACCGTACGTGGGCCGGGCGGGGCGGCGGCGGTCGCTGGGCCGTGGTCACCTCGGCGTCCAAATCGTTCAACATCCCTGCCCTGACCGGAAGTTACGGGATCATCGGCGACACCGCCTCACGTGAGGCCTACCTGCGGCAGCTCAAGGACGCGGACGGGCTGTCCTCCCCGGCGGTGCTGTCACTGGTCGGCCACATCGCCGCGTACCGGGAGGGTGCGCCCTGGCTGGACGCGCTGCGCGCCTACCTCGCGGACAACCTCGCCATGGTCGCCGACCGCCTGGGCGAGGAGTTCCCGCAGCTCGGCTGGCAGCCCCCGCAGGCGGGCTATCTCGCCTGGATCGACCTGCGTCCGCTGGGCGTCGACGACGACGCCCTGCAACGCGAGCTCGTCGAGGTGGAGAGGGTGGCCGTCATGCCGGGCGCCGCCTACGGCTCGCCGGGGCGGGTCCGGCTGAACGTCGGGTGCCCCCGCGTCAAGGCGGAGGCCGGTGTCGACGCCCTGGTGCGCGCGCTGCGCAGGCTCACGGCGGCGGGGGTGCCGGGCCTGAGTGGAGCCGGGTGACCGGCGCGTGGTCGCATCCCGGCCGGCGCACGGCGGTGGAGCGCCTGCCGGGGCGGGCGTTCTACGCCGCCGGTCTGCGCGCGGCGTACGTCCCGGCCCCGGCCGCCAGCAGGATCACACAGCCCGTGAACACCAAACCGGCCTCGCGCAGCCCGAGCCAGGTGGCCAGCGCGCCGACGCCCACCACCGGCACCGAGATGCCGGTGTAGGCGACGACGAAGAACGCCGAGATCGTGCCGCCACGATGTTCCGGCGGCGCCGCGCCGCTGACCAGCGTGAGCGCGGCGCGGAAGGCCAGCCCCTGTCCGGTGCCGCCGCACAGGGCGCCCAGGACGAGCAGGGGCAGTGACTCGGCGATCAGCGAGGACGCCACCAGCAGCAGGCCCACGACGAGGATGCCGCACCCCGTGGGGAGGGCGCGGCGGGCACTGATCCATCGCGTCAGCGACTGCCCGAAGGTCGACGCCAGGAACACGGAGAACACCACGGCTCCGGACACGGCGAGGTTGTGCACGCCCAGCGTCTGCGAGGCGAAGCTCGGCGCGACCGCCGTGAACAGCCCGAGAAGCGCGAAGCCGGCGAACGCGGCCAGCGAGGCGGGCGCGAACACCCCCTTCACCTCGGGAGGAACCGAGACCCCCTGCGGTGTCAGCCGCGGCCACCGCTTCGGCGACTCCACCGTCTCCGGCAGGAGCCAGGTGATGCCGCACGCCGCGCACACCAGACCCAGGTGCACCCAGAACGGCACAGTCAGCGGCCATGAGGTGTACTGCGCGAGGACACCGGAGAGGAGTGGGCCACAGCCCAGACCGCCCATGTTCGCCGCGGTCGCGGCGAAGCCGGCCCGCGCCTTCTGCCCGGGGCCCGCCAGTTCGATGACGGCCGCCGTCGCCGCACCGCTCAGCAGACCGGCCGCGCAGCCGGACAGCAGCCGGCCCGCGAAGAGCAGCGGCAGGCCGCTCTCCAGCAGGAAGCATCCCGCGCTCGCCGCGGACAGTGCCATGGCGCACAGGAGCACCGGCCTGCGGCCGACCGCGTCCGAGTAGTTCCCCGCCACCAGCAGCACCGTGATGACCGCCAAGGCGTACACCGCGAAGACGATCGTCACCATCAGCTCGGAGAACCCGATCCGCTGTTGGTAGAGCCCGTACAGCGGTGTGGGCAGGGTGGTACCGGCCATGCCGATGGCGAACACCACCGCCGCGGCCACATAGCCCGGCCGCCGGCCGTGGCCCGTGTCTCTTCCGCCCTCGCCATCGCTCACGCGGGTCACCCTACGAGCGGCACCTCAGCCGGACGGTGCCCCGCGCGACGCGACGCGCCGCGCGGGGCGGGATCCCGGCCGGGGTTCCTCCTTACGGTCCGCTCCCGACCGCGCGTTGCGCTCCCGACCGTGCGGCCGGCTTCCGACCGTGCGGTCCGTCCTCACACCGTGCGGTGGAGCAGGAACCCGAGCAGCCCTTCGATCTCGGCCGCGGACCGCGGCGCGAGCGGCACGCTCCGCAGGCAGGCGCGTGCGGCTTCGAGGTGCCGGTGCGCCTCCTCCAGGGTGGCGGCACGGCCCCCGCACGCCTCGACGAGCACGGCGGCGTCCTTCGCCCGGCCGCCTTCCAGGGGGAGCGGGGAGTCCAGCATCGTGCGGAGTTCCCTCGCGTGCACTCCGCCGGTGGCGAGCGCGGCAAGCACCGGATACGTCTTCTTGCGCCGAAGCAGGTCGCTGTGCACGGGTTTGCCCGTCGCCTCCGGGTCGCCCCAGATGCCGAGCAGGTCGTCGACGGCCTGGAAGGCCACCCCGAGGTGGCGGCCCGCGCGGTCGAGCGCGGTCACGGTCCCGGCGGGCGCCCCTCCCAGCAGCCCGCCGAGCGCCGCGGCGCAGCCCAGCAACGTGCCCGTCTTCAGTTCCGCCATGGCCCGGTACTCGTCGGGCCGGACGGCCTCGGGCCCCGTCCAGGGACGTGCCTCGAAGAGCAGGTCCGCCGCCTGCCCGCGCACCAGCGCGCTCAGCGTCTCCGACAGGCGTCCCACGGCCGCGCCGGTACGGGGCCCCGTCGACTCGGCGAGGACCTGCACCGCGAGGGCGAAGAGGGCGTCGCCCGCGAGCACGGCCGGCCCGGTGCCGTACGCCTTCCACACGGTGTCCCGCTGCCGCCTGGTGCCGTCCCCGTCCATGATGTCGTCGTGCAGCAGGGAGAAGGTGTGGACCAACTCGACGGCCACGGCTCCCGCGACGGCGCTCCCACCGCTCGCACCGGAGGCCTCGGCGCACAGCACCGAGAGGGCCTGGCGCAACCCCTTGCCCTCGAAGCGCAGGTCCGTCGGCGCACCGCCGACCTCGCACCAGCCGAGCGAGTAGGCCGCCATCTCGGCGTGCCACGGATGGAGTCGTCCCGTCGCGGCCGACAGCGAAGGCCGAACGAGATCGCGGCAGCGGGCGAGTGTGCGCGAGGCGTCGACCGCTGCCGCCGGCGACGGGGCCCTCCCCGTGGTCCGGGGCTCGGCGCGTGCCGCCGGGGCCGTCCGCGCTGACGGCGTCCGCCGTTCCGACCCGGCGGGCGCGGTCATGGGGGAGGTCATCGAGTCGCCGCCTCCTCGATCCGCCGGGTCTCGTCGGGCAGGGGCCCCACCCCGAGCTCGGCCGTCGCCCTGTCGACCATGTCCCGGGCGTGCCGCAGGCCGATCCGGTCCAGGGTCCGGCGCAGTTCCGCGAGTTCCACGACGGTCTCCGCCGGATTCCGCCCGAGCCGGGCGAGCGACTTGGCGAGGCCCAGCCGGGAGAGCGCCGTACCCCGTGGCTCGTCCATCTCCCGGAACTCCGCGAGAGCCTGCGCGTAGTCGTCACGGGCCTCTGCGTACAGCCCCGCCCGATAGCGCACGTTGGCACGCATCTTGTGGTTGTACGCCAGCGCGCTCGACAGGTCCATCTCGCGGCAGAGCGTCTCGCCCTCGGCCAGCAGGGCCAGCGCGCGCTCGACGTCGCCGTCCCGCACGGACACCACGTCCGCGATTCCCCGCAGCGCCCAGGCCCGGCCGCGCCGGTCGTCCGCCAGGCCCGCGGTCTCGGCCGCCTCCTCGAAGAGGGCGAGCGCGCGGTCGTACGAACCGGTGTTCCGGTGCATCTGGGCTATGCCCTCCAGAGCCCACACCGTGTGCCTGGCCTCTCCGCGCCTGCGGGCCTCGGCGAGGAGTTGCTCGTGCAGTTCGCCGACCGCCTGGTAGTCGCCCTGGATGCGCCCGGTCTCCGCGAGGCCGGCGAGCGAGTAGCCCCGCACCACCACGTCGCCCCCGCGCTCGCCCAGTTCGGCCGCGAGCCCGAGCAGCCGGTACGCGAGCGCCAGCGAACCCCGCTGGCGGGCGAGCGTGCCGCCGCTCCACAGCGCCCAGGCCATCGCCCCGGCATCCTCCGCCGAGCGCGCCGCGCGATAGCTCGCCTTCCAGGCCGCGTCGGCCTCCGTCACCCGCCCCAGCCGCCGGCAGGCCTCCGCGACGGCGAGCCCGCAGCGGGCCGTCTCCCGCGGACTGCCCGCGGCTTCGGCTGCACGTAGTTCCTCGACGCCCCTCGCCAGTACCTCGGTGAGCGAGGAGTTCACCGACAACGCGCCGAGCGCCCCCTGGTATTCAGGCGCGAACGCCTTTTCCTTCGGCTGCTGCTGAGCCACCCGTGCCACCTGTTCCACTCGACGTACCCGGAGATGCCACCGGCGGCCGTCGGCCTCCGGTGACGTCTCCGACGCTACGAAGCGGGACGGGGTAGGCGAATCCCCCTCGGTGCGGGTCCTCGAGGTCGTCCCTGAGTGCCACACGGGCGCCCCGCGCTCGTCAGTGCGACGGACGCCGGTGACCGCTGCGGATGATCAGCGGGCCCGCGCGGCAGGCTCCGGGCCCGCGGGCTGCTCCGGTCAGGAGTCCCCCGTGGTCACCGCGTCCGGCACCGGGGCCGCGAGCGCGGGCGCCGGATCGTCGGTGCGGCGTGAACGGTGGGACATCCAGGCGGCGACCAGGGCTCCCGAGATGTTGTGCCACACGGAGAACACCGCGGCCGGCAGAGCGGCCAGCGGGCTGAAGTGCGCGGTCGCGAGCGAGGCGGCGAGCCCCGAGTTCTGCATGCCGACCTCGAAGGCCATGGCTCGGCTGGCGGGTCGGCCGAGCCTCGCGAGCTTGCCCGCGCCGTAGCCGAGTGCGAGCCCGAAGCCGTTGTGCAGGACCACCGCGATCAGCACGGTCACCGCCGCCGACCTGATGGCGCTCGCGCTGCCTGCCACGACCGCGCAGACGATCGCGGCGACGGCGACCGACGACAGCCAGGGCATGAGTCCCAGCACCCGGTCGACGTACTTCCCGGCGACCAGACGCACCGCCAGGCCACCGAGGACGGGGAGCAGTACCGTCTTGAGGATGTCGGTGATCATCGAACCCGCGTCGACCGGCAGGTAGGCGCCGGCCAGAAGCAGCGTGAGCGGCGGCGTCACCAGCGGTGCGAGCAGGGTCGACACGGTGGCGACGGAGACCGAGAGCGCGACGTCCCCGCGGGCGAGGAACGTCACCACGTTGGAGGCCGTGCCGCTCGGCGCACAGCCGACCAGGATGAGACCGGCCGCCAGCTGCGGTGGCAGGCCGAGCAGATGGGCGATGCCCCAGCCGAGCCCCGGCATGATCACGTAGTGCGCGACCAGCCCGATCGCCACGGCCCACGGACGTTTCGCCACACCTCTGAAGTCGAGCGGGGTCATCGTGAGCCCCATGCAGAACATGACGATGCCCAGCAGGTACGGCACCGAGTCCGTCCAGCCGGCGAACGTCCCGGGGGTGACGAGACCGGCCGCGCCCGCCACCAGTACGAGGACGGGGAAGACCGTGACCGCGCGGCGTGCCGCCCTGTCGTCGGAAGCGGGTTGATCAGGGGTTATCTGTTCCGTTTGCACAGGCGCGATAAGACGCCGGACCCCCGGACCCCTGCAAGTGCGTCTCGCTATTCGGGCAATGTGTCCAGGATGTGTGCGACTCGGCGGGGCGCGCCGGGCGGCAGCCCCGGTCACTCCACGGGGTGCCGCTCCGGATGAGCGCTCGGCCCTACTTGCCCGAGCCGACCGGCTCCACCGTGATGCGCGGAGCGGAGCCGGAGCCCGCCGGGATGTTGACGGAGAGGGACATGCGGTGCGAGTGGGTCTCGTTCGGCGGTGTCACGACCGCCGAGGTGAACGTGACGCCCGAGCCGCCGCTGTCGTTCGGCGGGAAGTGCAGGGGGAAGTTGGTTCCTTCCCCCGGTGCCAGCGTGACCACCGGGACCGGCCGGTCGCCGCGCTCGGCACTCACGGTGCCGTCCTTGCCCTTCAGGTCCAGGCCCGGGAATCCGTGCATCGAACAGGAGGAGGCGCCCGTGTTCCTCAGGTTGATCAGCACCTCGCCCTCCGCCATACCGCCCGAACTGCTGAACGCGAGCTGCGAGGTGCGGCAGGGGCCGCCCGCGCCCATCGGTGAGCCGGTGGCGGAGGCCGACGCCGGGGTGTCGCCCCCTCCGCCGGAGCCCTCCGCGGTGGGGGCACCACCCGCCTGGGTGCCAGGCCCCTCCGTACTGTCGGATGCGCTCGGACTCGCGGACGTGCCGGCCTCGGTGGAGGCCTCCGCCGAGGCACCCGCCGGGGCGCTGTCGTCGGTCTCGGCACCGCCGCAGGCGGTGAGCGAGAGGGCCGCCGCGGCCGCGACGGCCACGGCGGCGGACGTCCTGCGCGGGTGCGTGAGTTGAAGGCGCATGTGTTCCCCTCTGGCGAGGATCCGGTTGCTCCGTACGAGCACTTGTATGGGTGAAGCGCGCGATCCGGTCGCGGAGGGTTGCGTTCCGGCCGGAGACGATCCCGCGCGGAACAGCACCCTCCGGCGCAGGACCACAGGAGTCTCGTGCCCCTCGTACGCCCCGCCATGTGCGGCACGCGGCGGTTCGCCCGGATGCGGCGGGCCGCCCTTACGGGCAACGTGGGGGAGTGCCGCAGCTGCTGAGAACCCAGTGGATCCCCGTAGGCCTCATCGTGCTGGCCGTGGTGGTCGACCTGGCCACCCCGCACGACGTCACGTCCGCGCCGCTCCTGATCGCGGTACCGGTCGCCGCCGCGCCCCTCCTCGGCGTCCGCGGGATCATCGGGGTCGGCCTCACGGCGATGGTCGTCCACGCGTTCCTCGCGCGGATCGACGGGACCTTCGGCTGGCGGGCGGGGCTGGCCAACCAGATCACCCTGGCGGCGGTCACCGCGCTCGCCGTCCTGATCCACCGCACCCTGCGCAGACAGGACGCCCGCGCCAGGCGTGCCCAGCACGTCGCGGCCGTGGCCCAGCGGGCCGTGCTGCCCAGACCGCCCTCCCGCCTGGGGGATCTGCACATCGACGCCCGGTACGTGCCGGCCGAGAGCGAGGCACTGATCGGCGGCGACCTCTACGTGGTGCAGAGCACGCCGTTCGGGATCCGCGTCATGGTCGGTGACGTACGCGGCAAGGGGCTCGGAGCCGTCAGCGCCGTCAGCGCCGACCTCGGTGCCTTCCGGTACGCGGCGGACGAGTCCGAGGACCTTCCGCAACTGGTCAGGCGGCTGGAGCGGGCCCTTCTGCGCGAGGGCGGCCGGCGCGGTGGCCAGCAGCAGGAGGAGGGGTTCACCACGGCGCTCATCGTTGAGTTCTCCGCCGACCTGGAGACCGTACGCCTGGTCAACCGCGGCCATCCGCCGCCCGTGCTCCTCGACGTGCGGGGCCGGGCGACGCTCCTGGACGCCTCCGAGGAAGCGCCCCCGCTCGGCATGAGCGACCTGGGCGAGTGGCACGCCCCGGTGGACAGCCACGCCTTCCCGGCCGGCTCCACCCTGCTCTGCTACACCGACGGCATCACCGAGTCCAGGGACGCCACCGGGAGCTTCTACGATCCGGTCGCCCGTCTGCCCCTCGCGCTCGGCCGGAGGGCACGCTCCGGCGTCCACCCCGCACCCGGGCAGATCCTGGACGCGCTCATCCAGGACGTCAGGCGGCACATCGGCGGCCGGCCCAAGGACGACCAGGCGCTGCTCGCCCTGCACCGCGCCCGCACCGGGCGCGAACCCGCTCCGCACAGGCCCGCCCCGGCCGCAGCGCCTGGCTGACGCCGCCCGTCGGGCCGCCGGGCACCGCCCGCCCGGGCCGTTTGCCGCGCCACACGCTGGACATGATCCCGAACGTGACGGAGAGCCCTGACGCATTGAGGTGGGCGCTGAAGAGCGAGCGCCCGGAGCCGGCCGGCTATCTGACGGTGCGCTGCCGCACCTACGTCCAGCCCGACGGCAAGGACTCCGACTGGGACATCCTCTACGGATCACCCACGGTCGCCCTCGTCGCCTTCACGGAGGAGGGACGCGGCATCCTCGTACGCCAGTACCGTCCCGGCCCCGGCAAGGTCCTGGCGGAACTCCCGGGCGGCATGATCGAGCCCGGTGAGGACGTGCTGCACGCCGCGGCACGGGAGCTGCTGGAGGAGAGCGGATTCCGCGCGGGGACGACGGAGGTCTTCATGCGGACGTACCTGGCCTCCTACGCGACCCACGTCCGCTACGGAGTGCTCGCACGGGACTGCCGCAAGGTCGCCGAACCCACACCCGACGCGGAGGAGTTCGTCGAGCCCGTCACCCTGACGGAGGACGATTACGTCGCCCACCTCCTGACGGGGGAGTACACGGACACGGACCTGGGACTTGCGGGACTCGTCGCGGCGGGCCTGCTGGTCAGGAGGGACTGAGGCGGCACCGTCCGTTCTCCGCCGGGCCACGCCCTGGTATGCGCGGGTTTCGCATCCGGTCCACACTCGGACCATGCGCACCCACCAGGGTCCCCGGGAGCCCGGCTCGTTCCCAGTCCCCCCGGCCGGACGGGGCAGCACCAACCAGACGCTCGCCCTCGCGGCGATGCTGTTCGCCGTGTCGATGACGTTCATCGACCAGACGATCGTCTCCATCGCCGCGCCGAGCATCATCGACGAACTCGGTCTCTCGTCCTCCGGGATGCAGTGGGTCGTCAACGCGTACCTGCTCGCCCTCGCCGCCTTCTTCGCCCTCGGCGGGAGGCTGTCCGACATCATGGGGCACCGCCGGGTGATGCTGATCGGCACGCTCGTGTTCGTCGTCTCCTCCGTGCTGTGCGGCTGCGTACCCACAGGCGACCTGGCGCAGACCTGGCTGATCGTCTTCCGTGCCACCCAGGGGCTCGGCGCGGCGCTGATGTTCCCGGCCGCGCTCGCCGTCGTCGTCTCCGTGTTCCCCGTGGAGAAGCGAGGCCGCGCGCTGGCGCTGTTCTTCGGGCTCTCGGGTGCGCTCACCGCGGTCGGGCCGCTGCTCGGCGGCTGGCTGACGAACTGGACCTGGCGGGCGATCTTCTGGGTGAACGTGCCGGTCGCCGTCGTCGCGCTGGTCCTGGCCGCCATGGCCCACATCCCGGAGGTCCGGCGCCGGGAGAAGCTCGACGTGCCTGGTGCCCTCCTCGTCGCCGTGGGCATGGGGCTGAGCGTGCTCGGGTTCCAGCAGGCTTCGGCGTGGGGCTGGAGCAGCGTCGCGACCTGGGCCTGCGTCGTGGGCGGGCTCGCCGTCCTGGCGGTGTTCTGCCGCTACGAGCTCGGGGTGGCGGAACCGCTCATCAGACTGCGGGTCTTCCGCGACCGCGCGTTCGCCGCCGACTCGCTGGTGCTGTTCTTCTCGATGATGGCCTTCGTCCCGGTGTTCTTCTTCGCCTCCGTCTACGCGCAGGTCTCCCTGAGCGCCTCGCCGAACCAGGCCGCGCTCTACCTCCTTTACTTCTTCGTCGGCTTCGGGATCGCGTCCCAGTGGGGCGGCCGGATCCTGGACAGACGCGGAGCCCGGCCTGCGATGAAGCTGGGCACGGCCCTGGGCGCCGTCGGGTTCGCCCTGTGGGCGCACAAGCTGACGGACCTCTCGATGCACGACCAGTGGCCGTACGCCGCACTCGCGGGCGCCGGCATCGGCTTCCTCCTGGCCCCCGCCTCCACCGACGCGGTCAACCGGTCGATCGGCGCCTCCTACGGCGAGGTCACCGGCATCACCCAGACCGTGCGCAACTACGCCGCCAGCATCGGAATCGCCGTGTTCGGGACGGTCCTGACGCACGTCACCACCGACAGGGTCGTGGAGACGCTCACCTCGAAGGGCGTTCCGTCGGGCCCGGCGCACGACGCCGCCCGGTCGGTCGCCGAGGCGGTCACCGGAAACGCGGACGCGCAGCAGCCGAGCGGCGACGGCCGGGTCGCCACGCTCATGCGGGACTCGATGGACGCGGTCCGGATGGACTTCGCCGAGGCGAACCAGTGGGTGTTCTACGGGATGGCCATCGCGCTCGGCGTCGCCTTCCTGTGCTCGCTGTGGCATCCCGGGACCCGGGTCACCGGAGACCCGCACACGGCCGGGGGCCCGGACCCGGAGACAACGGCCGATTCCGACCCGGGCCGACGGGACGAGCGGCACGGCGGCTGACGGCGCCCCGCACCAGGGGCCGGGCGGCGCGCGTCAACGGGCACCGGAACGGCCGGTGCGCCGGGCCGGACGGGCACGCCGGGTGTCCCACGGCGCCCGTACGGTCAGGTGCCCGCGTTCCCGGACCGGCGGCCCGGGGTGTGCGACGGCTCTCCCGGGGGAGTCGTGACACATGCACTCATGGACGCTCGACGACATGCCCGACCTCTCCGGCACCACCGCGGTGGTCACGGGCGCCAACAGCGGGATCGGAGCGGTGACCGCACTCGCCCTGGCCCGCTCCGGCGCCAGGACGGTCCTCGCCTGCCGCGATCCCGAGCGTGGCCGACGCGCTCTCGACGCCGTACGCCGGGCCGCCCCGCGTTCGGACACCCGGCTGGTCCGGCTCGACCTGGCGGACCTGTCGGACGTGGCCGAGGCCGCGGAGCGGATCGCGAAGGAGACCGACGGCAGGCTCGACCTCCTGGTGAACAACGCCGGCGTCATGGCCCTGCCCATGCTGCGCACCGCCGACGGATTCGAGATGCAGTTCGGCACCAACCACCTCGGCCACTTCGCGCTCACGCTCCATCTCATGCCCCTCCTCGGGACGGCCGGCCCGTCGCGCGTGGTGACACTCTCGTCGCTCGCGCACCGCGTCGGCCGCATCGACTTCGACAACCTCAACGCCGAGCGCGGCTACGACAAGTGGCGTGCCTACGCGCAGTCCAAGCTCGCCAACCTGCTCTTCACCGCGGAGCTCCAGCGGAGGCTGGAAGCGGCGGACAAGGACGTGCTCGCGCTGGCCGCCCACCCGGGTCTCGCCGCGACGGACCTCGGCCAGGCGGGCCCCCGGCTGGCCGGACGTACCTGGGCGGCGAAACTCGAGCGGATGACGCGGATCTACACCCAGCCGGCCTCGGCCGGCGCACTTCCCACGCTGTACGCCGCCACCCTTCCGGCGGCGCTCGGCGGGAGCTACTACGGCCCCCGCCTGCTGGCCGAGACCCGGGGAGCGCCGGCGCCCGCGCGGATGTCGGCCAGGGCGCAGGACATGAGCACGGCCCTGGCGCTGTGGCAGGAGTCGGTGTGCCTGACCGGAGTGGCCGGCGACGTCATCTGAAGACGCCGGCGGGCCCTTCCCACCCCTGCCGGGACGGGAAGGGCCCACGGACAGGCGGGCGGAGCGCCCTCAGCCGCCCGCCAGGCGCAGGTCCGTGCCGCCCGCGCGCAGCCCCTCGGCGGCGGCCTCCGCGAGCGACGCGTCCGTGACGACGGTGTCGAACGCGCTGAGCGGGGCGACCCGGAACTTCCCGAACGTCCCGTACTTCGACGAACCGGCGACGAGCACGCTCGTGCCCGTGCACTCCATGGCCGCCTGCTTCACCTCCACCTTCGCCGCCGAAGGGGTCGTGACCCCGCGCAGCAGGTCCCAGGAACTGGTGCTGATGAAGGCGATGTCGAGAGCGAGCTGACGCAGCGTCGTCGCGGCGAGCCGGCCCACGCTCGACCGGTTGGACGGATCCACCTGGCCGCCGATGTGTATGACGTCGAGATGCGTCGACGCCATCAGCCGGTCCACGGTCGTGAAGTCGTTGGTCACGACCGTCAGCGACTCGTGGCGGGCGAGCAGCGGGACCATGGCCAGCAGCGTCGTACCCGCGTCGAGGTAGACCGTCATGCCCTCCCGCACCAGCTCCGCGGCGGCCGTGGCCATGGCCTCCTTCTCCGGCTGCTCCATCAGCGCCTTCGCCTGGAAGCTCGGCTCGCTCCGGAGGTGGCTCGCGATGCGCGCCCCGCCGGGCACGGAGAACACCAGCCCCCGCCGCTCCAGTTCGGCGATGTCGCGGCGGACGGTCATGTGGGAGACGCCGAAGAGCTGGGTGATCTGCTGCACGCTCAGTACGCCGTCACGTCGCAGATGCTTCAACAGGAGCTCGCGCCGTTGATCGGGGATCAGGGGCAACTGCTCTTCCTCGGCCACTGCTTCTCACCTTTCCTCGCGCGACCACCGCGGTCGCTGCTCGATTGTGCCGTGCCCCCGGCGCCGTCCCGGCCGGACGCGGCGCTCAGGCCCCGACGAACGTGCTGAGCAGGAGTACGCCGCCGAGGCTGAGCAGCGACTGCAGGGACAGCATCAGCGTCCAGGTGCGGAAGGTCTGAGCCACCGACAGCTGGTAGTACTCCTTGAACAGCCAGAAGCCGGAGTCGTTGACATGGGACAGCATGACCGCGCCGGACGCGGTCGCCAGCACCAGCAACTCCGGTGAGAGGCCCGGATAGGCGCCGATCAGCGGGGCCACGATGCCGGTCGCCGCCGCGGTGGCCACCGTCGCCGAGCCGAGGCAGATCCGGAGCAGCGCGGCGACCAGCCAGGCCAGCAGCAGCGGCGGCACCGACCAGTGCACCGCGTAGTCCGAGATCAGCTTGTCGATGCCGGTCGCGGTCAGCATCGCCTTGAGGCCGCCGCCGGCACCGAGGATGAGCACGATCCCGCCGACCGGGCCGAGGCCCTTGCCGGCCATCTTCTGGAGCTGGCCCAGCCCGAAGCCGGAGCGCAGGCCCAGGGCGAAGAAGGCGAAGACCACCGCGGCCAGCAGGGAGATGACCGACGAGTCGCACGCCTCGAAGAACGCGTAGGGCAGGGTGCCCTCGGAGGTGTTGGCGGTGCCGACGGTGCCGACGAGCATCAGGACGGGCGGCAGCAGCACGGTGACCAGGGCGAGCACGAGGGAGGCGGGCCGCTTGCGGTTCTCCGGCTCGGGGCTCGTCTCCGGGACGGGGCCCTTGTCCAGGTCCGGGGCCGGCCCGAACCACCGTGAGGCGAACTTCGTCAGCAGCGGCCCGCTGATCACGGCGATCGGGATGCCGATCATCAGACCGTAGAGGATGGTCAGGCCGGTGTTCGCCCCGTACGCCGAGACGGCGAGGGTGGGGGAGGGGTGCGGCGGGAGCAGGCCGTGCGAGATGTAGAGGCCGGCGGCGAGGGGCAGTCCCACGTACAGCAGGTGGGTGCCCGTGCGCTTGGCGACCGCGTACACCAGCGGCACGAGCATCACGAAGCTGACGTCGAAGAGGTGCGGCATCCCGATCAGCAGCGCGGCGGCCGTGATCGCCGTGGGGATCCACTTGACCGGGCGGGCGCCGATGAAGGCCGTGGCTATTCGGTCGGCTCCGCCCGATCCCAGCAGGATGCCGCCGAGGATGGTGCCCAGCCCGATGGTGGGCCCGGTGCTCTTCAACGCGTCGCCGAAGCCGTCCTGGAAGTGCTCGACGGTGGCGCCGGGACCGATGCCCGCCGCCAGGCCCAGCCCGAGGGCGGACAGGGCCAGCGCGAGGAAGGGGTGCAGCTTGGCCTTGGTGATCAGCAGGATCAGGACGACGACCGCGGCGGCGCCCAGCAGGAGGTTCTGGAGGTCGGCACTCATCATCGGCTCGCGTGGGGGAGGGCGGAGGTGGTCGCGCGGGAGGTGCGCCCGGCAGTCCAGGCGTGCAGCAGGTCCGCGTCCGGGTCGGCGAGGTCGCCGATGGTGATCAGGGCGCCGGCGGGCACGTCGCGCCCGAGGGCGGCGTGGGCGGCGAGGTACAGCGGCGCGGTGTCGGCGGGGGCGTCCTCGTCGCGGAGCAGGACGGCCCGGACTCCGGTGACGTCGTGGTGGTGGCCGCCCATGTCCAGCACGGTGCCGGCCGGCAGGTCCCGCCGGGCACGCCCGGCGAGCACCGCGTGCGCGTGCGGATCGGCGCCGCCGGAGGGCCGGCCGTGGAGCACGGCGGACAGCAGCGAGACCGGCGTCTCGACGCCCATGAGGTGGTACGGCAGGTAGACCGCGGCGTAACGGCCGTCGCGGCTGACGACATGGCCCTTGCCCCGGAGCGTCTCCCAGGTCACCGGGTCGCCGGTGCGTACGACGACGAAGACGCCGCCCGCGAAGGACGCCTCGTCCGGCAGCCGGAGCGCGCTGAACACGTCCACGGCGCCGGAGCGGTGCAGCAGGCCGCCGTCCTCGCGCAGGGCGTAGACGTCGGCGAGTTCGGCGATCCGGGCCACCGGGTAGTGCAGGCGCTCGACGTCCGGCCGGAACCCGGTGTTCGTCGCGACGACGGCCATCTCGCAGTAGTCGGCGGTGGCGCCGGTCGGCAGGGCGGTCACCGCGGCGGCGCGGGCGGCGAGCGTGGCCCGTACGTCGGATCCGAGGGTGAGCAGCCCTGCCAGTTCCGGTGCGGGGACCGTGGTGTCGAACTGGGTCACCGTGCCCGCCGCCGGGTCGAGGACGAGGTCGTACTCGCTGGACTTCCCGATCGCCACGATGTCCAGGCCGAGGAGTTCGGCCCAGGTCACCAGGGCGATGAGGTTGGCGGGCTGGTCGCCGTCGGCGGTCGTGTACACCACGCCGTGGTCGCGGGCCAGGTCTGCCAGGTGCAGCCCGGCGACGGAGTCGACCTCCTTGCTGACCATGGCGACGTGGCGGCCTCGCGTCAGCGCCTCACGGGCCATCGCGTATCCGTCGGCGGGGCTTCCGGTCGCCTCGACGAGGATGTCCCAGGACGCCCCGGTCAGCAGCGTGCCGTCCGCGACCAGGGCGACGGCCCCGTCCTCGGCGGCCGAAGCGACCGCTTCCGTGTCCCCGCAGATCCGCAGGTCCCGCTCCGGGTAGCCGAGCTCGACGAGCATGCCGCGCAGCCGCTCCACCTCGCGGTCGCAGAGGACGGCCGGCGCCAGGCGCCCGATGCGCAGGGTCTGGGCGAGCAGGGTCCGGGCGAAGCCGCCGCCGGCTCCGGAGAGTGCGTAACGCACGGTGCGGTCGCCGGTTCCGGCGAACAGGTGATGCAGGTTCATGGGCTCTCCTAGACGGCGCACAAGGCTCGGTTCAACGGCTCCGGCCGGCGCGGTCGCGGCAGTCAGCGCGAGCACCCACGGAAGCGTGTTAACAAGAAGTATCAGTGAATCCCGTATGCGTAAAGTCTGTTAACATTTTTTCACACATCGACTGCCGGGGAACACCACCTGGCACCACCGCCGACCCAAGGAGGTCCGATGCCGACCCTCGGGGCCATCGCCGACGACTTCACCGGAGCAACAGATCTCGCCACCATGCTCGTCGCCCGGGGGTACCGGACCGTGGTGGCCGTCGGCGCGGACGCCCTCGCCGAGGGCCCGGGCGGCGCGGCGGTGCGGGACGCGGACGCGGTGGTCGTCGCCCTGAAGTCACGCACCGCGCCCGTGGAGGAGGCCGTCGGCGCGTCGCTCGCAGCCCTGCGCGCCCTGCGCGGCGCGGGCTGCGAGCGCTTCTACCTCAAGTACTGCTCCACCTTCGACTCCACCCCGCGCGGCAACATCGGTCCGGTGGCCGACGCGCTGCTCGCGGAGCTGGGCACGCGCCGCACGGTCGTGGTCCCGTCGTTCCCCGCCACCGGGCGCACCGTCTACAAGGGCCGTCTGTTCGTCCACGACGACCTCCTCGACGAGAGTCCCATGCGGCACCACCCGCTCACGCCGATGCGCGACTCCCACCTGGGCCGGCTGCTCGCTCCGCAGACCGGCCACCCGGTCCGGCTGATCGGACTCGACACCGTCCGGGCGGGCAGCGACGTCCTGCGTGCCGCGCTCGACGCCCCCGGCCTCTCCGACGCCCTCGTCGTCGTGGATGCCGTGAGCGACGAGGACCTGGTGACCGTCTGCGCCGCCACCGACCACCTCCCCCTCGTCACCGGTGCGGCGGGTCTGGCCCTCGGGCTCACCGGTCCGCACGCCGAAGCCGCGCGCGCGACCCCCGCATCCGGCCCCGGCGAGCCCGGCCTGATCCTCTCCGGCAGCGCGTCGTCCGCGACCCGTGCGCAGGTGGCCCACGCCCGCTCCCGACTGCCGCACCGCAAGCTCGACCTGGCCGCCCTGCGCGCCGACTTCACCGGCACGGTGGCGGGACTCGTCGACTTCGCGCGCCACGCCTGGGCCGACGACGCGGGGAAGCCACCACTGATCTACGCCGTGGACGACCTCGGCGACCTCGAGCAGGTGGCCCCGCAGGGCGGGCCGGCCGCCTCCGAACTGGTCGAACGAGCCCTCGCCACCTGCGCCTCAGCCCTCGTCGCGGCCGGTGCCCGCCGGCTGCTCGTGGCCGGCGGAGAGACCTCCGGCGCCGTCGTCACCGCCCTGGGCGTCCGCACCCTGTCCATCGGTGCCCCCATCGCCCCGGGTGTCACCTGGGCGCGCGCGGAAGGGCGGGCGCACGGCCGGGACAACAGCGTGGACCTCGCCCTGAAGTCGGGGAACTTCGGCGACACGGCCGTCTTCACGGAAGCCTGGAGCGCGCTCGTATGAACGACCCCCGCACCCACCTCGCCGCCGCGGGGGCCCGGCTGGCGGCGCTCGGGCTCAGTCCCGGCTCGTCGGGCAACCTCAGCGTCCGGATCGACGACCGCGTGCTGATCACCCCCACCGGGGCCGACCTCGCCGCGATCGACCCCCGCCGGCTCAGCGTGCTCGACCTCGCGGGCACCCACCTCGACGGGCCGAGCCCGTCGAAGGAGTTCCCCCTGCACAGTGCCTTCTACCGGCGGGACACCACCACCCGCGCCGTGGTCCACCTGCACGCCAGGCACGCCACGGCCGTCTCCTGCCTCCCCCCGTGGTCGCCGCGCAGCGCCATACCCCCGCTCACCCCGTACTTCGTGATGCGGGTCGGCCAGACCCCGCTCGTCCCCTACGCGCCGCCCGGCGACGCGGCCCAGGCCGATGCCCTCGAACAACTGCCCTTCCCTCTCCGCGCCGTACTCCTGCAGAACCACGGGCCGGTCCTCGCCGGCTCCACGATGGCCCGCGCCGTCGACGCGGCGGTGGAACTGGAGGAGGTGTCCGCCCTGCTCCTCGCCCTGGGGCAGCGGTCGCCGCGCCTGCTGACCTCGGACGAGGCGGGTGTGCTCGCGCGGAAGTACGACTCGCCGTGGGGAGAGCGCTGAGGTCCCGTCACCTGGGGCCGGGTGAGTGCGCCGAGTGAGGCGTGTCTCACCGGGCCGCTCCTTCTTGCTATGCAACAAGTTGCATAGAACGATCGGGGTATGGCGCTCGACCACGCGATCCTCGTCTCCCTCCTGGAGCAGCCGGGCTCCGGCTACGAACTGGCCCGGAGGTTCGAGCGGTCCATCGGCTACTTCTGGACCGCCACGCACCAGCAGATCTACCGCGTCCTCAAGCGCATGGAGAGCGACGGCCTGCTCGACGTCCGCGACGTCCCGCAGGAGCGCCGCCCGGACAAGCGCGAGTACTCCGTCGCCGCTCCCGGCCGCACGGTCCTCTCCGAGTGGCTGCACGAACCGATCGAACCCGAGAGCCTCCGCCACGACCTCGCCGTGAAGATCCGCGGCGCGGCCTTCGACGACCCGGCCGCACTGCTCCACGAGGTCGAACGGCACCACAGGGTGCACAACGACCGGCTCGCCCACTACCTCGCCGGTGAGCTGCGCGACTTCACCGGTCCCGACGCCCCCGTACCGCTCGACGCGGGCCGGGAGCTCCAACACGTCGTGCTGCGCGGCGGCATCGCGTACGAGCGCATGACCGTCGCCTGGCTCGACGACGTGCTCGCCACCCTCCACCGTCTCGACGGCACCCCGCCGCGTCCCTGAAGCACCTGCCCACCCCACCCCCCGACCTCTCGGAAGGCGTATCACCATGGCCGACCCGCTGCTGTTCAATCCGCGTACCTACGACCCGGCGCACTTCGACCCCGAGACCCGCAGGCTGCTGCGCGCCACCGTCGACTGGTTCGAGGACCGCGGCAAGCGCCGGCTGATCGAGGACTACCGGTCACGTGGCTGGCTGGGTGACTTCCTCGCGTTCGCGGCGAAGGAGGGCCTGTTCGCCACCTTCCTCACCCCCGCGTCCGCCGCGGCCCGGGAGGACCAGCGCTGGGACACCGCCCGGATCGCCGCGCTCAACGAGATCTTCGGGTTCTACGGGCTCGACTACTGGTACGCCTGGCAGGTGACCATCCTCGGCCTGGGCCCGGTCTGGCAGAGCGGCAACGCCGCCGCCCGGAGCCGTGCCGCGGAACTTCTCTCGCAGGGCGAGGTGTTCGCGTTCGGCCTGTCGGAGAAGGCGCACGGTGCCGACATCTACTCCACCGACATGCTCCTGGAACCGGACGGTGACGGCGGCTTCCTCGCCACCGGTTCCAAGTACTACATAGGCAACGGCAACGCGGCCGGACTCGTCTCCGTCTTCGGCCGCCGCACCGACGTCGAGGGTCCGGACGGCTACGTCTTCTTCGCCGCCGACAGCCGCCACCCCTCCTACCACCTGGTGAAGAACGTCGTCGACTCCTCCAAGTACGTCAGCGAGTTCCGCCTCGACGCCTACCCGGTCGGCGCCGACGACGTGCTGCACACGGGACGTGCCGCTTTCGACGCTGCCCTCAACACCGTGAACGTGGGCAAGTTCAACCTCTGCACGGCGTCGATCGGCATCTGCGAGCACGCGATGTACGAGGCCGTCACCCACGCGCACACGCGCATCCTCTACGGCCGCCCCGTGACCGCCTTCCCGCACGTCCGCCGCGAGCTGGCCGACGCCTACGTGCGCCTCGTCGGCATGAAGCTGTTCAGTGACCGCGCCGTCGACTACTTCCGCTCGGCGGGTCCGGACGACCGCAGGTACCTGCTCTTCAACCCGATGACCAAGATGAAGGTGACCACCGAGGGCGAGCGTGTCATCGACCTGATGTGGGACGTCGTCGCCGCCAAGGGCTTCGAGAAGGACACCTACTTCGCCCAGGCGGCCGTGGAGATCCGGGGCCTGCCCAAGCTGGAGGGCACGGTCCACGTCAACCTCGCGCTCATCCTGAAGTTCATGCGCAACCACCTGCTGGATCCGGTGGCTTACGAGCCCGTCGCGACCCGCCGGGACGCCGCGGACGACGCGTTCCTCTTCCGGCAGGGTCCGGCGCGCGGCCTGGGCTCCGTGCGTTTCCACGACTGGCGCCCCGCCTTCGACGCGTACGCCGAGGTGCCCAACGTCGCCCGCTTCCGTGAGCAGGCGGACGCCCTGTGCGACTTCGTGTCCGACACCGCACCCGACGAGGAGCAGAGCCGCGACCTCGACTTCCTGCTCTCCGTCGGGCAGCTCTTCGCCTTGGTCGTCCACGGGCAGCTGATCCTCGAGCAGGCCCGCCTGACCGGCCTGGACACCGATGTGCTCGACGAGCTGTTCTCCGTCCTCGTCCGCGACTTCTCCGCGAACGCCGTCGAACTGCACGGCAAGGGCTCGGCCACCGTGGCCCAGCAGGACTGGGCCATCGCCGCGGTGAGGCGTCCCGTCGTCGACGACGCCCGCTCGGCGCGGATCTGGGAACGCGTCGAGGCGCTGGCGGGGTCGTACGAGATGGCGCCGTAGCGGAGACCGGACGGGCCCGGCCGGCGGTCCGTCCGCAGTTCTCCGAGATCCACGGCCGACTGGTCCACAGTGCTCGCCTCCCAGGTGCATCGGCTGCGCCCGCCGGGGCATATGGAAGGTCCGGCGGCCGGAGAGGTCGGCTGCCAGGAGGAGGCGAAAATGGACACCGTCTGGGCCTGCCCGGCACAGCTGAACCGCTCCCTGGGCGACGACCTGGTCGAGTACGGCGTTGAGGCGCAGGACGGGAGCGTCGGCACCGTCGTCAGGCTCTCGCCCGTCCCGGGCTACGACCACCTGGTGATCGATGCCGGGGTCTGGAAGTTCGGCAGGAGCGTCGTCGTCCCGGCGGGCATGATCGCCGCCGTCGACGACTCCGAACGGGTGGTCAAGGTCCGGTGCACCAAGGACCAGATCATGGACGCCCCGCGCTTCGAGCGCGATCAGGACACCGGCGATGTCCTCTACCTGCGGCAGCTGGAGGCCTACTACGCGTCCCTGGCCGTCGCCCAGGACTGAGGGCGGCCCTGCGGGAAGCGCGACGGAGGACGGCGCCGGACGGCGCCGTCCTCCGTCATACCCCGGTCCGGCCGTGCCGGGGTTCGTGCGGCCAGCGGGCGGACGCGCGTCAGACGGCCGGCCGGGCGCGGCGTCGGCCCCTGCGCCCTAGCGCGATCTTCACCGGTACGAGCGCCAGCCACGACCACATGGCCGCGGCGGGAGAGACGGCGTAGGCGAGAGGGGGGCCGGCACCGAAGACCAGAGCCGTACACAGCAGATCGGCGGCCACCGATCCGGCCGTGTCCTCGGTCGCCGCATCGCAGGGGCCCGACCCCTTCATCCCCGTCCTGAGCACCGCGAGTTCCAGCAGGTTCGTGGCACAGACGGCGCCCGCGTAGACGGCCACGGCCAGTGGCTCGGACGCGTACTCGGAGAGCAGGGCGGTGGGGAAGGGGATCAGGGCGATGGCCCCGAGCCAGACGAGGGCGAGCCGGAGCGACACTCCCTGGAGCCGTGGAACGAGTCGCACGATCCGGCGGTGGTCCTGCCAGAAGGCGGCCAGGATCCAGAAGCTCAGCGCGTAGGCACCGAGATCCGGAAGCACGTCGCCGACGGCGTCCCTGAAGCCGCTCGCGTTCAGCCCCGGGGGTACACGGACGTCGAGCACCAGCAGGGTCATGGCGATGGCGAAGATGCCGTCGGACAGGGCGGTCAGGCGCTCCGCGCTCTTCTCCTCGCCGGTTCCCGGCCGGGTGTCTTCCACCCGTCCAGCGTCTCCGGGCCGGAGCCACGGGGGCCGGGATTGGGCCGACGGCGGGCAAGCCGGGGCCGGTCGGCCCCGGTGCCCTGCTGCCGGCCCGCGTGCGGGTGACCCCTCAGGCGGCCTGGAGGGTGTCGCCCTGCTCGCTGTCGCGGTGCGGGAGACCCGTGGGGGGAGCCACGGGGGAAATCGTCGTCCGCATGCCGAGCATGGAGTCGGCGATGTGGAGGGCCTGCGGAACGTCCCTGGTGCCGGTCATCACGCAGAGGGTGTAGGTGGCGTCCTCGACGGCCTGCGCGGTGGCGCCGGTGGAACGGCGAGCGTCCTCGATGCGGGCGTCGGCGTAACGGGCGAGGGCTACTCGCAGGTCCTGGGGACTGGGTGTCAGCACAGCAGGTGTCTCCTCTGGTGGATCCAGGTCCGGTACCGGACACGCGTCGTCGAGTGGGCCGGCATCACGCGCCTACCCCCTCGACGGCGAAGTACGTCCCCACGGTGCGGACTTGTTGCAAGGGGCACGGGAGGAGGCGGAGCGCCCGGTGCCCCCGTGGCGAGGTCCGTCCGGCCGACACCCCTCCCGCCTGCGTGTACGCCGGGAGTTACGGGTCCGGGCGTTCTACCTTTCTCCGATGCGATCTGTCCCCTGGTGGGTCCTGTTCTCCTCGGTGTGCGCGCCGCTCCTGCTCGTCGGCGGCTGGTCCGTGTCCGCCGAGCTCCAGGGCCCCGGCTACGACCCTGCCTCGGGGACGATCAGCGCCCTCGCCGCCGACGGGGCCGACGGGTACTGGGTGATGACGTCGGCACTGCTCTCCCTGGGAGCCTGCCACCTGGTCACCGCGTACGGTCTGCGCCATGCCGCGACATCCGGTCGGCTGGCCCTGGCGGGCGGGGGGATCTCGGCGATGCTGCTGGCGTTCTTCCCGGCGCCGAGGAGCGGTGGCTCGTTCGCACACGGTGTCGTGGTGGCCGTGGCGTTCTCGCTGCTCGCGGTGTGGCCGGTCCTGGCCGTACGGCGCGGGACACCCGCCCCGGGTCGCGAGCCGGCGCGAGAAGGTGCGCCACCGCGTCGAGCGGCCCCGCACCCGTGCGGCACCGCGCCGTGGGGGCTGCGGCCCGGACCGTCCGCCGGGGCGTCCGCGCTGATGTGGCTCGGAGGGGCGTGGTTCCTGTTCGCTCTGTTCGTGCTCGACACCGCCGGGGCGGCCGAGCGCGTCATCACGTTCGCCCAGTCGTTCTGGCCACTCGTCGTGGTCGTGTCCTGCGCGCGGTGGGCGGGAGCCGACGGGAACCGGGCCTGACCCGCCGGGCTCCGTCGGACGAAGGCCGGTGCCGCTCCCTGCCGGCCGCGGTCCCGGGCCGACCGCTACGGCTTGTGGCCGACCGCCACGTAGCCGGCGCTGATGACGTCGTCCTGGCCGGGAACCGGATCCCCGAGCTCCGGGTGCCAGGCCTCCGCGGCCACGATGCCGGGCGCGACGATGTCGAGGCCGTCGAAGAACCGGCCGAACTGCTCCCGGCTCCGGGGCGCCAGCGTGAGTGTGTTGGCCCTGTACATCTCGTCGACCTTGCGGGCCTCCGCCGGGTGGAAGTCGGCGGTGAGGTGCGAGACCACCAGATGGCTGCCCGGCGCGAGCACGTCGGTCAGCCGCTCCACCAGCTCGTAGGCGCCGTCCTCGTCGCTCACGAAGTGCAGCAACGAGATCAGCGACAGTGCGACCGGCCGACCGAAGTCCAGTGTCTTCCCGGCGCGTTCGAGTATGGAGTCCACGTCGCGCGCGTCGGCCTGCACGTAGTCGATGGCGCCTTCCTCGGTGCCCTTCAGCAGCGCCTCGGCGTGCGCCAGCACGATCGGGTCGTTGTCGCAGTAGACGACGCGGGCGGACGGCGCCGACCGCTGGGCGACCTGGTGGAGGTTGGGCTCGGTCGGGATCCCCGTGCCGATGTCGAGGAACTGCCGGATTCCCTGGCTGGTCAGCCAGCGGGTGGCACGGTGCATGAAGGCCCGGTTGACCTTGGCCATGACCGGCACCCCGGGCTCGACGGCCAGCATCTGGCGCGCCATCGCCTCGTCCACCGGGTAGTTGTCCTTGCCTCCGAGGAACCAGTCGTACATCCGGGCGGGATGCGGTCTGCTGGTGTCGATGCGTGTGGCGGTGGCATCGTTCTCCGGTCGGGACATCGTGAACTCCTGGGTACGCAACAGCGGATGATCAGATTGCGACCAGAATAGGGTTTTTTTGTGTCGAAGATGTCGAGGAGATAGCAACTCGATGGTCGCCTCCAATACTCCGTCGGATCCGATACTCCCTCGGCTCCCTCGGCTCCCTGGACCGCCTCGGCCCGCGAGTTCGTCGGCTGCCCGGACACACGCGGCGAGCTCCCGCGTGAAGTGGATGCAACGGGGGCCGGCCAGTGCGGCCGGGCAGGAGCGTGCCGCGGCTCCGGCAGGGGTGCTCCAGGCGTGCTCCAGGGGTGCGGATCACTCCGGTGCCGGCTTCGGCGCCCACTCTTGCCGCCTAGCCATTTGCCTAATGGTCCTAGGTAAGTGCATAATTAAGTCTGTCGAAGAGGATGGTGCCCATGGTGCGAGCAGGACTGACCCCGGAACGACTCACACAGGCCGGAGCCGAACTGGCCGACGAGGTCGGCTTCGACAAGGTCACCGTCGCGGCACTGGCCCGGCGGTTCGGGGTGAAGGACGCGAGTCTGTACTCGCACCTGAAGAACTCCCAGGACCTCAAGACCAGGATCGCCCTGCTGGCCCTGGCTGAACTCGCCGACCGGGTCGCCGCGGCACTGGCGGGGCGGGCGGGCAAGGACGCCCTGGAGGCGTTCGCGAACGCCTACCGCGACTACGCCAGGGAACACCCGGGCCGCTACGCCGCGGCGCAGCTCCGGCTGGATCCCGAGGCCGCGGCCGCCAGCGCCGGCGGCAGGCACGCCCAGATGACACGGGCGATCCTGCGCGGCTACGACCTCACCGAGCCGGACCAGACGCACGCGGTCCGGCTGCTGGGCAGCGTCTTCCACGGCTACATCAGCCTGGAGGGCGGGGGAAGCTTCAGCCACAGCTCTCCCGGCACCCAGGAAACCTGGTCACGTGTCCTGGACGCCCTCGACGCCCTGCTGCGGAACTGGCCCGACCCAGCCTGACACGGCGGGCCCCACCCCAACTGATCAGCCATGTACGGAAAGACAGGCGGCGGAGAATGAGCACCCACCCGAAGCTGACCACCACCCCCCTCACCGAGGAGTTCCTGCGCGGCGCCCTCGAACTGGAGCGCACCGAGCGCGGTCTGCTGCCGCACCGGCTCCCCGCCCGTGCCCGCGCCCAGAACACCGACGGCCAGCTCGCGATGGCGGAGGCCCAGCCCTCCGGTGTGCGGCTCGCCCTCCGCACGGGAGCCACCGTCCTGGAGCTGGAGGTCCTGCCCACCAAGCGGCTGTACGTCGGTGCCCCCCCGCGCCCGGACGGTGTCTACGAACTGCTCGTCGACGGCCGGCACGCAGGCGGCACGACCGTGGACGGCGGGAACGTCCTGACCATCGACATGCGCACGGGCTCGGCCGGGCTCACTCCGGGGCCGACCGGCACCGCACGGTTCGCCGGACTGGCCCCCGGCCTGAAGGACGTCGAGATCTGGCTGCCGCACAACGAGACCACCGAACTGGTCGCCCTGCGCGCCGACGCCCCCGTCGAGCCGATGCCGCACCGGGGCCGCAAGGTCTGGCTCCACCACGGCAGTTCGATCAGTCAGGGGTCCGACGCCGCGAGCCCCACCACCACCTGGCCCGCGCACGCCGCCACGCTCGGCGGTGTCGAGCTGATCAACCTGGGATACGCGGGCAGTGCCCTGCTCGACCCCTTCACCGCCCGTGCACTGCGTGACACGACCGCGGACCTGATCAGCGTCAAGATGGGCGTCAACCTGGTCAACACCGACCTGATGCGCCTGCGCGCCTTCACCCCGGCCGTCCACGGCTTCCTGGACACCATCCGTGAGGGCCACCCGACCACACCGCTGCTGCTCGTCTCACCCATCCTGTGCCCCATCCACGAGGACACCCCAGGACCGAGCGCCGCCGACCTCGGCGCGCTGGCAGAGGGCAGGCTCAGCTTCCGTGCGGCGGGCGACCGCGCGGACGTCGCGGGCGGGAAGCTCACCCTGAACGTCATCAGGGACGAACTGGCCCGCATCGTCAAGCAGCGGGCGGCGGACGACGCGCACCTGTACTACCTCGACGGCCGCGAGCTCTACGGCGAGGCGGACTCCGCCGAGCTGCCGCTGCCCGACCAGCTCCACCCCGACGCGGCCACCCATCTGCGTATCGGCGAACGCTTCGCCGGGCTGGCCTTCCCCGCCGACGGCCCGCTCGCGGTCGCCGGGCTCTGACACCGGCTCCCCACGAGGCGGGGCCGGTCCGACGCTCCTCGCGTGAGGCTCCCGGGTTCCCTACGCGCTTCCCGTCACTGCGGGCGTCCCAGGGCCCAGCCCGACACGTCGGCCAGCCGGCCGCGCCACAGAGGGAGCCGCAGGGAACCCGTGCCGCCGAAGACCAGCGTGGCGTCCCTCAGATGAATCCAGCGCGGCAGCTGCGTCGAGCCGTCGTCGCCTCCCAGCTCCCGGATCCCCTGGTCGACCGTCTCCGGGAACTCCGCGATGAGGTTCGCGCCCTCGCCCTCGACCTGGCGCAGGCTTCGGGCCCAGTCCGCCTTCCACGCCTCGTGCCCGATCACGTCACCGTGCAGGACACCACCCGTCAGCGTGAGGGTGATGGGAAGGCTGGAGCGCATCTCCCTGTCCAGCAGCTGGATGAGCAACTGCAACTGAAGGTCCGGCACGGGCTCCGTCATCACTGCGGACGCGCCCGGCTGGGCTTCGACGGACTCGATCATGGTCCCACTCCCTTTCACCTGACAAACAGCAGGTGAATGCCCGTATGCCCCCGGCATGGACCGCCACACCCCGAGGAGCCGGTGGCCGGGGACGAGGCGCGAGCGCCCCCCGTACGTCACAGCCAGCGGCGGATCGGCAGGACGGCCGCCTCGCGCATCCGCTGCGTCACGGGTCGGCGCTTCCACCGGCCCCCCTCGATGAGCACGCTCCGCTGCACGTCCTCGTCGAAGTGTTCGTCCAAGGACGCGGTGAAGGCCGGATCCAGCACGGTGAGCATCACTTCCTCGTCGTGGTCGAGGGAGCGGCGGTTGAAGTTCGTCGAGCCGATCAGCGAGGCGACACGGTCCACCGTCAGGACCTTGGTGTGCATCATCGTCGGCTGGTACTGGTAGATCTTCACGCCGCAGGCGGTGAGGGCCTCGTAGTGGTGCTGTCCGGCCAGCTGGCACACCCGCTTGTCGGTGTGCGGCCCCGGCAGCACTATCTCCACGGTCACACCCCGCCGGGCGGTGGCACAGAGCAGCTCGATGAAGTACGTGTCCGGCGCGAAGTACGCCGTCGTCAGACGCACCCGCTCCTCGGCGGACTCCAGGACCACCCGGAGCAGGGTCTGCATGTCCTGCCAGCCGAAACTGGCCGAACCCCGCACCACCTGCACGACGGCGTCGCCACGGTGCTCGGCCTCGACGAACCTGTCCTGGTCGGTGAAGAGCTCGTCGTGGCACTCGGCCCAGTTCTGGGCGAACGCGGCGGCCAGACCGTCCACCGCCGGTCCCCGCACCCGCACATGGGTGTCGCGCCACTCACGCTCGTTGCGGGCGTCGCCGCACCACTCCTCGGCGATCCCCACCCCGCCCGTGAACGCCGTCAGCTCGTCGGTGATGAGGACCTTGCGGTGGCAGCGGTGGTTCTGCTTGAGGGGCGAGAGGTAGAGCGGCTTGCGGAACCAGGCCACCTCCACCCCGGCCTCGCTCATCATCGCCAGTTGGTCCTTCTCGATCAGCCGGCTCCCGAACCCGTCGAGCAGCAGCCGCACCCGCACCCCGGCGCGCGCCCGCTCCGACAGCGCCTCCGCGAAGTCCCGGGCCACGTCACCGCGCCAGTACACGAAGGTCATCATGTCCACGGTGTGCTCGGCGCCACGGATGGCACCCAGCATCGCGGCGAAGATCTGGTCACCGTTGCGCAGCGGGACGACCTCGTTGCCCTCGGTCGCCGCGATCCCGATCAGGCGTTCCAGCCGCCGCCGGAGCCGTTGCGCACGCTCCGTGTGGAGCTGGTCGTCGGATCTTGACGGGGTGGACTTCTCGTCTATGTGGCTGGTCATCTCTCACCTGGGTCGAACGGGATGCTGGGCAGGGGCGACTGTACTCCCGGACTTCTCGTGCCCAGGAGCCGACCGAGGAGCCGCCCTCGAAGGCCGGTGGTTCATCCGCCGGACGCCGGTCACGTCCGGCCGGGGCCCAGCCCGGCTACTGTCCCGAGCGCGGCCGACCATGCCGCACGTCGGGCGTGTACCTCGTCACTCCCGAGCGCCCGTGGCGAGAACCGCGGCGAGCGGGGCGGGGACCGGAGACCGGTCAGCGGTGGCTCAGCACGTTGACCACCCGGCCGTTGGGGTCGCGGACGAAGAACCTGCGTACGCCCCACTCCTCGTCCCGCAAGGGGTGCACCACCTCCGCGCCACCCGCCACCATCGCCGCGTACGCCGCATCCACGTCGTCCACCTCGACGCTCATGTCGGGCACCACCGGCGCGGTCCTGTCCCGGTTCATGAAGGTGATCTGCGCCGTGGGGTTGGAGGGGGAGGCGAGCGTCATCACCCAGCCGAGGTTCATGACCTCCTCGAAGCCCAGGAGGCCGTAGAAGTCCCGGCTCTCCTCCAGAGCGGCCTCCGACCGGATGTCGGGCATCACTCGGCGGACGGACATGAGCGCCTCCTGTTCGGCGTGCGGGAGCGGACGTGCCTGCCATTCTCGCCCGAGGTACCGACAGTCCGCGGGAACACGTACGGCCGACGGCTCCCGGCGCACACCGGGAGCCGTCGGCCGGGGGATCAGACCGCCGGGGCCGGGTAGGTCGGGTACTCCACGCCGGTGACGTGCTGGACGACCCGGATGACCTGGGAGGAGTAGCCGAACTCGTTGTCGTACCAGAGGTAGAGGATCGCGTTGTCGCCGTCGACCTTCGTGGCACCCGCGTCGACGATCGAGGCGTGGCGCGAACCGATGAAGTCGCTGGAGACCGCGTCCGGAGCCGTGATGAAGTCGATCTGGCGCCTGAGCGGCGAGGTCAGCGACACGTTGCGGAGGTAGTCGAGGACCTCCTCGCGGGTGGTGCCGCGCGCGAGCTGCAGGTTGAGGATGGCGATCGAGACGTCCGGCACCGGGACACGGATCGAACTGCCCGTGATCTTCGCCTGGAGGTCGGGCAGCGCCTTGGTGACGGCTGAGGCGGCACCGGTCTCGGTGATGACCATGTTGAGCGGCGCGGAGCGGCCGCGGCGGTCGGAGTCGTGGTAGTTGTCCAGCAGGTTCTGGTCGTTGGTGAACGAGTGGACGGTCTCCACGTGGCCGCGGAGTACGCCGTACTCGTCCGCCATCGCCTTCAGCGGCGGGACGATCGCGTTGGTGGTGCAGGAGGCACAGGAGATGATCTGGTCGTCCGGCTTGATCATGTCGTGGTTCACACCGTGGACGATGTTGAGCACGTCGCCCTTGCCCGGCGCGGTCAGGACGACCTTCGAGATGCCGGGACGCAGGTGCTTGGACAGGCCCTCGCGGTCGCGCCAGCGACCGGTGTTGTCGATGAGGATGGCGTCCTTGATGCCGTGCGCCGTGTAGTCGACCGCCGTCGGGTCGTCGGAGTAGATCACCTGGATCTCGTTGCCGTTGGCGATGATCCTGCTGTTCGCCTCGTCGACGGTGATCGTGCCCTGGAACTGGCCGTGGATGGAGTCGCGGCGCAGCAGCGAGGCCCGCTTGACGATGTCCTGCCCGGCGCCCCGGCGTACGACGATGGCGCGCAGCCGCAGGCCGTTGCCGGAGCCGGTCTTCTCGATCAGCAGGCGGGTCAGCAGGCGGCCGATGCGGCCGAAGCCGTAGAGGACGACGTCGCGCGCCTCGCGGCGTTCGGTCTTGTTCGCGCCCGTGGCGCCTGCCACCGCCTCGGCCGTGAAGTCCTCCACCGACAGGCCGTGGTCGTCGCTCCGGTAGGTCGCGGCGAGCATGCCGATGTCGATCTGGGACGGGCCGAGGTCAAGGGCGCTCAGCGCGCGCACGAAGGGCAGCGTCTCGGTGACCGAGAGCTCCTCGCCGGCTATCTGACGGGCGAACCGGTGGGTCTTGAGGATGCTGACCACCGACTTGTTCACCAGGGAGCGGCTGTGGAGCAGGATCGTGACGTCCCGCTCCCGGTGCAGCTTCCCGATGATCGGGATCATCGACTCCGCGATCTCCTCACGGGTCTTCCAATTGGTGAACGAGTCCTCGGTGGCAGTCACAAGTCCATCTTTCGAGCTAGGCGGTGCTCATATGTTAACCGCACCCGAATTCGCTTCGCCCCGGCGGTGTCGCCCGCGGGCCCGGCCGGGCCCGCGGGCGGTAGCCGGACGGCAATCTGCCTGCGGTGATCCGATGACGCGAGGCCGGGGGCGCGCGCCGTTCCGGGGGAGCCGCCGCGAGGCCGGGTGCGCACCCGTGCGGTCGGCCGCGCCCAACTCCGGGCGGCCTGTCCGCCCCGTCGCATAGTCTGCTTACCCATGAGCACCCTGCAGACCGTCCACGACGTGCCCGTCCTGATGTGCCCTCCCGAGGGCGAGACCGTCCGTGGTGAGAGCGAGGCCCTGGATCTGATCGGTGACGCGGGCTACCAGGGCGCCCGGTGGGTGGTCGTTCCCGTCGGACGCCTCGACGAGAGCTTCTTCCGGCTGGAGACCCGAGTCGCCGGCGACATCGTCCAGAAGTTCGCGAACTACCGGCTCGGGCTCGCGGTGATGGGTGACGTCTCGCGCCACACGGCGGACAGTTCCGCCCTCCGGGACTTCGTGCGTGAGTGCAACCGGGGGCGCCAGACGTGGTTCGTCGCCGACGCCGACGAGTTCGGCGAGCGCCTGAAGGGCTGACGGTCCGACCGGGGGCGAGCCGGCGCCGGGAGGGGCCGGGTCGCCCTTGGCGGGGCGATCACCGGGTCGGGCGGACTACCGCGCGGTGTCGGCCCGCGTCTCGTCGGCGTCGAGGATCGAGATCTCCAGCTTGCGGAGCAGTCGCGCGAGCTGCCGGCGCTCCGAGGGGGACAGCCCCGTGAGCATCCGGTTCTCGTTGTCCAGGTGCTCGGCGAACGCGGTGTCCACCGTGGCGAGTCCCTTCTCCGTCAGCCGGGAGTAGACGACCCTGCGGTCCTGGCCGTCCCGTTCACGGACGATGAGGCCGTCCTTCTCCAGCCGGTCGATCCGGAGGGTGACCCCCGCCGACGACACCAGCCCGGAGTCGGCGAGCTGCCCGGCGGTCAGCCGGTAGGGCTCGCCCGACCTGCGCAGCGCGGTCAGTACGTCGAAGCCCGCCACGGACAGGCCGTGCCGCTCGATGGATTCGGTGAGCCCCGCGCTGTAGCGCAGGAAGGAGCGGTGGAGGCGGGCGAGGACCTCGAGCGGGCTCGTGTCCAGCTCGGGCCGTTCACGGGCCCAGTCCTCGACGACCTTCGCCACGGCGTCCTGGTCCCCTGGCCTCGATGCTGCCATCTCATCCCCTTGTACGGCTCCGGCCGGCGTCCCCCCGGCTTCTCACGGCACTGAGAATCTTACCGCTGAGGCGATGCGAGGATCGGCCCACGGGACCGGCGAGCTTCACCACCCCGGTCCGCCGGTCCCGAACGGGCCCGCTCACGCGTTGAGTTCCTCCAGCGTCCGCCCCTTGGTCTCCACGGCGAACCACGCGATCACCGCACCCACCGCGCCGACCACCGCGAGTTGCGCGAAGACCAGGGCCAGGCTGCCGCCCGCGCCGATGACCGCACCCACGGCGACCGGGCCGAGGATGACGCCGAAGCGGTTCCACAGGCCGCCGAAGGCCGCGCCCTTGGCCCGGTTGCGCGTCGGGTACAGCTCGGGGGAGTAGAGGTAGAGCCCCGCGTTGATCGCGTAGAGGAAGAAGGTGGTGCACGAGGCGAAGAGCGCGACCTGGCCGCCCGACGTCGCCCCCGCGAGTGCGAGCACGGCGAGTGAGAGCACGGTCCCGACGAACGCCCCGACCAGTGCGGGCCTGCGGCCGATGCGGTCGATGAGCATGGCCACGACGAAAGTGCCCAGCAGGCCGGTGACGTTGCTGAGCAGGGTGTAGACGAGCGCCGTGGTGAGATCCAGGCCGAACTCCCTCGTGTAGAGCGAAGGCAGCCAGGTGGAGATGCCGTGGTTGACGTAGTACGCCACGAACCACAGCCCCGACAGGACCGCCGTGCGGCGCAGGTAGCGTCCCCGGAACAGGTCGCCCAGACGTCCCCCCGACGTCTCCTCCGGATCGTCCGCGGAGGGTGCGGGCGGCGGCAGTTCCGCCGAGGTCGCGCGGGCGACCTCGGCCTCGATCCGGGTGATCGCCTCTTCGGCCTCGGCCGTACGCCCCCTGGCCAGCAGCCATCGCGGGGACTCGGCGACGTGACGGGGCAGCATCGCGCCGATCACGACCGGGAGTGCCCCGACGAGGAACATCGCGCGCCAGCCGAAGGCGGGAACCACCCATACGGCGAGGAGGGTGGCCGCCGCGAGCCCTGCCGGGAAGATCATCTCGTAGAGCAGGACGAACCGGCCGCGCTTGTCGGACCTGGCGATCTCGTTGATGTAGGTGGCCGCGACCGGCACGACGCCACCGATCCCCAGCCCCTGCGCGAACCGGAAGACCGAGAAGGTCTCGATGCTGCCGGAGAAGGCCACGGCGAGGCTCGCGACCCCGGTGACGACCACGCCGAGGGCGACCGTGCGTACCCGCCCGACGCGGTCGCCCAGCCAGCCGGCGGCGAGGGCGCCGACCAGCATTCCGATGGACGCGGAGGTGACGGCGAAGGTCGCCTGCCCGGTGCTCAGGTGCCACTCCTCCGTCAGGACGGGCAGCGCGGACGCGGCCAGCAACTGGTCGAAGGCCTCGAAGAAGGTGACGGCGCCGATCAGGAACCGGACCTTGACGTGCCAGCGCGAGTGCGGCAGCCGTTCAAGTCTCGCGGCTACGGAACCGATTGCTGGCTTGCCGGCCACAGTCGTCATGGAGGGTGTCCTTCCGCAGGCAGTCGAGTTGCCGAGACAGTAGGGGGATGTGCCTAAGTGGTCAATAGTTAAGGACTTAGGAAACATGTTCCCGGCGACCCGGTGACCATCATCGACTCCATGGATGCCGTGCTCAAGGCCGCTCGGGCAACGATTTCAGCTCGGGGGCTTGTGTCGAGAAACTTAAGCCCTTAGATTTCTAGCACTTCGGCAGTCCGGTTGCGGTAGCCCGACGGCCCTGTCCGCACCCGGAGTCCACCCGCTCTCACGTCTCGCCCGGAGGTCTCCCCATGCCGCAGTTCCCCACCGAAATCCTGATCGCGGGCCAGTGGCGGCGTGGTGCGGGCGAGCCCGTCGACACGACCGATCCGGCGACCGGACGTGTGCTCGCCACCGTCCACTCCGCATCCGCCGGCCAGGTCGCCGAGGCGGCGGAAGCCGCGGCGGAGGCGATGGCGGACCCCGCCTGGCGCGATCTGCTCGCCCATGACAGGGCCCGCCTGCTGCACCGGATAGGCGAACTCACCGAGCGGGCCGCCGACGAGCTCTCCGCGCTGCAGACCGCCGACACCGGCAAGACGCTCACCGAGACCAGGGCGCTCGCGCTCAGCGCGGCGGCCACCTTCCGCTACATGGGGGCGGCCCTGGAGACCGCCGAGGACTCGGTGACTCCGTCCCGTGGCCCGTACGTCACCGTCGGCGTGCACGAGCCGATCGGTGTCGTCGGCGCGATCAACCCCTGGAACTCCCCGGTCGCCAGCGACGCGCAGAAGATCGCCCCCGCGCTCGCCGCGGGGAACGCGGTGATCCTCAAGCCCGCGGCCTGGACCCCCCTGGTCTCCCTGGCGCTCGCCCGGCTGATCACCCGTGCGCTCGAGGAGTTCCGCCTGCCCACGGCCCTGCTCTCGGTGCTGCCCGGGAGCGGGAGCGTGGTCGGTGACGCCATCGTGCGGCACCCGCTCGTCGCCCGGATCGGATTCACCGGCGGCACGGAGACGGGCCGGTCGATCGCCGAGACGGCCGCCCGCAGACTCGTTCCCGTCTCGCTGGAGCTCGGCGGCAAGTCCCCGACCATCGTGCGCGCCGACGCGGACGTCGAACAGGCCCTGGCCGGAGTGATGTTCGGGATCTTCTCGTCCAGCGGCCAGTCCTGCATCGCCGGCTCACGGCTCTTCGTCGCCCGTGAGATCCACGACTCGTTCGTCGGCGAACTCGTCCAGCGCGTACGCGCTCTGCGCGTCGGCCCCGGCACCGATCCCACCACCCAGGTGGGCCCGCTGGTGCACCACCGCCACCGCGACTCCGTCGCCGCCTACGTCGACCTCGCCCGCTCCGAGGGCGCGCGTGTGCTGTGCGGCGGCGCGGCGCCCGAGGGGGAGCTGTACGAAGGCGGGGCGTACTACCTGCCCACCGTGCTCGACGGGCTGGCCAACAGCTCGCGAACCTGCCAGGAGGAGATCTTCGGCCCGGTGCTGGTCGCCCTTCCCTACGACGACGAGGACGACCTGGTCCGCCAGGCCAACGACTCCGCCTACGGCCTCGCCTGCGGCATCTGGACCCGGGACCTGCGGGCCGCCGGGGCACTCGCACGCCGTATCGAGGCCGGAACCGTCTGGATCAACACGTACAAGCAGTTCAGCGCCTCCACCCCCTTCAGCGGATGGAAGGACAGCGGCCTCGGTACGGAGAAGGGCCGCGACGCGATCCGCGCCTACCAGCGCCAGAAGTCCCTGTACTGGGGCACCTCGGACCACCCGCTTCCCTGGGCCAACTGACCCGGCACGCACGCCAGCTCGTCCTGGAGGACTCATGCACCAACCACCGCCCGGTCCGATCGCCCGGCTCCGCTCGCTGCGCTACGTCGAGCTGCACACCCCGGCCTTCAGCGAGGCCGCCGACTTCTACGAGGACGTCTGGGGCCTCGAAACCGTCGAGTCCGACACCGGCACCCGCTGGCTCCGGGGCACGGGCGACGAGCACCACGTCCTGCGCCTCACCGAGCGCGACCGGGTCGGCCTCGGCAGGATCGCCTTCGCCGTCGCCACACCCGCCGAGGTCGACCGGGCGGCGCGGCGCCTGGAAGCCAGGTCCCTCACGCCCGTCGCCGGGCCCGGCCCGCTCGACCAGGCAGGCGGCGGCTACGGGCTGCGGTTCACCGACCCCGAAGGGCGCCTCATCGAGATCAGCGCCCAGGTCGAGGCCGTCGCCCCGCGCGGCCGGGACGGAGCCGTGCCCGTCGGCGTGACGCACGCGGTGCTCAACACCACCGACATCGACGCCGCCGTCGCCTTCTACACCGATGTGCTCGGCCTGCGCGTCTCCGACTGGTCCGAGCATCAGATGGCGTTCCTGCGCTGCAACAGCGACCACCACTGCATCGCCTTCAACCAGGCCGAGTGGACCTCGCTGAACCACGTGGCGTACGAGATGACCTCGGTCGACCACTTCATGCGGGGCCTCGGACGGCTGCGCCACCACGGGATCACCCCCCGGTGGGGACCCGGCCGTCACGGCCCCGGGAACAACACCTTCTCCTACTTCACGGACCCCTCCGGCCTGGTCTGCGAGTACACCTCCGAGGTCGCCCAGATCGTCGAGGACGCCTGGATCGCCCGGGTGTGGCGGCGGGTCCCCGAACTGTCCGACCTCTGGGGCACGGCCGGTCCGCCGTCGGAGGGGATCCGCCGCAGCATGGCCGGCTCCCCCGACCCCGGCCCGCCGGTGTGTCCCGGCACCCCGGCCCCTGGCAGCCCCGCCCCGCTCGACGCCCAGGAGGCAACCGCATGACCCACGTCCGCAAGGTCGCCGTCGTCGGCTGGGGCGCCATCGGCCGTGTCGTCGGCACCGCCCTCGCCGAAGGCCGGGTCGCCGGTGCCGAGCTCGTGTGCGTCGTGGACAACCGTCCGCTCGGCGATGCGGCCCCCGTACGGCAGGCCACCTTCGAGGAAGCACTGGACGCCTGCGACCTCGTCGTCGAGGCCGCCGGGCAGGGCGTCGTACGCGAATGGGGTGAGCGCGTCCTGGCCTCCGGCACCGATCTGCTGATCGCGTCCACCGGCGCGCTGACCGACGACGGGCTCACCGAGCGCCTGCTGTCCGCGGGCCCCGGGCGGGTGTACTTCACGGGCGGTGCGGTCGGCGGTCTCGACCTGCTCCAGGCGGTGCGTTCGCTCGGCCCGCTCGACGAGGTCCGGCTGACCACCACCAAGCTCCCGTCCACCCTTGAACAGCCCTGGATGGACGAGGAGTTGCTGACCCTCATGCGGACGGCGACCGGGCCGGTGGAGGTCATGTCCGGAACCGCCCGCGAGATCCCCGTCAAATTCCCCAGGTCCACGAACGTGGCCGCCTCGGTCGCACTGGCCGTCGGCGACCTGGACGCCGTGCGGGTCCGGGTCGTCGCCGACCCCGCCGCCCACCGCACCCGCCATGTGATCGAGGCGGCCGGCGGACACGGCACCTACCGCTTCGAGGTGGCGCACCGGCCCGACCCGGCCAACCCCGCCACCAGCCAGGTGGTGCCGTACGCCGTGCTGCGCAGCCTCGCCGCACTCGCCGGCCGGACCGGGCAGATCCTGTGACCGCCCTTGCCGGGCTCCGCACGGACGTCCACGTCGAGGAGGCGGGTGACCACGGCCCCCTGCTGCTCTGCCTGCACGGCATCGGCTCCTCCTCGGCCGCCTTCGCACCGCAGCTCGCCGAACTCTCCGCCTACGTACGGGTCGTGGCCTGGGACGCACCCGGATACGCCGCGTCCCCGGACCCCGAGGGGCCCCTCGACCTCGACGGCTACGCCGACACCGCCGCGGCACTCATCAGGGAGCGCGCCTCCACCGCGCACGTCCTCGGCGTCTCCTGGGGCGGCGTGATCGCACTGCGGCTCGCCGCCCGCCACCCGGAGCTGGTCGCCTCGCTGGTCGTCGCCGACTCCAGCCCCGGCTCGGGCACGGACGAGGCCAAGGCTGCCGGTATGCGCGCCAGGGCCGCGGACCTCGCCGAGCTGGGCCCCCGCGCCTTCGCCGAGGCGCGGGGCCCGCGCCTGGTGTCGCCCGCCGCACCGGACGAGCTCGTGCGGCGCGTCGTGGACACCATGGCCGCCTCGGTACGGCTCCCGGGATACGCCTACGCCGCCGAGTCCATGGCCTCCGCGGACCTGCGCGCCGAACTCCCGTCCATCGCGGCCCCCACCCTCGTGCTCTGCGGCGACCAGGACCGGGTCACTGGCGTCGAGGCGGGCCAGGCCGTCGCCGGAGCGATCCACCGGACCGCCTACGTGATCGTCAAGGACGCCGGTCACCTGGCCAACCAGGAGCAGCCCGGGCACTTCAACGCCTGGGTGCTCTCACACCTCCGAATCACCGCCTCCATCCCCGAGTAGGAGCCTCCACCATGCCCCTGACCACCGACGCGTACGACAACGGCGACGACCTGTCCGCCTACACCGACTCGCTCATCGCCACCAAGGCCTCCAGGGTCGCCGACTTCGACACCCTGTCCTTCCAGGAGAAGGCGGGTCCGCAGTTCCGCCGCGGTCAGATCCGCTACGTCGGCTCCGGAGCCACCGGCAACCACGAGAGCGACAGCCGGATCCTCCCCTCCGGGGGGTTCACCTTCTCCAACATGCTGCTGCCGCCCGGCGCCGAGGGCCCGGCCCACACTCACCACGACGTGGAGGAGGCCTTCTTCGTCCTGGAGGGCGAGGTCAGGGTCGGCATCCACCGCGGCGCCGAGGAGGCCGAGTACCGCACCCTCGGCTACCGCGACATGATCGTCGTCCCCGCCGGAGTGACCCGGTCCCTCAAGAACGAGGGCGACACCGACGCCCTGTTCTGCGTCGTCATCGGAACCCGGAAGCCGCAGGTCCCGAGTTACCCCGAGTACTCGCCGATGCACGGCGTCACCCGTGGCTGACCGGCCCCCGGCAGGCCGGCGCACCGTCGTCGTCACCGGAGCGGGCCGTGGCCTCGGACTGGCCATGGCCCGCCGGGCGGGCACCGACGGCTTCCGGGTCGTCCTCGCCGAACTGGAGGAGGAGCGGGGCGAGCGAGCCGCCGCGGAGCTGCGCGGGCAGGGCATCGACGCCCACTTCGTGCGCTGCGACGTCGCCGACCCCGCCTCGGTGGACGCGCTGGCCGGCGCCGTCCGGGAACTCGGCCCGCTGTACGGCCTGGTCAACAACGCGGCGCTCGCCAACGGAGTGGGCGGAAGCGAGTTCCAGGACATCGACGTCGAGGTGTGGGACCGGCTGATGGCGGTCAACGCCCGCAGCCCCTGGCTCGTCTCGAAGGCCCTGTATCCACTCTTCGCCGAGCCCGGCCGCATCGTCAACCTCGCCTCGGACGCCGCACTGTACGGCTCCCCGCGCCTGGCCCACTACATCGCCTCCAAGGGCGCCGTCATCGCGCTGACCCGCGCCATGGCACGCGAACTCGGTGAGAAGGGCATCACCGTCAACGCGGTGGCCCCCGGCCTCACCGAGTGCGAGGCGACCGCGACCGTGCCCGCCGAGCGCCACGACCTCTACCGCGTGAACCGGGCCATCTCCCGGCCGCAGCAGCCGGACGACCTCACCGGGATCGTCTCCTTCCTGCTCGGCGAGGAATCCCGCTATCTGACCGGACAGGTGATCGCCGTCAACGGCGGCTTCACCATGAACTGAAGCGCAGGAGGAACCTGTTATGGATCTGGGCCTCGCCGACCGCACCATCGTGGTCACCGGCGGCAGCTCGGGCGTCGGCCTGGCCACGGTCCGCGCCCTGCTCGACGAAGGCGCCCGCGTCGCCACCTGCGGCCGCGACACCGACCGGCTCGCCGCCGCGGCCGCCGGACTCGGCGCCGGGCGTGACCGGCTGCTGACGGCGGTGTGCGACGTACGGGACGCCGATGCGGTGCGGGACTTCGCCGGCCGCGCCGCCGAGGAGTTCGGCGGGATCGACGGACTGGTCAACAACGCCGGACAGTCCCGGATGAAGGGACTCGACGACTCCACCGCCGAGGACTGGCGCGACGAGCTGGAGCTGAAGTTCGCCGGGGTGCTGAACCCCCTCCAGGCGGCGCGTCCGCACCTCGCCGCCTCCGGAGCGGCGAGCGTCGTCAACATCAACGCGGTCCTCGCCAAGCAGCCGGAGACCCGGCTCATCACGACCAGCGCCGCCCGTGCCGGCATCCTCAACCTCTCCAAGTCCCTGTCCGCCGAACTCGCCGGCGACGGCATCCGGGTCAACTCCGTCCTGCTCGGACTCGTCGACACCGGTCAGTGGACCCGCCGCCACGCGGCGGCGGACTCCGGCCTGTCGTACGAGCGATGGCAGGCGGAACTGGCCGCCGACCGGGGCATCGCGCTGGGCCGCCTCGGCCGGGCCGAGGAGGTCGCGTACGCGGTTCTCACCCTGCTCTCGCCCCGTGCCTCCTACATCACCGGCACCAGCATCGACGTCTGCGGCGGCGTCGGCCGCTCCATCCTCTGAGGAGACACCATGCGTCACGACAACGGAGGCGATCTCCTCGTCACCGTCCTGCGCGAACTCGGCATCGACACCGTCTTCGGCATCGTCAGCGTCCACAACCTGCCGCTCGTCGAGGCCGTCGACCGTGAACTGCGGTTCGTCCCCGTGCGGCACGAGGCCTCCGCCGTCAACGCCGCGGACGCCTACGGCCGGGCCCGGGGCACCCTCGGCTGCGCCCTGACCTCGACCGGCACCGGCGCGGGCAACGCCGCGGGGTCGCTGATCGAGGCGCTCAGCGCGGGCAGCTCCGTGCTGCACGTCACGGGCCAGGTGGAGAGCGAGTTCCTGGGCGGCGGACGGGGATTCATCCACGAGACCAAGGACCAGCTCGGCATGCTAAGCGCCGTCTCGGCGTACGCGGCGACCGTGCCCGACACCGGGCGGGCCGGCCGGATCCTGCGCGAGGCGGCCCGCCGGGCGCTGACCGCGCCCGGCGGACCCGCCAGCGTGGAGTGGCCGGTCGACCTCCAGTACGCGGAGCAGACCGACGAACCCGTCGCGTACGAGGAGCCCGCCCCCGTCGCCCCGTCGGACGGTGAACTCGCCTCCGCCGGAGCCCTCCTGGCCACGGCACGCCGTCCGCTGATCTGGGCCGGCGGAGGTGCGAACGCTGCCCGCGGCGAGCTGGCCCGGCTGCTGGACGCCACCGGCGCAGGACTCGTCACCTCGAACTCGGGCCGGGGCGGTGTGCCCGAGGACCACGCTCAGGTCGTCGGGAACTTCGCCACCACCCCCGCCGTGCGCGCCCTGCTCGCCGACGCGGACCTCCTGCTGACCATCGGCACGCACTTCCGGTCGAACGAGACCGCGGACTACACCCTGCGACTCCCGCAAGCACACATCCAGATCGATATCGAGGCCGCCGCGCTCGGCAGGGTCTACCCGGCCACCCACCAGCTGCACGGTGACGCGGCCGGCGTCCTGGCGGCCCTGCTCCCGCACGCGGTGTCCGCCGAACCCGGCTGGACCGAACGCGTCGGCGCCGTCCGCACCGAGGTGCGCGCGATCCTGCGCGACGGCATCGGGCCGCAGGCCGCTGTCTGCGACGCGATCCGCGCGGCCCTTCCCCGCGAGGCCGTCGTCGCACGCGACGTCACCATCCCCTCCAGCAGCTGGGGCAACCGCCTCCTGGAGATGTACGACCCGAAGGACAACGTCTTCCCGCGCGGCGGAGGCATCGGACAGGGACTGGGCATGGGCATCGGCGCGGCGCTCGCGCGGCCCGACGCGCCCACCGTGGTGCTGGCGGGCGACGGCGGTCTCGCCGTCCACCTGGGCGAACTCCTCACCCTCGCCCAGGAGCGGCCCCGGCTGACCCTGGTCGTCTTCAACGACGGGGGCTACGGAGTCCTGCGCAACATGCAGGACCGCTACGCCGAGCGGCGGTCCGGGGTCGACCTGACCACCCCGGACTTCGAGTTGCTGGCCCGCGCCTGCGGACTGCCGTACGCGCGCGTGGCTGCCGAGGAGCACGCGGGGCCGGTGCTCGCCGAGGCCGTCGCCTCGGACGGACCGACACTCGTCGAGGTCGATCTCGACGCCCTCGGCCCGATGAAGAACCCGTTCACCCCGCCCGTCAGGATCCCGGGCCGATGACCGGGCACGGCCGGAACACCGGCAAGGAGGCGACAGACATGTGCGAGGACCCGCTGCGGCTGATGGTCCGCCGTATGACCTGGGAGGCCGAGGGCGTCCTGTCCGTCGAGCTGACCCACCCCGACGGCGAACCCCTGCCCGCCTGGACCCCCGGCGCGCACCTCGATGTCCACGCCGGCGGCCGGATCCGCCAGTACAGCCTGTGCGGCGACCCGGACACTCCCGACGTCTACCGCATCGGAGTACTCGACGAGCCCGCCTCGCGCGGTGGTTCGCGCTTCGTGCACACCCAGCTGCGGCCCGGCCAGGAGATCACCGTCTCCCGGCCGCGTAACCACTTCGTACTGGAGGACGTTGACGCCTACGTGTTCGTCGCCGGCGGAATCGGCATCACCCCACTGCTGGCCATGGCCCGGGAGGCGGCCCGCCGGGGGGCCGGGTGGCGCATGGTCTACGGCGGAAGGAGTCGGGACTCCATGGCGTTCACCGGCGAACTGGACGCGCTCGGCGGAGACACCACGCTCGTCCCGCAGGACGAGAACGGCCACATCGACCTGGACGCCGTGCTCGCCCGGCTGCCCGCCGGCACCCTCGTGTACGCGTGCGGCCCCGAACCGCTGCTCGCCGCCGTCGAGGAGCGCTGCCCCGCGGACCGGCTGCGCCTGGAGCGGTTCACCGCGCCCACCGTGGAACGCACCGGCGACGACGAGGAGTTCGAGGTCGAGTGCCGTACCTCGGGCACGACGCTCACCGTCGGCGCCGGAACCTCCGTCCTTCAGGCCGCGGAGGAGGCCGGACTCACCGTGGGCAACTCCTGCCGTGAGGGGATCTGCGGCTCCTGCGAGACCCGGGTCCTCCAGGGGACACCCGACCACCGCGACTTCCTGCTCAGCGAGGCGGAACGGGCCGCCGGCACCTCGATGATGATCTGCGTCTCGCGGTGCGCCTCCGGCCGGCTCGTCCTCGACCTGTGACACCTCCCCCCACCGCACCCTCAGGAGACACCGTGACCGACACCTGGCCCTACCTGGACGTCCACCAGTCCCGTACCCATGAGCCCACCCCGTACGAGTACAAGCTCGCCGCCACCCTCGAAGAGGTCTTCACCCGTGAGGGCCACGAGCTCGCCGACGTCGTGCGCGGACTCAACACGCGCCAGGTCCACGCCGCCGACGGCAGTCCGTGGACCGAGGAGTCCTTCCGCGCCGAGATGAACCGACTGGGAGCCTGACCATGACGCTGTCGTCCTCCGCCACCGCGGACCACATCTACGCCACCGGCCTGCGCAACCAGTGGCACCCGGTCGTCCCCTCGCACTTCGTGGCCCCCGGCGCGATGCGCAGGGTGACCGCGCTCGGTGAGCAGTGGCTGCTGTTCCGGCGCTCCGACGGAGCCCTGTCCATGCTCGCGGACCGCTGTCCCCACCGCGGCGCGCCGCTGTCGCTCGGCAAACACCTCGGCGACCGCGTCGCGTGCTGGTACCACGGTGTCGAGGTCGAGCCCGACGGGACGGTCTCCTCCGTCCCGGGGCTGCCCGGGTGCGGCCTGGAGGGCAGGAAGCTGGTCACGTCGCTGCCGGTACGCGAGGTCGGGGGCGCGGTCCTCGCGTACTTCGGCGACGAGGAGCACCCCGAGCCCGCCGAGCTGACGCTCCCCGAGCCGCTGACCGACCCCGGCGTGGACGCCTTCCTCTGCTACGCCGAGTGGAACTCGCCCTGGCGCTACGCCGTGGAGAACCTGCTCGACCCGATGCACGGGGCGTTCCTGCACCATGACTCGCACACCATGTTCGACGGTGACACCACGGCCAAGTTCCGCATCCGGGAGACCGGCCGCGGTTACTTCTTCGAGAAGACCGACCAGCGCGGCGTCAACTTCGACTGGGTGGAGCTCTGCCGTACCGGAGTGGACTGGGTCGACCTGTCCATCCCCTACCCGCCGTCGGCCGGTCCCGGCGGGGCGTTCGGTATCGTCGGCATGGTCTGCCCGGTCGACGAGCGGCGCAGCGGCGTCTTCTTCTGGCGCTACCGCCGGGTCGAGGACTGGCAGCGCGCGTCCTGGCGCTTCCTGTACCGGACGCTGATCGAGCAGCGCCACTGGGACGTCCTGGAACAGGACCGCGTCATGCTGGAGGCCATGCCGGCCGACGCCGACCAGCGCGAGAACCTCTACCAGCACGACCTCGGGGTGGTGCGCCTGCGCCGCCTGTACCGGGCGGCCGCCGAGGAGCAGTCGACGGCGGTGCCTACGCGCGGGTGAGGCGTGTCCCCGGTACGGCGGCGCTGACGTCGGGTGCGGCGCCGTACCGGCCCCGTTCGAGGTGTGTGTACACGCGGCGCAGCAGTGAGCCGAAGCGTTCGCGTTCCTCCCGGGTCAGCGGGGCGAGCAGCTCGGTCTCGGTCGCCGACACGTCGGCGTCGAGGGCGCTCAGAGCGCACCTGCCCGCCGCTGTCAGGGCGACCTCGATGCGGCGGCGGTCGGCAGGGTCGCGGGCGCATTCGACGTAACCGGACCGGACCAGGTCGTTGACGGATCTGGTGAGGTCGCTCTGGTTCATGTCGAGCCCTGAGGCGAGGTCGCCCTTGGACAGCGGGCCGGCGTCGTCCAGCATAGCCATGATCGTCAGGTGCCACAGCCGCAGCCCGTGGGCCGTCAGCCGCTCGGTCAGTCTGCGTCGCGCGGCTTTGCCCGCCGCGTACAGGAGATAGGTGTTGAGGTCGAGCACGCTCGACGGTGTCCCGCCCGCGGGCCGCGGAACGGAGCTGTCGGGGTCCCGTGGGCCCGAAGTGTCGTGCACCGTCAGGGGGGAGGCCTGCGGGGGCATAGTTCTTCCTCCTCGGAACAACGACGGGTGATGCTTAGTTAAGCAAGCCTAACCTTAGTGCGCAATGGCCCGTGTTCCGAACGGAGTTGACGCGGTGTGTCGTGCGGCCGCGCGAATCGCGCCGACAAGGCCCGTCGGAAGGGCCGAGGCGGAGGCGGGGGCGACGCGCGGTCCGGCCCGCTGACGCCGTCAGCGGGCCGGAGGTTCAGCTCGGGATGCGCCGCCGGCCTCTCGCCGCCGCGACCAGTTCCTGAACCGTCGCCAGCTTGACCCTGGGGCGGCCGTCCCTGCGGCCGAGCGCGAGTTCGACGCGCTCGATCTCCGCCAGGCCCCGGGCGTCCACGATCCGCCTGTTGCGGCGCCGCGCGAGCCGACGGAACGCCTTGGCCCCGTGCTCGGGAGCGGGCAGCGCCCCGGCGACGACGTCGTCCAGCAGCGTGCCGACCGTCTCCGCGGCGCAGGACCTGTTGGCTCCGATGCCCCCGGACGGGCCGCGCTTGATCCACCCCACGACGTACGTTCCCTGTCGTCCCGTCACCCGTCCCGCCACATGCGGAACGGTTCCGGTGGCCTCGTCGAACGGCAGCCCGGCGACCGGCACGCCGCGTTGGCCGACAGCCCGCAGCAGCAGTCCGGCCGGGATCTCCCGGCTGCCCGTCGTACCGCTCCCTTCCGTGACCCGTACGCCGAGCACGGCGTCGTCGCCGATCACTTCCCGCGGCGACGAGTGGAAGCGGAACACGATGCGACGTCCCGCGGACGGCGTGCGGGACCAGTCGACCCTCTGGCGGGCGACACCGGTCAGCAGCGCGGCCCTGTCGTCGGGTCGCGCCGCGTCGATCGCCGCGCCCACCCTCGGGTCGTGGTCGTCCACGACCAGTTCCACGCCGGGCAGATGCTTCAGCGCCAGCAGTTCGGACCTGGTGTACGCGGCGTCCTCGGGGCCGCGCCGTCCCAGCAGCACCACCTCGCGCACGGCGCCGGCGCGCAGCGCGTCGAGCGCGTGGCCTGCGATGTCACCCGCGGCCAGCGCGTCGGGGTCCGACACCAGGATCCTTGCCGCGTCGAGGGCGACGTTGCCGTTGCCGACCACGACGACCCGCTCCGCGGACAGGTCCACGGCGTCCGGGGCGACGTCCGGATGGGCGTTGTACCAGGAGACGAACGTCGACGCGCAGACGCTGCCGGGCAGGTCCTCACCCGGTATCCCGAGCCTGCGGCCGGCCGGTGCGCCGACCGCGTAGATCACCGCGTCGTGGTGTGCGGCGAGCTCCTCCGGCGTGACGTCCCGGCCCACCTCCAGACCGAGGTGCATGCGCACCCTGGGGTGGGTGTGGAACCTGGCGAAGGTGTCGCCCGCCTTCCTGGTCGGCAGATGGTCCGGTGCCACGCCGTAGCGGATCAGGCCGCCCGCGACGGGCAGCCGGTCGATCAGGGTCACCTCGGCGCCGGTGTGCAGCAGCAGGTCCTCCGCGGCGTACATCCCGGCCGGTCCCGTGCCGACCACCGCGACCCGCGGCGGGGCGAAGTCCGACGGCAGGGTGCGGTCGAAGGACGGCCCGGCCCACACGTGGAAGTTCGGCCCCTCGGGCGCCGGTGCGGGCTCCCGGTCCGCGAAGTACGCCGCGTTGAGCGGTCCGTACTCCTGCTGCGAGGCGGGCAGGCTGTCCAGCGGGAAGACCGCGTCCACCGGGCAGGCGTCGGCGCAGGCACCGCAGTCGATGCAGGACTTCGGGTCGATGTACAGCATCTCCGTCCGGCCGAAATCCGGTTCCTCCGGCGTCGGATGGATGCAGTTGACGGGGCACACCGAGACGCAGGTGGCGTCACTGCAGCACGTCTGGGTGATGGCGTAGGTCATGTCGTCCGCTCAGATCAGATGGGCGCGCTTGTAGAACATCAGGGCGGGCTTGGTGAGCAGGCGTGCCGAGGCCAGGAAGTCCATGAGGCCCGAACAGCTGGACCGCATCATGGACTTGTGGTGCTCGTTCGCCTTCGCCTCGTCGAGAGCGCGCTTCGGGTCGAGTCCCGCGTTGGCGTAGACGCCCTTGTTGACCATGCTCGTGACGATGACGTACGAGGCGATGGCGATGACCAGCGCGTTGATCCGGCGTCGCACCGGACCCGCGCCGCTCAGGTGCTTGCGGGTCTCCGCGCGGGCGAACTTCATGTGCCGGGATTCCTCGACGACGTGGATGTTGTTGATCGTGCGGACGAAGGGGACGACCCGCTCGTCGCGCATCCAGTCGCGCTGCATGACGTCGAGGACCTCCTCGGCGACGAGGATCGCCGCGTACGCCGCCTCGCCGAACGCCAGGGTCTTGAAGGCCCGGCCCATCTCCACCGCGAACCGGTGCGGCCGGTAGGCGGGAGCGCCGAGCTTCTGAGCGCCGCGGGCGAACATGATCGAGTGCCGGCACTCCTCGGCTATCTCGGTCAGTGCCCACTGCACGTCGGCGCTCGTCGGGTCCTTGGCGTAGACGTCGCGCAGGATCATCTGCTGCAGGATCATCTCGAACCAGATGCCCGTGCTCGCGACCGAGGCGGCTTCCTGGCGCGTGAGCTCCGTGCGCTGCTCCTCGCTCAACTCCGCCCAGTAGGCGGTGCCGTACAGGGTGCTCCACTCCGGGCTCGCGCCGTGGTACGCCTTGTCCAGGGGCGTGTCCCAGTCGACCTCCGTGGCGGGGTCGTAGGCCAGCGTCGCGGCGGATTCGAGCAGGCGGCGGGTGAGGTCGTCCTCGGGAGGCCGGTCCTGGGAGTCCGGCCGAACGGTGCTGCTTGCCATGGTGCGGCTCCTCGGTTCGTCGGCGATTGTCCTTGGTGCTTTCACAGCACGGTTTCGGTGACGGTCCGTCATATGCCGTGCTGTCGAGCGTGTATGACGGCAGCGGCGAGCAGGGGATGGGTGTGGGCCTCGCCCGGGCGGCCTTCCGTCCCGCTTGTTAGACGCAAGGTATAGCAAGGACTCCGGGCGGGCCTACCCCCCAGTAAGAAATGTGCGCGAGTCCTCGCGATATCTCCTTGCGTACACGGATGCGTGCGCGGATGCGTGCAGGGTCGGCGGCCCTGTCCGGAGCGCCGAACGTGCCGAGCCCGGCGCCGCGGGTCGTGATGCGGGGCCCCGAGCCGACCGCCGGCGCCGTCGACGTGCCCACCGGCCCGAACCGCGTCCCGTGCGGGCGCTCAGGCGATGCTCGTGCCCCGGGCCAGCAGCAGCGCGACATCCGCCGCCGCCACGGCCACCGTCCCCGCGAGTGCGGCCTTGCGCCAGGTTCCGGACGGGCGGGGGCCCGCCCCCACCGCCGCCGACGAGGCGCAGAGGGTGACCACCACGAGGACGCCGACACCCGGCACGCCGGGCGCGCCCGGCGGACCCAGCACCAGCACCGCGGTCGCGGCGGCCAGGGGGAGTGGCAGCAGGAGCCGGGTGCGTACAGGGCCCCACCGCTGGGGCAGGCCGCGGATGCCCGCCCGCAGATCCGCCTCGATGTCGGGCAGGACGTCGCCCAGATGGGCCGCCACGCCGAGGAGCGCCCCGGCCGTCACCACCCACCAGGCGGGCCACGGGCTGCCCGGTAGTCCCAGGGTGACCAGGCACGGAAGGGACGCGAAGCCGATCGCGTACGGCAGCCAGGACAGCGGTGTCGCCTTCAGTCGCAGGTTGTACGCCCACGCCGCCGCGACCCCCGCCAGGTGCGCCGCACCGGGGGCGACGCCGCACGCGAGCGACAGCACCGCGCACAGGAGGAGAGCGGTGAACGCCGCACCCCACACCGTGCCCCGGCGCACCGCACCCCGGGCGACCGGCTTGCCCGGCCGTCCGGCCTCGGCGTCGTGGTGGACGTCGAACGCGTCGTTGCACCAGCCCACGGAGAGCTGCCCGGTCAGCACGGCCACCGCGACCAGCGCACAACGGCCCGCCCCCGAACCGGAGCTGACGGCCAGTGCGGCGGCCAGCACGGTCACCGCGCAGGTCGGCCCCGGATGGCACGACAGCAGGAGTCCCGTCACCGGGCGCGGCAGCCGTACGGCGGGCGCCGGCGGCCGGTCCGTGATGTCGACGGGGCGGTCGCAGGCGGGCCCTGAGATGTCCACGGGGTGATCGTATGCAGTTCCCGGCGAACGAACACGGCTGCAACGGGTCGCATGTGCGTGGATTTATGCCGGTCTGTAGGCAGGATGTGCACATGACCTCTCCGAAGCGGTGGCCAGGATGACGCGGATCGCGGCCGTTCACGGAGTGCTTCCGCCGCACCGCCACACGCAACGGGAAGTCACCGACATGGTGGCGCGCACCTGTCTGCCGGCGGGGGCCGACCGCCGCGTGCTGGACCGCGTCCACGCGAACGCGGGGGTGCGCGGCCGGAACACGGTGCTGCCGCTGGAGCGGTACGCCGGACTGGACGGCTTCGGAGCCGCGAACGACGTGTTCATCGGCGCCGCGGTCGAGCTGGGAGCGGAGGCGATCCGCGGCGCACTGCGCAAGGCGGGACTGCGACCCGCCGACGTGGACATGCTCATGTTCACCTCGGTCACCGGGATCGCGGCGCCCTCCATCGACGCGAGGCTCGTCGGACGCCTCGGCCTGCGCCCCGACGTCAAACGGCTCCCCGTCTTCGGACTCGGCTGTGTCGCGGGAGCGGCGGGAGTGGCGCGGCTGCACGACTACCTGCTCGGACGGCCCGGACAGGTCGCCGTGCTGCTCTCGGTCGAGCTCTGCTCCCTGACCTTCCAGCGCGACGACCCGACCCCCGCCAACCTGGTCGCCACGGGGCTGTTCGGCGACGGTGCGGCGGCCGTCGTCCTCGTCGGCGGCGACCACCCGGCCGGGGCGGACGGCCCGCGGGTGGTGGACACCCGCAGCCGCCTCTACCCGGACACCGGTCACGTCATGGGATGGGACATCCGCGGCTCCGGATTCACCGTGGTGCTCGACCCCGCGGTCCCCGACGTCGTACGCCGCTATCTCGCCGAGGACGTCGGCGGCTTCCTGGAACAGCACGGGATGAAGCCGAAGGACATCGCCCGGTGGGTCTGCCACCCGGGAGGCCCCAAGGTGCTGGACGCGGTCACCGAGGCCCTGGCGCTGCCCGAGGGGGCCCTGGACGTCACCCGGCGTTCGCTGGCCGAGACCGGCAACCTCTCGTCGTCGTCGGTCCTGCACGTCCTGCGGGACACCATGGAGCAGCGGAGGCCGGAGCCGGGATCGCCCGGCCTGCTGATGGCCATGGGCCCCGGATTCTGCTGCGAACTGGTGCTGCTGCGCTGGTAGCCGGGAGGAACACATGATCTGGTACACGGTCCTGGTACTGGCCGTCGCGGCCGAACGCCTCGCCGAACTCGCCCTCGCACTGCGCAACGCCCGCCGGAGCCTGGCGCGGGGCGGCACGGAGGCCGGGCGCGGCCACTACCCGGCGATGGTCGCCCTCCACACCGGGCTCCTCGCGGCCTGCCTCGCGGAGACCTGGACGGCGGGCCGCCCCTTCCTGCCCTGGTTCGGCTGGACCATGGTCACGGTGGTCGCCGCCGCCCAGGGACTGCGCTGGTGGTGCGTCCGCACACTGGGGAGCCGCTGGAACACCCGGGTCATCGTCGTTCCCGGCCTGCCCCTGGTGACCGGCGGGCCCTACCGGTGGCTGCGCCACCCCAACTACGTGGCGGTCGCGGCGGAGGGCTTGGCCCTCCCCCTGGTCCACGGGGCCTGGGTGACCGCGGCCGGCTTCACCGTGCTCAACGCGGCGCTCATGTCCGTACGCATCCGCTGCGAGGACGGCGCGCTCGCCCGCGCCACCGAAGCCGGGGCGCACGCGTGATCGACATCCTGGTCGCCGGCGGCGGACCGGCCGGTCTCGCCGCGGCGATCAGGGTCGCCGAGGCGGGCCGCGAGGCCGTCGTGGTCGAACCCCGCGCCGCTCCGGTGGACAAGGCCTGCGGCGAGGGCATCATGCCCAGCGGAGTGACGGCCCTGCGGGCCCTGGGAGTCGACCCGCCCGGCCGGGAGCTCCGGGGCATCCGGTACGTCGAGGGCGACCGGCGGGCCGAGGCGACCTTCCGCGGCGGCACCGGACTCGGCGTACGGCGGACCGAACTCCACAGCGCGCTGCACCGGCGGGCGGCGGAGCTGGGGGTGCGCGTCGTCCCGGGCAGGGTGGACGAGGTGCGCCACCAGCACGACAGCGTCACGGCGGCGGGCCTGACGGCACGCTGGCTGATCGCCGCCGACGGCCTGCACTCGCCCACGCGCCGCACGCTCGGACTCGAGCGCCCCTCCACCGCGCCACGCCGCTACGGGCTGCGCCGCCACTACCGGGTCGCACCCTGGACCGACCTCGTCGAGGTGCACTGGTCGCGCCACGGCGAGGCGTACGTGACACCCGTCGGGGACGGGCTGGTCGGTGTCGCCGTGCTCAGCGCCCGCCGGCGCTCCCACGGGCAGCACCTCGACGAGTTCCCCGAACTGGCAGGGGCGCTCCGCGGGCTGGAGGCCGGTCCGGTACGCGGCGCAGGACCGCTGCGCCGGACCGCGAGCGCACCGGCGGCCGGCCGCGTCCTGCTGGTCGGTGACGCGGCGGGCTACGTCGACGCGCTCACCGGCGAGGGCGTCGCCCTGGCGGCGGCCACCGCCTCGGCGGCGGTCGACTGCATCGTCGCAGGCCGGCCCGAGGAGTACCCCGCACGCTGGGCCCGGCTGACCCGCCGTCACCGACTGCTCACCCAGGCGCTGGTGTGGGCGGCGGGGCACCCGGTGACCGCCGCGAGGATCGTGCCCGCCGCCCAGCGGCTGCCCCCGCTGTTCAGCACCGCCGTACGCGCACTGCAATGACGCTCCCGCGCCGCCTCTGCCATGCTGACCGGGTGCCGCCGACCTTCCGTACGCCGCAGGCCGTCACCCCCGACCCCCCTGACCCGGCGATGAGTCCGCTCATGACGCAGTCCTGGCTCGACCTGGCCTTCCTGCACTGGGCCGCCGACCCTGAGGACGTGGCGCCGCTGCTGCCGGCGGGGACGGAGCCGGACACCCTGGACGGCGTCACCTACGTCGGACTGGTCGCCTTCCGCATGTACCGCATCGGATGGCTGCGCCTGCCCGGCATCCCCTACCTGGGCACCTTCCCCGAGACCAACGTCCGGCTCTACTCACGGGACGCGCACGGCCGGCGCGGGGTGGTCTTCCGCTCGCTCGACGCCTCGCGCCTGATCCCGGTGGCCGTCGCGCGGACCGTGTTCCGGCTGCCGTACAGATGGTCCCGCATGGCGGTCCGGCGCGAGGCCGACACCCTCACCTACACCAGCACACGACGCGCCCCCGGCCCCCGGGGAGCCCGCAGCCGGATCGTGCTGCGCACCGGCGCCCCCATCGACAGGCCCACCCCGCTCGAACACTTCCTGACGGCGCGCTGGGGCATGCACAGCACCTTCCACGGGCGTCCGATGTACCTCCCCAACGCCCATCCCCGCTGGCCCCTGCACCGGGCGAGGCTCATCGAGTGCGACGAGGACCTCGTCACCGCGGCCGGACTGCCCGCACCCGTGGGGGAGCCGCAGAGCGTGCTGTACTCGCCCGGAGTACGGGTGCGATTCGGTCGCCCCGCGCGCCCGTAGAGGCCGCCGATGGTCCGACCGTGGCCGGTGCACGGTGCCGGCGGCATGTCCTTGCCGCGCCCGCCCGGCCGTCGCTCTACTCTCGCCGCCACGGCACAGGACGAAGGGGCGGAGCGGCATGCACGGAGTGGCCCGGCTGTTGTGCGGACGCCGCACCAAATGGCTCGTCGTCGTGTTCTGGCTCGTCGTCCTCGTCCTCGCGGCACCGCTCGCGGGCAAGCTCATGGGCGCCCAGGACAACGACGCCACCTCCTGGCTGCCCAGCAGCGCCGAATCGACCCGCGCCTGGGAGGAGTCCAAGGAGTTCCGGCCCGAGGTCATCACCGCCGTCGTCGTGTACGCGCGCCAGGACGGACTGACCGGGGCCGACCGTGCCCGGATCGCCGAGGACGAGCAGCGGCTCACGGCCCTGCGCGCGCACGGTGTGAGGGGCCAGGAGACCCGCGGGCCCCTCTACGACCGCAGGACCGGGCCCGCCGCCGCCGAGATCTTCGTACCGATCACGATGGACGAGAAGGGCTGGGAGCGGATCGGCCCCGCCGTCGACTCCGTCCGGGACGTCGTGGGCAGCGGCGGAGGCGGACTCGCCGTCCACGTCTCGGGGCCCGGGGGAGTCGCGGCCGACTCGGCCGACGCGTTCTCGGGCATCGACTCGACCCTCCTCGTCGCCGCGCTCGCCGTGGTGGTCGTGATGCTGCTGATCACCTACCGCAGTCCGAGCCTGCTCGTGCTGCCCGTGATCTCGGTCGTGGCCGCCCTCCTCACCGCACAGGCGCTCATCTACCTGCTCGCGGCGCACGCGGGCCTCACGGTCAACGGTCAGAGCGCCGGCATCCTGACCGTGCTGGTCTTCGGCGCGGGAACCGACTACGCCCTGCTGCTCGTCGCCCGCTACCGCGAGGAGCTCCGACGCCACGAGGACCGGCACGAGGCCATGGCCCGGGCGCTGCACCGGGCCGGGCCGGCGGTGCTCGCCAGCAGCGGCACCGTGGTGCTCAGCATGCTGGTCCTGCTGGCCGCCGAGATGAACTCGACCCGCGGCCTCGGGCCCGTGGCGGCTATCGGCGTGGCCGTCGCCCTGGTCGCCATGCTCACGCTGCTGCCCGCACTGCTGGTGATCTTCGACCGCTGGGTCTTCTGGCCGGCCGTCCCCCATCACGGCACGCCCGAACCGACCGAGAGCGGGTTCTGGGCCCGGACGGGACGAAGGCTCGCCCTGCACCCCCGCAGGGTCTGGGTGGCCACCGCCCTCGTACTGGCGGCGCTGTCCCTCGGACTCGTCCAGCTGCGCGCGGCCGGGCTGAGCAACGCCGACTCCTTCCCCGACAAGCCGGACTCCGTCGCCGGGCAGGAGGTCCAGAACCGGTACTTCCCGGCCGGGAGCGGCAGTCCGCTCGTCGTGATCGCCGCGGCGGACCGGAGCGCCCAGGTGCGCACCGCCGTCCAGGGGACCCGGGGCGTCGTACCGGGCTCCGTCGTCGTGCCGCCCGGTGCCCGGCCGGTGCACGACGGCCGGGCCGTCTTCGAGGCCACCCTCACGGACGCCGCGGACAGCGACCGCGCCGAGCGGACCGTGGAACGGGTCAGGGACGCCGTGCACCGGATTCCGGGGGCCGAAGCGCTGGTGGGCGGCGACACGGCGGCGGCGCTCGACATGGACGCCGCCACCCGGCACGACAACCTGCTGATCATCCCCCTGGTGCTGCTGGTCGTGCTGATCATCCTGGCGCTGGTGCTCCGCGCCCTGCTGGCGCCCCTGCTCCTGGTGGCCACGGTGGTCCTGTCGTTCGCCGCCGCCCTCGGTATCAGCGCCCTCGCCTTCCGGTACGTCTTCGACTACGCGGGCGAGACGACGGACTTCCCGCTCTTCGTCTTCGTCTTCCTGGTGGCGCTGGGCATCGACTACAACATCTTCCTGGCGACCCGGATCCGTGAGGAGGCCGTGCACCGGGGCACCCGGGCGGGGGTCGTGACCGGGCTAGCCGCCACCGGAGCGGTCATCACCTCCGCGGGGCTGGTCCTGGCGGGCACCTTCGCGGCGCTCGGCACCCTTCCGGTCGTCGCCTTCGCCGAGATCGGCTTCGCGGTGGCGCTCGGCGTGCTCCTGGACACGTTCGTCGTGCGGTCCGTCCTGGTCACGTCGCTCTTCCTGGACATCGGCCCGCGCGTGTGGTGGCCGCACCGGTCGGCCCGTGAGGACGGCACCGCGCAGCGGAGTACCGGCAGCGTGCGATGACCCGTCCCGGCCGGAACCACCGTGCACCGCTCGCCCGGCGTATGGCCAGGGTGTAGAAAGGGGGGCATGGCCGGACGCGACGGCCGCCCGCGTTCGTTTCTCGGATTGAGAAGCCTCGCTGGTCAGGTCTTTCTCCTGCAGGTGGCGATCGTGGTGCTGCTCGTCGCCGCGGCCGTGGCGGCGCTCGTGCTGCAGTCCCGCGCCGACAGCGAACGCGAGGCCCACAACCGGTCCGTCGCCGTCGCCGAGACCTTCGCGAACTCCCCTGGCATGGAAGCGGCCCTGGACAGCCCCGACCCCAGCGCCGTGCTCCAGCCGAAGGCCGAGGCCGCACGGAAGGGATCCGGGGTCGATTTCATCGTCGTACTGAACCTGGACTCCATCCGCTACACCCACCCGCTGCCCGACCGGATCGGAAAGAAGTTCGTCGGCGACGTCGGGCCCGCCCTGAACGGCCGCGTCTCCACCGAGAAGATCACCGGGACCATCGGGCCGCTGATCCAGGCCGTGGTCCCCGTGTTCGGGGCCGACGGCAAGGTGATCGGCATGGTGTCCGCCGGGATCACCATCAAGAGCGTGAGCGGGGTCGTCGAGAACCAGTTCCCCCTCCTGTTCGGCTCCGCCGCGGGGATCCTGCTGCTCACCATGGGAGGCACGGCCCTCGTCACCAGGCGGCTGGGACGCCAGACCCACGGCCTCGGCCCGACCGAGATGACCCGGATGTACGAGCACCACGACGCCGTTCTGCACTCGGTGCGGGAGGGCGTGCTCATCGTCGGCGGCGACGGGCGGCTGCTGCTGGCGAACGACGAGGCGCGCAGGCTCCTGAAGCTGCCCCCGGACGTCGAGGGCACGCCGGTCACTGAGCTGGGACTCGACCAGGTCACCACCACGCTGCTGGCGTCGGGACGCAGCGCCACCGACGAGGTGCACTCCGTGGCCGGCCGGCTCCTGGCCGTGAGCCAGCGCGCCACCGACAAGGACGGAGGGCCGCCCGGCAGCGTGACGACCCTGCGCGACACCACCGAGCTGCAGGCCCTGACGGGCAAGGCCGCCACGGCGCGCGGAAGGCTCAAGCTGCTCTACGACGCGGGCACGGAGATCGGCACCGCCCTCGACGTCATCCGGACGTGCGAGGAACTGGTCGACTTCGCCACGGCCAGGTTCGCCGACTACGCCACCGTCGACCTCGCCGAGGCCGTGCTGCGCGGCGAGGAGCCGACCTCCGCCGGCGCGACCGCCAGCGGCCTGCGCCGATCCGCCTTCAGCGGTCTCCGCGACGACACCGGGCTCCACCCGCTCGGCTCCGTCGTCCGCTTCATGCCGAGCACGGACCTCGGCGCCGGCCTCCTCAGGGGCGAAGCCGTCCTCGACCCCGACCTCGAACGGCGCTCCGGCTGGCAGCAGCAGAACCCGGAACGCGCCGACCGGATCGTCGAGTGCGGCCTCCACTCACTGATCGCCGTCCCCGTGCGGGCCAGAGGCGTCATCCTGGGCGTGGCCATGTTCTGGCGCGCGCAACGCCCCGAGCCGTTCGAGGACGAGGACCTGTCCGTCGCCGAGGAGCTCGTCGCCCGCGCCGCCGTGAGCATCGACAACGCACGCCGCTACTCGCGCGAGCACAACGTGGCCGTCACCCTGCAACGCAGCCTGCTGCCGCGCGGACTTCCCGACCAGAGCGCCATCGACGCCGCCTACCGGTACCTGCCCGCGCAGGCCGGGCTGGGAGGGCTCGGCGGCGTCGGCGGTGACTGGTTCGACATCATCCCGCTGCCCGGCGCCCGGGTCGCGCTCGTGGTGGGTGACGTGGTGGGCCACGGACTCCACGCCGCCGCCACGATGGGACGCCTGCGCACGGCGGTCCACAACTTCTCCACCCTCGACCTGCCTCCCGACGAGCTGCTCTGGCACCTGGACGAGCTGGTCGCCCGTATCGACCAGGACGAGTCGGCCGACGGCTCGGAGGGCGGCGGTGTCACGGGGGCCACCTGCCTCTACGCGATCTACGACCCGGTGTCCGGGCGCTGCACCATGGCGCGGGCAGGCCACCTCCAGCCCGTCGTCGTCAGCCCCGCCGGCGACGCCCGGTTCGTCGACGTCCCGGGCGGCCCGCCCCTGGGGCTGGGCGGTATGCCGTTCGAGACCCTCGACGTCCAGCTTCCGGAGCACAGCCGGCTGGTGCTCTACACGGACGGCCTCGTCGAGGACCGCCACCGCGACATCGACGAAGGGCTGGAGATGCTGCGCGGCACGTTGGCGGGCCACCCCGAGCGGACACCGGAGGAGACCTGCGAGGCCGTCCTCCGCACCCTGGTGCCCGCCCGCGCCCGGGACGACGTGGCCCTGCTCGTCGGCAGCACCCGCCGCATGGCCGCGGAGGACGTGGCGGAGTGGGAGGTGCCCTCCGCCCCCTCGGCGGTCGCCCGGGTACGCGCCGACGTGTCCGGCAAGCTGACCGAGTGGAATCTGGCCGAGGAGGCGTTCACTACGGAGCTGATCCTCAGCGAACTGGTCACTAACGCCATCCGCTACGCCTCCGGCCCCATCCGGGTACGGCTGCTCCGCGACCGGACGCTGATCTGCGAGGTGTCCGACCGCAGCAGCACCTCTCCCCATCTGCGCCAGGCGGCGAGCACGGACGAAGGGGGCCGCGGGCTGTTCCTCGTCGCCCAGCTGGCCGAGCGATGGGGCACGCGTTACACGGACGACGGGGGCAAGGTCATCTGGACGGAACAGGTCCTGCAGTCCGACGGGAACGGGCCCCTGTGAGGAGGCCTGCTTCGGGCCGTTACGGGATACGGGCGACCGCGACGTAGACGCCGCTCAGCTCCTGCCGGGGGGCGGGCGTCCCGCGGAACCACTCGGGGGCCGTCACCAGGCCCGGTTCGACGATCTCCAGGCCCTCGAAGAAGCGGGCGAACCCGGCGCGGGTGCGCAGTGCGAGCCGGATACCGCCCTTGCCGTACTCGGCCCTGCCCTGTTCACCCCGCTCCGGGTTGACGTCCGACGCGCCCTGGGACAGGACCACGTAGCTGCCGGGCGCCAGGGCGGCCGTCAGGTCGCGCACGATGTCCACGGGGGCCAGGTCGTCGGGCAGGAAGTGGAGCAGGCCCAGCAGCGAGAGAGCGACGGGGCGGTCGAAGTCCAGGACCTTGCGGGCCGCCTCGACGATGGTCGCGGGCTGGAGGACGTCCGCGTGCACGTAGTCGGTGGCCCCCTCCGGACGGCTCACGAGGAGGGCCTCCGCGTGCCGCAGGACGATCGGGTCGTTGTCGCAGTAGACGACCCGTGCCGCGGGATTGATCTCCTGGGCGATCTGGTGCAGGTTCGGCGCGGTCGGGATCCCCGTGCCGATGTCCAGGAACTGGCCGACGCCCTCCGCGGCCAGCCAGGCCGTCGCCCGGTTCATGAACGCGCGGTTCTGGAACGCCCCGGCCTTCGCCTCGGGGGGCAGCTGCTCGGCCACCGCCTGGTCCACCGGGTAGTTGTCCTTGCCGCCGAGCAGCGAGTCGTAGACGCGCGCCGAGTGGGGCCTGCTGGTGTCTATGGGGGGCTGAGGTGTCCCGGTCGTCATGAACGCGCTCCGTTGCAGCAGATGGATGAACCGCTCCACCTGCGAAGTCTGCCACAGCAACTCCCGCCGCCGAGGCAGGCATTGAGGCGTCGGAACAGGAGTGGGACAGCGGGCCGCGGCGACCGGTCGGGGTGTCGGCACGCGGTTGTCCCGTTTGAACGGCATCGACCCGGTCAGACGAAGCCTGCACGCCCCCTCTTTAGGGCGCTCCGGACACGGCGCGACAGAACGGTCGAGCGACCGGATCGGCTCCTGGCCGGCAGGAAGCAGATCGCTGGGGCCGGCGTCCCCACCTCCGAACAGGCCATCGACAGCGTGCAGGCCGATCTGGTCGAGATCAAGGAAAAGGCACACCGATGAACGACGAAGCGCGAGCCGACATAGGCACCCCCGTCCCCGACGCCACCACACCCGAGGAACTGCGCATGCAGGTCGAGCGAACGCGCGACCAACTCGGGCAGACCGTCGAGGCGCCGGCGGCCAGGACAGACATCAAGGCACAGGCGAAGGAGAAGACCTCAGCGGTGAAGGAGCAGGTCGCCGCGAAGACCGCGCCGGCCTTCGGGCAGATGCGTGAGAAGGCAGGCCAGGCCGCACAGTTGATGAAGGACAGGACGCCCGATCCCGTTCTGGAGACGGCGGCCCAGACTGCCACCCGGGTGTGTGAGGGCGCGTCCCGGGCACGGCGGTACGCGGTGAAGCGGATGCCCGACCCGCTGGTCGAGAAAGCGGACCGCGCCGCGGCGCTCGCCCGTGGCAACCGCACCCCGCTGCTTGCCTGCGGTGCGCTCCTGACGGTCTTCCTGCTGGTGCGTCGCAACCGCGGACGAAACCGATGAAGGGGGCCGGGCTCGCCTACAAGCCCGTCGGGTTCGCAGTCGGCGCTGTCAGCGGGATGATCGCGGGCGCCGCGTTCAAGCAGGTGTGGAAGCTCGTCGAAGGCGAAGGCGATGCTCCCGACGCCCTTGACGAGGACCGTTCGTGGCAGCAGATCCTGCTTGCCGCCGCCATCCAGGGTGCGATCTTCGCCGTGGTCAAGGCGGCAGTCACCCGATCGGGGGCCAAAGGTACGCGACGCCTGACGGGTGTATGGCCGGGCTGATCCCCCAGCTGAGCCCTCGGATCCGGCTCGCCCGCGATGCCCCGCCCCCTCCGACGGGGGCGGGGCATCGCGGCCTTCGCGGGGCGGCCCACCGTGTGGGTGGGGCGCCCCGCCGGTGTCAGGTGACCCCGACCAGGCCGTGCGCGGGCACGCTCACCGTGCGCGCCCCGGGCCTGCCGCCGGGACCACCTCGCCCAGGGCGCCGTTGCCGCCGAAGCCTGCCTCCTTCGCGCGTCCCCGGGTCGGTCGGCGCCTGGACGCGGCAGGTGCCGCCGATCGGCCCGGTCCCTCGCCGACGGAGGCTCCGCGCCCCGCGTGTATCTGGCCGAAATTAGGCGACGAAGGATGCAATGAGACATCTAGCTGCCGTTATGTCCATGATCGCGGCATGGCTGTGCTAGAGGCCCGCACTGCTCCATGACCGTCTACGGGCACCAAACGGGCGCCGTCCCGGGCGAAACAGGCGGAGCCCGCTCCCGGGTGACCGGTGAAACACGGGTCACCAGGGCCGGGTGGCGGAGGGAAACGGGCGCGAACGGGCACAGCTCATGGCGCGAAGAAGCTGGTCGAACAGCCGATTCTGCTTGTACATATGATGCGTGGGCCCGAACGGACGCCGGGGCCATGACGGATCCGTACTAGAGCAGGGATGGTGTCGTGGGCACCGAGGAACGCCGACGAGGGATTCTCGAGACGGCCCGACGGGAGGGCTCGGTCGAGGTGAACCGGCTCGCCGAGGAGTTCCAGGTGGCCCGGGAGACGATCAGGCGCGACCTCCACACCCTCGAGGAGCACGGTCTCGTACGCCGCACGCACGGCGGCGCCTATCCGGTCGAGAGCGCCGGATTCGAGACCACGCTGGCGATGCGCACCACGCACCACGTGCCGCAGAAGTCACGGATCGCGACGGCCGCCGCCGATCTGCTCGGTGACGCCGAGACGGTCTTCGTCGACGAGGGCTTCACCCCGCAGCTGATCGCCGAAGCCCTGCCCCGTGAGAGACAGCTGACCGTGGTCACCGCTTCCCTGGCCGTCGCGACGGTCCTCGCGGACGCCGAGAAGACCTCCGTGCTCCTGCTCGGAGGACGCGTCCGCGGCGGAACCATGGCGACCGTCGACCACTGGGCCACGCGCATGCTCGCCGACTTCGTCATCGACCTGGCCTACGTCGGTGCGAACGGCATCTCCCGCCAGTACGGGCTGACCACCCCGGACCCGGCCGTCAGCGAGGTCAAGGCGCAGGCCATGCGCAGCGCCCGGCGCCGGGTCTTCGCGGGTGTCCACACGAAGTTCGGAGCGGTCAGCTTCTGCCGCTTCGCGGGCGTCGGCGACTTCGAGGCCATCGTCACCGACACCGGGCTGCCGTCCGCGGAGGCCCAGCGCTACTCCCTCCTCGGCCCGAACGTCATCCGCGTCTGACCCGACGGCCGGCCCCAGCCCAGCCGAACCCGCCGGCCCCCAGAAGGCCTGTGGGAAGCCCCGCCATGCCCGCACCGGTCCGGGGCGCCGGTGCAAGAGCCGCTACGACCGATCAGGAGAACTTATGCCCCACCAGCAACGGCGCCGCGGGACCCGCGTGCGTGCGGTCGCGGGCACCGCAGCCATGACGCTCCTCGCCGCCGGGTGCGCCGGAGCGGGCGGCACCGCCTTCGGGGGAGGTGACGCGCTGAACGTGCTCATGGTCAACAACCCGCAGATGGTCCAGTTGCAGAAACTGACCGCGGAGCACTTCACGAAGGAGACCGGCATCAAGGTCCACTTCACCGTGCTCCCCGAGAACGACGTCCGCGACAAGATCAGCCAGGACTTCTCCAACCAGGCCGGCCAGTACGACGTCGGGACCATCAGCAACTTCGAGGTGCCCTTCTTCGCGGCGAACGACTGGCTGCACCCGCTCGACACCTATGCCGAGCAGGACACCGCCTTCGACCAGGACGACATCCTCGAACCCCTGCGGGAGTCGCTCACCGCCGAGGGCAGGCTGTACGCGGAACCCTTCTACGGCGAGTCGTCCTTCCTCATGTACCGCAAGGACGTCTTCGAGGCGAAGGGGCTGACGATGCCCCCGAACCCCACGTGGAAGGAGGTCGCCGGACTCGCGGCGGAGGCGGACGGCACCGAGCCCGGGATGAAGGGCATCTGCCTGCGCGGGCTGCCCGGCTGGGGCGAGCTCGTCGCCCCGCTGACCACCGTGGTCAACACCATGGGCGGCACCTGGTTCACCGAGGACTGGGAACCCCGCCTCACCTCACCGGAGTTCAAGAAGGCGACCCGCTTCTACGTGGACCTCGTGCGCAAGCACGGGGAGCGCGGGGCCTCCCAGTCCGGGTACGCCGAGTGCCTCAACAACATGACCCAGGGCAAGACCGCCATGTGGTACGACGCCACGGCGGGCGCGGGCTCGCTGGAGGCGGCCGGCTCCCCGGTGAAGGGCAAGATCGGCTACGTACCGGCGCCCGTCGAACGGACCAAGAGCTCGGGATGGCTCTACACCTGGGCGTGGGGCATCCAGAAGGCGTCCAAGAAGTCCGACGACGCCTGGAAGTTCGTCTCCTGGGCCTCGGGCAAGGAGTACGAGTCGCTCGTCGGCGAGACCAGCGGATGGGCCGACGTACCCGCCGGCAAACGGGCCTCGACCTACGACAACCCCGCATACCGCGAGGCTGCCGGCGCCTTCGCGGACGTCACCGAGCAGGCCATCTCCCGGGCCGACCCGAAGAACCCGGGCACCCAGGCACGCCCCGTGCCCGGCATCCAGTTCGTCGGCATCCCCGAGTTCACCGATCTCGGCACCCGGGTCGCGCAGGAGATCAGCGCCGCCATCGCGGGCCGCCAGTCCGTCGACAAGGCGCTGGCCACCTCCCAGAAGCTGGCCGAACAGGTTGCCAAGGAGTACCGATGACCACAGCAGTCGGCACCACACCGCAGTCACCACCACGGCCGTCCGCCCCCGCCCGGCCGAAGCGGACCGGCACACGGGCCTGGGTCACCAGGGCCCCGCTGCTGCCCGCCCTGGTGTTCCTGATCGTCGTCACCCAGCTGCCGTTCGTGGCGACCCTGGTGATCTCCCTCTTCGACTGGAACTCCCTCAGCCCCGACAAGCGCGCGTTCAACGGGCTCGACAACTACGCCTCGGTCTTCACCGACGCCGCTCTCCGCGACTCGGTCGTCACCACGATCCTGCTGACCGCGAGCGTCGTCATCGCCACCGTGGTCATAGGACTGGCCCTCGCACTGCTCCTGGACCGTACGTTCTTCGGCAGGGGCATGGTGAGGACCCTGCTCATCACACCGTTCCTCCTCGTGCCCGTCTCCGCCGCGCTGCTCTGGAAGCACGCGCTGTACAACCCGGAGTACGGCCTCCTCAACGGCGCGCTCAGCTGGGTGGGCGAACTCTTCGGCGACACGAAGCCGAGCCAGCCGGACTGGATCGCGGACATGCCGCTGCTCGCGGTCGTCGCCGCGCTGGTGTGGCAGTGGACGCCGTTCATGATGCTTATCCTGCTCGCGGGACTCCAGAGCCGGCCCGCCGAGGTCGTCGAGGCCGCGCGCCTCGACGGTGCGAGCGCCTGGCAGACCTTCCGCTACCTGACACTGCCTCACCTGCGCAGGTACCTCGAACTCGGCGTCCTGCTCGGCGCCGTCTACATCGTGCAGAACTTCGACGCGGTGTTCACGATCACCGCCGGCGGACTCGGAACCGCCAACCTCCCGTACACGATCTACCAGACCTTCTACCAGGCCCACGAATACGGACTGGCGTCCGCCGCGGGAGTCGTCGTGGTGATCGGCACGATCATCATCGCCACCTTCGCGCTGCGGACCGTCTCGTCCCTCTTCAGTGAGGAGGCGAACCGCGCATGACCGCCGCGACCGTACCCGCCACCGAGTCCGTCCCCCGTACGCTGCGGCGGGCCAAACGCCGCTCCACCGCCCTGGGCCTGCTGGCCTGGGCGGCGGGCCTCGCCTTCTGCCTGCCGGCGCTGTGGATGCTGCTCACCTCGCTGCACGCCGAGCCGGACGCCGCGACCAACCCGCCCTCCCTCTTCGCTCCGCTCACCCTCGACGGCTACCGGACCTTCTTCGGCGCCGACACCGGCGTCACCCCCTGGCCGCCGCTGCTCAACTCCCTTGGCGCCTCCTTCTTCTCCACGGTCCTGGTGCTCCTGCTGGCGCTCCCGGCGGCGTACGCGCTCTCCATCCGGCGCGTACGCAAGTGGACCGACGTGATGTTCTTCTTCCTCTCCACGAAGATGCTGCCGGTCGTCGCCGGCCTCCTCCCCGTCTACCTGTTCGCGAAGAACGCCGGGATGCTGGACAACATCTGGCTCCTCGTCCTGCTCTACACCTCGATGAACCTGCCGATCGCGGTCTGGATGATGCAGTCCTTCCTCGCGGACGTGCCGGTGTCGGTCATCGAGGCGGCCCAGGTGGACGGCGCGCGGCTGCCGACCGTGCTGGCCCGGGTGGTCGCCCCGATGGCGGCGCCCGGCATCGCCGCGACCGCGCTGATCTGCTTCATCTTCAGCTGGAACGAACTGCTCTTCGCCCGGGTGCTCACCGGCGTCGTGGCCCAGACCGCACCCGTCTTCCTCACCGGATTCGTCACCAGCCAGGGGCTCTTCCTGGCCCAGCTGTGTGCCGCGTCCGTCGTCGTGTCCCTGCCGGTGCTCGCCGCCGGCTACGCCGCCCAGGACAAACTCGTCCAGGGCCTGTCCCTTGGAGCAGTGAAGTAGATGCGGGCAGCGATCGTCGAAGCCCCCGGCAAGGTCTCCGTCACCACCGTCCCCGACCCCACGCCCGGACCGCGCGAAGTCGTCGTGTCCGTCGCCTCGTGCGGACTGTGCGGCACCGATCTCCACATCCTGCAGGGTGAGTTCGCGCCCAGCCTGCCGCTCGTCCCCGGCCACGAGTTCGCCGGTGAGATCGTCGGCGTCGGACGGGACGTCACCGAACTGTCCATCGGGGACCGGGTCGCCGTCGACCCCTCCCTGCACTGCCACGAGTGCCGCTACTGCCGCAGCGGGCGCGGCAACCTCTGCGAGCGCTGGGCCGCCATCGGGGTCACCGTCGCGGGCGGTGCCGCCGAGTACGCCGTGGCGCCCGTCGCCAACTGCGTCAAGCTCCCCGAGCACATCGACGTGAAGGACGCGGCCCTGATCGAGCCGCTGTCCTGCGCCGTCCGGGGGTACGACGTGCTGAGCAGCACCCTCGGTGCCGATGTGCTGATCTACGGCTCGGGAACGATGGGCCTGATGATGCTGGAGCTCGCCAAGCGCACCGGCGCGGCCGGTGTGGACGTGCTCGACGTCAACCCCGAGCGGCTTGCCACGGCGAGCCTGCTCGGCTGCACCCGGTCGGCGGCCGGGGCCGACGAGCTGGACCGGCCCGGCGGCTGGGACGTCGTCATCGACGCGACCGGCAACGCGGGTGCGATCCAGGACGGCCTGGGACGTGTGGCCAAGGGCGGCACCTTCCTCCAGTTCGGCGTCGCCGACTACGCGACCACGGCCGTCATCGAGCCGTACCGGATCTACAACCAGGAGATCACCATCACCGGCTCGATGGCGGTGCTGCACAGCTACGAACGCGCCGCGGCGCTCTTCGCCACCGGGGTCCTGGACCCGTCGGTCTTCATCAGCGACCGGCTGCCGCTCGACCAGTACCCGCAGGCCATCGACCGCTTCAAGGCGGGCATCGGTCGCAAGATCGTGGTCGAGCCGTGACGGGAGGACCCGGCGCCGTCCTCGTGCTCGGTGAGGCGCTCATCGACCTCGTACCCGTGGGCGGGGACGGTGGTGTTCGGGCAGCCAGGTTCGGCGGGGCCCCGGCCAACGTGGCCGTGGGGCTCGGCCGGCTGGGCACCCCCGTCGTGTTCGCCGGGGGCCTGGGCGGCGACGGCTTCGCCCGTACGATCGAGGAGCGGCTGCGGGACTCGGGGGCGGACCTCACGCTCTGCGCGCGCTCCGAGCTCCCCACCGCGCTTGCCGTCGCGGAACCCGGGGCCGGCGGGACCGGCTACCACTTCCACCTCCAGGACACGGCGACGTTCCGGCTGCCGGACCTCTCCGCACAGGCAGGCCTGTTCGGCGCGGTGTACGTGGGCGGGCTCGCCGCAGTGGTGGAACCGGCGGCGTCGGCCGTACGGGCCACCGCCGCCGCGGCCGCCGAGCACTCGCTCCTGGTGGTGGACCCCAACGTCCGCCGGGACCGGACGCTGGGCGACGACGACGGCGCGGCGGCCCTGCGCGAACTGTGCTCCCTCGCCCACGTCGTGAAGGCCAGCGACGAGGACATGGAGCGGCTCTGGCCCGGCGCCGATCCGGAGGAGAGCTGCCGGAAGCTGGCGGCCGGAGGACGCCTGGTCGTGCTGACCAGGGGCGCCGGGGGGAGTACGGCGTACACCGCGGCCGAACCACCCGTGTCCGTCCCGGCGACCCCCGTGGACATCGTCGACACCATCGGAGCGGGCGACGCCTTCGCGGCCGGCCTGCTCAGCAGGATGGGGGCCAGCGGCTCCTTCGCGGCGGCACCCGGTCCGCAGGAGGTGCGGGACATGCTGTCCTACGCCTCCCGGGTGGCCGCGTCGGTGTGCGCGCGGGCCGGCACGGAGCCGTCCGCACCCTGACCGGATGTCCGGGATCCCGGTGAGCGGCCGCGCGGGCCGTCGCTCACCGGGACGGCGCTTGCAGCCCCTGGCCCGGGACCCGCGGGGAACGGACGGCGCCGAGCCGCGGGACACCACGGGGGAGCGACGGGCGGGTCACCGGTGCCGGGCCGGCGCCGTGCCCTGCTCGGTGAAGTGGGTGTCCATCGTGGCGTTCAGGTCGGAGACGAAGGACTCGAACTGCTCCAGGAGCCCCGGTGGGTGGCGGGCCATCGTGGCGTCCAGCCGGTGGGCGAGCGGCCCGAAGAACTCGTCCGCCCGCTCCTGGATGTGCGCGCCGCTGCGCAGAGTGACGACGCGCCGGTCGGAGTGCTCGCGGGTGCGGGTGATGTGCCCCGCCGCTTCGAGACGGTTCAGGAGTGCGGTGGTGGCGCCCGTCGACAGGGCGATGCGCTCGCTCAGGCGTGCCGGCGACAGTGGGGCGCCACGCTCCTCGGCAGCCGCGATCTCCAGTACCGCCGTCGCGTCCGTGGCGTAGAGGCCCAGCCAGGAGGCGAAGCGCCGGCTGAGCTCGGCGTAGTGGCCGCCGTAGACCCTCAGCCCCTCCATCAGCCGCTCACGCCGCGCCGCCACGTCGTCGCGCGTCGATTCCTCCACGGCGGCCGCCACCTTCCTCTCCTGCTGCGCAGCAGCCCCCCTGGGCCGCTTTGACAACCTACCGTCTCGAGTTTACCTTCATCGTGGAATTACTTCATGATGGAGGTATCTCGTGCGCGACCCGTCCCCGACCACCGGCGGGACCACGGAGCCCTACCGCTGGCGATGGCTGGTTCTGGTGGTGACGCTCGTCGCGGAGATCATGGATCTTCTGGACGCCTCAATCGTCAACGTCGCAGGGCCGGCGCTGGAGGAGTCCCTCGGTGCCGGCTCCTCCGGTCTCCAGTGGGTGATCGGCGGATACGCGCTCACTCTGGGAGCCGGGCTGGTGCTCGGCGGCCGGCTCGGCGACCGCTACGGGCGGCGCCGCATGTTCCTGGCCGGCCTCGCAGCCTTCACCGCCGCCTCGCTGCTGTGCGCGCTGGCACCGGACATCGGGTCCCTGATCGCCTTCCGGCTGCTCCAGGGTGCCGCCGGGGCGATGCTCCTGCCCCAGGGCCTGGGCCTGCTGCGCGAGAACTTCTCGGGCCCCGAACTCACCAAGGTCTTCGGGATCTTCGGTCCCGTCCTCGGGCTCGGCGGCATCATCGGCCCGGTCCTCGGAGGCTTCCTCGTCGAGGGCGACTTCTTCGGCCTGGGCTGGCGGTCCGTCTTCCTGGTCAACCTCCCCGTCGGCGTCGCCGCACTGGCGGTCGCCGCGAAGTGCCTGCCGAGGAAGCCGGGAGATCGCGGAGTGCGTGTCGACACGGCCGGTGCGGCGCTGGTCGCCACGGCCTGCGCGCTGCTCGTCCTCCCGCTGAACCAGGGGCAGGAGGAGGGCTGGCCGTTGTGGACCTGGCTGTGCCTGGCCGCCTCGGCCGTCGCGTTCGGGCTGTTCGCGCTGCATCAGCGCCGTGCCGTCGCGGTGGGCCGCCGGCCGCTGGTGGCGCCGGGCCTGCTGCGCAAGCCCGCCTTCACCGTCGGACTCGGCGGTATCGCCCTGTTCTTCGCGGGGCTTGTCGGCACCCAGCTCGTACTCACCCTCTACCTCCAGATCGGACAGCACTTCACCGCCGGTGACGCGGGACTCGGCAATCTGCCGCTAGCGGTGGGCACGGCGATCGGCGGCGCGGTCAGCGGCGCCTTCCTCGCGGACAGGATCGGCCGCAAGGTGCTCCAGATCGGCCCGCTGGTCCAGCTCGCCGGTGTGGCCCTCCTCTGGTCCGATCTCGACGGCCTCACCACGGACACGTTCTCGATCCGGGACATCGTCCCCGGGGTCGCCGTCTCGGGCATCGGTGCGGGCATGGTGATCGCGGCCCTGTTCAGCTTCGTCCTCGCCGCGGTCGACGACGAGGAGACCGGCTCCGCATCCGGAGTCCTGTCCGCGGTGCAGGCCGTCGGCGGCTCCCTCGGCGTCGCCGTCCTGGGCTCCGTGTTCTTCGCCCAGGTCAGGGCCGGGGACTTCCTCGCGGGCTTCCGCCACGCGCTCATCGTCCAGGCGTGCCTGCTGACCGCGTTCGTGGCGATCACCTTCCTGCTGCCGAGGGCCGGCCGCCCCGAGGGCGAGCAGCACGCCGTCACCCCCGACACCTCCACCGGCGCACGGCGCACGGCCGTGTGAGCCCGGCCCGCAACCGTCCGTTCGGAGCCGGTGGGCTGTCCGTCATCCGGAACGCGCCCGGTGTGAACCGTGCCGACCGCGGGCAGGTGAGGCATCCTCTGCTGGTCGGGCAGAACGGGTCCGCGGCGGTGCGTGTGCTTCCGTCGCGGTCTGTGACGGAGAAGGATTCGGAACCAGATGGCAGACAACACGGACCTGTTGCACTTCGTGCGGGCGCGCCTCGCCGACGAGGAACGCATCGCGCGGGAAGCGGGAGGGGACGGCTGGCGCATGCCGGCCGAGGCGCCGGGCGAGGTGCACGACCGCACGAGCGGCATCGCGTTCGTCGTGCGCTCGCGCGGCTACGACCGGCACATCGCCTTCCAGGACCCGGCGCGCACCCTGCGCCGCATCGAGACCACCAGGGTCCTCCTGGACGAGTACGAGGAGATCGCCGCCCTGGACACCGACCGCCCCGCCCAGGACTTCCCCTCGGGCCGGGCCGTCGGGCTCGGCTTCGTCGTCCGGCAGATGGCCGCCGAACACGCGGGGCACCCCGACTACCGGGTGAAGTGGCTGCCCCGGTTCTCCCACTGGGGCCCCTCCGCCGACCAGCGGTAGGGCGGTCGCCCGGCCGGTGGACGTCCCCCGGGCCGCAGGACCCGGCACGGACCCGGCCGGCGGGTCCCCTGCGCAGGGACGCGGGTACGGGCCCGGCCGGGCTGAGTACGGTGGAGTGACGCGCCTGAGTACGTCAGCCGATCCCGGCCCGGCCCTTCACCGGTCGAATGGAGCCATGGCCCCCGACGCGCCCACGCGCCCCCGCATCCAGCACCTGACCACCGCCGGCACGGCGCTCGCCGTCGCCCTCCTCCCGCTGGCCGCCGGCGTCCTGCTGGCCAGGTCCATGGCCACGGACCCCATGGCGCCGGTGAACGCACTGGTCACCAACGGGGGGCAGCGCGTCCGCCTCGCCCCGTCCCGTTGGGTACTGAAGGCTCGAACGCGCGAACTCCTTTCCAGGCGGTAATGGAACCTCTGTCCAGGAAAGCGCTGTCGCTTCTGTTACACGTACCGGAGTGATTCCGACGTGGGCGCCCGGGGGAGCGGGGCGGGAGTGAACGGGGCGCCATGACCAGGGGGTCGGCGTCCTGAACGGATCGGTGCAGCGATCAACGGTTGACAGGTCTACGACCGAGGGAATCCGTGCCGAGTGCAGTTGTGTGTGACAGAAATGTCCGTACTTCGTCACATGCATCAGGGCACCTTTCGGCCACTACGAAAGCCGGACAAAGTTTGCGTTCCCGGCACCGACGCCGGGGTCGGAAAACTCCCGGCACCTTCCTGCCGGGCCTGCATGATGAGGGGTTTCCATGTCCCGTTCCGCACGACGGATCACCGCCACCGTTCTCGCCTCAGGCGCCCTGCTCGCCGCAGCGGCCCTGCCGGCCTCGGCCGATGGCCGGGACCACGGCCACAACCGGCCGGCCCAGCGCTCGGCGGTCGTCCTCGGCGCGATCCAGTACGACAGCCCCGGCCGCGACAACGGCTCGAACCGCAGCCTGAACGCCGAGTGGGTCACCGTCACGAACACCAGCCGCCACTCCGTCAACCTCCGTGGCTGGACGCTGACCGACGAGAGCCGCCGCTCGTACCGCTTCGACCTGCGGCTCCCCGGCCGTTCCTCGGTCCGCGTCCACACCGGGGTCGGACGTGACACCTCACGTGACGTGTACCAGGACCGTCGCGACTACGTCTGGGACAGCCGGGACACCGCCACGCTCCGCGACAACCGCGGGCGCAAGATCGACTCCGAGTCCTGGGGCCGGCACGGCGGCGGCAACAACAACGGCCACCACGGTGGCAACAGCAACGGCCACCAGGGCAACAACCACGGTGGCGGCCCCCGCGGCAACCGCTGAACGGCACCCGTAGGGGGATGCGGCGCTTCCCCTGAATGAGACCGGTGCGGCGTACCACGGATCTTCCCCGTGGTGCGCCGCATCCGCGCGGGGGCCCGTGCACAAGGGCCCGAGGGCCGTCGGGCGGGGTCTGTGCACCGGGAGACCGCCGGTGATGTCAGGATGGGCCCATGACCATCAAGGCGTATTTCGACATCACCATCAACGACGAGCCCGCCGGGCGGATCGTGTTCAACCTGTTCGACGACGTAGCACCCAAGACCGCGGAGAACTTCCGTGCGCTGGCCACGGGCGAGCACGGCTACGGCTACGCCGGCTCCCCGTTCCACCGTGTCATCCCGGAGTTCATGCTCCAGGGCGGCGACTTCACCCGGGGCAACGGCACCGGTGGCAAGAGCATCTACGGCGAGAAGTTCGCCGACGAGAACTTCACCCTCAAGCACAACAAGCCGGGTCTGCTCTCGATGGCCAACGCGGGCCCGAACACCAACGGTTCGCAGTTCTTCATCACCACCGTCGTCACCCCGTGGCTGGACGGCAAGCACGTGGTGTTCGGCGAGGTCGCCGACGAGGCCGGTCTGGAGCTCGTCCGGAAGATCGAGTCCTACGGCACCCCGAACGGCACCCCGAAGGCCAAGATCGCCGTCTCCGGCTCCGGCGTTCTCTGACGCACGCGACGGGGCCCCGGCCGGTTCGTACCGCCGGCCGGGGCCCCGCGCGCTGCCGCGGGTTCCCCGGTCGTGGCCCGGCCCTCCGGGCTGGCATGATCAAGGACATGGACGAGCGCATCATCGCCGCGTGTGACGGGGCATCCAAGGGCAATCCGGGACCCGCCGCCTGGGCGTGGGTCGTGGCCGACGGCCAGGGAACGCCCCGCCGGTGGGAGGCGGGTCCGCTGGGGACCGCCACCAACAACGTCGCCGAGCTCACCGCCCTGCTCGAGCTGCTGAGGTCGACCGATCCGGCCGTGCCCGTCGAGGTGCGCATGGACTCGCAGTACGCGATGAACGCGGTGACCAAGTGGCTGCCGGGCTGGAAGCGCAACGGCTGGAAGACGTCGGCGGGCAAGCCCGTGGCCAACCGGGAGCTTGTGACCGGCATCGACGAACTGCTGGGCGGGCGCAGCGTCACCTTCCGCCACGTCCCGGCACACCAGGTGGACGGGGATCCGCTCAACGCGCTCGCCGACCAGGCCGCGAGCGAAGTCGCGGTCTCGCAGCGGGCGGTGGGAACCGCGCACGGCACCACTGACATGCCCGTGCCCGCACCCGCCCGTTCGACCAAGGGCGGAACGGCGTCCACGGGCGCGAAGGCGAGCCGGTCGCGTTCCGGTGGATCGACCATCCGGGCGAGGTTCGCGGGCCGGTGCCACTGCGGAAAGCCCTACGCGGCCAAGGACATGATCGCGAAGAACCCCGACGGCTGGGGCCACCCCGAGTGCCGGACCGCGCTCGCCTGAGGCGCGTGGCGGCCGTCGCTCAGACGTCGGCCCAGACCAGCCGGCCGGAGAGGCTGCTGCGGGTGCCCCAGCGTGCCGCCAGAGCGTCCACGAGCATCAGCCCCCGGCCGTCCTCGGCCACCGAGGCGAGGTCGAAGCACCCGGGGTCCGGCATGGCGTCCGGGGCGACGCGGGCCACCGGGCCGGGGCCCTCGACCGGTCCCGTGCCGCTCGCCGGGTGAGGCCCGTCGTCGGGGACGCCGTGCGGCTCCGGGCGGCGCGGCAGCGGGGCACGTGGGGCGTGGGAGCCCCTTGCCGGGTCCCTTGGACGCGGCAGCGCCGACACGCGCCGCCGGCTGCGGTTCCACACGCAGATGCGCACGCCGCCGGGGGAACGCAGCAGACGGCATCGGATGCGCCGGCTCGCGGTGTGCTGCACCGCGTTCGTGACCAGTTCGGTCACGACCAGAGCCGCCGTCTCGATCCGCTCATCGGGTTCTCCCCAGCTCCGCATCGCCTTCTGCACACGGTGCCTGGCTTCCGGGACGCCCCGGGGGAGACGGGAAATCCACCAGGTGTGTGCGCTACGCCCGCTCGAGTCCTCCGGAGCCGGACGCGCGCACGTGAATATTTCCGACATGTTCGTACTCTCCGTGCAAAGCGCATACTTTGCAAGCGACAGAATGTCTAAATAGTTCGTAATCGGCGAAGAATCTGCATGGAATCGGAGTGAACGGACCCCGACTCCGCGCTCTCCGTGCGTTTCCCGCGCCGGAGCGTGCCGAGGGTCGCCCCGTAGGAAGGTGCGTGTATGAGGCCTCGATCCGGTCCCACGGTCGAGCACCGCGTCCTCGCCGCACGTATGCGGATGCTGCGGGAACGCGCGGGCGTCACCCTCCAGACGGCCGCCGTCGCTCTGGGCGCCCACCCGGCCACCGTACGGCGCATCGAGCGCGCCGAGACCGGGATGGACTCCGGCCAGGTCCGCGTCCTCCTGGAGTGCTACGGGGCGTCCGCCGCCGAGGCCGAGCCGATCATGAAGGGTTTGACGGCGGCCAACCTGCCGGGCTGGTGGCACCGGTGGCGGGACGCGATGGAACCGTGGCAGCAGGAGGTGATCGGGATCGAGTCCTCCGCGGCGCTCGTACGGACCTGGCACCCCGCCCTGGTCCCCGAACTGCTGCGCACCCCGGCCTACGAGGCGGCCCTGCGCCGGACGCTGCTGCCCGCCGACCCCCCGGCACGCCGAGACCTGGGCGTCGAACTGCTGGGGGAGCGGCAGCGCCGGCTCAAGGCGCGCGGTGCGACGCTCTGGGCGCTGTTCCCGGCCGCCGCCCTGCACACGCGGGTCGGCGGCCCCGGAGTGATGTCCGAGCAGCGAGCGCTGCTGGAGGAGGCCGCGCACCAGCAGTACCTCACGGTCCAGGCCGTGCCTCTCGACTTCCCACCGCACCTCATGACCGGGGTCCCGCCCATGCACCTGCTGCGCGTCCCCTCGCCCGAGATCGGCGACCGGGTGGTCCTGGAGACGGCCCCTGGGATCCGTGTGGACGTCATCGACGAGGTGTCCGCGGTCACGGACTTCCGTATCCGGCTGGACGGCGCGTGCGCCGCGGCTCCGCACCCCGGGACGCCGCTGCCGGGGGGCCGTCACCCTCAGAACCTCTGAACGACCGGCCTCCCGGGGTTTCGATCGCCCGATGCCGGTCACGTGCTGAGTGCGGAACCCGCTCGTTGTGCAACCGCAGCGAATCCACATCGCCTCGAAGAGGAGTGAGAGACATGGACAACTGGCGCACCCAAGCGGCGTGCCGCGAAGAGGACCCCGATCTTTTCTTCCCGATCGGCAGTACCGGTCCCGCACTCGTGCAGGCCGAGGAGGCCAAGGCGGTCTGCGGGACCTGCCCCGCGCGCGAGCAGTGCCTGGACTGGGCCCTGGAGAACGGGCAGGACGCCGGAGTGTGGGGCGGCCTGGACGAGAACGAGCGGCGCGCCCTGAAGCGCCGCCGTGCCCGGCAGCACGCCAGGAGTCACGGATGAGGCCTTCGGGCCCCGGCCACCGCCCCGGGAGACGATGAGCCATGGACACTTCGGCCTGGCTCGTCGTCGGCGGGCTCGCCCTGCTGCTCACCGCGGTTGTCGCCGCCGTGCTCCTGGTGCGTGTGATCCGGGCCAGGAAGCTCCTCGTCGACGCGGGAATCCCCCTTCGGAACAAGGCGCTCGTCTGGGCCGCGATGATCTACACCATCTCGCCCGTCGACCTCGTCCCGGATCCCGTCTACCTCGACGACATCGGATTCCTGCTGCTCGCCCTGCGCTCGCTCCACTCGGCGGCGCACGCGGCCGGGGCGGGGCGCGGTCGGCCGGCGGCGTCGAAGGAGGCGGGCGGCAACCTTTCGGCGTCGGGCAGCAACTGACGGGGCGTAAGCCATCCCCTGCCAGAAGGTGCCTCCGATGGAGCCTCTGCTTCCCCACCCGCCTTCCCGCCCCCGCCGTGGACGCCGTGTCACCCGTGCCCGTGCGCTGACCGGCGCGCTGGCGGCCGGGCTGCTGGCCGCCGGCGGGCTCGTCGCCCTCGGCCCGCCCTCACAGGCCGCCACCGCCCGTCAGGCCGAGGCGCTCGACCGCGGTGTCGTGAGCGTGCACACCGACAGCGGGAACCTCATCAGCTGGCGCTGGCTGGGTACCGACGCCGACAACGTGTCGTTCAACGTCTACCGGGCGGGTACGAAGGTCAACGCGTCGCCGGTCACCGCCTCGACGAACTACTTCCACTCCGGGGCGCCCAGCACGGCCGACTACACCGTCCGGTCGGTCGTCGGCGGTGTGGAGCAGGCCGACTCCGTGCACGCGGTCCAGTTCCGCGCGGGATACAAGGACGTACCCGTCAGCCCGCCGCCCGGAGGCACCACACCCGACGGTGTCGCCTACACCTACGAGGCCAACGACGCCTCCGTCGGCGACCTGGACGGGGACGGTGCCCTCGACTTCGTACTGAAGTGGCAGCCCACCAACGCCAAGGACAACTCCCAGTCCGGCTACACGGGCAACACGGTCGTCGACGGGATACGTCTCGACGGAACCCGCCTCTGGCGGATCGACCTCGGGCGCAACATCCGCTCCGGCGCGCACTACACCCAGTTCCAGGTGTACGACTACGACGGTGACGGCCGGGCCGAGGTCGCGATGAAGACCGCCGACGGGAGCGTCGACGGCGCGGGCAAGGCGATCGGCAGTTCCTCCGCCGACCACCGCAACTCCTCCGGGTACATCCTGTCCGGACCCGAGTTCCTGACGATGTTCCACGGGACCACCGGCGCGGCCATGGGAACCGTCGACTACGTCCCCGCGCGCGGCACGGTGTCCTCGTGGGGCGACTCCTACGGCAACCGGGTCGACCGCTTCCTGGCCGGTACGGCCTACCTCGACGGATCCAGGCCCTCTCTGATCATGGCCCGCGGCTACTACACGCGCAGCGTCGTCGCCGCCTGGGACTGGCGAGGGGGTGCCTTCACCCGGCGCTGGACCTTCGACACCAACAGCTCGACCAACTCCGGCAAGGGGTACGACGGGCAGGGGAACCACCAGCTGTCCGTCGCCGACGCCGACGGGGACGGCAAGGACGAGATCATGTACGGCTCCATGGCCGTCGACGACGACGGCAGCGGCCTGTGGACGACGAGGAACGGCCACGGTGACGCGATGCACGTCGGCGATCTCGACCCCTCCCGCGCCGGCCTCGAGGAGTTCAAGGTCGACGAGGACGGTTCGAAGCCGTCCTCCTGGATGGCCGACGCGAAGACCGGCCAGATCCTGTGGTCCACCCCGGCCGGCGGCGACAACGGACGCGGCGTGTCCGCCGACATCTGGTCGGGCAGCGCCGGCGCCGAGTCCTGGTCGTCGGCCGCCTCCGGTGTCCGGGGGCCCAAGGGCGACGTGGTCACCGGCCGCAAGCCGTCCAGTACGAACTTCCTGTCCTGGTGGGACGGTGACACGACGCGCGAGCTCCTCGACGGCACGCACATCGACAAGTACGGCACGTCCGCCGACACCCGCCAGCTGACGGGCGCCTCCGTACACTCCAGCAACGGCACCAAGGCCACGCCGGCGATCTCCGGAGACCTCCTCGGCGACTGGCGCGAGGAGGTCGTCTGGCCGACGTCCGACAACAAGGCGCTGCGGATCTACTCCACGCCGTACGAGACGGGCACGAGGATCACGACGCTGCTCCACGACACCATGTACCGGACCGCGCTGGCCTGGCAGAACACCGCCTACAACCAGCCGCCGCATCCCAGCTTCGCCATCGGCGCGGGGATGGCGACCGCGCCCCGGCCGAGCATCACCACGCCGTAGTGCCGCGGCCGGGCCCCGTCCGGGGCCCGGCCGACCCGGAGCCGCTTCCGGACCGGCTCGGGGCTGCTCCGGCCCGAGGTCCGTTCACCGCTCGTCAACCGGTCGGATCCGTCCACGGCATTCCCTCGCACGCCGTGGGCGCCTACGCTCGGCCGAGAACCCGATCACCGGAGGCGGATGCGACACATCCGTACATCGACGCGGTGCGGGTCGACGGGCGGACTGTCGACAGATCCTGGACGGACGCCCGACCGGTCACCCGGGGAGGGGTGCTGACCCACCGGCTCGCCGCGCAGGCGAACACCACGTGGGCCGCGCGACCTGCTGATCTCCCGCGGTAGCGGAGCGGAGCGCCAGGCTCCGGAGCCCGGTGGGCGGTCGGCCGCCGCTCACCGGTTCCGGCCTTCCCGATGCGGCCGGTGGTGGGGCAGCGAATTTTCTATCGTTGAAAATACTGTGTGCACGACCGTTGTCAGGTGTTTGAGGCTGTGGCTCAATGTTCGACTATGTGCAGTGCTTCGCGGTCCGGAGCACTTCGGCTTCTTCGACGAGGACGACGCCTTGATACGACAACTAGCCCGCCCCCGAACGATTTTCAGAACGCTCGCCTGTACGGCCGCGCTGCTGCTCCCCGTCGGGGCCACCCTGGTCCCGGCCGCCGCCGCCGCTCCCGCCGAAGGGGCCGCCACCGCCTCGGCGTTCGTGAAGGAGGATCCCTCCACCGAGGTCCACGGCCTCAAGGGCGAGTACTTCGCCATGTCGGCGCCGGGTGCCCGTGACTTCGCGAAGCTCGGCGCGACCGCGCTCGACCCGGAGATCAACTTTCCGGGTCTGACAGGGGCGTTCGAGTCGGCCACCGGCAGCACCGAGCACACGACCGCCCGCTGGACGGGGCAGATCGAGGCCCCCGCGGACGGCGACTACACCTTCTCCGCCATCGGGGACAACGGCTTCCGGCTCTTCATCGACGACAAGCCCGTCATCGACCACTGGGAGCCGGACTGGGACAAGGAGCAGACCAGTTCGCCGGTCACGCTGAAGGCCGGTGAGCAGCACACGTTCCGGCTGGAGATGTTCCAGGACATCGGCGGGGCGAACATGTTCCTGCGCTGGTCGAGCGACAAGCTCGCCAAGCAGATCGTGCCCGAGTCGGCGTTCACGCCGCCCTCGGACTTCGAGGTCTACCCGGTCGCGCTGAGCGTCGCCGAGAACGGTCTCAAGGTCCAGGCGACCTTCGACCACGAGCTCAGCGGCGTCAAGGACGTGAAGGACCACCTCACCGTCGAGGCGGACACCACGCCGATGCCGGTGAAGTCGGTCGTCAAGGCGTCGAACAACCGCAAGGCACTGGTCGTCACCCTGGGCGCAGCCGTCCAGAAGGGCCAGCAGGTCAAGGTCGTGTACGACGGCGAGGGCGGCCTGAAGAACGGCGCCGAGACCGTCCCGGAGATCAGCCGCCGGGCGAAGAACCTGTCCACGCACCGTCTGCTCACCCCGTGGGGCGAGAAGGTCGACCGCAAGAACCCGCTGCCGGAGTACCCCCGCCCGCAGCAGGTCCGCGACGACTGGAAGAACCTCAACGGCCAGTGGGAGTTCGCCGGAGCCACCGCCGGTGAGAAGCCGGCCTTCGGCAAGCCGCTCGACGAGCGCATCACCGTGCCGTACCCGGTGGAGTCCCAGCTCTCCGGACTCGAGCGCCACGAAGACCACATGTTCTACCGCAAGCTCGTCACCGTGCCCAAGGGCTGGTCGGTCGGCAAGCGGAGCGGTGAGGACCGGCTGAAGCTCAACTTCGGCGCGGTCGACTACCAGGCGCGGGTCTGGGTCAACGGCAAGCAGGTCGCCGAGCACACCGGCGGCTACACCGCCTTCAGCGCCGACATCACCGACGCCGTCAAGGGCAGCGGCCCCCAGGAGATCGTCGTCGCGGTCACCGACACCACCGGAGCGGACCAGCCCACGGGCAAGCAGTCCGCGAACCCCAGCGGCATCTTCTACACCGCCTCCTCCGGCATCTGGCAGACCGTCTGGATGGAGCCCGTCGCCCCCGCGGCGGTCGACTCCCTGACGACCACGCCCGACATCGACAAGGGCCGGCTCGTCCTGAAGGTCGATTCCGAGAACGCCTCGAAGTCGGCAAAGGTCACCGCCGTCGCCCGCGACAGGAAGGGCAAGGTCGTCGGGACCGTCTCCGGCCCGGCCGGCAGCGACCTGAGCCTCCCGGTCGCCAAGCAGCACCTGTGGACCCCGGACGACCCGTACCTGTACGACCTGGAGGTCACCCTCCGGGACGGCCGCTCCAAGGACACCGTCGACAGCTACTTCGGAATGCGCTCCTTCGGCGTCGCCGAGGTCGGCGGCTACCAGAAGCTGGTGCTCAACGGCAAGCCGTTCTTCTCCCTCGCCCAGCTCGACCAGGGCTTCTACCCCGACGGCCTGAACACGGCGCCCAGCGACTCCGCCCTGGTCTTCGACCTGAAGACGCAGAAGGACCTCGGCTTCAACTCCGTCCGAAAGCACATCAAGGTCGAGCCCGCACGCTGGTACTACCACGCCGACCAGCTGGGTCTGCTGGTGTGGCAGGACTTCGTCTCCGGCAACCTCACCGGCGAGAAGGGCCAGAAGGCCTTCCTCGACCAGGGCGCCGAGATGATGCGGCAGCTGCACAACTACCCCTCGATCGGTGCCTGGATCGTCTTCAACGAGGGCTGGGGCGAGTGGGACCGCACCGAGACCGGGAAGATCACCGAGAAGGTCCAGGCCGCCGACCCCTCGCGGGTCGTCAACGCCCACAGCGGAGTCAACTGCTGCAACTCCAAGGGTGACTCCGGCAAGGGCGACATCATCGACCACCACGACTACAACAACACCGATCCCGCCTTCCCGGACGAGAACCGTGCGGCGATGGACGGGGAGCACGGCGGCTTCACCCTCCGGATGCCCGGACACATGTGGCCGGGTGCCCCCACCGCGATCTACAGCGGTGTCGCGGACAAGGACGCCCTGACCGCCAAGTACGTCGAGAACACCCGCACGCACTACCTTGCGGCGGCGGGCGCCGAACTCTCCGGCTCCATCTACACGCAGGTGACCGACCTGGAGAACGAGCTCAACGGGCTCTGGACGTACGACCGGCGCGAGATCAAGGTCGACCCCGTCAAGGTGCGCAAGATCAACCAGGAGGTCATCGCGGCCGGTGCCGCCGCGGGAGACCGGGACGCGGTCAAGGGAGGTGCCTCCTGGTCCCTCGACGAGAACAAGGGCACCGAGGCCGCCGACAGCGGCCCGAACCACAAGGACCTCACCCTCTCCGAGGGAACGTCCTGGGCGCCGGGAGTGAAGGGCTCGGCGCTGAAGTTCGACGGTGAGGGCCAGTACGCCGAGACGGACGGTCCGGCCGTCGACACCACCGGCGACTACACCGTCTCGGCGTGGGCATCGCTCGACGCGCTCCCCGGCAACTACGCCACCGTCGTCAGCCAGGACGGACGGCGCCAGGAGAACCCGTTCTACCTGCAGTACGGACAGGGCGGATTCGCCTTCTCCACGCCCGGCGCCCACCGGGCCAGGCTGGAGGTCAAGCCCGAGCTCGGCCAGTGGTACCACCTCGTCGGCGTCCGCAGCGGTGACGAGATCAAGCTCTACGTCGACGGCGAGCTCGCGTCCACCGCTGCCGCCGGCACCGCCGACGTCAGCACCGGTTCCCTCGCGGTGGGCCGCGCCAAGTGGTCGGGTGGGAACACCGACTTCTGGAACGGATCCGTCGACCAGGTCGAGGTATACGACAAGGCGCTCACCGACCAGGAGGTGACCGCACTCCACGACGGCGAACAGCCGTAGGGAGCACCCCCGCAGGACCGCTCCCGGCGGTGCGCAGCGAGAGCCGCGCCGCCGGGAGCTCCGCGCGCTCGTCCGGTGCGGCCGACCGTCCGCGCGGGGCGCACCGCGGCCGTCACACCGGGCGCGGGCGACGACCCGCACCACGACATTGCGGTGACCGAGGAGTTCTGGGCCCCACCGCCCGGACTGGCCGGGGCCCGACCGCACTGCCAGGTCGTGGGCGAGGCGGGGCCCGTCGTCCGGCAGTCCACCGTCGAAGGCCTGGTGACGGGTCGACGCCCGACAGCACGGAGCCCGGCCCCGGCCGGAACGGGCCGGAGCCGGGCTCCGGAGATCTCAGCTCACGGGGCCCAGGGCGCCTCCACCGCCCAGGTGGTGTCCTCCGTGAATGTCGCCGCGTTGTCCCAGGCGTGACCGCCGCCGGGGGTCGCCAGCCACACCTCGGAGTCGATGTGGCGCAGGTAGCTGCCCGGCAGGTTGGCGCTGGAGAGCCGCACGCCGCCCGTGCCCGAGACCGCGCACCAGGTGGCATCGGCCTTGAACAGCGCCGATCCGTCGCTCGCGTCACGGCGGATCCGGAAGTCCCGGTGGCGCAGGTACTCACCGGGATAGTTGCGGGACTCGAACGAGTAGCAGTTGCCGTTCGCCAGTCCCGTGACGATCTTCCAGGTGGCGTCGCTCTTCAGCAGCGCGCCGCTGCCGCTGTCCACGACCGCGGTGTAGGCGAGTTCCTGCGCGTGCCGCAGGTACTTGGTCGTGTGCCCCGGCGTGGTGACCCGGAGGGACTTGTACTGGCCGGTGGGCAGGGTGACCGGCGGTGCGGGCGTCCTGGACGCCTGGATGAGCGCCTGGTTCGCCGCCTTCACCCGTGCGGTGTCCACCTTGACCACCTGGCGGTCGTAGGTGAGCAGCCCGTTCGCCTCGTTCTCGACGTCCGTGATCTCCGTGTAGACCGAGGCGGAGAGACCGGCCGGCAACTGGCCGACGCGGATGGAGTCGAGGAGCCCGACGAACCGGTTGTTCAGCGCGCCTACGCTCGCCTGGTCCTCGTAGCTGAAACCGCCGCCCGGATACCACTCGTGGCCCGGGACCTTGTACCCCAGACCGCCGAACTCGCCGAGGACGGCGGCCCGGGTCGCGGTGGGCGCGGTGTTGCCCGGGCCGACGTAGACGTGGTTGTCGATCACGTCCCCGTTGCCGCCGTCCACCGATCCGCAGCAGTTGACGCCGCTCATGTTGTTCACCAGGCGGGACGGGTCGTACGCCTTGACCTCGTCGGCGATCCTCGCCTGGTCGTACTGGCCCCAGCCCTCGTTCTGGTCGACCCACATGACCAGGGACGGCGAGCTGCGGTGCTGGTCGATGACCGCGTGGTACTCCGCCTCCCACTGGGTCCTCGCCGCACCGTCGGGCGTCTTGCCGGTGTCCATGGCCGGCATGTCCTGCCAGACGAGCAGGCCCAGCTTGTCCGCCCAGTAGAACCAGCGCTGCGGCTCGACCTTGATGTGCTTGCGGACCATGTTGAAGCCGAGGTCCTTGTGTGCCTGCAGGTCGGACCTGAGCGCCGCGTCGGTGGGCGCCGTGTAGATGCCGTCCGGCCAGTAGCCCTGGTCGAGCGTGCCGGTCTGGAAGACGAACTTCCCGTTGAGGACAGGGCGCAGGATGTTGTCGACCTTCGCGACCGCGATGGACCGCATGCCCGCGTAGCTGCCCACCGTGTCCACCACGGACGCCCCGTCGAGGAGCTCGGCGCGTACGTCGTAGAGGAACGGGTCGTCCGGGCTCCACAGCCGGGCGTTCGGCACCGGCACGGCGATGTCGGCGCCGGGTGACCCGGTCGCCGTACCCACGACGGTGCCGCCGCTGGAGACGGTGACCCGGGCGGTCCGGCCGCCGCCTGACGCGGCCTGCACCTTCACCCGCAGGGTGCTGTTGCCGAGGTTCGGCGTCATGTCCAGGCGGGTGACGTGGGACGCCGCGACGGGCTCCAGCCACACGGTCTGCCAGATGCCGGAGGCCGCGGTGTAGAAGATCCCACCGCCCGCGTGCGGGTTCACGTCGTTGATGCGCTGCTTCCCGACGGCCTGGCCGCCGGTCTGCGTCGGGTCGTACACGGAGACCACGACCGTGTTCGATCCGCCGTTCAGCTGGGGCGTGATGTCGTACGCGAACGAGTCGAAGCCGCCCTTGTGGGCACCGACCTGGGCGCCGTTGACCCAGACGGTGCTCTGCCAGTCGGAGGCGCCGAAGTTGAGAACGACCCGGCGGCCGTTCCAGTTCGACGGCACCGTGAAGCTCCGCTTGTACCAGAGCTTGTCGTTCTCGGTGATCCTGCGCTTGATTCCGGAGAGCGAGGACTCCGCGACGAACGGGACCCTGATCTGCTCGGAGAACGCCGCGGGCTGTCCCGCGTCACGGCCGGTCACCGCGAAGTCCCATATGCCGTTGAGATTCGCCCAGTCGGGCCGGGTCAGCTGGGGGCGCGGGTACTCGGGCAGGGGGTTGTCGACGGACACCTGGTTCGTCCAGGGCGTCGTCATGGGCGCCGGCTTCGGCGTCCAGGCGGCGGGCGCGGCGGCGGCCGGGGCGCTGCCGGCCCCCACCAGAGCGGTGGCGAGTACCGAAAGCAGGCCGGTGGCGGCGGTCAACCGTCTCCACCAGGTGCGACGGCGCGGTGCGGGTGCGGACTTCATTCCCGATTCTCCTTGGGGAAGAGGCGGACTCCCCGCACCGGGACGGCGCGGGGAGCGGCACGGAGGGCCGGCGAGGGGGCGCTGCTCAGAGCAGCCGCCAGAGGTGGTCGGCGGTGCCGTTGTCGTCGTACTGGACGACGTGGGCGCTGTCGGCGGTGGACATGCCGTCCACGCCGAGCACCTTGTCCGAGTCGCGGTTGCGGACGCGGTACCAGCCGTCGCCGTCGGGCACGAGCTGCCAGAGGTGGTCGGCGGTGTCGTTGTCGTCGAACTGCACGACATGGGCGCTGTTCGCCGTGGACATGAGGTCCACGCCGAGCACCTTGCCCGAGTGCTGGTTGCGGATGCGGTACCAGCCGTCGCCGTTCGCGACGAGCCGCCACAGGTGGTCGGCCGTCCCGGTGTCGCCGAACTGGACGACGTGGGCGCTGTTCGCGGTGGACATGCCGTCCACGCCGAGCACCTTGCCTGAGTTGCGGTTCCCGATCCGGTACCAGCGGTCCGCGAGCCAGGGTTCCGCGTCCGGGCCCACCGTCGGGAAGGACGTGATCCGCAGCCGTGCCGCGCCCATCGGGACGAGGGTGACCTCCTCGACCGGCTGGGTGCTGCGCGCGGGGCTCCGCTGCAGCGGAGCCACCACGTGCTCGTCGTCGGCGCTCCACTCCGGGATGCGTCGGGCGCGGGCGGTCATGACGAGCGGGGTGCCGTCCAGGGTGAAGGGGTTCTCACCCGCGGCGCGGCCGGCGGGGCGCCGGCGCAGTGCGTAGGCCGGCCGCGTCCCGTCCGTGACGAGGCCGTAGTTCCAGGGGGTGGTGGCGTGGACCGCGTACTCGGGGAACCGGTCGGTGCCGCCGATGCGCTCGTACGACTCCCCGATACGCAGCGAGTAGGTCAGCGGCCCGTGGTCGACGCTCACCGAGCCGTGGTTGTCCGCCCAGGTGCGTACGGTGGTGTGCTGCGGGAGACGCAGGGTCACCTTGTCGCCGTCGGACCAGGTCCGTTCGATCCGGGTGAAGGCGGGGCCGGCGGGCGCGGTGACCCGTCGGCCGTTCACGCGGATGTCCGGCTCGGTGCACCAGGCGGGGACGCGCAGCACCAAGGGGAAGCTCAGCGGCTTCGGTGACCTGAGCGAGAGGGTGACGGTGTCCGTGAACGGGTAGTCGGTCTCCTCGGTGAAGGTCACCTCCGTGCCGTCGGCGACCTTGGCGGTGACCTCCGACGCCGCGTACATCGCCGCGGCGAGTCCGCCGTCCGTGGTGGCGAGCCAGAGCTCCTCGACGAAGTACGGCCAGCCCATGCCGTAGTTGTGCGGGCAGCAGCGGTACTGGTCGACGCCCGGCAGGTACGCCTGCATGGCGAAGCCGTTCTGGAACTGCCGGTCGCGCTTGGGCACGTCGTCCAGGTCGACGCTGTTGGCGCTGGTGACGTAGTGGACCGCCTTGCCCGACGGGTCCAGGGAGGCGGGCAGCGAGTTGAAGGCCAGCTCTTCGCAGCGGTCCGCCCAGAGCGGGTCGCCGGTGATCCGGGTGAGCAGCTGGTGGCTGGCCATGAACTCGACGATCCCGCAGGTCTCGAAGCCCTGGCGGGGGTCCCCGTGTCCCGGCCGGGCGTTCTCGTCCCCGGCGAAGCCGCCACCGGGGAACTGCCCGTACCGGTCCATGGCCTTGGCGTACGTCCCGTACGTGTCCCGGGTGTCCTGCCGGGAGCCGCTGCGCAGGGCGTACTGGGCGGGCTCGCGGAAGCCCTGGGCGATGTTGACGTTGTGCGGGTCGACCAGGTTGTCGCCCCAGTCGGCGCCGTACCGGTGGATCTTGTCGGCGAGGTCCAGCAGGAAGGTGTCGCCGGTGCGGTTGAACAGCCAGTAGACGCTGTCGAGTCCGTCGCCCCAGCGCAGGGCGATCCAGCTGGTGTCGAACGCGCCGGGGCCCTGTGCGTTCATGTACCGGAAGAACCTGCTGAGGAACGGGATGATCCGGTTGTCGCCGTCGTACTCCTGCCATGAGCGCAGCGCCTGGACCAGTGGGAGGAAGGGCCAGAAGTCCGGGCCGCCGTTGAGCGAGGTCCGCAGCGCCTTCGGCCCGAAGAAGCCGTCGGACTGCTGGGTGGTGAGGATCGCGTCGATCCAGCGTCGGGCGTCGGCCAGGGCCGTCGCGTCCCCGGTCACGATGGCCAGGTCGGTGTATCCGCGCAGCCAGTAGGGGACCTCCTCCCAGCCGCCCCGGTCGGGCCGGACCCAGCCGGAGGCGCCGAAGTCGAGGAAGTGCGAGAACTTCTCGTACTGGCCGCAGAGGCCGTCCAACTGCATCCGGAGCTGACCGGCGAGCCAGCCCCGGGCGGTGACCCGCCCGGGTGGGAGTCTCAGGAACGCCGTCGGGTGCAGGGGAGCGGCGTTGGGGGAGTAGTGGCCCCCTGCCGCGGCCGTGACCACACCCTCGGCGGCCGTGGCGGTCGCGGCCCAGCGGCCCGCCGAGGTGGCCGCCGCCGCGGTGACCAGGGCGCCGGTCACGAGTTGTCTGCGGTTCAGGGGCATCGTGGGGACTCCGCTTCTGCTCTGCGGGACAGGGAGTGACCGGTCCCGTGCGGGGCCGGCGCATGGCTAAGACGGCGGTCGCGCCCGGATCCGTCGGCACGACAACTGCCTTGCAACGTTGGAAAATTGATGTCCGCGGTATGACAGCACGCGGTCAAGCCGGTGTCCAGAGGTGGCGCTGACCCCGGTACCCCGTCGCCCCGCGGTTGGGTGCGCCGGGGGCGGTGTCCGTGCGCGACACATTTTGGAAACGCATCGACAACGCTCTTGCCGCCTGCGCCACCACGCCTATATAACGTTGTAAACCGAGCCGCCGAGAGGCCGCACAGGCCCGCACGACCACAGTTCCCGCAGCTCGCGGCGGGGGTCGTGGGAAATGCGGCGCCATGTGCCACCCAGCGGCTGAAGCACCGTCCCGCCATGCCCGACCGCACGCCGAACGGTGTGCCGTCACCTCGCCAAGGAGCGTCCCGCGCATGATGATCCAGCGTCGATCCCGTACCCTCGCCGCGGCCTGCCTGCTCGCCGCCACCGCCACGCTGGCCGTTTCCGGCTGCTCCAAGTCGGAGACCACGAACGACGCGGGCGGTGACAGCAGCCAGGGAGCACAGGCGGCCAAGTCCCCCGAGGCCGCCTCCGGTCCCGGCTGCTCGCTGAAGACCTACGGCGCACCCAAGATCGACCTCAAGGACGCGGTGGTCGGCTTCTCCCAGTCGGAGAAGGAGGCCAACCCGTTCCGCATAGCCGAGACCCAGTCCATCAAGGACGAGGCGGCCAAGATCGGCGTCAAGAAGCTGCTCACCACCAACGCGCAGTCGCAGCTGTCCAAGCAGATCAGCGACATCCAGGACATGCTCTCGCAGGGCGCCCAGTTCCTCATCATCGCGCCGCTGAACTCCGACGGCCTGGAGCCGGCGCTCAAGGCCGCGGCGGCCAAGAAGGTGCCCGTGCTCACCGTCGACCGCAAGGTCAACTCCACCGCCTGCAAGGACTACGTCGCCTTCCTCGGCTCCGACTTCGTCGAGCAGGGCAAGCGCGCCGCCGACGCGATGATCAAGGCGACCGGCGGCAAGGGCAAGGTGGCCATCCTGCTCGGCGCCTCCGGCAACAACGTGACCACCGACCGGACCAAGGGCTTCGTCGACCAGATCAAGGCCGAGGCGCCCGGCATCCGGATCGTCGCCCAGCAGACCGGCGAGTTCGCCCGTGACAAGGGCCAGCAGGTCATGGAGCAGCTCATCCAGTCCAAGCCCGACATCACCGCGGTCTACGCCGAGAACGACGAGATGGGCCTCGGCGCCGTCACCGCGCTGAAGGCCGCCGGCAAGAAGCCCGGCAAGGACGTCAAGATCGTCTCGGTCGACGGCACCCGCAACGCCGTCCAGGCCCTCGTCAACGGCGAGTACAACGCCGTCATCGAGTCCAACCCGCGCTTCGGACCGCTGGCCTTCGCGACCGCGGGCAAGTTCTACGGCGGCGAGGAGATCCCCGAGAACGTCATCATCACCGACCGGGCCTACGACGAGACCAACGCCAAGGCATCCCTCGGCGGGGCGTACTGATCCGCTCCTGAGACCAACAGCCCCTGCCGCCGTGGCGCCCGCATCGCGCCACGGCGGCTCCCGGGCCCTCACCCGTGGACAGCGGAAGGCCAAGAACACCCATGGCACCACCCGAAGCAGTACCTCAGGCACCGGAGGCGGCAGCGCCGACTGCCTCCGCGGTGCTCGAAGCCCGCTCGGTGAGCAAGCGGTTCCCCGGCGTCGTCGCCCTCGACGACGTCACCTTCTCCCTGCGCGCGGGGGAGACCCACGCACTGGTCGGGGAGAACGGCGCGGGCAAGTCCACCCTCATCAAGGTGCTGACCGGTGTCTACCGGCCGGACGGGGGCGAACTGAGGCTGACGGGTGAACCCGTCAGGTTCGCCCGGCCGTTCGACGCGCAGCAGGCCGGGATCTCCACGATCTACCAGGAGGTCAACCTCGTCCCGCTGATGAGCGTGGCGCGCAACATCTTCCTGGGCCGCGAACCCAGGAACCGGTTCGGCCTCATCGACTTCTCCCGCATGCACCGGGAGACGAGCGAACTCCTGGACGGCTTCGGCGTACGCGTCGACCCCCGCCGCCCGCTGCACACGCTCGGCATCGGCACCCAGCAGATGGTCGCCCTGGCCCGGGCGGTGTCCGTCAACGCCCAGGTCGTCATCATGGACGAGCCCACCTCCTCGCTGGAGCCGCGCGAGGTGGAGACCCTCTTCCGCGTCATCGAACGCCTGCGCTCCCAGGGCATCGCCGTCCTGTACGTCAGCCACCGCATGGACGAGCTCTACCGGATCTGCGACCGGGTCACCGTCCTCCGCGACGGCCGCCACATCCACACCGGCGATCTCGCCGGACTCGACCGGATGCAGCTCGTGTCCATGATGCTCGGCCGCGACCTGTCCGAGGTACGCCGCTCCGGAGTCACCAGCTTCACCGCCGAGGGACACGAGGTGGCGCGTACCCCCGTGCTCACGGCGACCGGTCTCTCCAGCCGCCTCCGACTCCACGACATATCCGTGTCGCTGTACGCGGGCGAGGTCCTCGGCCTCGGCGGTCTCCTCGGCTCCGGCCGCAGCGAGACGGCCAAGGCACTGTCCGGCGCGCTGCACCTGGACTCCGGCGACATCACCGTCGACGGCACCCCCCTGAAGCGCCTCACCCCGGCCGCCGCGATCCGGGCAGGCATCAGCCTGCTCCCCGAGGACCGCAAGGCCGAGGGCATCGTCCCCGGACTCTCCGTACGCGAGAACATCGTGCTCGCCGCCATGCCGCGCCTCTCCCGGGCCGGTGTCGTCTCACGCGCCCGGCAGGACCGGATCGTCGACATCTTCATGAAGCGCCTGCGGATCAAGGCGTCGAGCCCCGAGCAGAAGGTCGGCGAACTCTCCGGCGGGAACCAGCAGAAGGTCCTCCTGGCCCGCTGGCTCTGCCTGGAGCCCAAGGTGCTGCTGCTCGACGAACCCACCCGCGGCATCGACGTCGGAGCCAAGGCCGAGGTCCAGAGCCTCATCGACGACCTCGCGGGCGAAGGCCTGGCCGTCCTGCTCATCTCCTCGGACATCGAGGAGCTCATCGAGGGCGCCGACCGCATCGTCGTCCTGCGCGGCGGAGCGGTCGCGGGCGAACTGGAGGGCGACGACGTGGCCGAGAGCCGGCTGCTCGAAGTGCTCGCCGACCACGCGCCGGAGCCGGCGGACAAGGCCACGGCCGCTCAGGAGGACCCCCGATGACCCGGACCGCCGTCGTCCCGCCCGTGAAGGGCGAAACGCCGAAGAAGCAGGCGAGCCCACTGGCCCGGCTGCGCGACCCCTCCTGGTACCAGCGGTACGGCGTGTACGTGGCCGTCGCGGTGGTGCTGCTCTTCAACGCGCTGTTCACCGAACACTTCATGACCGCGGACAACTTCCGCACCCAGCTCGTCCAGGTCGCCCCCATCGTGATCGTCGCCCTGGGCATGGCCCTGGTCATCGGCACCGAGGGCGTCGACCTGTCCGTCGGTTCGACCATGGCGCTCGCCGCTGCCTTCCTGCCGCTCTACCTCGGATACGGGCTCGTGCCCGCCCTCGTCGTCGCCCTCCTGGCAGGCGCCGTCGTCGGGGCGGTCAACGGCACCCTGGTCTCCCTCATCGGGCTGCAGCCCATCGTGGCGACACTCGCCCTGTTCGTCGGAGGCCGCGGACTCGCCCTGGTCCTGGCCGACGGCCAGCTCAAGCAGATCGTCAACCCCGACATCCTGTCGTTGGGCACCGGCTCCTTCCTCGGGATCCCGCTCGTCGTCCTGATCGCCGGGGTGCTGGCCGCCGCCGTCGCCTTCCTGGTGCAGCGCACCACCTTCGGCCGCCAGATCGTCGCCGTCGGAGGCAACCGCTCCGCGGCCGCGCTCGCCGGACTGCCCGTCAAACGGGTCCTCATCGGCGTGTACGTGCTCTGCGGTGTGCTCGCCGCCCTCGCCGGCGTCCTCGCCACGGCCAGGCTCACCGCGAGCGACCCCTCCTCGCTCGGCACCCTCATGGAACTCTCCGCCATCACGGCGGTCGTGGTCGGCGGCACCCCGCTCAACGGCGGTTCCGTCCGCGTGCTCGGCACCGTGGCGGGAGCCCTGCTGATGCAGCTCCTGCGCGCCACGCTCGTCAAGCACGACCTGCCCGACTCCACCGCCCAGATCGCCCAGGCGGCGATCATCGTCGCCGCCGTCTACGTCGCCCGGGAGCGTCGGTCCCGATGAACGAAACCACATCCGCACCCGCCGCCCCTCCGATGCCGCGGAAGCCGACGAGGCCCCCGCGCCGGGGCACCGGACCCGAACGGACCGGCAGGGCCCGCGCCGCCGAACTCCTCCAGCGCCAGGGCGTGCTCGCGGTCCTGCTGGCGGTCGTCCTCGTCGCGTCCTTCGTCTACCCGACCTTCGCCTCGCTGGACAACGCCCGAGGCGTGACCATCCAGGCGTCCTTCCTCGCCGTGGTCGCACTCGGCATGACCATGGTCATCATCACCGGCGGCATCGACCTGTCGGTCGGATCCGTCTTCGCCCTCGGCGGGGTGCTCGCCGCCTGGGCATCCCAGTACGGCTTCCTCGCCGCGCTGTTCGTACCACTCGTGGTGTGCGGAGGCATCGGCCTGCTCAACGGCCTGCTGATCGCACGCGGCAACATGGCGCCCTTCATCATCACGCTCGCCACCCTGCTCGGCGCCCGCGGCCTGCTGCTCGCCATCACCGACGAGGGCGCCACCACCTACCTGGTGCCCAAGGGCTCCGCCTTCGGCGAACTCGGCCAGGGCAGCGTCTGGGGCTTCGGCCACCCGATCCTGATCGCCCTGGTGCTCTTCGGGGCCGGCGGGATCGTGCTCCAGCGCACCTCGTTCGGGCAGACCCTCTTCGCGGTGGGCGGCAGCAGCGACGCGGCCACCCTGATGGGCCTCCCCGTCGCCCGCACGAAGATCGTCGTCTACACGCTCAGCGGCCTGCTCGCCGGCCTCGCCGGAGCGCTCAACGCCGCCCGGCTCTCCTCCGGCGTCACCATCGTCGGTGTCGGCATGGAACTCGACGCGATCTCCGCCGTCGTCATCGGCGGCACACTCCTCATCGGTGGCGCGGGCTCCATCAGCGGAACCCTCTGGGGCGTGCTGCTGCTGGCCGTCATCCAGAACCTGATCAACCAGATCGGCTCGCTCAACTCCTCGTACCAGTCCGTGGTGAGCGGCGGTTTCCTTATCGTTGTCGTGGTGGCCCAGCGCTACCTGGCACGCAGCCGGAGAAGCACCTGACGCCAGAGCCGCCGTACGAGAAGAACCATCGAGTCCAGCCGAACCAAGGAGTGCCGTGGGCGTCAGCCTCAAGGACGTCGCGCAACGGGCGGGCGTGTCCATCAAGACCGTGTCGAACGTGGTGAACAACTACCAGCACGTCACGCCCGCCATGCGCGCCAAGGTGCAGCACGCCATCGACGAGCTCGGCTACCGGCCGAACCTCACCGCCCGTCATCTGCGCAAGGGCCGCACCGGCATCATCGCCCTCGCCGTCCCCGAGTTCGGCAACCCGTACTTCGCGGAGCTCGCCGGAGCGGTCATCGACGCGGCGGCGCGGCACGACTACACCGTCCTGGTCGACCACACCGCCGGCCTGCGGGAGAAGGAACTGCTGGTCAGCCAGGGATTCCGGTCCCACGTCATCGACGGCCTCATCCTCAGCCCCATCCATCTGGAGACCGAGGACCTGATGGCGCGCACCGAGACGGCGCCCCTCGTGCTGCTGGGGGAGCGCGAGTACGAGGCCCCCTACGACCACATCGCCATCGACAACGTGGCGGCGGCCCGCGCCGCGGTGCGCCACCTCGTCGGCCGCGGCCACCGGCGTATCGCCTTCCTCGGATCACGCACCGGCCGCGAACGCCAGCCCGCGCACCTGCGACTGCGCGGCTGGCGCCAGGAACTCGTCGCCTCCGGCATCACCCCGGACGAGTCCCTCGTCGTCGTCACCGACGGCTACGGCCGCGAGGACGGCGCCGCCGGCATGGCGGCGCTCCTGGACCGGGGGGACCGCCCCGACGCCGTGTTCGCCTACAACGACCTCATCGCGATCGGCGCGATGCGGGCCGTCACCGAACGCGGGCTGCGCATCCCCGAGGACGTGGCCGTCGTCGGCTTCGACGACATCGAGGAGAGCCGCTACACCACCACCACGCTCACCACGATCGCACCCGACAAGGAGGCCATCGCCCGTCTCGCCGTCGACAGCCTGGTCGAACAGCTGGCGGGGAAGCCCGTCGCCGAACCCAGGCGACCGCGCCCCGGCTACCGCCTCGTCGTCCGCGAATCCACCACGCCCGGTTCCGACTCCGGCCACACCGAGGACCTCTGATGCCGCGCCCCACCGTGCACCGCACCCCGTTCGGCTCCGCCCACGGGAAGCAGACCCACCTGTGGACCCTCGACAGCGGTACCGGGATCCGGGCCGAGGTGCTGACCTTCGGAGCCTCCCTGCACCGCCTCACGGTGCCCGACACCGCTGGCGCGGCCGCCTCCGTCGTGCGGTCGCTCCCGGCCCTCGACGACTACGCGGCCAAGCACCCGTACTTCGGCGCCGTCGTCGGCCGCTACGCCAACCGTGTCGCCCACGGCCGCTTCACCCTCGACGGCGCCGAGCACCACATCCCCGCCAACGACCGCGGCCACGCGCTGCACGGGGGGCCCGACGGCTTCCACACCAAGGTGTGGGACGCGGCCCCGGACCGGAAGGGCGACAGCGCCTCCGTCCGGCTCTCCCTGCACAGCCCCGACGGCGACATGGGCTTTCCCGGGGCGCTCGACACCACGGTCACGTACACCCTCGACACGGCCGGGACGCTGGCCGTCGACTACGCGTCCGTCACCGACCGCCCGACCGTCGTCAACCTCACCAACCACGCCTACTTCGACCTGTCCGGCGGTGACGGCGTGCTCGGCCACCTCCTCCAGGTCGACGCCGACACCTACCTCCCGGTGGACGGCGACGGCATCCCCCTGGGGCCGCGGGCCGGGGTCCGGGGGACCCCGTTCGACCTCACCTCGCCGCGCGTGCTCGGGGAGCGCCTCGGGATCGACGACGACCAGTTGAGGGACGCCGGCGGATTCGACCACTGCTGGGTGCTGCGGGACGCCGGCCCCGGCCTGCGCCGTGCCGCACGGCTGACCGCCCCCGACGCCGCCCGCGTACTGGAGGTGTGGACGACGGAGCCAGGCATCCAGGTCTACACCGCCAACCAGCTCGACGGCTCCTACACCGACGGCGCCGGCCACCGCCACGAACGGCACGGCTCGGTGTGCCTGGAGACCCAGCACCTGCCCGACTCGCCCAACCGTCCGGAATGGCCCAGCACCGTGCTGCGCCCCGGTGAGACCGCTCGCAGCCGGACCGAACTGCGATTCCCGCACCTGGCCGGTCTGTAGCACGCCGCCGCGCATCGACAGCCGGCGCTGCACGGGTGTGGCGGACGTGCGGGGTCCGCCACACCCGTGCGTCACTTCAGGTAGGGGCCCGCCGTCCCGATCTTCCCCGGGGCCGCGTTCCTGCCCCCGAGGTCGAGGACGTACACCCGCAGGTTGCCCTTGCCCGGCGCCGGGACGGTGAGTGTGCCGCCCGTCACCACCCTGGTGTCACCGGTGACGGCGTCCTTGTAGGTTCCGTCGGGAACGCCGGTGTAGGTGGCGCCGCCCGTGACCGTCACCAGCGCGAAGCTGTCGGTGCCGGTCACCGTGTCGGTATAGCGACGTTTGTACGCCATCGAGCCGGAGATGCCCTCCGTGGAGTACTGCCCCATCTGCAGGGCGGGCACCGCACGGCGGATCAGGTTGAGCCGCTGGACATGCTTGACCAGGGGCTTCGCCAGTGTGTCGGCCACCGCGCCGGTCGCGGAGTCGACCGTGCCGAACTCCGAGGCCTTCACGTCCCCGGCGAGATGGCCGCCGAAGTAGGCGCGGCCGGTCGTCGCCAGTGGACAGGTGGGCCCGCAGTCGATCTTCTTCCCCGCCTGGAACTCGATCTCGGATCCGTAGTACAGCGTCGGGATGCCGCGGAAGGTCCACATCAGCGACATGTTCTCGGCCCAGGCGTCCGTGCCGCCGGCGTACCGTTCGCTGCTCTTGTTGGGGCCGTAGTCGTGGCTGTCGACGTAGACGACGTTGTACGTGGCGTCGTTGTAACTGTCGTCCGAGTCCTTGCCGTTGTGGTACGCGTTGCCGGCGTCACCGAAGTTCATGTGCATGCGCATGTCGATGACGTTCATGCCGGAGAACCTGCTGCGGTCCGGCGTGTGGTAGGCGTTCCCGTTCAGGAAGGCGTTGGTGGAGGTGGGCTGGGAACCCGTGCCCTGCTGCTGTTCGTAGTCGTACATCTCCAGTGCGGCCTTCTCGTCGTCCGCGCTGTACTCCTTGCGCTCCTTCCATGTGTAGAACTGCGCGGAGTGGTTGACCGAGCCCCGGTTCCACTTGTCGTTGACGAAGGCGGCGACCTCGCCGAAGACGAAGAAGTTCTTCGCCGCCCCGGCGCCGAACCGCTGGGTGACGCGCTCCTGGATCGCGGGGAGGAAGCGGCGGTTCCAGGTCGTCCGGGGGATGTGGACGGCCGTGTCGACGCGGAAGCCGTCCACACCCATGTCGATGTACTTGTCGTAGGCGCCGATCAGGTAGTTCTGCACCGGCGCGCTCTCGGTGTTCAGGTCGGCCAGGTCGTCGTGCAGCCAGCAGCTGCGGGAGTCCTCGCCCTCCCAGTTGCCGATCCAGCAGTTGTGGTAGAGCGCCTTGGGGAACATGCCCGATGTAGGGCTCGGCCACTGGCAGTTGTAGATCCGGTAGCCCTCCGGTGACGTGTACTGGGTGGGCTTTCCCCAGTTCACACAGGTGTTGCCCGAGGGCTCGGCGGTGGACCACAGGTCACCGTTGTAGTACGACTTCCCCGACTTGGGCTCGACCGTCAGACCGTCGTACTCGAAGCCCTCGTTCCTCTCGTCGTAGAACCAGCTCCACTGGGTGTCGCGGACCCCGTAGACCTTCGGGGTGAACAGCCCCTTGGCGCCCCAGCGCGACGAGTGGTTGTAGACGACGTCCTGATAGATCTTCATGCCCTTGGCGTGGGCGGCGTTGATCAGATCCTGGTACGAGGCGCCCGCGGACTCCAGCCGCGGATCGACCTCGTAGAAGTCGTAGCCGTGATAGCCGTGGTAGTCGTAGTCCGAGCGGTTCAGCACCACCGGGGTGATCCAGACGGCCGACATGCCGAGGCCCTTGATGTAGTCGAGCTTGTCGACCAGACCCTTGAAGTCGCCGCGGAACATGGGGTCGCCGTTGGCCGCGTTGCCCGACTTCTCGTGCTGGCTGCCGCCCCGGTTGTTCGAGCTGTCGCCGTCCTGGAAGCGGGCGGTGAGCACGAAGTAGACGGGGTCCTTGCGGGGGTCGGTGCCGAGCGGCTGCCCGGCCGCCGGGGCGGCCGGCTTCTCGCCGGTGGTGGCCGTCGCGACGGCCGACGACGCCGACACGTTCCCCGCGGCGTCGACTGCTCTGACGGTGTAGCCGTACGCCGTCCGCGCCTCCAGGCCCGTGTCCGAGTACACCGTGGAGCCGACGTCGGTCACCAGGGTGCCCTTGGTGCCGCCGGTACGGGTGACCTGATACTTCGTCACGCCTCGGTCGTCCGTGGACGGATCCCAGGTCAGCACGACCGACACGCCGTCGACGCCCGCACGCACCCGGGCCGGCGCGCTCGGGGCCCGGGTGTCCGGAGTCTCTGCCGCGCACGGATCCGCCGTCCCGGTGGTGACCTTTCCGTCCTTCACCGTGGTGAGCCCGGCGGGGACGGTGTAGTCGAGGCCGGCGTTGTTGTCCCAGACCCCGTTGCCGTTGTTGAAGGCGGCCGTCATGGTCGTGGCGGACCCCAGGTCCGCCGACTTCCTCACCCAGCCGGTGCAGGCCGGTTCCATGCCCACACCGGGCACGGCCGTCCAGGTCCCGCCCGCCGGCCGGTAGTGGAGATTGGCCGTCGTCCAGCCGACCGTGGCGGTGGAGTAGTAGACCTCGGCGGTTCGGCCCCCACCGGGGCTCGGGCTCGGGTCGGTGCCGGTGCCGGCGCAGGGGTCGCTGTGGGCCACCACCCCGTCCTTCACGGTGATGGTGCCGGTGCCCAGGGCGTAGTTCCGGCCCGCGTTGTTGTCCCAGACCCCGGAACCGTCGTTGAAGGTCGCGGACAGGCCGGACGCGCTGCCGATGCCGACGGTCCGCTTCACCCAGTCCGTGCAGGCGGCTTCCATGGCGACACCGGGCACGGTGGTCCAAGCCCCGCCGTCAGGTGCGTAGTGAAGTCTGTACGCGGACCAGTCCTTCGTCTTGGTGTAGTAGAAGACGGTGGTGGCGGACTCGGAGGCGGCGACGGGAACGGCCGGTTCCCGGGCGGGATCCTCCGGGGTGGCGGTGAGGAGTCCCAGCATGACCAGGGCCGCGACGGCCGCCGCGATCGGCCGTCCGAGCATCCGCACAGGGGTGCGTCTCATTCGTGTGTCTCCAGGGGGAGGGCCGCGGGCGGGTGGACCACGGCTGCCGGCAGCGGCCGCTCCGTGAACGACCGCGTTTTCCCGCCGGAGAACCCGGACGCGCCTCTGGGTTCGGGCGAGCAGTGCGTCCTGACGGCAAGAGCCGTCAGAATGTTTCTGCAATCTCTTGCGGTCAGGAAGTTACCGGTGCGTGACAGGCCCGTAAAGAGGGTGCGCGGCAGGGGTTGTGCGCTTGCCGTGGTGGGGAGCGGGGAAGGGCGGCGTACGCGGGATCGGCACCGGTCGGCGTCGAGGTGCACCACGCAGCCCACCCGTGCGCGGCGACAGGTGGTGGGGGGTCAGGTACCGCGGTCCTGGTTG
>NZ_JBFALP010000009.1:0-305263 GCF_040660235.1 Streptomyces sp. NPDC049970 | reverse complement strand
CCCGGCCCGGGCCCCCCCCCCCCCCCCGGGGGGGGCCGCCGCGCCACCCGCGTCCGGTCCTGTCCGGATGGGACGTCAGCTGTGTGACGGTGCCGAGGGTTCGCCCTGGTGCGCGACGAGTTCCGTGGCGGTGCCGGCGGGTTCGTCGTGTGGTGTGTTCTCCGCCCGACGCCGTGCCGCGGCCGACTCCCGCGCGGTGCGCAGCGGAGACTGCGTCCACTCCGCGAACCACCAGACACCGGCCACCAGGGCCGCCCACATGAGCCCGCCCAGGACCGCGCGCGCCCACGGGGCCTCCTCCGCCACCCGCTCCACCGCGGTCAGCACCACCCAGCCGCTGAGCAGCACGGTCAGAATTCGTACGCGCCTATGCCTGAACATCTCTCGCGGCTACCCGGGCCGGAAGCGATCACGCGGCACGGTCCCGAGAACAACCCGTTCGTTGCGGATGGATTCCCGGCGGGTGCGGCTGCCGGCCTCCCCGGTGGCGACGTCCGCTCGGCCGCCCGACGGTCATTCCCCCTGCGGCCTGACAATCGTGAACACCGCGCCCTCCGGGTCCGCCACCGTGGCGAGCCTCCCGCTCGACGCGTCCTGCGGCGGGTGCAGCACGTGTCCGCCGAGCTCCACGACGCGTGCCGCGGCCTCGTCGGTGTCGGCGACCTGGAAGTACGTCATCCAGTGCGGGCCGCGATCGCGCGGAAGGCCTTGGCCGACGCCGTGCAGGGCGGCGACCGGGCGGCCGTCGAGATGGAGTGTCTGATAGTCGAAGTCGGCCGAGACCACCGCCTCGGTCCCGAATCCGAACACGGCCTGGTAGAACTTCGCGACCGAAGCGGTCTCGCGGGTCACCAGCTCGTTCCACACGGGGGTGCCCGGCGTGCCCTTCAGCGTCGTGCCGACGTGTTCGGCCGCCTGCCAGAGGCCGAACACCGCGCCGCCGGGGTCCGACGCGATCGCGAGGCGGCCGGCGCTGCCGGCGTCGATGGGGCCGACCGCCACGGTGCCGCCGCAGGAGCGGATGGCCTCGGCCGTGGCGTCAGCGTCCTCGGTGGCGAGATAGGTCGTCCAGGCGATGGGCAGGTGCCGGTCGGGCGGCAGCTGCCCGATGCCCGCGACCTCCTTGCCGTTCAGCAGCGCCCGTACGTACGGCCCCAACTGCTCGGGCCCCGGCCGGAACTCCCAGCCGAAGAGGCGGCTGTAGAACTCCTGGGTCGCGGACAGGCCGTGCACGATCAGACTCACCCAGCACGGTGCTCCGGGCGTCCGCCGGGTGGCAGCCTCGGTCATCTTCTTCTCTCTCCTCGTACCATCGGTGTCACCGTACGGGGGGACGGAGTCTGCACGGCCTCCAGCGGTACGGATACGGGTGCGTACGCTCCGTGCCGATGCTCGCACCACTGAGCCCCCGAGGCACCCGGCCGCGCCGCGTTTTCCGGCTTCCGCTTACGCGTTGGTCCCTTTTGGCGCGGTACATCCATATAGGCGCAACGGCGCCGGAAGCGGCCGCTGAGCGAGGATGGCACCCATGAAGCCCATCATCACCGCATCCGAATACCTGAGCGAGTCGGCGGGGTCGCGTCCGCCGGTCCTCCTCGATGTCCGCTGGCAGCTCGGCGGACCGAACGGCCGCGCCGACTACGAGGCGGGGCACATCCCCGGCGCGGTGTTCGTCGATCTCGACGCCGAGCTCGCGGGCCCGGCCGGCAGCGGAGGCCGGCACCCCCTGCCGGACCCGGAGGCCTTCGGGGCCGTCATGCGGCGTGCGGGTGTCCGCCGCGACACCCCGGTGGTGGTCCACGACGGCGGTCAGGGCTGGGCGGCGGCCCGCGCCTGGTGGCTGCTGCGCTGGACCGGGCACCCCGACGTCCGTGTCCTGGACGGCGGTCTCGCGACCTGGACGGGCGAACTGACCGTCGGGATCCCGGAACCCGCCGAGGGCGACTTCCGCCCCGTGCCCGGCGCACTCGGTCTCCTGGACGCCGACGCTGCCGCCGCGCTCGCCCGCTCCGGACTGCTGCTCGACGCGCGGGCCGCGGAGCGCTACCGGGGCGAAGTGGAGCCCGTCGACCGGGTGGGCGGCCACATCCCGGGCGCGGTCTCCGCCCCGACCGCGCTGAACGTCGACGCGGACGGGCGGTTCCTGCCTGCCGACGCGCTGGCCGACAGGTTCTCCGCCATGGGAGCCGGCCCCGACACCGAGGTCGGCGTCTACTGCGGCTCGGGCGTCTCGGGCGCCCACCAGGTGCTGGCGCTGGAACTGGCGGGCCACCGCGCGGCCCTGTACGCCGGTTCCTGGTCGGAGTGGTCCTCGGACGAGTCCCGGCCCGTCGCCACCGGGCCCGACCCCAGCTGACGCCAGGCGCGCCTGTCCCACGGCTATGACGAGGTCCCGTACGCAGCCGCGTACGGGACCTCGTCATAGCCGTGCCGGACGGCGTCCGGCGCCGGAGGCGTCCTCAGTCCTGCTTCTTGCGGCGGGTGCCGAAGACGATCTCGTCCCAGCTCGGCACAGCCGCCCGGCGCCCGGGTCGGACGCCGTCGGCCTCGGCCTGGCGGTCCGTCGTGCCGGTCAGCCGGTCCCGGTGCCCGGCCACCGCACGCGGCATGAGCACGTCGGCGTACGCGGAACCGGCGCCCGCGGCCGCTGCCGGGGGCTCGTCCGCCTCCGGCTCCTCCTGCGACGCGGGCTCGAGCGCGGGCGGTTCGGGCTGGGTGGGCCGCTCGGGCACGACCATGTCGCCCCGGAAGCTCGGCACCGCCTCCAGGAGGCTGGTCAGCGAGTCGCGCTCACTGGCGGACACGCCGCCGATGCGCTCGTCGGGATCCGGTGCCGGGGGGACGGGGCGTTCGATCTGACGGTCCAGCGCACGGTCGAGCGGCCGGTCGCGCGGAAGGCGCGCGATCCGGGGCACGAAGGGGAAGCTGGGTTCGGGCGCCGCGACGTCGTCGGTCTCGCCGATCAGTGAGCGCGCCTCGGCGTCCACCGCCTGGACGAGCCGCCGCGGCGCGTCGTACGTCCAGCTCGCGGAGTGCGGCTCACCGGCCACGCGGTACACCAGGAGGACCTCCCAGGTGCCGTCGTCCCGGCGCCAGGAGTCCCACTGGACGGTCTCCCGGTCGGCGCCGCGCAGCAGCAGGCGCTCCTGCACCGCCTCGCCGAGCTGGGGGCCGGTGTTCTCTCCGGGGCGGCGCACGGGGGTCTTCCGGGCCCGCTCGGCCATGAAGGCGCGCTCCGCGAGCACCGGGCCCTCGAAGCGGCGCACCCGGTCGACCGGGATGCCGGCGAACTGGGCGACCTCCTCGGCTGAGGCACCGGCGCGTATCCGCGCCTGGATGTCGCGGGGGCGGAGATGGCTCTCCACCTCGATCTCGATCTGGCCCAGGCGTGCGCGGTCGTTACGCACGGCGGCACGCAGCCGCTCATCGATCGGAAGCGTGTACTCCGTGCTGTCCGCAGCCTTGAGCACCAGTCGTGTGCCGTCGTTCGAGACGGCCACGACACGCAGTTCGGGCATGGGAACCTCCCGGGTGGTGCCTGCCGACGTCACGTGCGTCGCTGCTTCCGCTAGTCGAGTGTGGCCTGCCCGGGTTCAGCCTGCCACAACCTTGCCAAGTTACCCGGCGTGTCGGGCCTTGGCCCTGGAGCACCGCGATGGCACGGTTACCTGTTTACGACGTGGAGTGACCGGATCGTCACTCCATGCGGCAGGCGCCCGTGCGATGCCGCGGCACCGCCGGTTCGAGTGCCGTGTCCGGCCCCCTCCCGAAGGTTCCGGACATCCACGTGGGAGTCCGGCCCCAGGGCTCGTCACAGTACTCCATTCGGGCCACGGGGGTGGACCGGCGCGCCGCCGAAGTTCTCGGAGGGCGCGGGAGTCGGGTTACCCCGTTCTCGGCGGTTTGCCCGCCCCGGGTGTGCTGCTTCACAGAATCTCCAGAAACGGAACTATCTGATTCGCTCAAATGTCCTTTCCATGTGCAAGGTGGGGTAGTTGTCTAGCAGGGGCTGATCATGGTTCAGAAGCCGCAGAGTGGTGCGGAACACAAGGAAAGGCGCATCGATCTGAGCCTGCCGCAGGTCGCCGGAAGTGCCGTCGCGGCGGTCGCGGCAGCGGTCATGGCCTCTCAGCTCGGTGTGTACGGCACCATCGCCGGAGCCGGCGTGATGAGCGTGGTGGCCACCTGCGGGGGATCGGTCTTCCAGCACTTCTTCCGGCGCACCGGTGAACAGATCCGTGAGGTCACCGTCCAGGTGAAGCAGCCGGCGGGCCGTCAGGTGACCGTGCACACGAAGGAGACCATCCCCGCGTCGTGGCGGCCCGACGACAGTGCGACCCGGCTGCTGCGCACGGTCCCGGAGTCCGCCCCCGACCGCACCCGGGTGCTCCGCCAGGTCCGCCCGGGAGGACGGGGCCCGGGTGACCCGCCGGCCGGCGACCAGCGGACCGGCGGTGACGACACCTACTCCGACGCCCGTACGCACGGCACCCGCGTCCGGGGCTGGAAGCGCTCGGCCCTGGCTGCGACCGGGGTGTTCGTCCTGTCGATGGCCGGCATCACGGTGTACGAGCTGGCGTCCGGCCATGATCTCGGAGGCGGCGGCGGGACGACCGTCGGCTCCGTCGTACGCGGGGAGCGCGACGCGGGGACCACCTCGCCCGAGCCGTCGACCGGTACCGGGCAGGAGGACGGCGGCGGCGACCGCCGGCCGGACACCGGGAGCACGACGACACCCGGTACGGACCCCGGTGACGGCCGGAGCGCGGTGCCCGTACCGTCCGGCGGCGGCGCCTCCGACGCGCCGGCCCCCTCGCCCTCGGAGCCCTCCGGGCCCACCGCGCCGGAGGCCACCCCCTCCACCCCGGGCGACGACGCCGGCGTCCCGTCCGCACAGGACCCCACCGGTGCCGCTGAGGCGCCCGCTCAGCAGGACGGGGCGGACCCGGCCCGCTGAGCCGGTCCTGCCCCGGGCTCCCGTGCCCCGGTGTCAGTCGCCGAGCACGCGGCGCAGGTAGTCGTTGGCGAACAGCCGGCCGGGGTCGAGCCGGTCGCGTACGGCGGTGAACTCGCCGAACCGCGGGTAGGCCCCGGCCAGGTATCCGGCGTCCCGGGTGTGGATCTTGCCCCAGTGCGGGCGGCCGGCGTACCCCGTCATGATCCGCTCGACGGCGGTGAAGTAAGCCCCGTACGGCGTTCCCCGGTACAGGTGCACCGCGATGTAGGCGCTGTCCCGGCCCGAGGCCGTGGAGAGCGCGATGTCGTCCGCCGGCGCTGTGCGGACCTCCACCGGGAAGCTGACACGCAGCGGCGAGCGATCGACCATGGCCCTGAGCTCCCGCAGCGCCTCGACGGCCGCCTCGCGCGGGAGGGCGTACTCCATCTCGACGAAGCGCACCCGCCGGGGGCTGGTGAACACCTTGTGCGGGATGTCCGTGTAGGTGCGGGCCGATAGGGCGCGGCTGGAGAGCTTCGCGATGGCGGGGATGGTCCCGGGGACCGCCCGGCCGACCGAACAGGCGACCTGGAAGAGGCCGTTGGAGAGCAGCTCGTCCTCGATCCAGCCGCCGACACGTCCGGGCGGAGCGAGGGGGCCGGCGCTGCGGTTGTTGCGCTTGGTGTTGCAGTTGCCCGTGTGCGGGAACCAGTAGAACTCGAAGTGCTCGTTCTCGGCGACCAGCTGCTCGAAGTCGGCCGTGACGCGGTCGAAGGCCATCGGTTCCTCGCGGGCGGTCAGCAGGAAGACCGGTTCCACCGCGAAGGTGACCGCCGTGACCACTCCGAGCGCCCCGAGGCCGATCCGGGCCGCCGCGAACACGTCCGGATGCTCGCTGTCCGAGCAGCGCAGCACTGTGCCGTCGGCCGTGACCAGCTCCAGCGCGCGGATCTGCGCCGAGATCGAGGCCGAGTCGCGTCCGGTGCCGTGGGTCCCCGTGGAGGTGGCCCCGGCGACCGTCTGCTCGGTGATGTCGCCCATGTTCGTGAGGGAGAGGCCTTCACGGGCGAGCGCTGCGTTGAGCCTCTTCAGCGGGGTGCCGGCCTCGACCGTCACGGTCATCGCCGTACGGTCGACCTCCCGGATGCCGGTCAGCAGGTCCGGGCGTATGAGGACGCCGTCCGTGGCCGCGGTCGCGGTGAAGGAGTGACCGGTGCCGACGGGCTTGACGGTCAGGCCGTCCTCGGCCGCCGTGCGTACCACGTCGACCAGTTCGTCGACCGAGGCGGGAGAGGCCACCCGGGCCGGCCGGGCGGTGACATTGCCCGCCCAGTTACGCCACGTGCTCGTCGTCCGTGCGTAGGTGTCGGTCATCTTCCCCGCGCCCTCCCGTAGGCACCGGCTCCGCGAGCCGGCGGTACCCCAGGAACGCCACCGCGGCCGCGAGCGCTCCCGCCACGGCGGGCACCGCGTACCCCGCCTCGGCCCCCGAGGCGTCGACCACCCAGCCTGCGGCGGAGGAGCCGAGCGCCACTCCGACCGCGAGCCCGGTACTGGTCCAGGTCATGCCCTCGGTCAGCCGCGTGCGCGGTACGTGCTGTTCGACGAGGGCCATGGTGGTGACCATCGTCGGTGCGATGGCGAGACCCGCGGCGAAGAGCGCCACGGCCAGGAACGGCAGGCTCCCGGCCAGTTGGAGGGGGATCATACTCACGGCCATCGCGCACACCCCCACCAGCCACCTGGTGGACGGCTCCCCCTTGAGGTGGAGCAGTCCGAAGACCGCTCCGGCGAGGCAGGATCCCAGGGCGTAGACCGCCAGCACGAGGCTGGCCGCAGCCTTGTGGCCGCGTTCCTCGGCGAAGGCCACCGTCACCACGTCGACCGCGCCGAAGATCGCCCCGGTGGCCACGAAGGTGAGCACCAGCACCCGGAGCCCGGGCGAGCGGAGCGCGGAACCGCCGGTGCGGTCCTCCTCCGGATGGGGCCTGGGCTCGGTGGCGCGCTGGGCCGTCAGCCAGAAGACGCCCGTCACCAGGAACACACCGGCCAGCAGCGGGCCGGCCTCGGGGAACCAGGCGGTGGAAAGACCGATGGAGACGATGGGGCCGAAGATGAAGCACACCTCGTCGACGATCGACTCCCAGGAGTACGCGGTGTGCAGCTGACGTCCCGACCCCCGGTAGATCTCGGCCCATCGGGCCCGGACCATCGACCCCACGCTCGGGACGCAGCCGGCACCCACGGCGAAGACGAACAGGGTCCAGTCGGGCAGCCGCTGCTGGGCGCAGACCAGCAGCCCCGCGACCGCGCCGGCGGCGAGCAGCGTGACGGGCCGCAGGACGCGGCGCTGCCCGTACCGGTCGACCATCCGGGACACCTGCGGACCCATGACCGCAGCCGCCATGGCGAGCGTCGCGGAGAGCGCCCCCGCGAGGCCGTAGCGGCCGGTGAGCTGGGAGACCATCGTCACCACGCCGATGCCCATCATGGAAAGCGGCATCCGCCCGAGGAATCCGGCCGCCGAGAATCCCCGGCTTCCGGGAGCGGCGAAGATGGCGCGGTAGGGGCTGGGCAAGGGGTGCTCCGATGAAGCCTGTCAGGTGTGTGGATGGCTGACACAGCTTACGGGCGGCCGACGACGCCGGGCACCGGCCGACGGCGGTTGCCGCATCGCCTCCGGCGGGTGGCAGGATCGGGTGCATGTCCGATCTGCGCGATCCAGCTCCGTACGACGCCCTGCTCCTGCTCTCCTTCGGAGGTCCCGAGGGTCCCGACGACGTGGTCCCGTTCCTGGCCAACGTGACGCGCGGCCGGGGCATCCCCGAGGAACGGCTCAAGGAGGTAGGCAAGCACTACTTCCTGTTCGGCGGTGTGAGCCCGATCAACGCGCAGAACAGGGCCCTGCTCGACGCCCTGCGCAGGGACTTCGCGGAACACGGGCTGGAGGTCCCGATCCACTGGGGCAACCGCAACTGGGCCCCGTACCTCACCGACGCCCTCCGCGCGATGGTCACCGACGGGCACCGCAGGATCGCCGTGCTCGCCACCAGCGCCTACGCCTCGTACTCCGGCTGCCGCCAGTACCGCGAGAACCTGGCGGAGTCGCTGGCCGCGCTGGAGGCCGAGGGGCTCCCCGTGCCCCGGGTCGACAAACTGCGCCACTACTTCAACCACCCGGGCTTCGTGCGGCCCATGGTGGACGGCGTACTCGCCTCGCTGGCCGACCTGCCCGAGGACGTCAGGGCCGGGGCGCACCTCGCCTTCACCACCCACTCCATCCCCACCGCGGCGGCCGACACCTCCGGGCCCACCGAGACCCACGGCGACGGCGGTTCCTACGTCGCCCAGCACCTGGAGGTCGCCCGGCTCGTCACCGAGGCCGTACGCGAGGAGACCGGCGTCGAGCACCCGTGGCGGCTCGTCTACCAGTCGCGCAGCGGGGCCCCGCACATCCCCTGGCTGGAGCCCGACATCTGCGACCACCTGGAGACACTCCACGGCGAGGGCGTCCCGGCGGTCGTCATGGCCCCCATCGGCTTCGTCTCGGACCACATGGAGGTGCTGTACGACCTCGACACGGAGGCCGCCGCGAAGGCCGCCGAACTCGGGCTGCCGGTCCGCAGGTCGCCGACGGTCGGCGCCGACCCCCGCTTCGCCGCGGCCGTGCGCGAACTCCTCCTGGAGCGGGCCGGCGCGGAACAGGACCGCCCCGTCGAGCGGTGCGCCCTGGGCGCACTGGGGGCCTCCCACGACCTCTGCCCCGTCGGGTGCTGTCCGGCCAGGGCCCCGAAACCGGCCGCGGCGGGCGCCGACAGCCCGTTCTAGCCGCCGTCGATCATCCGCCTTCCGGCCGTGCGGGCGCCCACCAGCCCGTTCCGGCCGCGACACCACGTCTGGAGCGTTGTGAACGACCCCCTCCTGTCCGAACTGCTCGACCTCGCCACGGAAGCGGCCCGCCGGGCCGGCGCCCTGCTGCGCGACGGCCGCCCCGCGGACCTCGGGGTGGCCGCGACGAAGTCCAGCCCCATCGACGTCGTGACCGAGATGGACATCCGGGCGGAGAAGCTGATCACCGGCTACCTGTCCGAGCACCGTCCCGCCGACGGCTTCCTCGGTGAGGAGGGCGCCAGCGCCGAGGGGAGCAGCGGCATCCGCTGGGTCATCGACCCGCTGGACGGCACGGTGAACTACCTCTACGGGCTGCCCACCTGGTCCGTCTCCATCGCCGCCGAGCGTGACGGCGAAAGGGTCGTGGGAGTGGTGGAGGCCCCGATGCGCCGCGAGACCTTCCACGCCGTCCTCGGCCGCGGCGCGTACGGCAACGGCGACGCCCTGCGCTGCCGCCCCACGGCCCCCCTCGAACACGCGCTGGTGTCGACCGGCTTCAACTACGTCACCGAGGTCCGCACCCACCAGGCGGCCGTCGCCCAGCAGCTGATTCCTCGGCTGCGCGACATCAGGCGCGGCGGATCGGCGGCCATCGAGCTCTGCGACGTCGCGGCGGGCCGCCTCGACGGCTACTACGAGCGCGGACTGCACCCGTGGGACGTGGCGGCGGGCGACCTCATCGCCCGCGAGGCCGGTGCGCTCACCGGGGGCCGGCCGGGTCTCCCGGCGGACGGGGACCTGACCGTGGCGGCGACGCCCGGGGTCTTCGAGCCGTTGCAGGCGCTCCTCGACGAACTCGGCGCCTGGCACGACTGACACACGTCCCGCCGGGGCCGGCCCGGACACCCCGGCGGGCTTCCGGACACGGGAGAGGGCCCGGACGGCCTGTCATGGCTGTCCGGGCCCTCCCGTGGCGGTTCAGACGCTTGTGGCGCCGACTTCCACGCCGTGTTCGGCGGCGAGGCGGTGCAGGTCGTCGAGCTCTCCCTGCTCGACATCCGCGAGGAAGTCGTCGCCCGTCTCGCGAGCCCTCGTGAGGTCGGACTCGGTGGTCCTGATTCGTTGCAGCAGCCCTGCGGTGAAAGCGTCCATGGAGCGCCCCCTCATCGTGGGTCGGTGGCACGGGGGTGTGCCCGGTGGTCTCCCGGCGGACGGCCGGTGTACGGGTGTGCGGGTGATCACGCAGTCCCTCTGGAAGCAGGACGGGCTGTGGAACGCCACATACACGGCGTGATCGGGGGTGTGAGGTCGTCCTCCCCGTGGCCGGCCCGCGAGAAACCTCGACCGGCGCGGCAATCCGACCGACTGCCCGCACGAACGGTCCGCGAGCGTCGTCTTACCGCCGGTTTATGCGTGTTGAAGGCAGGATGGACGCGCACAGTCGGTGTCACCGACGTGCGGGAACGGCCGGAACGAGGCCGCTCACCGTGTTTCCGGAGATCTAGGGAAGGACTGCGCCGTGCGCGTACTCGTCGTCGAGGACGAGCAGCTGCTCGCCGATGCGGTGGCCACCGGGCTGCGCCGGGAGGCCATGGCCGTCGACGTCGTCTACGACGGAGCGGCTGCCCTCGAACGGGTCGGGGTCAACGACTACGACGTCGTCGTGCTGGACCGGGACCTCCCACTGGTGCACGGCGACGACGTCTGCCGCAAGATCGTCGAACTCGGCATGCCCACCAGGGTGCTCATGCTCACCGCGTCCGGGGACGTCAGCGACCGGGTCGAGGGCCTGGAGCTCGGCGCGGACGACTACCTGCCCAAGCCCTTCGCCTTCAGCGAGCTGACCGCCCGTGTACGCGCTCTGGGGCGCCGTACGACGGTCGCTCTGCCACCTGTGCTGGAGCGGGCCGGTATCAAGCTCGACCCCAACCGCCGCGAGGTCCACCGGGACGGGCAGGAGATCCAGCTCGCCCCGAAGGAGTTCGCGGTCCTGGAGGTCCTGATGCGCAGCGAGGGCGCGGTCGTCTCGGCCGAGCAGCTGCTCGAGAAGGCCTGGGACGAGAACACCGACCCGTTCACCAACGTGGTGCGCGTGACGGTCATGACCCTGCGCCGCAAGCTCGGCGAGCCCGCCGTCATCGTGACGGTCCCCGGCTCCGGATACCGGATCTGAGGGCGTGATGGCAGCCTCCCCGGGCCCTGCGGCGGCACCCCCCAAACCGACCTGGGAGCCCAAGCAGCAGGAGGCCCCCTACCCGTGGCTCCGGCCGACGATCCGGATACGGCTGACACTGCTGTACGGCGGGATGTTCCTGATCGCGGGCATCCTGCTGCTCTCGATCATCTACATGCTGGCCGCCCAGGCCCTGCACGACGCGGGCGGACTCGAGTTCCAGGTCAAGGGCACGAACGTCCAGATCTCCAGCGACATGTGCCCACAGCTCGGCTCCGCGCTGAACAACAGCCAGCTCAACGAGGCGATCAAGGACTGCACCGCCTCGCAGCGGCAGCACGCCCTCGACAGCCTGCTGAACAGGGCGCTCCTCGCCCTCGTGGGCCTCAGCATCATCGCCTTCGCGTTCGGCTACGCCATGGCCGGCCGGGTCCTGTCACCACTGGGCCGGATCACCCGTACCGCCCGCAGGGTGGCCGGTACGGACCTGAGCCGCCGGATCGAGCTGGACGGTCCGGACGACGAGCTGAAGGAGCTCGCCGACACCTTCGACGAGATGCTGGACCGCCTGGAGCGGGCCTTCACGGCCCAGCAGCGGTTCGTCGGGAACGCCTCGCACGAACTGCGCACACCGCTCGCCATCAACCGGACGCTGCTGGAGGTCCACCTCTCCGACCCGGACGCCCCCACGGAGCTCCAGCAGCTCGGCAAGACCCTCCTGGCCACCAACGAGCGCAGCGAGCAACTGGTCGAGGGGCTGCTCCTGCTCGCCCGCAGCGACAACCAGATCGTGGAGCGCAAACCCGTCGACCTCGCCGAGGTCGCCGACCGCGCCATCGACCAGACCAGGTCGGAGGCCTCGGACAAGGCGGTGGAGATCAGGGGCGAGCGCGCCCCCGCGGTCGTGCAGGGCAACGGCGTCCTCCTGGAGCGCATCGCGCTCAACCTGGTGCAGAACGCCGTGCGCTACAACATCGCGGAGGGCGGCTGGGTGGAGGTCACCACGGAGCTCCAGCACGGGCAGGCGCTCCTCCTGGTCACGAACACCGGGCCCGTGGTCCCGGCGTACGAGATCGACAACCTCTTCGAGCCGTTCAGGCGGCTGCGCACGGAGCGGACAGGCAGCGACAAGGGGGTGGGGCTCGGCCTGTCGATCGCGCGATCCGTCGCGCGGGCACACGGAGGCCGTATCATCGCGGAGCCCCGCGAGGGCGGTGGTCTCGTGATGCGCGTCACCCTGCCGGTCTGAGAGGCTGCACGGTGTGAAGCCGTATTGGATCGCTCTGTTCGCTTTGGGCGGAATTTTCGAACCCCGTTCGCGTTCCGTCCCTGTGTGATCGATCACAGAAGCGGTTTTTGGTACCTCTACTCTCCGTGATCACAACTCTCCCCGAAAGCTTGTAAACGTCCGGGTTTTCAGGGGGCGATATCACGGGAAGTACACGGGGTGGCGCCCGCCGACAGTAGTGACAGGACCGTGTACGGTCCCCATCGCCACCCAAGCTGATCGCTCGCGAGAGATCCGGTTGGGTGTCGATTGAGTAACAGACCTTGATGTGAGGCAAAATCTCCGCCTCAGGTCGGGCACAAGTCCGGCCTCTCACGCGTTACGTGCGCTGAGACACCGCATAAACCCATGAGGGGGAGAGCGACATGGCAACGGATTACGACACCCCACGAAAGACCGACGACGACGTCGACCAGGACAGCCTCGAAGAGCTCAAGGCTCGTCGGAGCGACAAGACGGCTTCGGCCGTCGACGTGGACGAGTTCGACGCGGCAGAGGGACTGGAGCTGCCCGGCGCAGACCTGTCCAACGAAGAGCTGGCCGTACGGGTCCTGCCCAAGCAGGCCGACGAGTTCACCTGCATGAGCTGCTTCCTCGTGCACCACCGGAGCCAGCTGGCGCGCGAGAAGAACGGCCAGCCCATCTGCCGCGACTGCGACTAGGGGCCTCCGACCGTGGCAGGCGACACACCGTTGTGGAAGCGGCGCTTGCGGCGCACCAAGTCGTCGGAGGCGCATCAGGGCGGCACAGGCCCGGTGGAGGGTGAGAACCCCACTGCCGAGCACCAGGCCGCCCTGCCGCCCTCTTCCGGCACATCCGACGACGAGCGAGGCCGTCCGGCCTCGCTCGAAGCAGTGCGGGAAGCGGGCTCACGGCCACACGAGCCCGGGCAGGACGGTCAGGCACCGTCCCCGGAGGAGTCCGGCCGTCTGAACTCACTGAAACGGGGCGTCCGAAGGAGCCGGGAGGGCGCCAGAGCGGCGGTCGGCATGGTGGCCGACCGGATCATCGACATCGCTCCCCGGGTCCCCGTGCGGGACCTGGCCACCCTGCGCAGGCAGTTCCCGGGGCTCGGCCCCGAAGAGCTCGCCGACAAGCTCGTCGCGGGCGCGTGCAACGCCACCGCGACCGTCGGCGCGGGCATCGGAGCCGCTGCGATGATGCCCGTCCCACCCGCCATGATGGCCGAGCTGGCGGCGGAGATCACCGGCGTGGCCGCCATCGAGATGAAGCTCGTCGCCGAGCTCCACGAGGTCTACGGCCGACGTCCGCCCGGCAACCTCGGGCAGCGCAGCACCGCGTACCTCACGTCCTGGACGGAGGAGCGCGGCATCGACGTCTCCCGCCCCACCACGCTCAACGCCGCCCTGGGCGGGCAGATGAAGCGCGAACTGCGCCAGCAGATCATGAAGCGCACCGTGCGCGACCTGCCGAACCTCATCCCGTTCATGATCGGTGCCGCCGTCGGCGCGATGATGAACCGCCGGGACACCAGAAGGCTCGCCGACCGGGTCAGGGAGGACCTGCGCCGCGACCAGGTCTCCTGGGACCGACTTCCGGAGCTCCCTGCGCTGGAACAGCCCGCGTACCCCGCGGAGGAGCTGCCCGAAGGCCTGGACGGCCCCGGCCGCTGACCGCTCAGGCGGCCACGGGCGCGAGGGCCGCGACGAGGGCGTGCGGCTCCCTGGTCGACAGGTAGACGTACGGCGTCGGGTCCGCGGGATCGGTGACCTGAACCCGCACCGCCGTCGGCACGTAACTGCGCAGCAGCATGAACGCGCGGGTGTCCGCCTTGTACGTGCGCCAGGCACGCGCCTCCTCACCGTCCAGCACCTCGGCGTCGCCGAGCGCCTCCAGCGGGATCCGGGCGTCACCCGCGACGAGCGCGCCCGCCACGACCCGGATGCGCGCCGAGCCGTACGAGCTCACGCCGGCGCATGCCGCGGCCGTCCCGCCCACCAGGCCGCCGAGCATCGGCAGGAGGCCGAGCGGCAGCAGCATCAGGGCGCAGGCGACGCCGATCCCGAAGGCGATGAGCCACCACGAACGGGGTGCGGTGAGGCGTTCGTCGAAGGGGGGTGCGGAAGGCTGCATGGAAGCAAGCTTGGCACGGCGCGACCGGCGGTATGCCGCGCGGGTAAGGTCTGCGCCTGTGAGTGGAACATCTGCACGTCTGACACCCCCGGCCGCGGCGGTGAAACCGGTCCGCCATCCCGACGCCCCCGCGCCCGGTGAGCTCCTCGGCTCGCACTACGAACACTGTTTCGGCTGCGGAACCGGACAGCCGCACGGACTGCACCTGCAGGCGCGGGCCGGAGAAGGCGTGAACGTCACCGCCGAGTTCACCGTGAAGCCCGCCCACCAGGGCGCACCGGGGCTCGCGCACGGCGGTGTCCTCGCCACGGCGATGGACGAGACGCTCGGCGCGCTCAGCTGGCTGCTGCGCGTGATCGCGGTGACCGGAAGGCTGGAGACCGACTACGTCCTTCCGGTGCCGGTGGACACCGTGCTCTTCCTGGAGGCCGAAGTCACCGCCGTGCACAGCAGGAAGATCTACTGCCGCGCCACGGCACGGACCGGTGGACCCGAGGGGCCCGTCGCCGTCCGCGCAGAGGCCCTCTTCATCGAGGTCAAGGTCGACCACTTCATCGACAACGGACGGCCGGAGGAGATCCAGGCCGCGATGGCCGATCCGGACCAGATCAGGCGAGCACGCGCCTTCGAGGTGAACCCCTGATGCGAGGCCCCGTCGACGTACTCATCCGCAGGGTCGACCCGGACGTACCGGTTCCCGCTTACGAACACCCGGGCGACGCCGGCGCCGATCTGGTGACGACCCGGGCCGCCGAGCTCGCTCCGGGCGAACGGGCGGTGCTCCCCACCGGGGTGTCGATCGCGCTGCCCGACGGGTACGCCGCCTTCGTCCACCCCCGCTCCGGCCTCGCGGCCCGCTGCGGAGTGGCCCTCGTGAACGCCCCGGGGACGGTCGATGCCGGGTACCGTGGGGAGATCAAGGTCATCGTGGTCAATCTCGATCCGCGCGAGACCGTGAGGTTCGAACGGTTCGACCGGATTGCCCAACTGGTCGTCCAGCAGGTCGAGAAGGTGCGCTTCCACGAGGTGGCGGAACTCCCCGGTTCGGCGCGGGCCGAGGGGGGCTTCGGATCCACCGGCGGTCACGCCGCAGTGGACGGTGTCACGGGCGGTAACAACCAGGGTGGGAACAGCTACGCTTCGGTCGTATCAGACCGGGACCGGGAAGGACGTTGACGTGTTCGGACGTCGCAAGAACAGTGGTTCCGCCGAGGACACGGCGGACGAAGCGCGCGAGGCCGAGCAGGTCGCCGACGAGCTCGACGGCGACGCGGCGGCGAGCGGCTCGCGCCGCACGAACCTTCCGCCTGCCCCCCGCCCCGACGGGCCGTGGGACATCTCCGAGGTCTCCAAGCCCGGTGAGGGACGAGTCGACCTGGGCGGCGTCTTCGTGCCCGGTGTCGAAGGCATGGAGCTCCGGGTGGAGGTCGCCGGTGACGCCATCGTCGCGGCCACCGTCGTGCTGCGCGACAGCGCGATCCAGCTGCAGGCCTTCGCCGCTCCCAAGAAGGAGGGCATCTGGGGAGAGGTGCGCGACGAGATCGCCTCTGGCATCACGCAGCAGGGCGGGATCATCGACGAGGTCGAGGGACCGCTCGGCTGGGAACTGCGCGCGCAGGTCCCCGTACAGCTTCCCGACGGCAAGAACGGCGTACAGCTGGTGCGCTTCGTCGGCATCGACGGACCCCGCTGGTTCCTCCGCGGAGTGATCTCCGGTCAGGGCGCCGTGCAGCCGGAGGCCGCCGGCCTGCTGGAGACGATCTTCCGCGACACCGTCGTCGTCCGCGGTGACGGCCCGATGGCCCCGCGCGACCCGATCGTCCTCAAGCTCCCCGACGACGCCCAGATGGTGCCCGAGGGTGTGCAGCAGGAGGACCAGGAGAGCTCGAAGTTCTCCGGAGGAATGGGCCAGCTCCAGCGCGGACCCGAGATCACCGAGGTGCGCTGACCGCACTCCGCGGCGCGTCCTGGCCGGTGGGCCGCACCCGTCACCCGGGTGCGGCCCACCGGCCTTTCCGTTGCCTCCCCGGGGTGCCCCTGGACATACTGGCGGCTGTCGGGGGGCGGCACGCACGCGGTACACGCACGGGGGAGAGCGATGACACGGAGCACCGGCGCACGGAGCGGAACGGCCCTGGCCGACGGACCGGCCGACGGCCCCATGGTGCGGATCGAGGACCTGCACCGCTCGTACGGCACCGGCGCCGCGGCCGTGCACGCGCTGCGCGGAGTCTCCTTCGGGATACCCCGCGGAGAGCTCGTCGCTCTCAAGGGCCGCTCGGGCTCCGGCAAGACCACGCTGCTCAATCTCGTCGGCGGACTGGATAAACCGGACAGCGGCCGGATCACCGTCGGCGGCACCGATCTCGCCGAGCTCGGCGAGGACGGGCTGCTGGAGCTGCGCCGGGACCGGATCGGCTTCATCTTCCAGTCGTTCGGGCTGATCCCCATCCTGACCGCCGCCGAGAACGTCGGCGTACCCATGCGGCTGCGCAGGACGGACCCCGGCGAGCGTGAGGAACGGGTCGCGCTGCTGCTCTCGCTGGTGGGCCTCGGCGATCACGCCCAGCAGCGCCCCGGCGAGCTCTCCGGCGGCCAGCAGCAGCGTGTCGCGATCGCCCGCGCCCTGGCCAACCGCCCCGCGCTCCTGATCGCGGACGAGCCCACCGGGCAGCTCGACGCGGAGACCGGACTCGCGGTCATGCAGCTCCTGCGGGCCGTGGTGCGCAGCGAGGGCGTCACCGTCCTGGTGGCCACCCACGACCCGCAGCTGCTCGGGTTCGCCGACCGGGTCCTGGAGCTGAGCGACGGGCACATAGCCGAGCACGTGCAGCGTCAGGAAGCGGGACGGTAGGGCTTCCACACCGGCCCCGCATCAGAATCCCGTCAATACGGACCCCGTCCCAGGGGTCCGGCCTCATATGCCGGAATTGCTCGGGGTAGCTTCGACAGCGGCTCCCGCGTCGGCGGAAGCCGCTGCAGAGAAGACAATGGGGCCATGGGACGCGGCAAGCTTCGGATCTACCTGGGTGCGGCACCCGGTGTGGGCAAGACCCACGCGATGCTGTCCGAGGCCCACCGCCGGGTGGAGCGGGGCACGGACTGCGTCGTCGCGTTCGTGGAGCACCACGGCCGGCCCCGCACCGAGGTGCTGCTGCACGGGCTGGAGCAGATCCGCCGCCGCGACATCGAGTACCGCTCGGCCGTCTTCTCCGAGATGGACGTCGACGCCGTCCTCGAACGCGCGCCGGCCGTCGCGCTCGTGGACGAGCTCGCGCACACGAACGTGCCCGGCTCCCGCAACGCCAAGCGGTGGCAGGACGTCGAGGAACTCCTCAAGGCGGGCATCGACGTGGTGTCCACCGTCAACATCCAGCACCTGGAGTCCCTCGGCGACGTCGTCGAGTCGATAACCGGTGTGCGGCAGCAGGAGACCATCCCCGACGAGGTCGCCCGGCGGGCCGACCAGATCGAACTCGTCGACATGTCGCCACAGGCGCTGCGACGCCGGATGGCCCACGGCAACATCTACCAGTCCGACAAGGTCGACGCCGCCCTGTCCAACTACTTCCGCCCCGGCAACCTCACCGCCCTGCGCGAGCTGGCCCTCCTCTGGGTCGCCGACCGGGTGGACGAGTACCTCCAGCAGTACCGCGGCGAACACGACATCAGCGCCCCCTGGCAGGCCCGCGAACGCATCGTCGTCGGGCTGACCGGCGGCCCCGAGGGCCGAACCCTCATCCGCCGCGCCTCGCGGATGGCGGCCAAGGGCTCCGGCAGCGAGATCCTCGCCGTCTACATCGCCCGCAGCGACGGACTGACCTCCGCCTCACCCAAGGAGCTCGCGGTCCAGCGCACCCTCGTCGAGGACCTCGGGGGCACTTTCCACCACGTCATCGGCGACGACATACCCTCCGCCCTGCTCGCGTTCGCCCGGGGCGTCAACGCCACCCAGATCGTCCTCGGCTCGAGCCGGCGCAAGACCTGGCAGTACGTCTACGGCCCCGGGGTGGGCGCCACCGTCGCCCGCGAGTCCGGTCCCGACCTGGACGTCCACATCGTCACCCACGAAGAGGTGGCCAAGGGGCGCGGACTGCCCATCGCGCGCGGCGCCCGGCTCAGCCGCGCCCGGATCATCTCGGGCTGGCTGGCCGGGGTCGGGGGACCGGCCCTCCTGACCCTGCTCCTGCACGGACTGGAGAACGGGCCGGGGCTCGCCAACGACGTACTGCTCTTCCTCTTCCTGACGGTCGCCGCCGCGCTGCTCGGGGGGCTGGCGCCCGCGCTGGCCTCGGCCGCCGCCGGCTCGCTGCTCCTGAACTACTGGTTCACGCCGCCCACCCACACCCTGACCGTGCAGGACCCGGAGAACTTCGTCGCCATCGTGATCTTCTTCGCGGTGGCGGTGGCGGTCGCCTCCGTGGTGGACCTGGCTGCCCGACGCACGCACCAGGCGGCCAGACTCCGCGCCGAGTCGGAGATCCTCTCCGCCCTCGCAGGAAGCGTCCTGCGCGGCGAGACGGCCCTGGACGCCCTGCTGGAACGGGTCCGTGAGACCTTCGCCATGGAGTCCGTCGCGCTCCTGGAACGCAGCAGCGACGTCGACCCCTGGACCTGCGCCGGATCAGTCGGGCCCGCCCCGGTGGCCCGCCCCGACGACGCCGATGTGGACATGCCCGTCGGAGACCACATGGCTCTCGCGCTCTCCGGACGCGTGCTGCCCGCGGAGGACCGCCGGGTCCTCGGCGCGTTCGCCGCGCAGGCGGCCGTCGTGCTCGACCGGCAGCGACTGGTCGGAGAGGCCGAGGCCGCGAGGAGGCTGGCCGAGGGCAACCGGATCAGGACCGCGCTGCTCGCCGCCGTCAGCCATGACCTGCGTACCCCGCTGGCCGCCATCAAGGCCGCGGTGAGCTCCCTGCGCTCCGACGACGTCTCCTGGTCCGAAGCCGACGAGGCGGAGTTCCTCGCGGCCATCGAGGACGGTGCCGATCGCCTGGACCACCTGGTCGGCAACCTGCTCGACATGTCGCGCCTGCAGACCGGCACCGTCACCCCGCTCATCCGCGAGATCGACCTCGACGAGGTCGTCCCGATGGCGCTCGGCGGCGTACCCGAGGGCAGTGTCGACCTGGACATCCCCGAGACGCTGCCCATGGTCGCGGTGGATCCGGGGCTGCTGGAGCGGGCCGTGGCCAACATCGTCGAGAACGCGGTCAAGTACAGCCCCGGCCGTGAGCGCGTCGCGGTCGCCGCCAGCTCCCTCGGCGAACGCGTCGAGCTGCGGGTGGCCGACCGGGGCCGCGGCGTCCCGGACGATGCCAAGGAACGCATCTTCGAGCCCTTCCAGCGGTACGGTGACGCTCCGCGCGGTGCCGGCGTCGGCCTCGGGCTCGCCGTCGCCCGCGGCTTCGTGGAGTCCATGGGCGGCACACTGGACGCCGAGGACACCCCCGGCGGCGGGCTCACCATGGTCCTCACGCTCACCGCGGCGCCCGGCCAGGTACGTGCGGGCCCCGTGCCGCCCGCACAGGTCGCGTCATGAGCTCGGGTCGCGCCATGAGGTCCCCGGGGCCGCCCCCCTCCCCGTACACGTATCCCGGAAAGGCAGGTCCACGATGACCAGGGTCCTCGTGGTCGACGACGAGCCGCAGATCGTGCGCGCCCTCGTGATCAACCTGAAGGCGCGCAAGTACGAGGTGGACGCGGCGCCCGACGGAGCGACGGCCCTGCAGCTCGCCGCGGCCCGCCACCCCGACGTCGTCGTGCTCGACCTCGGGCTCCCGGACATGGACGGTGTCGAGGTGATCAGGGGGCTGCGCGGCTGGACCCGCGTCCCGATCCTCGTGCTCTCCGCCCGCCACACCTCCGACGAGAAGGTCGAGGCCCTGGACGCGGGCGCCGACGACTACGTCACCAAGCCCTTCGGCATGGACGAACTGCTGGCCCGGCTGCGAGCGGCCGTACGACGTGCGGAGCCGGTCGGCCCGGACGGCGGGGACGACCTGGTGGTCGTCGAGACCGAGGGGTTCACCGTCGACCTGGCGGCCAAGAAGGTGCACCGCGCGGGCCGCGACGTGCGGCTCACGCCCACCGAGTGGCACCTCTTGGAGGTCCTCGTCCGCAACGCGGGCCGCCTGGTCAGCCAGAAGCAGCTGCTGCAGGAGGTCTGGGGCCCCTCGTACGGCACCGAGACGAACTACCTGCGCGTCTACATGGCCCAGCTGCGCCGCAAGCTGGAGGCCGACCCCTCTCACCCCAGACACTTCGTGACCGAACCGGGAATGGGCTATCGCTTCGAGCGCGGACGGCCCGTCCCGGAGTGAGCGCGTTCACTCCTTCGGGTGATACTTCTGTGGCCCGGCCCCTCCAGGCCCCTACCACGGGGGACCGGTACCCTTCGGGTATGAGCGCTGTCCCCCGATTCGAGAAGCCCGGCAGGGCGGAACGGCCGTCCGGCCGCTTCCGTCGCATGCTCGACCGGCTTTCCAGCTCCCAGGAGGACCTCGAGTCCGAGGAGCTCCGGGAGGACTCGCACGCCTCGGGCTGCACGCGCATCTCCGAATGCTCGGACCGCCAGATCGTGAAGGTGACTGGTACCTTGCGGACGGTCACCCTGCGTCCGCGCGCCGGAGTGCCCGCCCTGGAGGCGGAGCTCTTCGACGGCACCGCGCCGCTCGACGTGGTCTGGCTCGGCCGGCGTTCCATCGTCGGCATCGAACCGGGCCGCAAGCTCATCGCGTCGGGCCGTGTAGCCATGAGTCACGGCCGCCGGGTGCTGTTCAATCCCAAATACGAACTCCGACCGCTCGGCAAGGAGTAGCCGGTGACGTCTCTCGACAAGCCGACGTCCGACACGGACCAGCCCCACCGCACCGACCAGCAGGACGCCGAGGCGAAGGCGGTCACGGAAGCCGCGCTCTTCGAGGCCTTCGGTGGCGTGCGCGGCATGGTGGAGACAGTCCTGCCCGGGCTGCTCTTCGTCACGATCTTCACCATCAACAAGGACCTGAAGGCCTCGGCGATTGCCGCACTCGCGGTCTCGCTCGTCCTCGTCGTCGTACGCCTGGTCCGCAGGGACACCGTGAAGCACGCCTTCAGCGGCGTCTTCGGCGTGGCCTTCGGTGTCGTGTTCGCGATGATGACGGGCAACGCCAAGGACTTCTATCTGCCCGGCATGATCTACACGCTCGGGCTGGCCCTCGCCTACCTCGTCACGACGATGGCCGGGGTGCCGCTGATCGGGCTGATCCTCGGCCCGGTGTTCAAGGAGAACCTCTCCTGGCGCACCCGTAACCCCGGCCGCAAGAAGGCGTACGCAAAGGCCAGTTACGCCTGGGGACTGATCCTGCTCGCCAAGTGCGCGATCCTCTTCCCGCTGTACTGGTGGGCGGACACGGCCCAGCTCGGCTGGGTACTGGTCGCGCTCAAGATCCCGCCGTTCCTGCTCGCGGTGTATCTGACCTGGGTCTTCCTCGCCAAGGCGCCGCCGCCCATCGACGTGTTCGCGGAGATGGAGGCGGAGGAGCAGGCCGAGAAGGCACGCAAGGCCGCGCGGACCGACCGGACCGCGGAGGTCCGCAACTCCGATCTCTGACGCGCGGGACGACGTACTAACGCGTGGGGCCCCGGACCGTGAACACGGTCCGGGGCCCCACGCGTTACGCGCGGACGGGCTCAGTCCTCGTCCTCCGGCTCGCGGCGCACCGACAGCAGGTCCTCCAGCTGCTCCTCGCGCGCCTGGGCCGCCACGAACAGCAGTTCGTCACCGGCCTCCAGGGTCTCCTCGGGGCTCGGTGTCAGCACCCGCGTGCCGCGGATGATCGTGACGAGCGAGGTGTCCTCCGGCCAGTCCACATCGCCGACCCTGATGCCGGCCAGCGCCGACTCCGGGGGCAGTGTCAGTTCGACCAGGTTGGCGTCGCCGTGGCTGAAGCGCAGCAGCCGGACCAGATCGCCGACACTCACCGCCTCCTCCACCAGGGCGGACATCAGACGGGGAGTGGAGACCGCCACGTCGACGCCCCACGACTCGTTGAACAACCACTCGTTCTTCGGGTTGTTCACCCGGGCGACGACCCTCGGGACGCCGTACTCGGTCTTCGCGAGCAGCGACACGACCAGGTTCACCTTGTCGTCACCCGTCGAGGCGATCACGACGTTGCACCGCTGGAGCGCCGCCTCGTCCAGCGACGTGATCTCGCAGGCGTCCGCGAGGAGCCACTCGGCCATCGGCACCCGCTCCACCGAGATGGCGGTCGGCGCCTTGTCGATCAGCAGCACCTCGTGCCCGTTCTCCAGGAGCTCGGCCGCGATGGAACGGCCCACCGCACCGGCCCCGGCAATCGCGACGCGCATCAGTGACCGCCCTCCTCGGGACCCTCGGCGAAGGTCTCCTCGACCTTCGCGATCTCGTCCGTACGCATCATCACGTGGACCAGATCGCCCTCCTGCAGGACCGTCTGCGACGTGGGCAGTATGGCCTCGCCCAGACGGGTGAGGAAGGCGACGCGGACGCCGGTCTCCTCCTGCAGCGTGCTGATCTTGTGGCCGATCCACGACGGCGTGGTGTGCACCTCCGCGAGCTGCACACCACCGCTCGGGTCGCGCCACAGGGGCTCGGCGCCCGACGGCAGCAGCCGCCGCAGCATCTGGTCCGCCGTCCAGCGGACCGTGGCGACGGTGGGGATGCCCAGACGCTGGTAGACCTCGGCGCGCTTCGGGTCGTAGATGCGCGCCGCGACGTTCTCGATACCGAACATCTCGCGCGCCACGCGGGCCGCGATGATGTTGGAGTTGTCGCCGCTGCTGACCGCTGCGAACGCACCGGCCTCCTCGATACCCGCCTCGCGCAGGGTGTCCTGGTCGAAACCGACCCCGCTGACCCGCCGGCCGCCGAACCCCGCCCCGAGGCGACGGAACGCCGTGGGGTCCTGGTCGATCACCGCGACCGTGTGCCCCTGCTGCTCCAGGGTCTGCGCGAGAGCGGCTCCGACTCGCCCGCAGCCCATGATGACGATGTGCACCTTGCGCCTACCTCGCCGTCCTGGTCATCCGGATGACCTGCGAAAACACCCTGCTCACACTTCTCTCTCAGCTTGCGGGGCAAACAGTGGGGCAACCACCTTCGGCGTCGCCCGTGCATGAGCTTATGCGGCGGGGTCCCCACCGCCTCATCCGAGTGCGCGTATCCCACGGCCCGACCGGCGAAGGGGCACCGCCGAGAGGTCGCCGCCCGTCCGCGGCGCAAGGATTCCGTTAAGGATTCCATGGACTTTTCCGGTGAGTGCGGCTGATTATGAAGGTTTTCGGAGTGCGGAGGGGGTGGTGCCTCGGCGGCGTGTCCCGGCAGCGCTTACGATCCTCACCGTGTCCAAACTGACCGACGTGCCCAAAAGGATCCTGATCGGCCGGGCGCTGCGCAGCGACAAGCTGGGGGAAACGCTCCTCCCCAAGCGCATCGCGCTCCCCGTCTTCGCGTCCGACCCGCTGTCCTCGGTGGCGTACGCACCTGGAGAGGTCCTCCTCGTGCTGTCCATCGCGGGCGTGTCGGCGTACCACTTCAGCCCGTGGATCGCGGTCGCCGTCGTGGTCCTGATGTTCACGGTCGTCGCCTCGTACCGGCAGAACGTGCGCGCCTACCCGAGCGGTGGCGGTGACTACGAGGTCGCCAACACCAACCTCGGGCCGAAGGCCGGTCTGACCGTCGCGAGCGCCCTCCTCGTCGACTACGTCCTCACGGTCGCCGTGTCGATCTCCTCGGGCGTCGAGAACCTCGGCTCCGCGATCCCCTTCGTCATCGAGCACAAGACGATCTGCGCCATCGGGGCCATCGTCCTGCTGACGCTGATGAACCTGCGCGGCGTCAAGGAGTCCGGCAAGCTCTTCGCCATCCCGACGTACCTCTTCGTGGCGGGCGTCTTCGCCATGATCCTCTGGGGCGCCTTCCGGGGAATCGTCCTCGGCGACGCCATGCACGCGCCCACCTCGGACTACGAGATCAAGCCCGAGCACCAGGGGCTGGCCGGCTTCGCCCTCGTCTTCCTGCTGCTGCGCGCCTTCTCCTCCGGCTGTGCGGCCCTCACGGGCGTCGAGGCGATCAGCAACGGCGTCCCCGCGTTCCGCAAGCCGAAGAGCAAGAACGCCGCGACCACCCTCGCGGCGATGGGCCTGCTGGCCGTCACCATGTTCTGCGGCATCATCGGCCTCGCCATGGCCACCGACGTGAAGATGGCCGAGAACCCGGCGAAGGACCTGATCCACAACGGTGCCGCCGTCGGCGCGAGCTTCACCCAGGACCCCGTGATCTCCCAGGTCGCGGCGGCGGTCTTCGGTGACGGCACGTTCTTCTTCGTCTTCCTCGCCGCTGCCACCGCCCTGGTGCTCTTCCTCGCCGCCAACACCGCGTACAACGGCTTCCCGCTGCTCGGCTCGATCCTCGCCCAGGACCGCTACCTGCCGCGCCAGCTGCACACCCGCGGCGACCGGCTGGCCTTTTCCAACGGCATCGTGCTGCTGGCCGGGGCCGCGATCCTGCTCGTCTGGATCTACGGCGCCGACTCGACCCGGCTCATCCAGCTCTACATCGTCGGGGTCTTCGTCTCCTTCACGCTCAGCCAGACCGGCATGGTGCGGCACTGGAACCGCCACCTGCGCACCGAGAAGGACCCCGCGGCACGGCGGCACATGGTCCGCTCCCGGGCGATCAACACCTTCGGCGCGTTCTTCACCGGCCTGGTCCTGGTCGTCGTACTGGCCACGAAGTTCACCCACGGCGCCTGGGTGGCACTGCTCGGCATGGTCATCTTCTTCGGCACGATGACGGCGATCCGCAAGCACTACGACCGGGTCGCCGAGGAGATCGCTGCCCCGGAGACCCGGCCCGACGACAGCATCCGCCCCTCGCGCGTGCACTCGATCGTCCTGGTGTCCAAGCTGCACCGGCCCACGCTGCGCGCCCTCGCGTACGCGAAGCTGGTGCGCTCCGACCAGTTGGAGGCGCTCTCCATCAGCGTCGACCAGGCGGAGACGAAGGCGCTCAAGCAGGACTGGGAACGCCGCGGTATCGACATCCCGCTGAAGATCCTCGACTCCCCGTACCGCGAGGTGACCCGCCCGGTCATCGACTACGTGAAGGGCCTGCGCAAGGACCGGCCGCGCGACGTGATCAGCGTGTACATCCCGGAGTACGTGGTCGGCCACTGGTACGAGCACCTGCTCCACAACCAGAGCGCGCTGCGGCTCAAGGGCCGGCTGCTCTTCACCCCCGGCGTCATGGTGACCTCCGTGCCCTACCAGCTGGAGTCCTCCGAGGCGGCGAAGCTGCGCGCGAGGAGGCGAGCGGACTGGACCGCGCCCGGCTCGGTGCGCCGCGGCCCCGTGGAGCGGCGGCAGCCCAAGGAACCCGCCCGCAAGGGCTGACCCCACGCTCCGCCCGTGGTGAGCGGCCGGCTTCCGCCCACGTAGACTGGTGGGCTGTTGTCCGGCCGTTTCCGCTTTTCCTGATCTCTGGAGCCACCCCCTCATGCAGAACGAATCCACGTCGTCGCAGCCCGGGGAACCTCAGGCAGGGGAGTCCCTGATCGGCCGGGAGTACGAGGTCGAGATCGGCCCCGTCGCCCACGGCGGCCACTGCATCGCCCGCACCGATGAGGGCCAGGTCCTCTTCGTACGGCACACCCTGCCCGGCGAGAAGGTCGTCGCGCGGGTCACCGAGGGCGACAGCGACTCCCGGTTCCTGCGCGCCGACGCGGTCACGGTCCTCGACGCCTCCAAGGACCGGGTCGCGGCCCCGTGCCCGTACGCCGGACCCGGCAAGTGCGGCGGCTGCGACTGGCAGCACGCCAAGCCGGGCGCGCAGCGACGCCTCAAGGGCGAGGTGATCACCGAGCAGCTCCAGCGCCTGGCGGGCCTCACCCCCGAGGAGGCCGGCTGGGACGGCACGGTCATGCCGGCCGAGGGCGACAAGCTCCCCCCGGGCCAGGTCCCGGCCTGGCGTACCCGCGTCCAGTACGCGGTCGACCAGGACGGCCTGGTCGGACTGCGCAAGCACCGCTCGCACGAGGTCCAGCCGATCGACCACTGCATGATCGCCGCCCCCGGTGTCTCCGAGCTCGGCATCGAGAAGCAGGACTGGCCGCAGATGGCCACGGTGGAGGCCATCGCGGCCACCGGGTCCCACGACCGCCAGGTCATCCTGACCCCGCGCGAGGGCGGCCGGCTCCCGCTGGTCGAGCTGGACAAGCCCGTCTCCGTGATGCGCGTCGACGAGAAGGACGGCGGCGTCCACCGCGTCCACGGCCGCGCCTTCGTACGCGAGCGCGCCGACGACCGTACGTACCGTGTCGGTTCGGGCGGCTTCTGGCAGGTCCACCCGCAGGCGGCGGACACGCTGGTGCGGGCGGTCATGCAGGGCCTGCTGCCCCGCAAGAACGACACGGCGCTCGACCTGTACTGCGGCGTGGGCCTCTTCGCGGGAGCCATCGGCCAGCGGATCGGGGAGAAGGGCGCTGTGCTGGGCATCGAGTCCGGGAAGCGCGCGGTCGAGGACGCCCGGCACAACCTGAAGGACCTGGACCGGGTCCGCGTCGAGCACGGCAAGGTCGACCAGGTCCTGCCCCGCACGGGCATCACGGAGTGCGACCTGATCGTCCTCGACCCGCCGCGCGCGGGCGCGGGCAAGGCCACGGTCAAGCAGCTGGTCGCGCTGGGGGCGCGCCGCATCGCGTACGTGGCGTGCGACCCGGCGGCGCTGGCGCGGGACATCGCGTACTTCCGGGACGGGGGGTACCGGGTGCGGACGCTGCGGGCGTTCGATCTGTTCCCGATGACCCACCATGTCGAGTGCGTGGCGATTCTGGAGCCTGCTGCAAAGGGTGCCTGACCTGCGGGTTCACCCAAGAGGTCAGGCGTCCGCAGCGCCTGCGGCGGTGTCGACGATCCGCTCCTCGGGTAGGCCGAGGAAGTGGTCGCCCAGGCCCGTCCGAAGCGCTTTCGGACGGCCTCTGTCGCGCCTGCCGACTGCGCACCCCAAGCTGGAATCACCGGACACGGCGACCCCGGTGCTGAGGCGCCGGATGACCCTCGGCGCACCGCACAGGAAGGTCAGCCGCCTGCTCGGAAACTGCCGGTGTCGCGCGCGCCGCCCCGTGTGCGTGCCTTGCGATGCTGTCCACGTTCGTGCTGTCTTGCGGCTGTGGAGCGCCCGTCCCTCGGCCGTCCAGCCGGATCAGTTGCCGGACAGCGTCGTAGCCAGCGACTGGAACCAGGCGCCGTGGGAGAACGGCTCGGGCGGGCCCACCTCCATGCCTAGTTCGGCGGCGGCCAGGGCGTAGTCCCCCTCGTCCAAGGGCAGGGCGAGCAACTCGTGCAGTTCACCCACGAGGCGGGCGACCAAATGCGGGTTTGTGGTGTATGCGTAGTCGGCGACCGCTGCGTCGTGGCCGGGGAACTCGTCGACGATGTCCTGGGAGAACCAGCCGCCCAGCAGTTGCGCGGTCTCCGGGAAACGCGCGTGCCATTCCCAGTGCGTTTGCGGGACTGATGGCTCCGGGACGTCGCCCTCCTCGATGCTCTTCCTCAGGTGGTAGGCCAGCACCATCAGCCAGTCGCCGATGTCTGACTGGGGCTTTCCGGTGTCCGGGATCGAGTAGAACTCGCCCAGCTCCTGCCGGATGCGGCCTGGAGGATTGCGGCTGTACTCACGCAGCTGGCGCTCCGCCTCCGCGATGGCCGAGGGGCGGGTGTGCCAGGTGTGACGGAGATAGGCGTCCAGGGCGCGGCTGCGCCGCTCCGGGGTGTCGTCGGCCGGCTGCCCCAGATAGGCGCGCATCACCTGGTCCAGCTCGCCGTACCGCCGGTCGTGTTCGAGGGGTTTCATGGACATGTGCGTGTGACCCCTACAGGTAGAACGGAACGGTCGCGTGGACGACGAAGCCAAGCGGGCTTACCGGCTCGCGGCGCAGCACCACGCGTGCCGCGCGCACCTCGACGGGGCCGCGCCCTGCCAGCAGTTCGCCCTCCAGCTGGACCCGGCCCACTGGCTCCCCACGGGACGGCCAGGCGGCCTCGACAGTGAGGCGGGCCCGGGTGTTCTGTGCGAGCCAGCGATGGACGGCCTGCTCGTTGGCGGTCACCACCTGCTGGGTGGCCCATTGGGCGGTCTCGCGGTCGGGATAGGAGGCGGAACGGGTCAGCACAAGGCCATCCTCTCAATCAGCTGGGCACAGGGCCTGCGCTCGTACAGTTGCAGGGGTTCAGTAGTCGGCGAAGTTCCAGAACATGCCGACCTCAGTGTCCGAGACGACGATCAGGCCGCAGTCCTCCGAGTAGACGCTCAGCGGGCTGTACGCCCAGCTCGACGATGTGAAGTCGAGTGTCCCGCGCACGTGACCAGGCATTTTGATGTTGGTGTGATAGATGGCCTCGTCGCCGTAACGCGCAAGGATTGTCTCCGCCATTGCCAGGAGTTCCTCCTCGCTCTCCGTGAAGCGCCTGAGGTTGGACAGGGTGCAGCTGTCGTCCGTGAGGGCAAGGAGCAGGTTCTCGGCGCCGGCCCGGTCGATCTCCTGGAGACGCCTCGCGATGTACTCCGGCGGATGAGCAACGAAGGGGTAGGTGGGAGAAGCCTCACGCTCCGGGTTCTGGGCCGCGTCGTCGAGACCGGCCCAGCCGCGGGGGTCCGGCACCCGCGCCATCAGCGTGATGACATCAAGGACCCAGTCCTCGTGTCGGCGTGGGCCGGTGGCGTCGTACGGGTATGCGTCCTCGTACAGGTGGCGTACGGCCGCTTCCCAGGACTTCTGGTCGACGGGCATGCGGCGTTGGCCTTTCTCGGCAGGGGTGCCAGGGCGTTTCCCGGTCGGGACACGTCCCGGATCCCGTCAGCGTGGGCGCCGGCCCGTGTACGTGTTCTCAGTTCGCGTTGAACGACCAGAAGATCCCGACCTCGTCCGAGTTCACGGCGATTAGCCCCAGATCCATCACATAGTCGGTGAAGGCCCTACCGCCGGCGAGGTCATCGGCGAGGAAGTCCGGCGAGGCGGAGGCCCGGGCCAGCTCCGAGGAGGTACGGAAGACGGCGTCGGTACCGAACCGGCTGAGCACCATCCGGGCGTCGGCCAGCACATCGTCACGGTCGACGCGCGTCCGGACAGGGCGACCCTCGAAGAACCACTCCTGAGTCAGAGAGGCAAGCAACTCAGCGGCTGCGGAGGCCGTGACGTGATACGTCCACTCGTGCACCTGCTCGGCCGTGAGCGGAAGAAACGGAAAGGAAGGGCGCACGTTCTTACGCCCCTCCTTGTCGATCTGCCACTCCAGTGTCCGCCACCCTCGCGGGTCGGTGGCCGACCGGTCCATAACGGCCAGGACGTCCCGCCCCCAGTCGTCGTCCCGTCGGGGCCCGGTCATCGCGAAGGTGTACACGTCGTCGAGGAGCCGTTCCAGTGTGGTGTCCCAGACAGTGCGGTCGATGGGGGGCATTCGGCTTCCGGTCAGTCGGTCACGGGGCGGGCATGGACGTGAGGATGATATAGGGCGGATCGAGTCTGGAATCGTACTTCAGGATCGTATTCACGTTCTTCACGTCGATCGCCTGCGCGTTGAGCCCGTGGTCCTTGTAGCCGGTCCCCGGGATGGTATTGCCCGACCCGTCCGGCACGGGAGTGGGTTGCTTGGACACATATCGTCCGCTGACCTCGCCGTTGGGGGCCGGGCTCGTGAAAGCCTGGGTCTTCCCCTCCGCAGGATTGGTGGCCAGCCAGGCGTCGATCTGGGACTGCTTCGTCCGCAGGTTGTGTTCCGTCAACCGTTGCGCGGCGGCCATGTTGTCGAAGGACGACGAACCGCCGATCGTTGGTTTGCGTTGCTCGGGCCAGTTGTTGTTGTCGTCGGCTTGGTCGCGCAGGCGTTGAGCGAGTTGCTCGTCGGTCTTGCCGACGTGCTTGTCCAGAGTGTGGCCGCCCCCCAGGTACTCGTTGCTCGCCAGGTCGAAGGTGTGATCGCCGTTGGAGCGCGCTTCGGTCCACCGTTGCTCGTGTTTGAACTCGTCCAGGGCCCTGGTGCCGAAACCGTGCGCACGGGCGATGCCGGCCTCGAACTTGGGGGCGCTCCGGTACGCCTCGTCCAGAGGTCCCTTCAGTGTTTCTATCCGGGTGGTCAGGCCCCCCAGGATGCCGGTGTACTTGTCGACGATTCCGTTCAGTCGGCCCGTGTCGATGTTCAGCACTGTCTTGACATCGAACGACAGGACCAGGCCCGCGCCCTTGCCGATCACTGTTGCGGCGGAGCTGAGGACGCCTCCAAGCCCCTTGGGCTTGGCCAGGTCTTCGAGAACCTCCTTGGCCGCCTTCAGCATGGCCAGTTGGAGCTCGTCCGCGACGTCTCGGTTGAGATCGACGGCGGCTTCCGCGTACTCGCGGAGGATGGTGGCGATGTCGTCGGCCGTGTCCTTGAGCACGGCCAGGACCGGCTCACTGCCCGTGGGAACCCGGGGTGTGCCCGGACCTGAGTTGGCGGTCTGTCCCCACTGGTAGCCGTGCCGCTGCTGCCCCCAGGCCGTCCCTCCCCACAGGGCGCTGCAGAAGGTCCGCATCGCGGCTTCCCAGTCGGCCTGCTGCAAGTTGGTTATGGCGCCCACGGCCTGAGTGAGCTGGTCCGCCCCTAGCGACGCGGTGATGGACACGTTCATCCAGCTGTGGCACAGGGAGTTCAGGTAATGCTGCTGGGGGAAGGGGTGGACGTCCGCCACCCTTCCGACCCGGAACACGTTCTTGCACAGTGGCCGGAGGACGTCCCGGACGATTTCGGGGATTCCCTCCATCAGGCCGCGCAGGATGTCGTCGCCGCCGTCGTCGTCGCCCCACTTGATGTCGGGTACCGAGCCGAAGTTCGGGGCCTTGTCGATGACCGTGGGCCGCGGGCGCTGCTCGGCGGTCTTCCCCGGTTTGGGGTGGGACGCCGCGTCAGCCCTGGTGTAGGCGTTGGCCGTCTCGGTGAACCCGACTGCCACGCCGCCGACGCTGAGTACGGACCGGCCCCAGACCTCCAGCCAGCGATTTCCGATCTTCTTGTACGCCTGGGCGAATTTCTCGGCCTCGGTGCCGGCGCCTCCTGCGTCGGGATACTTGCCCAGCTCTTCGAGAAGCTTGTTGGCACCGCGCACGAGGTACTCCTGTTGCGCGGCGACCCGGCCGGAGACCGACCAGAGGTCGCTCGGCTTGACATCGATGGTGCCCGCGCCGCCCGGTGACTGGGCTGGTGGGGAGGGGGTACCCATCAGGCGCCGCCTCCCCAGCCTTCGAGTACGGACCTGTTGGCCGCGGCGTAGTTCAGGTGGCCCTTCACCACGACCTCATGGAGCCAGGCCTGGGTTGCCTTGAGGTCGTCGGCGGAGTGGCTCCACTTGTCCAGCTCGTCGATGAACGCCTCACGCGCCTCGCCGTCCCAGCTCAGCACGGCTTTGGCGGTCCGCTCGTACAAGGTGTCCAGCTTCTCGTTGAGGACGCGGAGAATACCCTCCAGATCACCCGAAAGCTGCTGCAAGGTAGCGAAATTGACAGTGATGCGGTCTTCGTCCGGCACGGTGATGATCCCCCTGGAAGCAATCGCCAACGATGCTACTCATCACCTGAGCGGGGTCGGTGCGGGCGTCGGGTCGCATGTCGGCCATATGTCTGCCCCTTTGCAGCCAGCCCTCTGTGACAGGGGCGATGGAGGTGCGCGCGGTGCGTGACGCCACTTGCCTGTGAAGGTGTGTCCCGTTGTTAGGGTTGTCTCCAGCTTGCGATGCAGGTTCGAACGTGGGGGGCCGGCATGGGTGAAGAACCCGAACTCGCTTACACCTCGTCGCAGTTGAAAAAACTGCACGACGATCTGGATGACATGCGGGAGTATCTTGGCAAGCAGGTCAAGCACATGGACGAGATCGTCGACGGCATCGAGGCCGGCTGGCAGGGACCCACTGCTACGTCCTACCGCTCGCTCCACCGCGGCGCCGCGGAGGACGCCGTTCGCATCGGACAGACCGTTCAGTTCCTGGCAGAGGCCATTCGTCTGAGCGAAGGCGGCTTCACCGAGCAGGAACTCGAAACCCTCGAACAGTTCCGCAAGGTCCAGGCCGACGTCGACATCGAGGCAGCAGCGGACGCCCTGTCCACACCTTCGAACCAGCCGCCGCGCAGTCGCCTGCAGGACCTCTGAGGCACAGACGCCGGCCCCCTGTCCCTCGACCTCGGCGGCCTGACCGAAGAAGACAGGTCAACGTTGGTGCTGCTACCGCTCGATTGTCTAGCGGTGCTAGGATCGAATCGTGTCGGTACAGGAACGCAAGGAGCGTGAACGGGCGGGCCGCGAGCGCCTCATCGTGGCGACGGCCCGCGAACTCGCCGAGGAGAGCGGCTGGGACGCGGTCACCACGCGTCGGCTCGCCGAGCGCATCGAGTACAGCCAGCCCGTGCTCTACAGCCACTTCCGCGGCAAGCGCGAGATCATCGGCGCTGTGGCCCTGGAGGGCGCCGCCGAACTGGCCGCGACGGTGCGGGCCGCGACCTGCGCCGCGGACGGCCCGCGCCCCCGGGCCGCCGCGCTGGCCCGTGCCTACCTCGACTTCGCCGCACGCAACCCGGCGGTCTACGACGCCCTGTTCCAGCTCGACGGCGGCCTGGCGTACGCGCAGGAGGACACCCCGGAGCCGCTGAAGGACGCCTTCGCCGCGCTGTTGGAGAGTTTGGGCGAGGTCGCCGGGGACGGTGTCGACCCGGGGCTGTTCACCGAGGTGTTCTGGGCGGCCCTGCACGGGCTCGCGACCCTGACCCGGGCAGGACGGCTGCTGCCGGGAGACGCCGCGCAGCGGGTCGAGTTGCTCGTGGACCGGCTCACCAGGGTCTGACACGCGATCCCGGCGTCACCGCCGACGTGGGGTCGGCCTTTCCCTACGCGGCGCGAGGCGTCGACGGCCGCACGCAGCGAGACGGGTTGCGTCAGCCGGCCAGGTGTCGCGCTGAGCGGTCCCGTCCGGGCAGCGGCCGGCCGGCCGCAACAGCTGTCCGGCCCCGGCGACGGTGAACCCCGTCACCGGGCGCGCACCACTTGGCCGGTGGCGTCCGGCGTGTCCTCGGGGACGTCCGGGAGCTGCCCTTCACCGACGTGTAGAAGGGTTCGACCGGCGTCCGCACGCACAGCGGTGCCTGCCGTCGGGGCCGCGTGCGCCGGCTTCCCGCCGGAGTGTCCTGCGAGTCGATTCGAAAGGCCGAACGTGAGCAGTGGAGCCTGGATCGGTGTGGCGGTCGCGGCGGTGGCCGCTGCGTACGCGTTGGGATCGCGCCGACTGTCCTCGACGCCGCTGTCGTCGGCGATCGTGTTCGTGGGCTCCGGGGTCGTCCTCGGGCCGGCTGTCCTCGACCTCTTCGACCTGGGGGACGACCCCGCGCAGATCACCGGGCTCCTCGAATTCACCCTGACGCTCGTGCTCTTCACCGACGCCATGACGATCCGTGGGCGGGACCTGTCGACCGGGGGGTTCCTGCCCGGTCGGCTGCTGGGTGTCGGACTGCTGCTGAGCATCGGGCTGGGCTGGCTGCTCGCCTGGCCCCTGCTGCCGGGGCTGACGGTGTGGGAGCTCGCACTCGTCGGCGCCGTCCTGGCTCCCACCGACGCGGCCCTGGGGAAGACCGCCATCTCCGATGTCCGGGTTCCCGCGCTGGTGCGTCACGGGCTGAATGTCGAAAGCGGCCTGAACGACGGCATGGTGCTGCCCTTCTTCGTCCTCTTCATGGCGGCCATTCCCGGTACGCACTACGCGGAAGAGGGCGCTACGGGGGTCTTCTGGCGCGCGCTTCTGCTGAGCACCGCGCTGGGCCTGCTGGTGGGTGGGCTCGGCGGCCGGCTGCTGCAGTGGTGCCGGGCCAGGGGGTGGGTCGAGGGGGAGTGGCGGCAGGCCTACCCCGTTGCTGTCGCGGTCCTGTCGTACCAACTCGCCGTCGTGACGGACGGCAGCGGGTTCATCGCCGCCTGGGCCGCTGGATTCGCCTTCGGGTTCGCCCTGCGCCGGCACCGTGCGGGCGTCGAGAAGGAGCCGGACCGCACGGCTGATCTCGCCGAGAACCTGGGCGGGCTCCTCGCGTCGCTGAGCCTTCTGGTCTTCGGGGCGGTGCTGCTAGGTCCGGCGCTGGAGCACCTGAGCTGGCGGATCGTGCTGTACGCCGTACTCAGCCTCACCGTCGTCAGGATGGTGCCGGTGGCGGTCTCGCTGGTGGGGAGCGGGCTTCGGCCGCCGACGGTGGCGTACCTCGGATGGTTCGGCCCGCGCGGCCTCGCGTCCGTCGTGCTGGGGCTGCTCGTGGTGGAGGAGCAGGTCCACGGGATGGAACTGGTGGGCAGGGTGGTCGCGGTCACCGTCGGCCTCAGCGTGCTTCTGCACGGCGTCTCGGCCGTAGCCCTGGTCGGGCGGTACGGCCGTTGGTACGCCGATGCCGCAGCCACGGAGCCCGACCTGCGCGAGGGCGTGCCCGCGCCCACGGGCCGCGGGCGCCGGGAGCCGGGCTCCCCGGACGAGCCCGGACGGTGAGCGGCGTTCGCTGACCGCCTACGCGGAGCTGAAAGAATCCAGGGTGCTGGGCGGCCGAGTCCTGCCGGGCCCGTACTCCGGACGCCGTGCAGCAGGAAGTCCGGCCCCCGCTCCGAACGGCGTTGGCTCCGGGGCCGGCGGAAGGGGTTCCTCCCGCCCGGTGCCGGCGTCAGGTCGACCAGATCACCGCGCCGTTGGCCACGACGACCACCTTGGCGTCGGGCCGCAGGACCAGTTGGGCGCCCGGGTGGTCGTGGGTCTTGGAAGCCCAGATCGGCCTGTCGTCGCCGTTGTGGATGACGAGGTTGCCGTCGGGCTGGAATATCGCCCGGTGGTTGGCACCGAAGGTCATGGCCGCCCAGATCGGCTTGCCCTCCTCGTTGAGGACCACGAGGTTGCCGTCGGGCTGCATGACCATCTTGATGCGGTTGGTGGTCCAGGCCTGGTTGACCTCCAGGACGCTGGGTGCGGAGACCGCCACGGTGGTCCAGTCCGGCTTCGGGGCCACCTTGGGCTTGGGGGCGGGCTCGGGCTTCTTCTCGACGGTCCTGCTCGGCTCGGGCGCGACCGCGACGGGCTTCGGAGCCGCCGGGGCCACGGTCTTCTTCGGCTTCTCCTTGCTCGGGGACGGACTGGGCTTCCCGGCCACGTAGTCGCCGAGGTCCGCGGGCGTGGCGTTCGCGTTCAGGACGGTGTCGGTACCACCCGCCGGGCTCTTGGGGCCCTTGTCGTTCCCGTCGTCGTTCGCGCTCCCGACCAGCAGCAGGGGTATGGCGATCAGAGCGGCGCCGAGGAAGGCGGCCCCGGCCAGGATCGGTGTGCGGGGACGCCCGCCGTCGACGCCCGTGCCGGTCCGGGTGTCCGGTGCCGTCGCGGCGGCGGACGCCACACCGATGCCCTCGGCGGGCGCCTCGGCGGTGCTGCCGGGGGGCGGCGGGACGGTGGCGGTGCTGCTCGCCGGTGTGGTCCCCGCCTCCGCCTCGGGGCCCGCGGCCGTGCTCGGCGTCTCCTCGGCAGATGCGGCAGATGCGGCAGACGCAGCAGGTGCGGCCGATCCGGCCGGGGACGCGGCCTCGGGTACACCGGGGGCGGTGGTGGCCGCCGCGTTGGCGCCGGGGGTGGGCTGCTGGGGAGGCATGCGGTTACTCCTCATCGGGGCGGAGCCGTCGGTGCACAGCGGTTGGTCCGGATGAATGTCGTTCATCCCCACGGGCGTTGGCGGGTGCCGCGTCGGGTCGGACCGGCTGCCGGGCTGCGAGGTGGTCCCGTGCGCCCCGGCCCGGACGTCCCGGCCGTGAGGCGCTGTACGTCGAAGAAGCCGATGGCGTACACAACGTAACCCGTCCAGGGAACGGCGTGCGTTCCGTCACCCGGAATCTTCCCGTCACTTTGTCCTCCTGTGCCTCACTGCTCCCGGAAAGTTCTCCGATCGGGCGGTAAACGGGCACGTGGGCGGCTGATGCGGAGGTACCGCAAACACCCATGCCCGGAGCTCGTATGACATCCTGTTCCTTCCCCGATCTGATCAGAGTTCGGCGTGCGCGCACGTAGGCGGCACCCGAGATTCGGCACCCGAGAATTCGTACAGACCCAAGAGTTCAGGTGGAGATGCGGCCCGGAGAACGCCAAGAAGCCGGTGACGGTGCCTGGTTCGTCGTTCCCGAGGCCCCCGGACCCGGACCGGCCACCGGCCCGCAGCCACCCGGCTCCGTACCCGGCGACACCCCGCCCGCCGAGAACTCGGCGATACCCGAAGCAGTGAAGGCGGCCGCCCTGCGGGCGCCGGGGCACTGGATCGGGGTGGTGGACCCGGAGTGGGCGGCGGAACTGACGCCGCCGGAGTGGGCCGTGGTCGGGGAGTGGCGGTCGGACGGCGGCGGGGGCGTCGGGGAATACCGTGCGAACCCGGCGTACCGGCCTTCGGCACGCGTCCTCGGCTGGCCGGAGCCCAGCGATCCGGTCGACGCTGCGGCGCAGCGGGCCGCCACCGGTTACGGCTCGGTGGAGGCCGCCCTCGCGGAGCTCGCGGAGGCGGACGTCACCGTGGTGCGCGGCCCCGACGGCGGGCCGCTCACGGCCCCGGGTCGGGACGGCGCTCCGGTGGTCCTGGTGTTCACCTCGCCCGTACACGAGTTCATGTCCGCGGCACTTCACCATGACATGCTGCCTACGCGTGAACTGGCCCACTCGCTGAGCGCTCCTGGCACCCTGCTGATGGTCAACGCCGGGGCCGCGGCCCCGCTTCTCGTACCGGCCGACAGCCTGCCCGGCCCCGCCCGCCGGACGGGTGAGGAGAAGTCGCCCGCGGACGGGGGAGCCGAGGCCGCCTCCTACGCGGCGGTGGGCAGCGCTGCTCCGGCCACGGACTCTTCATCGCACCCGGACGGCAGCTCATCCGAAACCTGGCCCCACACCACAGGGAGGACCCCGTGACTCGTTCGCCCCAGCAGCCCCCCGCCTCCCCGAGAGCCCGCGCCGAGTCCGCCGGCGAGGTGGGCGAGGACACGAACACGCCCGCAGAACCCGGCACGGCGGCGTCCCGCTCCACCGCGCCCACCGGCCTCGCAGGCCCCGAGTCCGGGCCCGAGTCGGCGCCCGAGGCCGAAACGGGCTCCGGCCCGGCGGAACCGAGGAGCTGGGCGAGGGCCGGGACGGCCTCCGGGACCCAGGGCCCGGAGGCCGAGGCCGCAGCCGGAGAGGCGGCGAAGAAGCGTGGAGAGGCCGGCACGGAACCCGCAGAGGGCGAGGCCGCCGAGCCCGGCACCGGAGCCTCCGCCGGTGTTCGGCCCGCTCCCGGGGCCGATCCCGACCCGGATGCCCCTTCCGGCCCCGAGGCCGGTACCCGCTCCGAGCCCGAGGCCGACCCCGGTGCCGCTGCCGCCGCCCAGAGCCGGTTGCCCGCGCTCGTGCGGACCATGACCGCGACCGCCATCGGCCGCCCCCAGCAGACCGGGCCGGTGGGCAGGCCGGGCAAGGCGGTGCTGGCCGGTGCGGCGATCGCGGGCGTGCTGCTCGTGACCGTGCCGTTCCTCGTGCTCGTCGCGAACGACGACGACGAACCCGAGCAGACCAAGACCTCTGCCGGGACCGTGCTCGCCGGCAGCGGGAAGGAGGCACCGGGCGAGTTCGCGGTGACACCCTCCGAGCCCGGAGCGCCCGCCGACGCCGGAAAGGAGTCCACCGTGCCCGAGAAGCCGGCGAAGGTGGTCCCCGTGGTTCCTCCGGCGCACGACGACGAGGACGAGGACGCGCCGAAGAAGGACCCGAAGCCGAAGGCCCAGCCGGAGAAGAAGAGCGACGGGGAGAAGGCCGCGGTGGTGAAGAAGAAGCCCGCGAAGGCCCCTCCGGCCGTCACCCTGAGTGGTCCCGTCTCCTTCCGAAGCCATCTCTCGGGCCGCTGCATCGACGTACCGGGCCATGACTTCAGTGACGGCAAGGCGCTGCACGTGTGGGACTGCAACAACGCCCCGGCCCAGAAGTGGCAGTTCGCCTCCGACGGCACCATCCGCATCCAGGGCAAGTGCCTGGACGTGGCCGGCGCGAACTTCAGCAACGGCACCACCATCCAGATCGCCTGGTGCAACGGCAACATCGCCCAGAAGTTCGCCCTGAACGGCAGCCACGACCTGGTCAACACCGCGGTCGGCATGTGCGTCGACATCGCGAACGCCGACCGGAACAGCGGGGCGCGGCTGCAACTCCTGAACTGCACGGGCAACGACGCCCAGAAATGGAGCACCTGACCGCGACGCCCCGACACCGGGAGCCGCTCCCGGAACCCGCACGCCCCGGGGGCCAGGCATGATGGCACCGTCGGCTCCCCGACACGCGTCCCCGGCGTAGAGGGGGACGCCCGCTGTAGACGTCGCCGTAGCAAGGAGGTTGGTGCGTGTCGCGCCAGGTACTGTCGGTCGGTCCCGGAACCCAGGACCGCTACCGGACGATCGGTGAGGCACTCGCCGCCGCCCGCACCGGTGCGCTCATCAGCGTCCGGCCCGGAACGTACGCCGAGAACCTCGTCATCCACACCAGGGTCACCCTCACCGCCGCCGAGGGCCGGGGCACCGTGGAGATCCGGCCGCGTACGGGCAGCGTGGTCGCGCTGCGCGCCGACGCGGTGATGCTCTCCGAGTTGACCCTGCGCGGCGGTGACGCCGAGCTGCCGGCGGTGGACGTGCGGCGCGGTCAGGCCGCGTTCGACGGCTGCGAGATAGTCGGTGCCGCCTGGACCGCGATGCTGGCCGGCGGCACCGGGTCCCTCGCGCTGCGCGACTGCCGGGTGAGCAACCCGCAGGGCGCGGGCATCGTGGTGACCTCGAACGCCCCCACCACCGTGGAGTCCTGCACGCTGGAGCACCTGGGCACCAGCGGTCTGGTCCTCGCCGAGCAGGGCGAGGCGCGCATCCGTGACTGCACGGTGCGCGGCGCGCGCGGCAACGGACTGCTGGCCAACGGCGAGACCCGTGGCAGTGTCGAGGACTGCGACATCTCCTCCACCGACAAGCCCTCCATCGCCCTGGAGGAGAACTGCGCGGTCTCGGTCGTCCGCACCGTGGTGCACGACACCAGCACCGGCGTGCACCTGAGCAGCACGGGCCGTACGACGCTGGAGGACGTGCGCGTCACCGGTGCCTCCGGGAACGGGATCACGCTGGCCGGGGGCACCGACCCGGTGCTGCGCCGCTGCCGCGTCTCGCGCACCAGAGGCCACGGCGTGCTGGTCACCGACCGGTCGCGCGGCACGTTCGAGGACTGCTGGGTGGACGGCGCGCAGGGCGCGGCGCTGCGGGTCGCCGGGGCCGCCTCCCCGGCGCTGACCGGACTGACGGTCCGCGACTGCGACGGCGCGGGGCTGCTCCTGGAGGAGGACTCGGCGGCGGAACTGGACCGCTTCGAGGTGATCGGCGGTTCGCCCGCGGTCGCCGTGCTGGGCGGCGCCAACCCGCTGCTGCGCCGGGCCCGCCTCGTGGAGCCCGCAGGTGACGGCATCGCGGCCACCCGGGACGCCCGGGGCCGCGCCGAGGACTGCGAGATCGTCCGGCCGAAGGGCGCGGGCGTACGTGTGGCCTCCGGCAGCACCTTCTACCTGGCCGGTGGCGGGGTCTCCGACGCAGCCACCAGCGGCCTGGTCGTGGAGGACGGCGGCAACGTCACCGTCCGCGACTTCCGTGTCGAGACGACCGGCGAGGAGGGCGTGGTCGTCGCCGCGGGCGGTGAACTGACCGCGAACCGCACGGCGGTGCACGCACCCAGGAGCCACGGTTTCCTGTTCCGCGAGGGCGCGCTCGGCTCGCTCAGCGGCTGCGAGGCGACCGGCGGCACCCTGGACGGCTTCCGGGTGGAGTCCACCGCCCCGGTCTCGCTCGTCAACTGCCTCGCCCGGGAGAACGAGGGCGCCGGCCTGGTGCAGACCGCGCCGGGCGAGCGGCTCGCCGTGGACGGCCTGAACAGCACGGGCAACGGCAAGCGGGACGCCTGGGGATCCGGCAGCGCCGAGAACACCGACCCGGCGGGCTCGGGCGCCGCGGACGCGCCCCCGCCGGACCGCGCGGACGGACCGCTCGGCGCCCTCAACGCGCTCATCGGCCTGGAGAACGTCAAGCAGCAGGTGGGCACCCTGGTCAATCTGACCCAGCTGGCCCAGCGCCGCGAACAACTCGGCATGTCCGCACCGCCGATGAGCAGGCACCTGATCTTCGCGGGCCCGCCGGGCACCGGCAAGACCACCGTCGCCCGACTCTTCGGGGCGATCCTGGCCGAGCTGGGTTCGCTGCGCAGCGGGCACCTGGTGGAGGTCTCTCGCGCCGACCTGGTCGCACAGGTCGTCGGCGGTACGGCGATCAAGACCACCGAGACCTTCCAACGGGCGCTCGGGGGAGTGCTGTTCATCGACGAGGCGTACACGCTCGCCTCGGACAGCGGCAACGGCGGCGCCGACTTCGGCCGCGAGGCGGTGGACACGCTGTTGAAGCTGATGGAGGACCACCGCGACGACGTGGTGGTGGTCGCGGCCGGCTACTCCAATGAGATGGAATCCTTCCTCGGCTCCAACCCGGGTCTCGCTTCCCGTTTCTCACGGACCGTCGAGTTCGAGAACTACTCGGTTCCCGACCTGGTGGCGATCATGGAGAGCATGTGCGCCCAGCACCAGTACGAGCTGGGCGAGGGCACCGCGGCGGCACTCGCCACGCACTTCGAGGCGATGCCGCGGGACGCCGGCTTCGGCAACGGCCGTGCCGCACGCGGGGTGTTCGAGGAGATGGTGGACCGTCAGGCGGTCCGCCTCTCCACGCAGCCGCAGGTCAGCGAGCACGATCTGCGCCTCCTGCTGCCCGAGGACGTCTCCGTGACCGCGGCCGCCGCCGAGACCGCCGTACCGGGCGACGACCCGCTGACCCGCCTCGGCGACATGATCGGCCTGGCCGAGGTGAAGCGTGAGGTCGCGGACCTGGTCAACCTCATCACCACGGCCCGCCACCGGGCCGCGGCAGGGCTGCCGGTCCCCTCGCTCAGCAACCACCTGGTCTTCACCGGCCCGCCCGGCACCGGCAAGACCACCGTCGCCCGCCTCTACGGCGAGGTCCTGACCCAGCTCGGCATCCTCGAGCGGGGCCAGATGGTCGAGGCGGCAAGGGCGGACCTGGTCGGCCGCTACATCGGCCACACCGCCCAGCTGACCCGCGAGGTCTTCGAACGGGCCCGCGGCGGGGTGCTGTTCATCGACGAGGCGTACACCCTCACCCCGCGCGGCGGTGGCGCCGACTTCGGACAGGAGGCGGTGGACACGCTGCTGAAGCTGATGGAGGACCACCGCGACGAGGTGGTCGTCATCGTCGCCGGATACACCGACGAGATGGAACGCTTCCTCGGCTCCAACCCGGGTCTCGCGTCCCGCTTCCCGCGCCGGATCTCCTTCGCCGACTACTCCTCCGAGGAACTGGTCACGATCGTGCGCGCCCAGGCCGCGAACATGGGATACGAGTGCGGACCGGGCACCGGCCCGCTGCTCAGGGAGTACTTCGACTCCCTGCCCCGGGACCGGTCCTTCGGCAACGCCCGCCTGGCCCGTCAGGTGGTGGAGTCGATGGTCACCCGTCAGGCGGGACGGCTCAGCTCGCTCGCCTCACCCACCCTGGACGACCTGCGCATACTCCGTCCCGAGGACGTCACAGCCGCCGCACCGAAGGTGGCCCCCCGGTGAGGCCGCCGGCCCGCGGGGTCGCCCGCCTGCTGTCCGGCACCGGCCTCGCCGCCGTGCTGCTGCTGCCCGCCGCCGTTCCCGCCCTGGCGGCTCCTTCCCTCCCGCGCGTGCCGACGGCCGACGGGGAGAAGGGGCAGGAACTGCCGGGCATGCCGTCCGCACTCGACCCCGGGGACGCCGAGGCGGGCTGTACCCCCGCCTCGCGGGCGACGGCGAAGAAGCAGGACTGGTCCCGCCAGCGCCTCGACCTGGACCGGCTGCACGGCATGAGCACCGGTGCGGGCGTGACCGTCGCACTGATCGACACGGGGGCCGCCCCCGATGCCACCGGGCTCGGCGGCCGGATCTCTGCCCCGGGGGCGGCCGGTGACGACTGCGTCGGGCACGGCACCTTCCTGGCCGGACTGATCGCCGGGACCGGCGGGGACAACCCGCGTCTCGCCGGGGTCGCCCCGGAGGCGAAGATCCTGGCCCTGCGCGGGACCGAACCGCGCGGGCAGGCGAGCGCCGCCCTGGTCGCGGAGGCGGTGCGTGAGGCGACCGCGGCCCGTGCCGACGTGATAGCGGTCGCGGTGGCCCTGCCGCTCAGGGACGCGGAGCTGACCCGGGCGGTGGCCGAAGCCCGCAAGGCCGGCGCGGTGGTGGTCGCCGCGGCCACCCCGGATCCGCCCAGGAACGGCACCGACGAGATCCCGTCCCGCACCTACTGGCCGGCCGGCGAACCCGGCGTCGTCTCGGTCGCCGACATGCTTCCGGGGGGCGTCCGACCGGACGGCGCCCTGCCCACCAGCGGCATCGACCTGGTCGCCCCCGGCGCCGGGGTGGTCTCCGTGGGCCCGCGCGGTGACGGCCACTACCTCGGCGACGGCGCCTCGGTGGCCGCCGCGTACGCGGCCGGGGCCGTCGCCGCGGTCCGCTCGGCCTACCCGGGCGAGAAGCCCGAGGACGTCGTCCACCGTCTGACCGCCACCGCCTACCCGGCCGACATCCCGCAGTTGGACCCCTACGCCGCGGTCACCACGGTCCTCGGCGACTCCGGTGCGGCCGTCGCGGCCGGGCGCGACGCGGATCCCGTGACCGTGCGGGACACCTCCGCCGCCGACCGGGCCACCGGCCGGGCCTTCCTCTTCGTCCTCCTCGGCTCCGCCGCGGTGCTCGCCGTCCTCTGGGGAGGCTTCGCCTTCTCCCGGGCCCGCCTGCGGGGCTGGCGTCCCGCGGAAGCCGGCGTGACCGCGAGGGACTGACCCCGAAGTCCGCGGTGACGACGACGCCCTCCCGAAGCCTGACCCGGGAGGGCGTCGTCGTGTTCTCTCAGTCCTGTTGCGCCTGGTTCTCCTCGACCAGCGCGGTCTGCATCAGCCGCGGCTTGCGGCGGGCGATGTGGAGGGCGCGGCCCGGAGGCAGGTTGAGGGGCTTCGCGTTGCCGAAGAGACGGCCTTCGGTGGGCGGGCAGGAGAGGAGGACGGCGGGATTGTTGGCCTCGTCGAGGCGGCGTACCAGCGCGTCGCTGAGGCCGCGGCCGGCACCCATGGCGCTTCGGGCGACGACCAGGTGCAGGCCCATCTCGAAGCCGAGAGTCACGTTCTCGAAGAGCGGCTCGAAGGGGCTCTGGAAGGAGTTGCCCGAGACCATGTCGTAGTCGTCGACCAGGACGAAGAGACGCGGCCCGGTCCACCAGTCGCACTTGCGCATACGGGCGGGGGCGATGTCCGCCCCCGGTACCCGGGTCTTCAGCGCCCGGGCCGCTCCCTCGATGGTGTCCTTGAGGTTGTCCAGCGAGATCACGTGCCCGATGCGGTACTCCTCGGGGATGGCGTCGACCAGGGTGCGGCGGTAGTCCACCGCGATGATCTTCGCTTCGCTCGGGCTGTAGCGGGCGGTGATGCCCTTGGTGACGGCGCGCAGCAGGTTCGTCTTGCCGCTCTCGGTGTCGCCGACGACGATCAGGTGCGGCGTACGGCTGAAGTCGTGCCAGACCGGTTCCAGCGAGTCCTGGTCGATGCCGAGGGCGAGGCGCATACCGCCGCCCTCCGTGGGCTCGGGCGCGGGGAGGTCGGAGAGCGGAAGCCGGTGCGGCAGCATACGGACCTGCGGGGCGGAGGCCCCCGACCAGTGCCGGGAGACTTCGGCGACCAGGTGCGCGACGCCCTCTCCGAGGTCCTCCAGGGAGCCGCTGCCGTCCAGGCGGGGCAGGCCGGCCAGGAAGTGCATCTTGCTGTCGGCGGTGATGCCGCGGCCCCCGCTGCGCGGCACCGCGCGGGCCTTGCGGGTGTCGATCTCGGAGTCCATCGGGTCACCCATCCGCAGTTCCAGGCGGGTGGCCGCCTGGTCGCGGACCTGGGCGGAGAGCTCCACCCAGCGGGTGGTGGTGATGATCAGGTGGATGCCGTAGTTCAGTCCCCGGGCGGCGAGTTCGTTGAACTTCGGGATCAGGTCGTCGTAGTCCTGGCGGACCGTGGACCAGCCGTCGACGACCATGAACACGTCGCCGAAGGGCTCGTCGGGGAACTCGCCGGCGGCCCGGCGCCGGCGGTAGGACTGCATGGAGTCGAGGGTGTGGTCGACGAAGAACTGCTCGCGGCGGGCGAGGAGCGTCATCACCTCGGCGACGGCACGGTGCACCCGCTCCGGGTTGAGCCGTGCGGCTACGCCGCCGACGTGCGGGAGCGCGGCGAGCTGCGAGAGGCCGCCGCCGCCGAAGTCGAGGCAGTAGAACTGGATCTCGGCGGGCGTGTGGGTGAGGGCGAGCGCGGCGATCAGCGTGCGGGCCAGGGTGGACTTGCCGCTCTGCGAGCCGCCCGCGACGGCGACGTGGCCGCCGGCTCCGGAGAGGTCCACGATCAGGGGGTCGCGGCGCTGGTCGAACGGCTTGTCCACGAGGCCGACCGGCACCCGCAGCCTGCCGGTGCCGGACCAGCCGACGGCGCTGAGGCCACGTTCCGGATGGGGCGCGATGCCGGGCAGCAGCGCGTCCAGCGGGGAGGGTTCGTCCAGCGGCGGCAACCACACCTGGTGGGCGGCGGGGCCGGAGTCGCGCAGCCGGTCCAGGGCTACATCGAGCAGCGCCTCCTCGTCGCCGGCCTCCTCGTTGTCCGGTTCCGGCTCGGGGGCGGGCAGGGCGCGGGGCACCACCCAGCCGCTGGTCCACGGCACCACCTGGCTGGCCACCCGGGCCTGCACCACGGTGCCGGTGCGGCGCCGGTACGTCCCGGAGGAATAGGCGGCCCGGAACCTGGTCAGGGCCTCCACCCCGGACTTCAGGTAGCCGCTGCCGGGCTGCGCCGGCAGTTCGTAGGCATCGGGCACCCCGAGCACCCCGCGGCTCTCCATGGCGGAGAAGGTGCGCAGACCTATGCGGTACGACAGGTGGCTCTCGAGCTGGTGCATTCGGCCCTCGTCCAGGCGCTGCGAGGCGAGCAGCAGGTGCACCCCGAGGGAGCGGCCGAGACGGCCGATCATCACGAACAGGTCCATGAACTCCCGGTGCGAAGAGAGGAGTTCGCTGAACTCGTCGACCACCACGAACAGGCTGGGCAGCGGGGCGAGGTCCGCCCCGGCCGCGCGGGCACGCTCGTACTCCAGCGCCGAGGTGTGGTTGCCCGCAGAACGCAGGAGTTCCTGACGGCGGATGAGCTCGCCGTGCAGTGCGTCCTGCATACGTTCCACCAGGGCGACCTCGTCGGCGAGGTTGGTGATCACGGCCGAGGTGTGGGGGAGTTCCTCCAGGCCGAGGAAGGTGGCGCCGCCCTTGAAGTCGACCAGGATGAAGTTGAGGGTCTCGGACGAGTTGGTCAGCGCGAGCCCGAGGACGAGGGTGCGCAGGAGTTCGCTCTTGCCGGAACCCGTGGCACCGATGAGCATGCCGTGCGGACCCATCCCGCCCTGCGCGGACTCCTTGATGTCGAGTTCCACCGCGCGGCCGTCCACGCCGACCGCGATCGGCACCCGGAGCCGGGCCGAACCCGTGTGCCGGTTGAAGAGGGTGTGCGGGTCGTGCCGGTGCAGATCGGGGATGCCGAGCAGTGTGGTGAGCTCGACGTCGGCGTCCAGCGGCTGCGCGATGTCGGTGCCCAGGCTCATCCGGCGGGCGGTGAGCAGCCTGGCCAGGGACTCCGCGCCGAGCGGGCCGAGCCGGTCCGGCAGGCCGAGCGGCACGGTGCGTTCCTTGCGGCTGCGGTCGGTGCGGACCAGGTTCACCTGGTCGGGCCCGACGGTCAGCCGCAGCGTGTTGCGTCCGGGGCGCCAGCGCAGCGCCCCGGAGACGTCGAGCGCGAGGGCGTTGCGGTAGCCGTGCCCCTCCCACCTGTGGCTCTCGGGAACGGTGACGCCGTCCAGCACGACGATCGTGTAGGGCTCGTCACGTCCGGGGCGGGCGTCGGGGTCGAAGTCGGGGCGCTCCGCGAAGTCGGCGCCCAGCAGGTCGTCCAGCTCGGTGATGTCGGCGGTGATCCGCCGGACCTGGCCGGCGCCGTCCTCCTCGTGCGGATCCAACGTGTGCGGGAGCCACTTGACCCACTCCCAGTCGGGTCGCCGCTCGTCGCTGACGCAGACGGCGAGCCACAGCTCCTCGGGAGCGTGGAACACCGCGAGCTGTCCGAGGACGGCGCGCACCAGAGCACGTGCCGCCTCCGCTCCGGGGACCGGACCCGGGTCCTCGCCGGCCTCCCCGGGCACCGGGGTGCCGGGCTCCGCCGGCTCCTGGTCCGGTGTCTCCTCGGGGCGCAGCAGGATCCGGGCCGAGGAGCGCAGGTAGAGGCCGAGGGGCTGCCCGGGGATGGTGGAGTAGGCGCGGATGAAGCGGCGCAGGGCGTGCGCGCAGAGGGGTTCGAGGTCCTCCACCGGGCGGGTGGAGACCGGGTCCAGGGTCAGCGCGAGCTGCTGTTCGCCGACCGCGAGACGCACCTCGCCGAAGTCCTCGTCGGCCGGACGGCGTTCCCACAGACGGGAGGTCCGGGCCAGTGAGCGGAGTGAGTTGGGTTCCGGGTGACGCCAGGCGAGCGCCCGCTGCTGCTCCGCGATGGTGGTACGGACCCGCTTGCGCATCTGTGCCAGGTAGCGGAGGTAGTCGCGGCGTTCGCCCTTCAGCCGCTGCTTGCGCTCGCTGGAGCGCCGCATCAGCTGGCCCAGCAGCATGGCACCGGCGGAGAGCGCCATGACGCCCATCGCCAGATACATGAAGACGCCGTTCCCGCCACCGGGCCGCAGGAACATCAGCATCATGGACACCGACATCAGCGCCATCGGCAGATAGGTCCAGATCGCCGAGGTGTCGGGCACGGTCTCGGCGAGTACCGGCGGTTCCTGGAGGGTCAATTGCCCATCGGGCATCTCCGGTCCGCGCCTCCGGGCCGGCCGGCGAAACAGCACCACACTCAAGGAACAGAACCTCCGGTTTCACGGCTTTCCGGCCCGTACCGAATACCGGTGCACCCGGTAGTGGGAAAGACCGCACCGCGCTGAATTCCCCGGGCCGCCACGTGACGCGGTGAACGCCGGGTGAATGTTTCGAGCGGACAGCGGGGGACGGCCAACTCCCGTGACGGCCAATTGCCTACCGGATTGTGAGTCCGGTCCGCAGTACGACCCGGTGGTCGTAGGCAGTAGTCTGCATTCACAGGACGCGCCCTGTCCACGCGGGAGTGGTGGCCGCCGGGCGCGGACGCAATTCCACTGCCCGGCGCCCCGGTTCCCTGCCGTGCGGACCTTCCGTACTGTTCGCACATCCCCTCTCCGGGGGAGCCTCCTGTCAAAGCCGCCACGGAAGACGAGAGTTCAGCTGATGACCGACAGTGCGGTGGCCGAATCGTGCCGCCTGACCGTACGTGCGCCGAGCGTCACCGTCGATCTGGCCGTGCCCGCCGACGTACCGGTCGCCGATCTGCTGCCCACGCTGCTGCGCTACGTGGGCGAGGAAGCCGAGGAGGCCGGACTCGACCACGCCGGCTGGGTGCTCCAGCGCCTCGGTGACGCCCCGCTCGACGAGGAGAGCACCCTGGCGCGCGCCGGGCTCTCCGACGGCACCGTGCTCTACCTGCGCCCGCATACCGAGGCGTTGCCCGAGGCGCGGCTCGACGACCTCGTGGACGGGATAGCCGACACGGCCGCCAGGCGGCTGCACACCTGGTATCCCGGGGCAGCGCGCGGGCTGCTGGTGGGCACGTCGGTCGCCACCGTGGCAGCCGCCCTCGTGCTGGTGTTCTGGCCCGGAGTGACCGGCTCCGGTGCCTCCCGCGCCGCCTGCGCGGCCGTGACCGGGCTGCTCCTGCTCGCAGGTGCGGGCTCCGCCAGCCGCGCGGTCGGCGACCGGCTCTCCGCGACCGCGCTCGGCCTGCTGGTCGCCCCGTGCCTGGCACTGGCCGGCTGGGTGCTGCCCGGCGGCGACGTGACCGGCCCCGACGCGGCGCAGGTCGTGGGCGCCCGGCTGCTCGCGGCGGGCGCGGCGGGCGCCGGCGGCGCGGTCATCGCGCTCGCCGCCACCGCGGTCGGCGCCCCGGCCCTGCTGGCCACCGCGGTCGTCTCGGTGGCCATCGCCGCCGCAGGGGCCCTGATGGGGTACTCCGGCCTGGACGTGCCGGCCTCGGCCGCCCTGGTGGCGGTGGTCGTCGCCCTCGCCGCCGGGACGGTGGCACCGTTCGCCTTCAAGCTGGCCGGGATGCGCCTGCCCTCGCTGCCGTCCTCCGCAGGTCAGCTCCAGGAGGGCATCGACCCCTACGCGGGCGACGAGGTCGCCGAGCGCACCGAACTGGCCGGACGCTGGGTCACCGCGCTCTTCGCAGCCACCGGCATCATCGCCGCGGCCGCCCTGGCCGTCCTCGCCCAGCACCCCGGCCTGCCCGAGGTGCTGACCGCGCTCACGCTGAGCCTGCTGCTGCTCCTGCACTCCCGGGGCCTGGTGCACATCGGGCAGCGACTGACCCTCGCACTGCCCGGGATCTGGGGGCTGCTGCTGCTCGCCCGCGCCTGGGCGGTGGACAGTGACGCCGACGGGCGCGTGGTGGTCTTCGCGGTGCTGCTCGCCGCCGCCGCCGGACTCGTCACCGCCTCCTGGACGGTGCCCGGACGCCGGGTGCTGCCGTACTGGGGCCGTGCGGCCGAACTCGCGCACACCGCCTTCGCCGTCGCGCTGCTGCCGCTCACCCTGTGGGTGGCCGGCCTCTTCGGATGGCTGCGCGGCCTGTTCGGCTGAGTACGCCCGCCTGCGGGGACATGGGATCACGAGTTGTTGAGGAGAGGCTGTGCAGTCCAAGCGCGACCAGGTACAGGCCCACAGTTTCATGATGGGCAGGCTCAGCTCGGGCCTGCTGACGGCCGACCCTGACGCCCCGGAGAGCCCGCTCGGACGCACCACCCGAGGCGTGGTCTTCGGTGTGCTGGTCTCCGTCCTGATCGGCGCCGGCGCCACTGTCTTCGGGCTGCTCCGCCCCGGCGGCAACGACGGCTGGCGCGACGGCAAGCACCTGGTGGTCAACCGCGACACCGGTGCCCGGTACCTCTGGACCGGCACCGACGGTGTGCTGCACCCGGTCCGCAACTACGCCTCGGCGCGGCTGATCGGCGGCGCCGACCTGGCGACCGTCGACGTCGCGACCGCCTCGCTGCGGGACGTCGCGGTGGGGGCTCCGGCAGGCATCCCCGGGGCACCCGACGCCGTGCCGGGACCGGGCGAGCTCGACGGCGGCGCCTGGCACATGTGCGTCACCGGTCCGGGAGGTGCGCTGCCCAGCACCTCCGGTGCCGTGTCGGGCGCCGGGGTCGACAAGCCGGGGGTCACCACCCTGGTCGCCGGTGCGCCGCTGGACTCCCGGGGTGTGGGCGGGGACCGCGGGGTGCTCGTGAGCGGTCCTGGCGACGACGAGTTCCTGGTGTGGCGCGGCAGCAGGCTGCCGCTGGACGGCGCGTCCGACGCGCGTAACGCCCTCGGCTACGGCTCCGAGGCGCCCACGCCGGTCTCGGCGGCCTTCCTCGACGCGCTGGCACCGGGCCCCGCCCTGAAGCCGCCGGCCGTTCCCGGGCGCGGGACGGAGGGCCCCGAGCTCGGTGGCGAGGCCAGCCGCATCGGCCAGGTCTTCAACGTCAGCGTCCCCGGCGGCGGCAGCGCGTACCACCTGCTGCAGAAGGACGGGCTGGTGCCGCTGAGCCGGCTCGGCGCCGCCCTGGTCCTGGGCGACCCGGCGACCCAGGAGGACGCGTACCAGGGGCAGTCGCCCGAGGTGCGTGAGGTCGGCGCGGACGCGCTGCGCACGCACCGGGCGAAGGACCCGGCCCCGGCCGTCTCCGCGGAGCTGCCCGACACCCCACCGGTCCCGCAGTCGGTGCCGCGCGGCACCGCGCTCTGCGCCCAGGTGGACGGCGACAACGGCGGCACCCGGATCAGGTCGGTGCTGGTGCCGCTGACCGGGCTCGCCCCGGTCGTGGTGTCGGAGGGCACCGCCCAGCCGTTCAGCCCGGCCTGCGTCCGTACGGACGCCACGGTGGTACGTCCCGGGCGCGGCTCCCTGGTCCGTGCCCTGCACGCCAGCGGTGCCGCGCACGCGGGGACGACGTACCTGGTGGCGGAGAACGGCGTGAAGTACCGCGTCCCGGCCAAGGACTCGCTGGCGGCCCTCGGATATGCCGCCGGGGACATCGGCTCGGTGCCGGCTCCGCTGCTCGCGGCCCTCCCGACGGGCGCTGACCTGGACCCGGCCGCGGCCTCCGGCGCCGCCGAGCCCAGGGTCACGGCTCCGAAGTGCGACGCCGACGCGGGGGGCCGGGATGCCGACGGCGGGAAGAGCGGGACAGACAAGACGGACACGGCGGACACGGTGGACGCGGCGGGTGCTCGCGGCGCAGCCGACCCGGCACCCTGAGCCAGGCAAAAGGGGCATAGTACGAGTCGAGGTAATGAGAAGGGGCGCGAAGGGGGCGCCCCGGCGAGAACTCCGTTCCGGGAAAGTCGATTTATCGCGGACCGGGCGCGCCGGAAAACCTCAGAGAAAGCTCAGATATTCCGGCAGGCCGCGATCCGTGCAATCCCGTGAACTCACCCGCATCGCCGGGAAACGGTCCGCCCGTATGACCGTTCGCCCACTCCGGCCGCCCGTTTCCCGACCGTATCGCTTTGTGTCGCGCAGGGGTGACGTCCCGCCACTCCTGCCCTCCGGCCGGGAGCCGTTCATCCGACGGAAACATCAGGACAACTCCGTTGCCACGCAAGGAGTCCGCCGAGCCGACCTATGCTCAAATCTTCCCAACATACGTTGCGCGGAACGCTGGGTTCTCTTTAGCCTCAGCGGGCAACGGTGCAACAGGACCAGCCTGAACGAAGGGAGCGCGACATGGCGGACACTGCCGCGAGGAAAGCGGATTATGCCAAGGGCTTGGGGGGCGTCTCCTCTCTGGAGTCGGCCCGGAGCGCGGTCGAGAAGATCCAGAACAACGTCGGCGAGATCGCCGCGCGTTCGGGTGTCGGCGGCGACGAGGGGCAGGCCCTGCTGAAGCTCTTCCGCAGCTGGAACGCGGAGGCGCAGAAGGTCGTCGTCCAGATCAGCAAGATGGTCGACGCGCTCCAGGAGAACGTGACCTCGGCCGACCGCCTGGCGAAAGAGAACCAGGACCTGACCGAGGTGCTCAACAGCAAGACCAGCCAGGGTGTCTTCGAAGCGCTGCGCTGATCCACCCCCCTGCGGCACCGGCCCCTTCCGGGGAGGCCGGAGCCGTGAGCCGGCCGGGCACTCCAGCCCGGCCACCCGAGAGGAGACGTCATGGCCGACGGCATCATCGATGTGCAGTACTCCACGGTCCGGCACGCGATCGAGGAGCTGAAGGACCAGACCCAGCAGATCATCACGACCCTCAACACCCTCGAGGACGAGCTGAAGCCGCTCGTCACCTCCTGGGAGGGTGACGACCAGCAGATGTACCGCGGGGTCCAGGCGGAGTGGGACCAGGCCACCAAGAACATGGCCCTGCTCCTCGGCGACAGCGGTGAGCTGGTGCAGAGCATCCACGACAACCACTCCCGTGACGAGCGCAAGAGCGCCGACAACTGGGGCAATGTGCGGGCCCGATAGCCCGTGACCGGGGCTCCCCTCCGCGCGTCGGGAGGGCGGGCCCCGGCGTTCGTGAACCCACCCGGCAAGCCGCCGGCCGGGCCGTCGTCCGCACGGGGCGCCGGCCCCGCCGACCGTATCCCCGTCCGGCACCAAAACGGCAGGAGGACGTCCCATGGCCGGTGAGAAGGCCGACGTCAAGCACTTTGACCTCAAGCAGATGGAGCACTTCCGGGACAACGAGGTGCAGCCGGTGTACACGGCCGCGAAGAAGCACCGCGAGGACGGCGACGGGGAACACATCCGGCCGCTCGGCCACCTCGTCGACGGTCACACCACACCGGACAACCTCGCCCAGGACAAACAGCTGCTGCGCATCGGCAGGATGGTCACCGAACCCCTGGTCTCGGGACCCAAGCTGATCGAGGGCGTACGCACCGCGGCCGAGGCCATCGACAAGCTGCTGGGCGACCAGATGGACCTCTTCAAGGAGCTCAAGGAAGCGCTCACCGACACGATCGAAGAGGCCAACAAGACCAAGGACAAGAACATCGACGCGATCGACGCGCAGACACTGCTGCAGACCTTCGAAGAGGTCGACACGCTCACCAGCGGCTCCTCGGGCGAAGAGACCACCTGAGCCCCTGTCGCGCGTACCGGACGGCACCCCGTGCGCCCGGCGCGCCCGAGTGAGGGACATCCGGCCGCGCACCCGCACGACGGAACTGCGCGCAGCCACGTAAGAGTTGTGCGCCGACACGCACGACAACCGACCAGAAAGGGCGCCCGGTGGCCGATCGGTACGATCCCAACTCCCAGACGAACCTCGACAAGTTCGACAACGCCGGCGACCCGTCGACCGACACCTGGGCCACTCTGGTCACCCACATCACCGGCTATCCGGTCCCGGACCGCAGCACCGTCTTCGACACGCTCAAGTCCGACCACGGCGGCAAGCTCTTCCGGATGGACATCAAGGAGCGCAGCCTCAGCCTGCTCGTCAAGGACTCCGGCTTCCTGACGAACAAGGGCGAGGACTACGACATCTGGTTCTTCGACAGCGGCAAGAAGCGCTCGATCATGCAGGCGCGGATCGTCTTCGAGGGCCGTGTGAAGGCCGGTGAGGAGATCATCTTCGCCACCCCCGGCTCCGACAACGTCCACGACGCGCAGGTCCGTGAGGGCAACGAGTTCTCGGACTACAACAAGGACAAGATGAGCACCATCCCGCTCGCCCGGTACATGAACGGGCCGCGGGCGGCGCTCCTGGAGCTGCTGGGCGGCAGCACGCAGGACGCCCGCTTCAGCAGCCTCGGCGTTCCCGGTGCCGACGTGGTGGACCTGAAGTCCTTCAACAGCACGGGGGAGTCCTTCGACTTCGCGGCGAAGTTCTTCAGGGACCACGCGGTGGTGCTGAAGGACTGGGAGGACCGTTTCAGCCGCGAGGACGCGAGCTGGAAGGGCGAGGCGGCGGAGGTGTTCCGCAGCCTGCTGAAGAAGATCCGCGAGAACTACGACAGCTACGTCGAGACCTTCGACTCCACGGTCGGAACCGGCGACGCGACCGGTACCGGTGGCACGGTGTACTCGCGCGCGCTCTCGCTGGGCCGCACCTACCTGGAGGAGTCCGCCAACAAGCTGTTGGAGGCGTGGCTGGCCTGGGCCAAGTCCTCGTACTACGACCCGCACCAGGTGCTGCGCTACGTCCTGGACGAACTGGCCCAGTGGGTGGACGCGAACAACGTCGCCAAGACGGACATCAAGTCGTACACCAGCCGCTACACCACGACCGTCAGCCACAGCCCGCAGGGCGGGTTCTCCCAGGTGCACCCGGAGTACGGCGACCTCTCCGACGTCGCGAACTGGGCGAAGGTCGGTGACAAGGCGGCCAAGATCTGGACCCAGGGGGTCGACGAGTACCTGGGCAAGCCGGCCGCCACGGTGCAGTCGGCCCTGAACAACCACTTCCTCGAACTGGGCGAGGACTTCGCCGACAACGTGCCCAAGCCGAAGTCGACCAGCACGGCCTCGGAGGAGTACGAGGAGAAGAAGCTCGAGGAGGAGAAGGAGGAGGTCAGGAAGGAGAACGAGGAGAACAAGAAGTACCAGGACGAGCTGCGGGAGGAGCAGAGGAAGCAGCGGGAGGAGGACAAGAAGTACCAGGACGAGCTCCGCGAGGAGCAGAACAAGCAGCGGGAGGAGGACAAGAAGTACCAGGACGAGCTCCGCGAGGAGCAGAACAAGCAGCGCGACGAGGACAAGAAGTACCAGGACGAGCTCCGCGAGGAGCAGCGCAAGGAGCAGGAGGAGGCCAAGAGCCTCCAGGAGGATCTGCGGAACGAGCAGAACCAGCAGCGCGACGAGGACAAGAAGTACGCGGACGAACTGCGCGAGGAGCAGCGCAAGGAGCAGGAAGAGGCCAAGCGTGAGGCCGAGGAGCAGCAGAAGGCCGTGACGGAGAGCCTCGGCGGGCTCAACGACCCCAACGCGGTCAACGAGCAGAACCTCGGGAACCTGGACGACCTGCTGAACGGGAACAAGCCGGTCACCGAGAGCCTCGGCAGCCTCGACGACATCAACGGCACCGGTGGCGACCAGAACCAGCCGGCCCCGGTCGCGCAGAGCCTGGGCAACCTCGGCTCGCTCAACAACGGCGGCCCGGGGGCGGCGAACAGGTCCGTCAACGACGCCAACGACGCGATCTCCCAGAACCTCGGCAACCTCGGCGGCCTGAACAGCGGCGGCGGCGCGTCCCTCGACACGCCGACCGGTGGCAGCACCCAGCTCGGCGACGGCAAGCTCACCACGGACTTCCCGGACGGCAGCAGCAGCACCTTCGACCCGGACAGCGGTCTGGTGACCACCACCCACCCGGACGGCAGCGTCACCACGCAGGACCTGGGCGACGGGACCCGGGTGACCAATCCGGACGGGTCCGTCACCTCCCTCGGCGACGACGGCAAGCTGACCACCACCTTCCCCGACGGCAGCACCCAGGTCGTCGACCCCGCCACCGGCCAGGCCGTCTCCACCGATCCCGACGGCAGGACCACCACCCAGGACCTCGGCAGCCTCGGCAACCTGAACAGCCGGAACACACCGGGAGACCTGGGGAACCTCGGAGACATCAACTCCGATCTGCCCACCCAGTCGCCCGGCGACCTGGGCGACATACGTGACCTGGGGGACCTCGGGAACCTCAACGGCGACGGCTCCGGCCTGGAGACTCCGACCGGCGGTCGCACCGAGCTGGTGGGCGACGACTTCACCACCACCTTCCCGGACGGCACCGAGGGCGTCTTCGACCCGCAGAGCGGGATGTTCACCTCGACCGGTCCGGACGGTTCGACCGTGACCACCGACCTGACCCACGGGGCGACGGTGACCAATCCGGACGGCTCCGTCACCGGGCTGGACAACGGCAGGCTGACCACGACCTTCCCGGACGGCAGCACCCAGGTCATCGACCCGGACACCGGCATCGCCACCGTCACCGATCCGCAGGGCAGGACCGAGACGATCGACCTGCACGACCTCAACTCGCCGAACACGCGAACTAGTTCGGACGTCCTCGACGGGCTCCGTGACCTGGACGACCTGGACGGCCTGAACGGCTCCGGTAGCCGTAACGAGTCCGTCGGCCTCGGCGGTCTCGACGGCCTGGGTGATCTCGGAGGTTCGGGCGGCGCCGGTGGCGGCGGTGACGGCACCAGCTCCAGGGACGTGCAGTTCTCCGAACTGGGCCTGGGCGGTGGCCAGGCGGGCGTAGGAGCCGGCGGCGGGCTGTCCGGTGCGGGTTCCCTCTCCCCGGACGGTTCGGGCACGGTGGACCCGCTCTCGGACGGCACCGCGGCAGGCGCGGGCATGCCGCTCGCGGCAGCCGCCGGGGCAGGCGCCGGGGCCGGGACCCCAGGAGCCCCGGGTACGCCGGGCAGCCCCGGCATGCCGATGGGCGGCGGCATGGGCGGTATGGGTGGCGGCGGTGAGAAGGGCAACGGCGAGCGGGTGCGCTCCGTCCTGGTGGACGCGGCGGAGGAGAGCGAGCGCCGCAACCGCCGCCGGCGCAGCCCGTGGAACCGTCAGGAGGACAGTGACACCTTCCTCACGCCGGCCTCCCGGGTGGCGACCACCGGCGGTGAGACCCCCGAGGAGGAGACGGAGCCGCGGCGCAGGGCCACCAGTTCCGCCGACTACCTGGAGGAGGACGCGGACGTGTGGGGCACCGAGGAGGGCGGTACCCCGGCCGTCATCGGACGGTGACCGCCCGTCGGTTCGCGCGCGAGCACGGCCTGGAGAGGATCCCTACCGTGCCCCGGCTTCCGGATCGGGGGCCGGACCAGGCAAGATCATGTCAGTGGTCCACGGACCGCGGAACAGGACGTACGGACCGACCCGGATGTCCGGACGTAAGCAGAGACCTACACGGAGACCTACGCAGAAGGGGGGAACCGACGTGACGGAACCGCTGGAGAAGCGCCTGGAGAAGGCCATGGCCGAGCTTCAGGCGGCCCAGGAGGCGGTCGCGCGCACCGAGCGCGAGCTGCGGAACGCGTCGTTCGCGGCGCTCTCCTCCGACCGTGCGGTCCGTGCCACGGCAGGCCCGCAGGGTGAGTTGAGCGGGATCGAGTTCCTGGAGAACAAGTACCGCGACATGTCACCGCAGGAGCTGGCGGCCAGCGTCCTGGAGGCGGCGAACGCGGCGCGCGTGAAGATGAACCGGCACGTGATGAAGGCGATGGCGCCCTTCGCCGAGCCGAGCAGCAACGTGCCGGAGCTGAAGGGCTTCGAGCTGGACTGGGAGCGCATCTTCGGTCCCGAGGTGCTGCGGGACGACGACGACACGGCACGCGGCGGTCAGGCCGCCCCCACCTGGCGGGACGCGCTCGGCGCAGAGGGAGAGGACTGACGATGGGACAGCGGTACTACGTAGACCCCCAGCGCATCGAGGCCCTGGCCCGGCAGCTCGAGGAGATCGGGACTCTGACCAGGAGCATGACCGAGGAGTTCCTGGACGAGCTGGCGCCCACGGTGAACTGGCCCGGCACCGAGGGCGAGTTCGCGGAGAAGGCGAAGCCGCAGGAGCAGAAGGAACGGCAGACCACCAAGGACACCATGATGTCGATCCGGGACGCGCTGGTGGGCATCACCGACGCCACGGTCAGCAACGTCCGGATGATGAAGGACACCCGCGACCGGAACATCGAGAGCGTCGAGCAGGGCACCAACCGCATCGACACCGACGGAATCGACGGCGGCCCGAGCGGGCATGGGCGCCGCTGACCTCCGCGCCGCAGGCCGCTCCCACGCCATCTCGGGAGCGGCCTCCGAGTCCTGCCCGCGTGCGCTCCAGGACGGCTCCCGATGAGCATCCACGTGTCGCCCGAGGTCAACGCGATGATCTTCATCCTCACCGGGGAGAGGCTCATGGACGCGGACGAGGACCTCGCCTACGAGAGCCGTCGGCCGTACTCCGGTCTGGGCCGCAAGCTCGACAGGCTGTCCTCGCTGATCGACAAGTCGGTCCACGACATCGGCGAGTCCATGCCGGACGACCTCGCCAAGTCGTACGCCAAGGCGATGGGCATGCTCATCGACGACGGCGGCAAGAACTACCTGCGGGACTTCGCCGGGCAGCTCGACAAGATCGCCCAGGGCCGGCGCAAGACCTCCATGGACATCATGGAGTCCAAGTGGCAGGTCATCGCCGAGATCATCCGGCTGCTCATCGAGATCGCCATCTACCTCGCGATGTCGTTCTTCACCGGCGGCGCCTCGGCCAGCCAGATCATGATGGCCAAGCTGCGCAGCCGGTTCTTCATCCTCACCACCCTCAGCCACCTGCTCCAGCGGCTGCACCTGGCGCCTTCGCTGACCGAGGCGTTCGCCGAGGCGTTCACCACGTTCGCGGTGCGGCTGGCGATGATGAACTTCGCCCCGGACGGGCGCCGTCCGGACGGCATCGACTGGAGCGACATCGGCAAGGCCGCCGCGTTCGGTGCGGCGGCCGGTTTCCTCACCGGCGTCTTCGACAGCTTCGCGAGGAACATCGTCCGGAGCTACGACAAGAACTTCCTCAAGAACGGCCCGGACCTCGACTTCAAGAAGGGCCCCGGCTTTCGGAACAACCCGACCCCGGACCTCAGGAACAACGGCCCGCACCCGAACCCCAAGCCGAGTCCTGACCCCACACCGAGCCCCAAGCCGCGCCCTGAGCCCACTCCGTACGGGAACGGCCCCGACCTCCCGAAGAACCCGCCGGTCACCTTCCGGAACAACCCGCTCTCCTTCCGGAACAACCCCAACCTGTGGCGGAACAACCAGATCCTGCGACACAACGCCGACCGGCCGGGTGCGCTGGCCGGGCACTACGGGCTCAAGGGGACGGCCGACTTCCTCGCCGCCGGCTCCGGCGAGGCGCTCGCGGAGATCCTGATCAAGGGCGCCTTCGACGGAGACTGGTCCACCAGCTGGTCCACCTTCGTCGGCGCGGGCATCAGCAGCCAGGTCGAGGCCACACTCAGCGACTCCGCCCTGAACAGCGGCGCCGAACTGCGCCACGTCATCGACAAGATGCGCAACCTGCCGCCCACCGCCTCCGGCGGCCTCGGCGACTCCGACAGCCCGTCCCGCTCCGGCTCGGGCGACGGCGAATCGGACGGCACCGACCGTACCGACGGCCCCCCGCGCACGGATTCCACCGGCGGCGACGGGACAGCGCTCACCTCGCCCCCTCCCGTCACCCGGCAGACCACCGGACAGGGCGACATCGACACCGGCAGTCAGTCGCCCCCGCCCTACGTCGCGGGGGACCCGCCGCCGTACTCCACCGGGAACCCGCCGTCGTACTCCCCGGGCCCGATGCCCGTGACCGCCGCGGAGAACGAGCTGTGGCAGCAGGTCCACAACGGCCCCGCCGAGGTCCGTGAGCAGGCGCTGCGTGACCTCGCCGCCCTGCGCGGTGCCCAGCCGCCGGGCAGCGCCGAGATCGGTGTCCGCGACGGCCTCCAGGGCAACCTGTCGCACGTCCCCGAGGTGCGGGTGGTGCCCGCCGGGAACGGCCCGGCCGCCCAGATCGACGCCGACGAGGTACGCCGTGCCCTCGGGGGCTTCAACACCCCCGTCACGGTGGACGCGCCGCTCCCCGTCGCCCGGGGCGGCAGCTCCGGCACGGGCCCGGCCGGCTCCGCCGCGGGCCCCGGAAGCGTCGGTGGCCCGGTAGGCGCCGGTGGTCCGGTGGCCGGGCAGGGCCCCGACGCCCCAGTCGGCGGCCCGGCCGATCAGCGGGGTGCCGCACCCGCGCCCGAGGCCGCCCCGGAGAGCGCGGCCGTGGACGGCCCGCCGGACCTGGCGGAGACGTCTCCCGGGAACAACCCGGCCGTGACGACCCCCGAGAACCCGGTGGGCGAGGTCCAGGGGCCCGCGGGCGAGTCCGGTGACACGGGCGAGGTGGGCGGTCCGGACGACCGTACGGTCGATGGGCCGGCCCAGAACGGCGTTCCCCCGGTCGCCACAGGCGGTCCCGCACCTTCCGCCGCACCCGGCACGGGCAGCGGCGGCCGAGCAGGAGGCGTCCCCACCAGCGGCGCCCAAGGCCCTTCCGCCACCTCGCCCCAGGGCACCCGCTCACCGGACGGCACGGACTCGGTGGACGGCTCGCAGCCGGCGCCGGACGGCTCACGGGACACCGAGCCCTCGTCGGAGGACGCGCCGGTCCCGGACTCCGCCGACTCGACGGGTACGGACGGTACGCCGGACCCCGGGGAGCACGTCACCGCCCCGGCCGCCGGGACCGGTACTCCGGGCGCCGACACCACCACGGCCCAGGCCGCCGGCACCCACACGCCTGTCGCCGGCACCGACACCGCACCGGCTTCCGACACCGCCACGAATCCGCCGAAGGTCAGCACCGTCGGCTCGTTCGCCGACACCGGTGACGTACGCGATGCCGGCGGCACGACCGACGTGAAGACCGGTCCCGACCGCGCCGAGGGCCCCGGGCCCACCCGGGCGACCCCCCTGACGATCGTGGTGTCCGAGGTGCCGCCGCCGGGGGAGGGCTCCCCGGAGACCGCCCGGCTGCTGGACCGGGCCGGGACAGACCGTGCCGTCGTGCTCGGTCCGGCGGTCGCGACGGACGGGTCGGGACGCCCCGTGCGAGCCGCGGTCGAGCTGACCCGCGAGGGGCCCGGGGCCCCGGTGCGGGTCCGCCCGCTCACCGGCCCGACGCCCACCCCGACGGCGGACGGCACCACGGACACCGCGTTTCCCGGGGCGGACGTGCTGCTGCCGCTCGCCGACGCCCTCGGCCCTGCCCCCGGCCCGGTGTCCCGCCCCGTCACCTGGAGCGGCGCGACGAGCGACCTCGACACGAACGACACCAAGACCAACGTCAGCCGGACGGACGACGGCACGACGAGCGACCTCAAGACGAACGACCTCAGGACGACCGTCCGTGCGGCGACCGACAGCTCACCCGCCCCCACCGCCCCCGCCAAGCTGAGCACTTCGTCCCGCCCCTGGACCGAGACGGCCACCGACCTCCACCTGGAGTCGGGCGAAGGCGACAGCGGCAGCCGCGGAACCGGTGGGCAGGCCCCCGGCCTCGGTGCGGGACCCGGCACCGGCAGCGGCGGCACCCCGCCCCCGACCGTGCCGGCCACACCGGAGACCTCGTCCGAGCCGCCGGCCGTGGCATTCGCCCCGCCGCAGGCCCGGATCGTCGTACGCCCCGTGGGCGGTGCCACCGACAGCGGCGCGGACGGATCCCGGCGTCCGGGAGGCGAGCCCTCCGTCGTCACCCTGGACGGCCTCACGGTGCCCCTCGACCAGCTGCGGCGGCTGGTGTCGGACACGACGGTCAAGCCCTCCGCGGGCCGTGCCGTCCGGACGTTGACCATCTCGCAGAGTCCTGCCGAGGACGGTACGGCCCGCGCGGCGGGGCGGTGGGCCCTGGCCGGCCAGGACACCTTCCGCGGCGTACGCACCGTGTCCGGGCCGGACTCCGCCACCGGCACGGAAGCGGTCCCGCCCGTCGCCCGCACGGTGTTCACCGGCCCGCCGGCACCGCTTCCCGGCAGTGACACCGAGCAGGGCGCCGACTACTTCGTGGGGCACGCCACCCCCCGTACCGTCACGCTCGGCACCGACGACCCGGTGCGGCCCACCGTGAAGGTCAGCGGTGTACAGCTCGGCGAGGTGCTCAAGTCGTGGGCGGTGGACGGCGATCAGGACCGGCCGCTGGTGCTGTTCTCCTGCGAGACCGGACGGCAGCCCGAGATCGCGGGCCTGCCGGTGGCACAGCACGTGGCGAACCGGACCGGGCGCCCGGTGTACGCGCCGACCGCCGAGGTGGGTACCGCCCGGGACGGGGACGGCAACGTCCGCGCGGTACTCACCGAGGGTCCGGACGGGCCGGGACGCTGGCGGCTGTTCACCCCGGAGCCCAGTGGCGCGGACCTGGACCGGTCGGCGCGCGACGCCGGCCTGCACGCGGGCCCGGGCCCGGCCGACCCGTTCGCCAGGGCTCGCACCCTCCAACAGATCCGCACGCTGCGCGACGCTCTCGGCCCCGACGCCGAGAAGAGCCCGGGCAACGCGGAGTTGCTCGCCGGTCTTGCCTACGTGGACGGTCTGCGATGGCTGAGCGCGGAGAGCGCGGCCCGTTACGGCGACGGCCGCATGACGCCGGACCTGCTGCGCCGGATGGTCACCGACCGGCTCACCGCCATCGGAGCGGCGACCGCCGGTCCCGCAGCCGGCCCGTCCGCCGATCCCACTCCCGAGCAGTACACCGACTTCCTGCGCGCGGCCGCCGGGTTGCGGGCCGGTGCAGGGCCCGACACCACGCTCGACGACCTGCTGCCCCCGCCGCCCCCCGAACTGTCCCCGGCCACGCCGGTCACCCGGGACGACGTGCGCGGCCTCTCCTACGCGCCGTCCGCGGATGTCGCCTGGTCGCTGTCGACCGAGCCGCTGCCGCTCTCCGACCTGGCCCTGAGTCCGCAGGACACCGCCGAGCTGGCGCGCCGCATGCACGCCCCGGCGTCCGAGGCCACCGTCCAGGAGGAACAGCCGGCACCCCTGCCGCCGCCGACGCCGCTCCAGCCGAACTCGACCGAGGTCAACTCGTACGTGGCGCGTCACATGTACGGGATGCCGGAGAAGAGCTTCAAGGGGTTCCGTGACCTGGCGCGGGACAAGAACCTGGTCATCGACGTGCGTCCGACGAACCCCTCTGCGCCGAAGTGGCTCGATGCCGGGGCTCTCGCGAAGCCGGAGGAGATCAAGGCCAAGACGATCGACGAGATCGATGTCCTCCTGGGTGCTGATGCCGGAAGCGTCGGGCTCGTCGGTTACTTCAAGCCGGTGCTGGCTGATTCGGTGGTCCTCCCGGAGGGTGAGCGGGATCGGGTCCTGTCGCGTTTCAACCAGCGTTCGACGGAGTTCCGCGAGTTGGCCGCGAAGATGGCGGCGTTGGAGACGGAGAACCGGTACGCCGTCCGGAACGGCGTGGTCTTCGGGGTGGGTGAGGACGGTGGACATCGCCCGATCACGGGTGACCATGACGTGTTCGACGTGTCCACGCCCGGCGGCACGCGGATCTCGCGTCCGGAGCACGATGCGCTGATCGAGGAGATGCGGGCGAAGGACATCGCCGTGATGCACGGTGCGCACATGTTCTGGAATCCGCCGACGGCCTTCGACAAGTCGGTCTTCGACAAGATCGTGGGTTCTCACGAGGGCCCGGACGGCAAGCCGCTGATCCGGTTCACTCCCGGGAACCAGAACGCCCAACTCACCCGGCACAAGCCGCTCACGCCGCCGTCCGGCCTGCCGCCGACCACGCCGGTCTCACAGGAGGACGTGCGCGGGCTGCGCTACGCGCCTTCGGCGGACACCGCCTGGTCGCTGTCGAGTGCGCCGCTGCCGCTGTCCGAGCTGGGGCTGAGCGCCGAGGACACAGCCGAACTGCTGCGCCGCAGGCCCGACCTGGCCTCCGTGCCGAGCCGTCCCGAGAGCCTCGTCGGCGACCTGACCCTGTTCAGCAAGGGCGCCGGGACGCCTGGCCCCGCGGACGCCGTGCACGCGGACGGTCTCGCCTTCCGCCGGCTGAACACCCCGGGCGGGGGCAACTGCCTCTTCCGGGCCCTGCTCGACAGCGCGCGCAGCCGGGACGTGCCGCCGGCCTGGGCCGCGCGGAACGTCGCCGGGCTGCGCCGCCTGCTGCGCGACCGGATCGCCGGGTCCGAACTGGCCGCGGCGGCGGCCGAGGCGACCCCGGACCCGGTGCTGGCCGTCGTCGACGACCTCCGGATGACCGCCCTCGCGGGTGTGACCGACCCGGACGAGCGGGGCCGGATCGCCCAGCACTGGAACACGATCGCGCAGGCGGTCGTCACCGACGGCGACCCCGGCGCGTGGCAGCGGATCCTGCGGGACAGCGACTACCCGCACCTCGCCGACGTGGCACCCGCACCCGCCGACGCGCGAAGGCTCGGCACGGAGGAGCTGATGGCCGCGGCGGCCGAGCTCCCGGGGCTGTGGGCCTCGCCGTTCTCCGATCTGCTCCCGCAGGCGCTGGCGCACACGCTCGACCTCGACCTGCGGCTGGTCCAGCCCGACCAGCTGTCTCCGGGGAACATCCTCGTCACGGCCATGCACCCGGGCGGCCAGGCCGGCACCCTGCACCTCGCCTACAACGGCACCGACCACTTCGACGCCCTGGTCCCCGCCTCGGCCCCGCTCCCCCCGACGCCGGACCCGGTCACTCCCACGCCTGACCCGACGACGACACCGGACCCGGTCACCACGCCCCAGGAACCGGACGGTTCCGACCCCTTCGGGGAGTGGCTGCGCGGCATGGGCGGCATCACCGACCTGGACCGTCCGGACGCCGAGACCCCCGACCGGGGCGACCCGGTGCCGCTGGAGACCCAGTTGGAGCGGCACCGCCCGGCACGGCTGCTGACCGGCCCGGACGCCCGGCCGCCGGGCCCGGCGCCGCGTACCGTCACCTTCGAGGACGGCAGCCGGCTGCCCACCGTCCTGATCAGCCCGGACGCCGATCCGCACGACGGAGGCCCGGGCGCCCGTACGGACGGGACCCCGGGAACCCCCGGGACCGGCCTGTTCACCGGTCCCGGCGCCGTCACACTGCGCTCGCCCGAGCAGGTGGCCCGGGAGATCCTCGACAAGCTGCCGAAGAAGATCCGCGCCCAGTTCGACGAGGCCGAGCTGCTGCGCCTGCTGACCGACCAGCCCGGCGCCTTCACCGCCCCGCGCGGCGCGCGTCTCGTGGGCCGGGAGAAGTCCGGCGTCGGCCATGAGATGACGGTCGAGGCCATTCCGTACCACCGCTGGCAGCGCTTCTCCGACGTGAACGGCGCCACCGTCAGGATCGACACCATGCGGCGCGGCCAGGCTGGTACGGGCGGTGGGCGCAGCGTCGGCGTCGGGCGCCGGATCGCGGCCGCCGTGAGCATGGGCCCGCCGCTCAACTGGCTGCTGAAGATCGGCTTCTCGCTGGGCTGGACCCGCAGGACCGACTACGCCCTGGGCACCCAGGCGTACAACCAGTCCGAGTACCGGGCCTGGGAGGGCTCGCACCTGCACCTGGACGACGTGCACTACCGGGTACGGGTCCACCGTGTCACCGAGGCGCCGGACGCCACCCGCCGGCCGGTGGCGGGTCCGCCCGGCTCGCCGGCGCCGGGCCCCCGCTGGCAGCGCAGCCAGGTGCACACAGCCGAGTTCGCCATGCGGGACGGGCTGAGCTGGCGGCTGCCGGACGACCTGACCGTGCCGTTCAAGGGCCTCCGCCGGGCACCGAGGACGCTCACCTTCCCGGACGGGACCGAGCCCCGGGTCACCGACACCACCGGACTGCACCTGACGGACCCGCCCGAGGACGTGGCTCTGGCCATCTCCGGTGCCCGACCTGGAAGTTCGGCGCACCGCACACTGGTCTCCTACGTCCGTCCGGGGCGGCTCCTACCGCTGTTCGGGAGGTTCGCCGGACCGGTCAGCGGGCCCGAGCTGACCCGTGGCAGCGGTCAGCACCCGCTGGGTCACCTGATCGTGGAGCGGTCGATCCCGCAGCGGGCCACCCTGGTCACCGAGTCGGTCAAGGCGGAGGTGCGCGACCTCACCCAGACCACCTACCAGAACGAGCGCGGCCATGTCCGCGACACCCGTCTCGGCGTCCAGGTCACCGCGGGGCCGAACTACAGCATCGCCGGCCCGGAGACGGACGTACGTCTGCAAGGCGGGCCGCTGGTCCGCGCCGACCTCAGCGTCGGGCGGGGGCACTACCTCGGCACCGACGCGGCCCGCAAGACCACCGGCCGCGTCCGCAACCACCCGGTCGCGCTCTACCGGGTCGAGCGCACGCTGATGGTGCGCAAGGCCGGTGAGCCGTCGTCCGCCGCCCGTCCGGTCCGGGTGGTCAGCCTGGACTGGATCTCGACCCAGGACGCCCGCCGGCTCGCCGGCTGGGACAGCCGTACGCCCGGCCGGACGGGCCCCGACCCGGATGTCGAGCCGCCGGTGCCGTGGTACCTCACCCGGGAGGACCCGGTCCACCTGAGCGGCCAGGTCCGTGCCGAGGGCTTCCGCCCCGACCAGCAGCCCCCCACGCAGCCGGGCCAGGACCAGCAGCCCTCCACCCAGCCGGGCCAGGGCCAGGACCAGCAGCCCCCCACCCGGCAGGACGACCCGCAGCAGCCCGGCACGCGGCAGGACCAGGCGGGGCAGCCCGCCGCGCAGGACCCCATGCGGGTCTTCGCCGACAGCGTCCTGGACACCCTCCACCGCTCCTACCCGTCGCTGTTCGTACCGCCGCTGATGCTGCGGCACCCGAGGCTGGCGAAGTTCTGGTACGGCGACGGGCGGATGCGGACGGCGCTGCACAACGACCGTCAGGTGCGCGAGGCGCTGAACCGGCCGAGCCTCGCCCAGAGCCTGGACGACCTGACGACCACCGGAGTGCCGGTGACCCTCACCGAGGACGGGAAGGTGCGCCGCGGCCACCACACCCTGATCCTGCGGGCGCGGCTCACCGACCGGCGGTTCGAGACCACCATGAGCGAACGCTCGCTGCGCAACGCGGTGATCGGCACCGAGATCTCCGGCCAGGGGCAGCAGACGTCCACCATCCTCTCCGCCGGTGCCGAGCTTGGCGTCTCGCCGCGCGACCACGACAAGGTGCCCGAGGCAGGGGTGCCCCGGCAGACCGGGAACGTCTCCGTCGGCGCCCGCTACGCCAGGACCGGCCAGCAGGCCACCAGGAACACGGTCGCGGTAGCGCACGACAACCTGATGTTCCAGAACAGCGCGGACCTCTACAGCTACCAGGTGGAGCTGGGCGCCACCTTCGAGGGCCACCGCCGCCCCCGCGGCTGGGCCCGGCTCGCCACCATCGGCCTGCTGGGCGCGGGCGTCTTCGTCAGCAGGATCGAGGAGCGGCCGCTGTTCAGCCGGGGCAGCGAGACCGTGGGCCGGGTGGAGCTCGCGGTGCCCGCGGCGCACGGCTCCGACCGCCACGCCCCCGCCGGCCCCCCGGCCACCGGTACCGCGCCGCGCCCTGCCCCGGTGCCCCAGCGTCTCTCCGCCCTGGAGGCGGACCAACTCCTCGACGGCACCCGCCCGCTGCCGAGGGTGGGCCCGTCCGACCGGCAGCTCGTCCGCAGACTGCTCAGCGCCCCCCACGTGGTGCTCAGCACCGAGGGAGGCCGGCAGCGCCAGCGGCTCATGCAGGACACCGCCGACCGCGCCTCGGGCACCTCCTGGCATGTCAACGCCCCCGGTACCCCGGTCCGGGCAGCCCTGCGCCGGGCGATGGCGAACCTCGGGGTGGCCGGGCAACTCGGCCAGTACCTGGGCCCGTTCGGATCGCGTGTCACCGGACTCACCGGCGCCGGACCGTTCGAAACCCACTACCTGAAGGCCGCGGTCCGAGGCGAGCTCGAGCACATACGGGTCATGAGCGATCCGAAGCCTGCCAACCTGGAGGCCACGATCGGCAACGAGCACCGCGTCGTCGGCAGCGCGAGCACCACCTCACGCACCACTCTCGGCCTCCAGGGTGCCGACATGCCGCTCCAGCAGGCCCCGGGCGGCCCGGCGGTGATCGGCTCCTACTCCACCGCCCTCCAGTACGCCTGGGGCAAGGGCCGCAGCGTCTCGCAGACCCTCGCCCGTGGACACAACACCACCGTCAGCTACGCCGGGCGGATGTACCTGGTGGTCGCCGACGCCGCCGAGACCGTCGCGGTGCGGGACCGCTGGACGGCGGCGATGGGAATGGTCGGCACCCGCGCCGGGACCCGGATCAGTTCCGCGGCCGGGCGGATGTCCGGGCGGCTCGCACGCGGTCTCGCTCCGCGCCGGGCCGCCGCCGCGCTCCAGCGCATCCGCGACGCGGTGATGTTCCACCTCCCGATGCAGGACGTCATCGAGGCCGGTCTCGCCCCGGACGGCCTGGAAACCACCACACCGCGCAACCTCGGCGCCGGCTACCGGCTGCCCCCCTTCCTGCGCCGCCGCTTCCCCACCCACCCCAGCGGCCAGCTCGACGCGAGCCACGCGGCGCAGCAGCTCATGGGGAGGCTGGAGAGGATCGGAGTGCCCTCGCACGACCGGGAGCAGGTCCTCCAGCGGCTGTCCCCGGACTTCCTCCGCGCCCACCTGCACGAGCTGACGACCGACGGGATGGCGCTGCCGGTCCGCTACCGCGCCTGGTCCAACCCGCTCCACCTGCCGGTCGGCGGCAGCCCCGGACAGGTCAGGTTCAAGCTGACTCCGGTCAGCACCACCGTGGAGAGGCTGCGCACCGGCTACGAGCTGGAGGACTACCGCACCATCGCCCGCGACGACGCGACCGGCACCTCGCAGGACCGCGGCGCCGACGCCACGCTCAGCGCCGGTGAGCGCGCGGCGAGCAGCGGCATCCTCGTCGCCAACCCGTCGCTCCAGGGCACCGCGGCCAAGCAGCGTTCGAGCAACCGGACCGAGACCGTCGGCAGCACCTCGATGCCGAACATCGCCACCACCCAGGCGCACGCCGAGATCGTCACCACCTACACCCTGACCGTCACCATGACCGACGCCACCGGCGATACGCTCGCACCGCGCGCCGTCGCCCAGGTCGGCAGCCTCAACGAGTTCCTCCCGGCCGGACTGCTCACCCCGGACGGGGACGGCGCCGACGGCGCGCTCACCGAACAGGACGTGCCCGAACCCGAGTCCGCGGTACGCGTGCTCACCCCCGGCCAGGCCCGCTCCGAGGGCATCGCGGCCTGGCGCACCTCCGCCGCCGGGGACCCCGCCGGCGCCGCCGACCCGGACGTCCTGCCCTTCGACGACCGGATCGGCTCCGGCATCCTCGCCGTCGACATCCGCGGCGCGTCCAACGTGCAGGACGCCCTGACCCTCGCCACCGCACGCGCCGACGGATTCGGCGACGGCGACTCCGGTGAACGGCACACCGGCAGCACGCTCCGCTCACGGGTGCGCATGGCCCGGCTCACCCCGCTCACCGGCCTCGGCACAGCCCCCGCCCAGGCCCAGCAGGAGGCCACCACACAGGGCGGTCTGACCGCCGGCTTCCGCGAGGCGCTCGGCGCGAACGGCTCCCAGCTGCCCACCCAGGCCTCCGCCCGCCTCCTCGGCCAGTCCCACACCGCCGACTCCCGCCTCTACGCGAAGATGCACCGCCGCGGAGCGCGGCTGCTCGCCGTGGAGAACAAGCCGCGCATGGAGGCCATGCAGCGCCGCAAGACCTCCGACGGGCTGGAGGCCGGCATCACCGACAACATCGAGGGCGCGGCGGGCACCGCCCCGCTGGCGGGGAACAGCAACGCGGGCGTGACCAACCCCGGTGCCACGGTCCCGATCGGCGGCACGAACGACGGCACCGCGCTCAAGGGCGCCGTGGACACCACCCTCGGCACCCACGTCAAGGTCGTCACCGACCGCAGCATGCTCTTCGCGGTGCCGGTGAGCTGGCTGTCCGTGGCCGAGGTGGACCACAGGTTCACCGACAGCCGCCCGATGCACGCACTCGGCAAGCCCAGGCGCGGGCCGCGCGCCGTCGAGGCCGAAACCACCGCCCTGGTCTGGCTGCGCGAGGACATCGCCCGCGACTACGGCCTCCTGGACGACGACACGTTCCCCGACGAGGTCCGCACCGCCTGGGACGGCATGGCGAAGGCGGCGGGCGACCTCGCCACGGCGGAGAAGGCGTACTACGACGCACGGGCGAGGACCCGGGAGACGTGGCTCGGCCTGAGCACGGACGAACAGGCCGCGCTCGGCGACGGCCACCCCGACCGGGCGACCGTCCTGCCGCGGTCGGTGGCGCAGTCCCCGGCCGTCGCTGCCTGGCAGGCCGCCCGCGAGGAGGCCCGCAACTGGGAACGGCGCACCGACGCCGCCGCCGCCGACCACCACCGGCTGCACCTCGCCGCCTCCCGCCTCACCGCCCACCACCAGGGTTCGGCCTCGGTCCCGGTGAAGGACCTCCCGCAGGAGTACGCCGAGCCCGGATGGCGCTCCGAGGCGCCCGCGCCGTACACGGTCACCGACGCCGCCTCCACCCCGCGCACCATCACCTCGCCGGACGGTGCCACGGTGCGCGAGGTGCACGAAGTGCCGCACGACGGCGCGTCGTTCTTCCACGCGCTGCTCGCCGCCGCCCAGGACCGGGGCCGCCTGGCCCAGTTGCTCGGGAGCGACCTCGCCGACCGGTTCACCGGCACCCCCGGAGACCCGGCCGTCACGGCAGAGGCCGTCGGCGCCGCTCGCGACCGCCTCGCCTGGGCCCTGGGCGCCGACGGCAACGAGGACCTGCTCGACGCCCTCGCCCTGGACGCCGCCGACACCTTCACCCAGGACGAACTCGACGCCGCGCAGATCCTGTTGACTCCGGCTCAGCAGGCCGAGTTCGACGCGCTCGGCCGCCTCCCGCAGACCCTCTGGCCCACCCCTGCGCAGCGGGTCGCGCTGGCCGTCGCCGCTCTGTCCCGCCCGTTCGCGAGCGAGCCGCGACAGGACGGCGCGACGGACCCGGACGGCGAACCCGCGCCGCCCGAGCGCCGTGCGGGCGACCACGGCGGCGCCGACCTGCTGCCCGCCCTCGCCGCGCGCGTCCTCGGCACCCCGCTCAGCGTCGTGACCGGTGAGGGCCGCGAGCAGCTCTTCCTTCCGCACGGCACCGATCCGGCCGCCGTCGACCCCGCCGCGGATCCGGTCCTCTTCGCCGACGGAGGCTTCTTCCACGCCGCGCTCCCGCAGGGCACCCCGGCTCCGGCCGCCACCCCGCTGCCCGCGCCGCCGGCCCCCGCGACGGCCGGTACGGACAGCACGCGTCCGGCGGATCCGCCCGCACACCGGAGCCACACCACTCCGCCGTGGATGCCGCCCGCCGACAGCGGCGGCGGTCCGCGCTACCGCCTCGCCCGCGACGGCGTCCTCACCGCGCCCGACGGTGCCACCTATACCCAGGGTGCCCACTCCGGTCGCGGCAACGGCTTCTTCGGCGCGCTCTCCACGGCCCTGCGCCTGGCGGCGCAGCAGCCCGGACCCGACCGGCACGAGGCGGCGCGGCTGCGCAGCCGCGCCGGGGCCTCGCCCGCCCAGCTGATGCGCCTGAACGGCCTTCCTGGTGACCCGGCCGAGCGGAGCACGCTCTTCACACCCCCGCCGCTCCGTGTCCGCCCCGGCGCGCCCGCGCCGAGCCAGGATGCGCGGGAGGGGCACCTGCGCCGCCATCTCGCGGAGGCTCCGTGGGGTCCCGGGGCCGACCGCGCGGTCGCCGAATGGGCTGCCGCCGCCACCGGTACCACCGTCACCCTGATCGAGGAGAACGGCACCGCCCACACCTTCGCCGGCCCCTCCACCGACAGCGCCACGCTCCTGCTCCGCCGTCGTGGCGGCGACTTCGTACCCCTGCTCCTCCGTACGCCGGCGCCGGCGCCGGGACCGAAGACACCGGGGACGGAGGAGGGCGCGCGGTCCGAGCCCACCGCCCCGCCGGTGTCCCAGGAGGACGCGGCCGCCGTTCCGCTGCCCCCGTCCCCCTCTTCCCTGACCGGTACGGACGCCCCGGGGCTGCCCGGACTCCCCGCGGAGGAGGAGGCGTACGAGCTGAGCACGCTGTCCGGCGCCGACTCCGAGGCCCAGGCGCTGGCGCGGTTCCGGTTCACCGACGACACCAGTGGCGACGAGAGCTCCGACAGCGAGGACGGCGCCGAGGACCGGGCCGAAGGCGGGGCCCTCGACACGCCCGAGGCGTGGCTCGACCTCCTCTTCGGACCGGCGACGCGGGACGACCACCCGTCCGACCTGCTCGTCGGCACGGCGTTGTCGCTCAGGGAACTCGCGCGCGAGCACTCCGACCCGTCGGCAGGGGGCGCCGACATGCTGGACGCCCTGCACAGTCTGACCAGGCGGGTGCTGGACCTCGGCCCCGACGCCGAGGTGCGGGGGCGGCACCTGCTGCTCCTCGGTTCGGTGGCACTCAGCGCGTCCCCGGACGAGACGGCCCACGAGGACGCCCTCGCCTCGTACCTCACGAGCCACGACGCGGCCCTGGGCCGGGGGACCCGACTGGTGTCGGCCGACGCCACCGGGCGCAACTGGACCGGCACCGGGGACGAGGTGCCGCCCCTGGACTCGTACGCGGTGGAGGGCGAGGACGGCGGGGTGAGCAAGTGGCCGGCACCGTGGTCGGAGCCCTACGTGGTCCTCGCCCAGGTGGGCAGGGACTCCGTCCTGCTGCACACGCCGCGCGGCACCCTGACGCTGGACGACCCGGGGGAGCTGGCCCGGCTCATCGCGCGTGACCCGGCCCGGCCCGAGGGCGCCGACGTCGTACTGGCCTTCCCGCACCACGACATCGAGTCGCTCGCGGGAGCTGTCGCCGACCTGACCGGCGCCAAGGTCTGGTACTCGGAGCACGCTCCCCGTCCGTCGACGGACTGGCGTACCGGCACCGGCCACATCATGCTGGGGCCCGTCCGCGACGGCGTCGGCACGGTGTGGAGTTCCGTCGGGCCGGGCCAGGACTCCGACAGCGACGGGGGCGTCTCGGACATCGTCGGCCTGTACGAGAGCGACTCCGACCAGGACGACGCGGACCGGGACGAATCCGACCGGCGCGACGGTGTGCGGGCCCGCACGGCCGAGCCCCTGTCGACGACGAACTACGGCGTGGTGGACAACCGGGACGAGGGCGTGCTCTTCCGCAGGCCGGGCGGTCTCCGGGGCAGGCTGCTCACTCCGCGGTCCCTGGTGGGTACGGAGGACGCCCCCGAACTCGCCATGTCCACGCAGGACTACCTCGAGACGCCCGTCAGCGAGCGGCCCGAGCTGCGGATCTCCTCGGACCGCACGCTCGCCGTCGAGAGCGACAAGTACGGACAGCAGGTGTTCGCGACGGCCGAGGCCGTGGACCGCGCGTCGGCCAAGCTGGCTCGCGCCGGCACGGCGGTGCGGTTGCGGATCGATCAGGACCTGAGCGTCATCCTGCCCACCGAGGACGGAGGCAGCAGGCGGCTGTTCCTCGTCACCCCCGTCTTCCTCACCGGCTCCGGCAGGTCCACGGAGGAGGTCTGCCGGGACTTCGCCGACATGCTGGCCGACGGAGCCCGCACGTCGCACATGGTCTTCCGCGCCCCCGGGGGCGGCCCGGCGGTCACCGCCCCGGTCAACGCCTCCGACGGCGTGGAGGTCACCGGCACCCACCACCTCGCCTACGCCCTGAGCGGCGTGGCGGACGGCGAGACGCCCCCCGGTACGGCGGATCCGGCGTGGGCGGCCTCGTTCGTGCGCCGGGACGACCGGCCCACCGGTGGCGACGGCGGGCCCCTGCCCGGCAACGCCTACGGAAGTGCGCTCAGCCTCGCCCAGCCGACCGACCCACGGCGCGACGCCCTGTCGGACGCCGCAGGCCGTATCGGCGTCAACGAGCACGCGTGGGCCGATGTCGGCGAGGGGTACGTCGTCCAGTCCGTCGCGGCGGTCGGCGCGGAGGGCCAGCCGAGCCTGGAGCGCAACTACGCCAAGCCGCAGACACCCAGCGGCTCCTACTTCGGCTACCACTTCGCCACGGTGGTCCTGGCCAGTGAGGACGGCAGCCACCAGATCTCGCTGGAGAACCACGCGCGGGTCTCCCAGCGCAACCAGCGCAGCCGCAGGGCGGTCCAGGCGAACCTGAACCACCACGACCTCGAGGACCTGCGGGCGATCGCGGCGCGACTGCGCCAGGAGATCGAGCGGCGGGAGGAAGCGGACGCCGACGAGCACATCGCGGACCTGCGCGGCCATCTCGACCTCACCCTCGCCCTGATCATGGCCAAGCGGGCCGGGACGGAGGCCGAGGAGGCACCCGCCGACTCACCGGAGCGCACAGCGGCCGAGCGGAGACTGGAGGGTGCCATCCGGGCCGCCGCACTCCGCATCGGACGGCTCGAACCGGTCATCCCGGGCAAGCACCAGTGGTACATGCGGATGTACTCGCAGCGGCCGGGCGAGTCCGCCCACGACACCAACGCCGAACTGCTGGGTGACAGGCCATCCGCCGAGGCCAATCCCCTCACGGCCGTGGTGCTCCGCGGCCAGCAGCCCATGCCGTTGTCCGTCTCCTTCGACAAGGGTGCCCAGCAGACGCCGGAGGGGGCGAAGCACCCCGTCCGGCACCTCGCCAAGGTGGTGGCGAGGACGGCGCTGTGGAACGCCGCCAACGGGCTTCCGCTGCCGGACGTCGAGGTCACCACCCGGCGCTCCGGCCGCTTCGGCGGCCGTGACGTGGCGAGGGCGCGTGCCGAGGCGGTCGCGGCCACGTTCCGGCAGGAGCTGGCCGAAGCACTCGCGGCGCTCCAGGACGGCACCCCGCAACCGCGCCTCACCGCCGACCGGTTCACCGTCGATACGGTCCTCGCGTCCGGCAGCAGCCGGCTCTCCGGCAGCGAAGCCGGCACCGCGACCGTGAACGTCACCGTCGACGACCACCGCGGCGGACCGCGGCAGGTCGCCACCCGAGGGCCGGGAGGCCTGCGCGGCGGATCCCGCGACGACGGCCTCGACCCGGTGGCCGAGCAGTGGCCGATCGGCCGCCCGATCACCGTCATGCGGCCCCGCTTCGGCGGTGTCGACCCGGGCTCCGTCGTACCCGTGACGGATGTTCCCGCGGCGGACGCGTCCGTGACCGTCGCACCCCCGGCCGACGCGTCCGCCGACACCGGGAGCCACACCGGCACCGGCAAGGGCAAGGCCGTCGAGACCGCGGACGAGCCCGGCGCGCCGGCCGTCGCGGACCCGCGGCCGAACCGGTGGTTCACGTACACGCGTTCCGCCGAGTCCCGCTCGGAACCCTTCGCCTACGAGGTCGCCGACACCGGGCACATCAGGCTGCCCGGAGGGGACGAGATCCCGCCGACCGGGTGGACGCGGTTCGGGCACGACTTCGTCCACGAGGCCACGGGCGCGATCCTCCGGGGCGACAGCGGCTGGATCGGCCGGGTGGACAACATCGACACGCTCTCGGCCGTGATGGCCGACATGGACCAGCAGTCCGCGCCCCACCGGGTCGTGGCGGACGAATCGGCCCTGTACCTGGTGCCGGACGGCGACGGGGACACGGCCCTGCGCATCCCGCTGCGCGATGACACCGGCTCCGCCGCCCCCGGCACGGCCCCGGCCACGCCGGCGGAGTCCGCACCGCCGCGCGCCCGCCTCGACGACCGGCCGCGCATCGTCGTGCGATCGGCCTTCGACGTGCGGCGCTTCACCCACGGCGGCGAGACCGTCACCGACCTGACCGTGCGGCTCGCCTTCCGGCCGGGGGACGGGCAGGCCGACACCGACGCCGTCATGGCGCGGGTGGTCGAGGGCGTGGAGGAGTTCTACAACCGGCCGGGGCACCGACTGCCGAACGGCGACCGGCTGCACGTCACCGTCGAAGGCGTCGAGTCCGACCAGGAACCCCACCTGACGGTGGATCTGGTCGACCGGGACCAGGGGATGAACCAGCGGGCGTGGTGGGCCGACGCCGACCCGGTGGAGTTCGCGCACGAGTTGGCGCACCAGCTGTTCCTGCGGGACGAGGCGCGCGACGCGGGCAACCCCGAGCGGCTCCACGCGCCGGGCAGCCTGCTCGGACCGTTCCGCGAGCAGGCCCCCGAGGGCCTCGCGCAGAGCGGTCTGCGCCCGCGCCACCTCCAGCTGTGGGCGGCGGTGGCCGGGGACATCGAGCCGCACATCCCGCCGCGGGGGACGAGCTGGGCCGACGCGCGGACGGGCGCGACGGCGGAGCTCCGGGAGCCGGCATGGGTCGACCCGGTGTCGCTCCCCGCGGCCTCCCCGCAGACCGGTACGGACGGCGCGGTGCCGCCGCCGCTGCCCCCGGGGCGCGACCTGTCCCCGCTCGCGGAGGCGTCCGACGAGTCGGAGTCGGACTCCGAGGACGAGGACGTGGCGGCCGACCCGGGCTGGCTGGACATGCTGTTCGGCCCCCACCGGGCGAACGTCCCGCGTGACCGGCTCCGGGAGACCTCCGAGGGGCTGTACGCCCTCGTCCGGGAGGAGGCCGGTGCGAACCCCACTCCGCAGGCGCTGCGCAGCGGCCTGAACCGCGTCACCCGGCAGGTCCTGCACATGGGGACCGGGGCCAGGCCGGTCGCCGCGGACTTCCTGCTGCTCGGTTCGCTGGCGCTCGACGCCTCCTCCGACGACCTGGCGAGCACCGACGTCCTCTCGACGTACTTCGTCGAGCGGCAGATCGAGACCGGTCGGGGCGCCCTCGACGAGCGCACCCTGCTGCGTGACGGCGACGGCAACGCCGTGGGACGCGACTTCACCGGTCCCGGGCAGCCCGCCCCCGAGCGGAACTCGTACGCGGTGCGGGGCCGGGGCCGGGTCGTACCGAGGCCCGCTCCGTGGCACAACCCCTACCTGGTCGTGGCCCGGGCGGCAGGCCGCGCCGTCGAGATCGTCATGCCGGGGCGGACCTTCCGGGTGGAGAGCCCCGAAGAACTGGCCATGTTCATCTCCTACGATCCCCTGCGGCCCCGTGGCGCGGACATCGTCCTGGCGCTCCCGCCGCAGTACGCCGCGACCGTCGCGACCCTGGTCTCCGGCACGACGGGCCGTCGTGTCTGGCACCCCGAGGCGCCGGTCGAGGTGGCCACGCATCCGACGACCGGGACCCGCCACCTCATGCTGGACCTGAACGCCGGGAACACCGGAGCGGGCTGGGCCTCGGTCGACCCGCCGGCGGACGGCGGCCTGCCCGGCGCCCGCGACCTCAGCAGCGGGAGCGACAGAGACGGCGGGCCCGACCCGGACAGCGGCGACGAATGGTCCAGCAGCGACGGGGACGCGGAGTTCGACCGTCTCGCCGACCAGGCCGTCCTCGAACGGCAGATCGAGGCGCGTCGCCCCCGGCCGCTGACGACGCGCGACTACGGCGTCATCGACAGGCGTGGCACCGGAGTCCTGTTCAACCCGCCGCTCCCGTCGTCCGTCGGAGAGGTCCGGGCCGAGGACGGCACCGGCGCCGACGCGCTGGTCCTGCCGCGTCAGGACCTCGGGAGCGTCCTGATGGCCGACCGGCCGCCGCTGCACATCTCCGAGGACCGGACGCTCGCGATACTGGCCGCCGACGGCGCGTCGGGCACCGGCAGCCAGCAGGCCTACGCCACCCGCGCGGCGATCGAGCACTCGTCGGCGCGGCTCGCGGCGGCCGGCGCGGGCGTGCGGCTGAGGGCCGACGAGTCGGTCGGCGTACTGCTGCCGAAGGAGGACGGTTCGTACGGCGAGCCGCTGTTCCGCGTCGAGCCCGAGTTCCTGACGGCGTCGGGTGGTTCGGAGCACGCCTTCACCCGCGACTTCGCGCAGATGGTGGCCGGTGAGGCGGCCGCGCCCCTGTCCCACATCGCCTTCCGGGGTCCCACCGGCGGCCTCGTCGCCACTGCCCCGGTGAACGGGATGCACGGCCGGGAGGTCACCGGTACGCACCACCTGGCCCAGGCGCTGGCCGAGGTCGCCGAGGGCACGGACCCCGCCGTCGACGTCAATCCCCGCTGGGCCGCTCGCCGGGCCGGTCTGGACAACCGCTTCACCGGTGGTGTGGTGGGCGCCCCCACACCCGGCGAGCGTTACGGCCGTGCCCTCAGCTACGAGCCCCAGGACAATCCGCCGCGCACCCGACTGGCCATGGCGGCGCGGCGCATCGGCGTCAACGAGTACGCCTGGGCGGGCGTCGGCGAGGGCTACCTGATCCAGTCGGTCAGCACCACGAACGACAGCGGCGCGCAGTTGTTCACGCACAACCACGCCAAGCCCGGCGACCGGGTGGGCCCGCACGCCCCGTACCACTTCGCGCAGGTGGTGCTGGCGAGCGAGGACGGCACCCACCAGTTCACGCTGGAGAACGAGACCCACTCCCGGAGCGAGATCCCGGACGACGCCCTCGACGAGGTCATCGACGACAACCTCGACCGCTACGGCGAGGACGAACTCACCGCGCTGGCCGCCGGAGCCGAGCGCAGCCTCGCCGAGGCGCGCCGCGGTGGTGCCGACGAGGCACGGATCTCCCGCCTGGAGGCCTTCGCCAAGGCGGCCAGGGCCCTCGCCGACGTGCACCAGGCGGAGCAACTGCCCTGGTACTTCGACGAGGACCGCCCCGAACACGCCCTGGCGCTGCGTGAGGTGGCCGTGGCGCGCTCCCGCGCCAAGGAGCTGATCCGGGCCGCCGCGCCGGTGATCGACAACAAGGACCTCTGGTCCTTCCGGGCGTACAGCAAGCGGCCGGGGGAGTCGGCGCACGAGGTCAACGCGGCTCTGCTGTCGACGGGTTCGCCCGCTGTGGCCAACCCGCTGACGACGGTGGTGCTGCACGGCCACACCCCGCGCCGGCACCAGCACGTGGTCCGCTTCGAGGAGAAGGAGCACGGCACCCCCGCGGACGCGGCCGACACGATCGACGGCCTGGCCCAGGCGCTGGCACGCGCGGGGCTGTGGAACCGGGCCCACGGACTGCCCATGCCGACGATCACCGTCACCGGCCACGGCAACCGCTCGCAGTCCAGCGGCCAGGCGCGCGCCGACGCCGTGGCCAAGGCCCTGGCGACCAGGCTGGCCCAGGTCCTGAGGACCTTCCAGACCGGGGTGAGCGGACCGCACGTCGGTGTACGGGACTTCGGTCTGACCAAGTCCGCCAAGCGGGTGCGCAGGGCCGTCGACCCGGACCAGGGACGCCTGGTGACGATCGAGGTCGACGATCGCCGCCAGGTCACGCCCGGTCCTTCCGGCCGCACCACGCCCACCGGTGAGCCGGCCCCGTCCGAGGAACCCGCCGTCACGCGGCCGACGACCGCCCCGACCGCCGAGCCGTCGGCCACCAGGCCGCCGGCCGCCGAGTCCGAGCCGTCCGTCGGACCGTCGGACCGCCGGCCCACGAGCGCCGACTCCGCCGCCACGCCCGAGCGCGGCAGGTCCCGGCCACCGGGCCGTACCGCGCAGCCGAGTCCGGACCGCAGGAACAGCGACGCGCCCCCGTGGGTCCTGGCGCGCATCCGCTACGCCGAGGAGTCCGTCGCCTTCGACAAGCGGCTGGGTGAGTACCTGGCCGAGAACGAGGCGGTGACCGCCGAGTTCCGGAAGATGGCGAGTGCCGCGTGGGCGGAGGCGCGCCAGCGGCACCCGCGCGCGCTGGCGACGTTCGGTGACACCAGCAAGTTCAAGGCGGGCGTCGTCGGCAAGTCCCGCGAGGCGCTCCAGCGGGTGCTGAGGAGCGGGAACCTGCGGGAGCTGGTGGCGTTCCTCTACGAGGGGATCTCCAGCGACCTCGTACCGGAGATGCTCGGCGGCGCCGAGGAGCAGCATCCGCAGATCGCCGCCGAACGGCCGAGCCGCCGGCAGCGGGAGGCCTACGCGGAGTACATGCGCCGAGCCATGGAGATCCAGGCCTCGGACATGACCCTGGCCGAGAAGGAGGCGGCGGTCGCGGAGCTGCCGCAGCCCGTGTCCGACCCCGCGCGTCCTGACGAGGCGCGTCCGCCGTTGAGCGAGGCGGAGCGCCGGTTCGCGGTCGGCGACGCCGGGCTGACCTGGATGCCGGCGACCTCGGTGTACGACATCGCGATGAACGCCGACTTCCAGGGGCGTTCCGAGGACTCCGGCGGTCTGGTGGCGACCGGAACCGCCGGATCCACGTACCGCTTCCTGCTGCACGCCGCCCGGATGCGGGACCAGTGGGGCATCGACCTGGACCTCGGCCTGATCCGGGCCGGGATGCTGGCCATCTCGCTGACGGTGGGCCACCACACCGCCCACGAGGTGATGCGCGGCGCCCAGCTCGCCCTGGACGGCGTACCCGGCCACGACCCCGCCCTGGACTACACCGACAACTGGGGCCGTTACTGGAACATCCACCCCTTCGGCGAGCGTGAGCTGCGGGAGAACGTCGCGCGGGACGGGCTCTTCCCCGACGAGCACGCCGACGCCCTGCTGGAGGAACTGGAGCCGAGGTCCGCCGCCGGCACCGTCGTGCGCGAGGACGGCCCGCGCGTCCGCGGGGCGCTCCCGCACCGTCCGGTCCACACCCGGCCGGTCGCCTCCGAGCCGAACCACCCGGTGTCGCAGATGCCGAACCCGTCCGGCCCGCACCAGGGCGCCACCGGCACCCCCCAGCAGGTGTCGCCCGACGACGCCGAGCGGCACCGCGAGGCGGTCCTCGACGCGCTGTACGGCCTCGGCGCCCTGAACGGCGTCGACCGGGAGCGGGCCGCCGAGGGGCTGGAGCGCCTCGACCGGCTGCGGGCCTCCGACCCGGCGCTGCGCGGCGGCTTCCTGGACCTGGACGCGCTGGTCCGCCGGGTGCTGCTGCTCGGGCCCGCCGACACGGTGAACGCCTCGGCGCGGGGCGCCCTGGTGCGGCTGGCGACGGCACCGTTCACCGCCGACGCCACCACGCCGGCCGCGCTGTCCGCCCACTACCTCGCCCAACGCGGCGCCTTCCACGCGGACTTCCGGCTCACCGACGCCCAGGGCCGCCCGCGCGGGTGGAACTGGCTCGGGCAACCGCTGCCGGCCGACTTCGACCCGGGCGGCACCGGCCGGATCTCGCGCGCCCCCGACGGCACGACGGGCCACACTGGCCCCGAGACCGCGCCCTGGCTCCCCACACCTGGCCACCCCGACCCGTACCTCGTGCTGCTCGGCGGGCGGTCCGACGCGGTCGTGGTGCGCGGGCTCGGCGGCTTCGCGCGTCCGGTACCGCCCGAGGTCCTCCACGAGCTGATGGCCCTCGACCGGAACCTGACGGGCCGTCCGGGACCGCTGCTGCTGCACGTCGCCCGGTCCGGAGCCGCGTCCCTGGACCTGCCGCGCGGGCTCTCCGACCGGCTCGGCAGAGAGGTGTGGGCCACCACCGGCCGGTCGGCGATCGGGCGCCTCCCGAGCGCCCCGGACCGCTCGGTGATCCTGCTGCTGGACGAGGAGAAGCAGGCGCCGCGGGGTCAGTGGTTCGCCAACACCCCTGCGGCACAGTCCACTTCATCCGAAGACCCGACGGGCGACGGGATCAGCTCCCTCTCCGTCGCCCACCACGGCCACCGGTCCACGGGCTACATCTCCATGGACCTCGCCGACTCGGCCGACGGCGGCTGGTCGCGGACGCTGACGCACAGTCGGCTGGGCACGGCCACGTCCTACATCCTCCAGCGCACCGCCTACGACCCCCAGGGCGCCACGTCGCCCGTTCCCTGGGCCGAACTCAACCTGCCCGCACCGTACTTCCCCAACAACCACGGGCTGCCGGGCTCCGTCACCTGGCACACCCCGCAGGGGGAGCGGACCGAGGACGGGCCGCAGTTCGCCCGTAGGCTGGCCCGCCGCCGCAGCCTGGCCTCCCTCGCCCCCGAGCACCCCGTGGTGCTGCTCGTCTGCTACGCCGCGGCGCCCCCCGGGATCGGCGAGATGCACGGGCTGCACATCGACGGTCCGCTGCCCTTCGTGCCCGACCCGCTCGCGGCCGTCGCGGTCGGCCAGGACACGGCCAACGAGACGGGCCGCACGGTGTTCGCGACCTCCCTGATGAACGCCGCCGTCCAGTCGCGGGACGGCGCCCAGGAGGCGTACCTCAGCCTTCAGACGGACGCGCGGGGCCGCGCCTACCCGTGGGTCATGTTCCGGCCGGAGCCCACCGGGGACGCGCTGGACCGGCGGGCCCGTGACGCCGGGCTGCACCACGGCCCCGGTCCGGCCTCCGAGGCGGTACAGGAGCGGACCCTGCGGCTGGTCCGGGCGCTGCGCCAGATCTTCGGCTCCACGATCGACGAGACCCCGGAGTACCCGGAGCTGCTGCGCGGCATCGGCGCGCTCGACCTGATGCGCGAGGCAGATCCGCACCTGGACCGCGACGGCGCGCGCCGGTTCACCCTCGACCTGTACGAGCAGGTCCTGACCGGCTACCACGCGGCCGGGCTCCCGCCGGGGCAGACCCCGCAGTTCACTCCGGACAGCCACCGGAGCCTCCTGGCCGAGGCGGCCCGGCGGTGGGACGCGGGCCAGAGGACCCCCCTGACCGGCTGGATCGGGCTGCCGAACCTGGTCCACATGCTGGCAGGCCTCGCCTCCGCGCCCCACCGCGAGGACTTCGCCCGGCGGATCCTGGGGCTCGACGCCTCGGCGCCGGTGGGCGAGGCGGAGTGGTCGCGGGTGCTGTGGGCGTCGTTCAAGGTCGCCCTGATGACCGGCCAGGTGGATCCGGGCGCGTTCGCCGCCCGGGTGCTGCACCTGCCCGCCCCGGACCCGGCGCGGTTCAACGAAGCGGTCCTGCTGGCCCGGCAGGCGGCGGCCGTCGGCCGCGACCCGTGGCAGCTCAGCGAGGTGGCCGCCTACCACCTGGAGCAGCAGGGCGCTCTGGGGTCCGACCGGGTGCTGACGGACGAGGACGGCACGGCCTGGGGGCGCGCGCTGGACGGCGCACCCCGGCCGCAGGGCACGTTCGACCCGAGCGTCGTCACCCTGCTGGGATACGCGCCCGACGGTTCGCTCGTACCCGTCGGCACCCAGCCCGCGCCCTGGACAGCCGACCCGCACCGCCCGACGCCCTTCGTGTACGTCGCCGACGGTGACGCCGACGGGCTGCGGATGCAGGGACCGGTGCCGCCCAGCGACTTCGGCGAACTGGTCTTCCGCGATCCGGAGCTGCTCTCCGAGGACGGGTACGCCGAGGTCATCGCGGTGGTTCCGCACGGCAGGCCGTCCGGCGGGCGGCCTGCCGAGGGCAGCGTCCCGGGTGAGGGTGCCCGGAACTCGGCCCGGAACTGGTGGGCCACCGACAGCGCCACCACGCTCCACCACGACCCGGCGACCGGGACGTACACGGTCGCGGTGCTGCCCGGACCCGACGGGCAGCCCGCCACGGTGGGCGGCTGGGGGCGGATCACGCGCGCCGAGGGCGACGGCTCCACGGGCGCGCCGACGGCCACCAACGCGAAGCCGCCCCGCAAGGCCGCGCACACCTCCCCGCCCGCCGGGGCCCGCGCGGCCGACGCCGTCGTCGACGAGGCCGCCGACCCGGACCTCGTCGCCGCCCGGGACGCGCACGCGCGGGCGCTGAGCGCGCTCGTCCAGGCCGCGGCCGAGGCCGCGACGACGGAGCGGATCAGCGGTGACGGGACCGCCGTGGCCGACGCCTGGGCGGAGGTCGACGGGGTGCGCCGCCGACTGGAGGAGGCCGAGACGCGACTGTGGCTCCTGGGCGCCGCACCGGACGTACCGGGTGCGGCGCGCGGGGCAGTTCGGGACGACGCTTCCGGCGCCGACGAAGCGGCCCCGGTCGTCCCTCGGGACTCCGCCGAACGCCGTTGGATCGCCGCAGAGTTGACCGACGCCGATCTGCCGCCCGCACTGCCGCGGCCCTCCCCGGGCGAGACCGTGGGCCCGCAGGAGCTGGAGGCCGCGGGCGTCACGCTCTCCGTCGGCCTGCGGACCGAGATGATGCTGCGCGGCGACGACCGGCTGCCCGCGGACGCGTTGTCGCCGCTGGACCTGGCCCGGGTGCGGATGGCGGGGACCGGTGCGTGGCCGGACGCGCTGGACACCGCCGCCGCTCACGCGTCACGTCGGCTGTGGGCACGGGCGTACGCCGACTTCGAGGGCACCGCACCCCAGGACACGGGCGGGAGCGGCACCACGAGGGCGTGGGACGCCGCCGTCTCCCTGGTGCTGCCGGCGGAGCCGCACGCGGCCATCGCCGACTCCCGGTACGCCGGTGACGGCTTCCGCCGCGCGGTGCGCCAGGTCGCCGACCACCTGCTGGGCGCCTGGACCGGCACGGAGGCCGTGCCGGCGTCCGCCACGGAGCTGGCCGACACCCTCCGCTCCGGCCTCGGACTGCGGCAACGCTGGACCGCTCCCGCCACGGACACGACGCAGGCTGCGCCCGTACCGGTGGCGCAGTCGGGCGCCGACTCCGACATGCCGGACTTCGACATGCCGGACTTCGACATGTCGATGCTGGACGACCCTGCCCTGGGCGGCGTCGACTTCGGTGACTTCGACCTGTCGGCCTGGAACGATCTCGACGCCGGTGGCTTCGACTTCGACCTCGACCTCGGCCTGCCCGAAGCCGACCGGGCCGACCTCGACATGACCGACGCCGACCCGACCGTCCCTGACCTGACCGCGCTCGATACGGGCAGCGGACAGCCGGTGTTCGCCGCACCGGCGGCCGCCGCCTCGGCCCGGCCGCTCGCCCCGCTGCCCCGGCTGAGCCTCGTGACCTACGCCCAGGGGGAGACGCGGCCCTCGGGCGACGCGGAGGAGAGCGTCGAACGGCTGGCGCGCCGGGTCGCCAGGGCCGGTCTTCGCAACCTGCGCACCCGGGTGCCGATGCCGAGGATCGACATCGCCGGATTCGGCGCCGACGCCCGCCAGGCCGGCACGGCGCGGGAGCGGGAGCAGGCCGCCCGGCAGCGGGGCGACCAGCGCGCGCGGACCGCGCACGACCTGTTCGTCCGGAAGCTCGACGAAGCGCTGCGGGCCCTCCAGACGAACCTGCCTGCGGGGCGGACGCGACTGACCCCGAACGACTTCAAGATCACTTCGCGCGGCCGTGCGCGCCTTCCCGCCCAGGGCGGCACCGCGAACATGCCGGAGGCGGTGAGCCGCGCGGACCTGGGCCGGCAGGCCACCATCGCCCTCACCTCACCGGGGCACGCGGCGGCGGTCGAGGCGCTGGACGCACTGCGCCGTGAGGACCGGTCGCTGCGTACCGGGCCGTTCGACGTCGACGCCGTCGCCCGGCGCGTCCTCCACCTCGGCCCCTCCGTCCTCGTCGACCCCGAGATGCGCAGGGACCTGTACACGACGGTCGAGCGGGCGCTCGCGGCCGGCCGGGCCTCCAGCCTGGCCGCTCTCGCGGCGTTCGCCCTCGCGGAGGAGGGCGTCCTCGCCGCCGACCGTGCCAGGTACGTCTCCGTGGGAGGAGGCCGGGTGCCGGGCCTGAACTGGGCCGGATCCGACGTCGCCGAACTGGACGGCATCTTGGTGGACGACCTCCGGTCCGACGGGACGGGCGGCTTCACCCCCACCGGGAACACGGACTTCTCCCCGTGGGCGTGGGACGTGACCCCGTACGCCGTCCTCGCCGACGGGCGCCACGACATGGTGACCGCGCGGCTGCCCGACGGGACGACCCGGGACCTCGGTCCCGACGACTTCGCCGAGCTGGTCGCCTCCGACCCGGAGTTGCGGAACCTCCCGGCCGAGGCCCCGATCGTGCTGGCCGTCCCGTTCGCCGGCGACCGCTACCTGGACCTGCCGCGCAAGCTGGCCGAACGCACCGGCCGTACCGTGTGGGTGCACAGCGGCCTCGCGCGGCGCCACCCCGATCCGTCCGTGTCGATCACCATCGCCGTGATCAGCAGGGACGGACTGCCGCGCGGCACCTGGCTCCCCGTCCGGCCGGGCCTCGCGCCCGACGCCGACGACGACGCCCCGGACTGGCACCGCGACGTGCTCACCCAGCCCGTCGTCAGCGCCCTGACGGGGCAGCAGATCGGCCGCAGCCTGCACGAGCCCGGAGAGCTCACCGGGATGCGTGAGGACACCTTCAGCCGTCTCGACCAGATGACGCTGTACGTCCACTACAACCGGGCCACCGGCACGTACTCCGCCAAGCTGCCGTTGCTTGACCCGGGACCGAAGGGCAAGGCGTACCACCTGGCGGGCCACGGCCTGCCCGGCAGCCTGGTGCTGCCGCTGGCCGGAGGAGGGTCGAGGACGGCCGACCGGCGCGAGGCGGGGGAGTGGCTGCGGCGGCGCAAGAGCCTGTCGAGCCTGCCCGCGGACCACTGGATCGACATGGTCGTCTGCTACTCCTCGACCCCGCAGGACAGCGCCGTGCAGGACCACACCCAGGCGGGCGACTCCTACCCCGTGCCGTTCGCCGCCGATCCGCTCGCGGACGAGGCGCTCTCCCTGGGGCAGCACCTGGCGAACACCACACGGCGCACGGTGCGGCTGTCCTACGCCTTGCAGGGGACCTTCAGGTACCAGGACGACCCCGTGCGGGTGCTGTTCACCGACGCGCGCGGGCGCCGCTGGTGGTGGGAGACCGCCCGCCCGGAGCCCGACGAGGCCGATCTGGACAGGCTGGCGGCGTCGGCCGGGTTCGAGGGCGAGCCGTCGCTGCGGAGCAGGGCCGAACTGCTCCGTGTGGTGCGGGCCCTGAGGCTGCTACTCGGGCACGACGTGGAGGACGCACCCGAGTACGCGACCCTGGTCCGCGGAGCCGGCGCGCTCGCCAACATGCTGCACGCCGATCCGGACCTCGGCCCGACCGGCCCGCTCTCCCCGGACCTGCTGCGCCGGGTGGTCGGGGCCCGCCCGGAGGCCGCTTCCGGGGCCGACCGCCGGGCCACCCGCCTGGTGCTCGCCGCGGCGGCACAGGCGTGGCAGCACGGGGCCACCCCGCCGTTGAGCCGGTTCGTCGACCTGCCCGTACCGCACTCCGCCGCCCGGTGGCTGCGGGACACGGCGGCGGTGGACGAAACGGCCGTCTCCGCACTGAAGCTCTCCGGGTCCGGCGACGTGGGCGCGACCGAGCGCTCGCGGATGTTCTGGGCACGGGTCAAGGCCGAGGAGACAATGGCCGAGGCCGACCCGGACGCCCTCACCCGGAGGGTGCGGCACCTCGACCCCGGCGCCGACGTGGACGACGCGCTGCGTGGCGAGGCACTGGACCTGCTGACCCGGGGGTTCGCGGCGGGCCGGGACATGCGCGATCCCGACGTCGCCGCCGCGTACGACCTGGAGACGCGCGGCGCCTTCGACCGGTCCACGCCGGTGACGACGATGGGCTCCGCGACGGGCGGCGGACGGGACTGGACGGACGGGGCGTCGCCCCTGCCGGGCCTGGACCGGTTCCGGACGCCGGGCGGGCTCGCGGACGCCCCGTGGGCCGGGCAGGACGCGTACGGCACGGACAAGCCCGTCCCCCACCTCGTACTGGCGTACGTGGACATGCAGGACCCCGACCACCTCCGGGTGGGCTTCGGCGGCTCCTCCTACGAGGTGACCGCCGCAGAGTTCGCCGAACTCCTGGCGGCCGAACCCGAGTTGTCACGACAGGGCCTCACCGTCCCCGTCCTCCTGGTGCTGAGCGGAATCGGCGGGCCCGAGCCGGGCTTCGCGGACGTGGTCGCCCAGCGGCTGGGCCGCAGCGTGTGGTGGAGCCCCTTCCCGGCGGACCTGTCGGGGACGGACGACACGGGCACCGCGGTGCCCACCCTCATCGACTCGCTGGTCACCATGACCAGCCCCACGGCCGCCGACTGGCAGGAGGCACGGCCCGTCGACCCGACCGGTGCCCAGGAGGGCCCGCGCCCCGTCGAGCCGCCGCTGCCCGCGGGGCCGGGGCCGCGACCGGCGAGCCCGGCGGGTGACGCCGTACCGGCCGGGGACGGCCCCGCCGCGGCGAGCGACGCGCTGCCCGGCGCGGGTACGGCGGCCTCCCCCGCGAGAGCCCGTTCCTCGGTCGGAGACCCCATGGAGGGCGTGGAGACGACCTCGACACCGGCGCCCGTCCCGCCGGTGTACACGGCCCCCGCCGCTCCGCCGACGGCCCGCCCGCTGCCCGCCCTGCCGACGCGCAGCCTGGTGGCGTACGGGCACGGGCTCATGACCCCGTCCGCGGCGGGCGCCGACACCCTGCGCAGGCTGGCGTCCCAGGTGGCCGCCGCGGGGCTGCGCAACCAGCGGGCCGGCGCCTCACTGCCGCGCGTCGCCGTCACCGGCTACGGGGCCGACGCGCGCCGGACCGACAGCTCGAACACCACCGAGCAGGCGGACGCGGGCAGGCGGCGCGCCCAGGCCGCACGCACCCTGTTCCGGCGGCTGCTGGCCCGTGCGCTCGACGACCTCCAGCAGGACCGCCCCGATGGCGAACCGCGCCTGACCGTGGACGACTTCGCGGTCGGGGCGCGGGGCGTGACACGGGTCCCCGCCGACTGGACGGGTACGGGCGCGCTCGACGGCGTGACCCGCGCGGAGCTGGGCCGGCAGGCCACCCTCGGCATCTCCCAGCCACCGGACGCGGCGGCGGTGCAGACGCTGGACACCCTGCGCCGTCACCACCCGTCGCTGCGCGACCGCCCGCTGGACGTCGACGCGCTCGCCCGCCGCGTCCTGCACCTCGACCCCGCCGCGAGCGTCGGACAGGACCGGCGCGCGGAACTGTTCGCACTGGTGGAACGGGCCACGGCGGCCGGTGCGGCGACGGGCCTCGCCGCGCTGGGCGCCTTCCACCTCACCGAACTGGGCGTCAGGGCCCCTGGCCGCGCACGCCACTTCACCGTCCAGGGCCGCCGCGTACCGGGCCTCAACTGGGACGAGGACACCGTCGCGGAGCTGGACACCGCCCAGGGAGACGTGCTGGAGGACGACCCGTCCGGCACGTACGACGTCCTCGACACGGTGCGGACCCCCTGGCCGCAGGGTGTGACCCCGTACGTCGTGGCCGCCGACGGAGGGCACGACCGGGTGGAGGCACGGCTCCCGGACGGCTCGACGCGCGAGTTGGACGTCGACGAGTTCGTGGAGCTGGTCGCGGCGGACGTGGCGGGGGAGGGCCTGGCCCAGGGCACCCCGATCGTGCTGGCCACGCCCTTCGCCGGGGACGGCTACCTCGACCTGCCGCGCAAGCTCGCGGACCGTACGGGTCTGACGGTGTGGGCGCACAGCGGCGAGGTGATGCTCAACTCGGCCCCGGGCGCGGCGAGCACCCTCGACACCGTACGGCGCCCCGGGGTCCCGCAGGGTGACTGGATCGCGAGCGAGCCCGGCCTCGCGCCCGACCCCGACGACGACGCACCGGCCTGGCACCGCGACGTGGTCACCCGGCCCATCGTCAGCGCGCTGAGCGGGAAGCAGATCGGCCGCGCCTCGCACCACCCCGCCGAGTACGCGAAGTACTTCGAGGAGGACGGCCGGCACCTCGACCGGATGACGACGTTCGTGCACCACTACCCGGCCACCGACGGGATGTCCCAGGAGTACGACCTGCCGCGCCCGGGCCCCGAGGACACCGCCTACCGCCTGGACATGCACGGCGAACCCGGTCTCCTCCAGCTCGCGCTGCGGGACGGCACCGTCCGGCTGGTCGACGAGGGGGAGGCCGGACCGTGGCTCAGGCGCCGCAAGAGCCTGGCGAGCCTGCCCGCGGACCACTGGATCGACCTCGTGGTCTGCTGGAGCGGAGCGCCCAGGGGCAGCGCGGTGCCGGCCCCGAACACCGTGGGCGACGCCTTCCCCGGCCCGTTCGTTCCCGACCCGCTGCGCGACGTGTCCATGGGGCAGCACCTGGCGAACAGCACGGGGCGCACCGTGCGCCTGGCATACAGCTCGCAGGGCACGCGGTCGGCCAACGGCCGTTACACACGCACGCTGTACGCCGACGCGCAGGGGCGGCACCGGGCATGGGACCTGTTCAGGCCGGAGCCCGCCGGCGCCGACCTCGACCGCCTGTCCGAGGTCGCCGGATACGGCCCGGCCGACGGGCACGTCACGGAGGAGACGCGGGCGAGGACCCTGCGCCTGGTGCGGGCACTGCGACTGACGTTCGGTCACGATGTCGACGAGGCTGCCGACTTCGGTGATCTGCTGCGCGGCGCGGCGGCGGTGGACCACATGTGGCGCGCCGACTCCGACTTCGACACCGCAGGGCCGTTCACGCTGGACCTGCTCCGCCGGGTCGTCGAGGCACACCCGGCCGCGGCCTCCGGCGTGGACCAGGAGGCCACCCGCCGGGTACTGACCGCCGCCGCCGAGCAGTGGACCATGTGGCCCGGCGACGTGCTGGTCGGGTTCGTGGACCTGCCGGCGGTCGAGGCCGCCGCCGGGTGGATGCGGGACGGCGATCCCGAGGACGAGGCCGCCTCCGCCCTGGAGATCGACCCCGACGCGGTCGGCGAGACCGAGCGGTCACGCATCTTCTGGGCCCGGGTCAAGGCCGAGGAGGCGCTGCTCGCGGCCGGCCAGGGCCAGGACGCCTTCATCGCGCGGGCTCTCCATCTGCTCCCCGGCGCACGGCTGGGCCACACGGAGCGCGAGCAGGCACTGGACCTGATCACCCGCGCCTTCGCGGTGGGCCGCCAGGCGTCCGACCCGGACGTGGCGGCGGCGTACGACCTGGAGGAGTCCGGCGCGTACACCACCACCGGAGTGCGCACGGTGCGGGACGGCACTCGCGGGGGCGGCCGTGACTTCACCGGCGGGCTGCCCTCGTCGGACGTGGACCTGGCGCAGTTCCGCACGCCCGCCGGGGTGGTGGCCGCGCCGTGGACTCAGGGCCCTGGCACACCGGTCCCGTACCTGGTGCGGGTCGCCCCCGACGCGCACGACCCGGACCTCCTCCGACTGTCCTACGACGGTGAGAGCTCCGCCGTGCCCACCGGCGAGTTCCTGGACCTGCTCGCGAACGACATCCCGTTGATGCGCAGCGAACTGAACACACCCCTCGTCCTGGCGTTCTCGGGACCGCCCGCCGACGCCGGGGACGTCGCCCACCGGCTCGCCCAGCGGCTGGGCCGCACCGTGTGGTGGACCGACTTCCCCGCAGACCTGTCCGGGGCCGGCGACTCCGGACAGCCGGTGCTGACCCTGCACGACCCGGCCGCCGTCGGGAACGTGCCCGGGGCGGACGTCTGGCACGAGACGCGCCCGTTCCAGCACTCCGCACCCCGGGACGCGCCCCGTACGCTCCCCGCGCCGGTACCCCGGTCCACCGGCCGGGGCACCACCGCCCCCGGCGACCCGGCCACCGACGACGGTCCCGGCGCCCTCCCGACGCGCCCACCGGCCGGCCGCTCCGCCTCTGCGGACCCGGCCGCCCGCACGCTGCCGTCCGACCCCGAGTGGGCCTTCGCCCCGGCGACCGACACGGTCTCCGGCCCGGCGTCGCCCGCCTCCTCGGCCACGTCCGAACCGTCGTCCACCGCCTCGCCCACCTCCCGGGAGCCGGTCGACGCGGCGTCGGACCCGCTGCTGTCCGACGCCACCCTGATGACCGACGCCCAGGGTGCTCCGCGCGGGCGCGACTGGACCGGCTCCGGCATCCCCAGTGTCGACGCCTCGCGGATCCGGCTCCACGAACAGCGGGACGGCCGGCTGCGGAGGGTCTCCGACGAGGCGTCGCCGTGGGGCGACACGGCCTACGTCGTGGCGGCCGAGGCCGGCTACGACGAGTACCTGTTCGCCGACGGCCGGGAGCTCGGCCCGCGGGCGCTGGCGGACGTGCTGGCGGCCGATCCCGTCCTGGCGTCGATGCCGCGCGACGTCCCGGTGGTGCTGGTGAGCCCGTACGCGGGCGCCCAGTACGGGCAGTTGGCGCGTGCCGTGGCGGAACGGCTGGGCCGGAGGGTCTGGGCGCCCAGCGGCGACGGACGCCTCCTCGGCCACACGACCGGCGCCGACGGGACCGGGACCACCGCGGACGTCACCGCGGACCCGGCCGACGCCCACGTGCCGTCGCTCGTGGACTCCGACCCCGACGACGCGTACGGCGACTGGGTGCCGTTCGATCCGCCGTCGGACGGGACCACAGGCTCACCGGACCGCGAGTGGGTCACGGTGGACGGAGTCCGGTTCCGGGACAGCGACGTGGACACCCGGCCACTGGTCGGGACGGACCACCGCTTCGAAGGCCGCGAGTCGATGCCGGACGACGGCCGCAGGCGGTTGCGGGAACGCCGGCTGAGGCTGTACCGGGGCATGCGGGAGCGCACGCACGTGCTCCGCCTCGGCGACACCTTCCACACGGTCGACGCCGAGGAGACCGCCCCGGACCCGGAGGCGTCCGTCTACACCTTCCACGCCCACGGCGTACCCGGCGGGCTGAAGCTGGTCCGCAAGGACGGCCGGGTGCTGCTGCTCGGCGCCGAGGACGGCGGACGCTACATCGGCGGGCTGCCGGAGGTGGTCACACGGGCGGCCGGGGACGAACTGCACGTCGCGAGCTGTTACGGCGCGGTGGCCGGCGACCCGCGGCGCGAGCAGTCCCTCATCAGGCCCGCGCCCCTCGTCGAGGACCCCCTCGAAGAGGTCGCACTCGCGCAGCACGCCGCCAACCACAGCGGGCGCACCACCACCGCGGCCACCGGCAGGACCGGCTACAACGACACCGTGCGGCTGCTCGCGGCGACACCCGACGGCACCCTGGCGCGCATGGAGACCTTCCTGCCCGAACCGATCGACGGGACAGCGGAGTTGGCCGCGAGGGCCGGCCTGCTTCCCCTCCCGCGGCCCACCGGCCTTCCCGCCTGGGACGACGAGGGGCCGCGCGCCCTGCGCCTCGTGCGGGCGCTGCGGCAGGTCTTCGGCAACGACGTCGAGGCCGACCGCGGTGAGCCGGGCGGCCGTCACGAGCGACTGCTGCGCGGGATCGGAGCGCTGGAGACGCTGCGCGCGAACGACCCGGCGCTCAGCGCGTACACCCCGCTGCGCATGGAGCTGTGGCAGCTCCTCGCGCCGACGTCCGACGGGCCCGCCCCGCGACCCGCCGACTTCGAGGCCGTGCTCGACCGTGCGCTCGCCGCGCCGCGGGACGCCGCGCTCACCGCCGTGTGGGACGTGCCCGCGCTGCGGACCGCGTCGGACCGGCTGGCCTCGGGCGGCGACGCGGCGGTGCGGGCGGTGCTGCGGACGCCCACCGGGCCGCTCACACCGCGTGAGTACGCCCGCGCGCTGTGGGCGATGACCGGTGCCGCGGTCCTGATGGACGCCAGGACGCCCGCGGAACGCGAGGAGCTCGGGCGCACGGCGCTCCACCTGTCCGCCGACACCCCGTGGGACGCTTCCGCGGAGGCCCGGCTGAGGGAACTGGCCGAGCAGGCCCTCGCCACCGGCCGGAACTTCGGCCACCCCGGCGAACTGGCCGTCTTCCACCTGGAGACGCTGGGCGCGTTCGCCCACGAAGGCCGCATCCGCACACCCTCCGGCACCCTCCAGGGACGCAACTGGGGCCCCACTCCGACCCCCGGCGGGCTGGAGCCCACGCGGCTGCTCACCGCCCGGACCGGCGCCGACGCGGACAGCGGCCCGCCGGAGTTCGCCCCGTGGACCCGGCCAGGTGCCGTTCCCCCGTACTTCGTGTACGCGGACACGGACGCCGCCGGGCAGGTGGTCCTGCGGCTGCCGGGCGGCACCGTGCCGGTCGGCGTGCGGGAGTTCTTCGCGCTGCTGGAGTCCGACCCGGAGCTGTCGCTGACGGGCCACCACCGCCCCTTGGCGCTGCTGGTCCCCGGCATCGGAACGGGACAGCCGAGCGCGCAGCGGCACTTCTCCCTCACGAACGACCGCACCGTGTGGAGTTACGACGGGGCGTTCAGGGTGTCCGAGGGCAGCGGGACACGACCGGGCGTCGTCACGGTCCTCCCGCCGGAGACACCGGGCACCCCGACCACGGGAACGACGCGGGACCCCGAGGCCTCCGACGCACCGCCGCCCGGCGTCTGGCGCCGGACCGTGCCGCGGATGCCGTCCGCCGTACCGTCCGGCCCGACGGACACGGCGAGGGCCGGGGAGTGGAACGCGAGCACCGGCACCGCCGTCGACGACCTGGACGCGGACGGCACGCCCCCGGCGGCACCGTCCCTGCCCTACTCGGCGGACGGCCGTTTCGACCGTCGCTTCGAGGAGACGCTCGAGGCCTTCCCGGTTGCCGCGTCCAGCGACCGCCACACCGTGTGGGGCTACGGCCAGGACGATCCGGACCTCCATGTGTTCGTGGCCGAGATGGCCTCGCTCGGACTGCGCGGCGAGTACAACTCCGACGGGCCGTCCGCCGGCGGTGTCACCGACATGGCCGGCACCGTGTACTCCAAGGGCCCGGCCTGGGACTGGTACCTGCCGGGCCGCGGACTCGTCGCCTCCTCCCGCATGCGGACGGTGCCGACGACGGCGGACCCGTCCGACCCCGTGCCCGTACCGGTCGGCTGGCCCGCCACCGGACCGGTCAGCCCGACCCCGCCCGTCGACCCGGCCACCGTCGCGGCCGACCCCGGCGCGCTGGCGGGCAGCACCCTCCCCGACGCGCTGTGGCGCGACCACGACGGCCCGCTGTTCCGCTTCAGCCCCGACGGGCCCGAGCAGGTCTTCGGCGAGGGCCTCAAGCCGTACGGCCCCGAGATGGTGCACCTCATCGACCACGTCTACGGCGGCAGCAGCCTGGTTCCGGACACCGTCTTCGCGAGCGCCACCCCGAACCGCGACTACGTGCGCGACAGCGCCCGCGCGAACCCCATGGGAGCCCAGGCCCTGTACCGCCGCTACCGCTGGCGCTACGACATCCAGGTCCCCGGCGGCATCGACGTCAACGCCACCCTGGGCCTGGCCTCCCCCTTCCCCGACCAGGAGGAGGTGCTCTTCCCCGGCGGCGTCGACCGCAGGTACATCCGCGGCGCGCAGCCGATGGCGTACGGCATCCCGCTCGGACCGTACGTCGCCAACCCGCACTTCGAGCCGCCCGCCGGCGGGGACGCGCCCGTCGTGGACGCGGACTTCGCGGGCCCGGCGGAGCCGGCCGCCGCACCCGACTGGGTCCTGGCACGCATCCGTTACGCGGAGGAGGCCCTGCACTTCGAGCAGCGGCTGGCCGCGCACCTCGCCGGGAACGAACTCATCAACGCGGAGTTCGGCAAGGTAGCGCGTTCGTTCTGGCTGATCGCCCTGCACGGCGGCATGGACTACCGGCTGTTCGGCAGCGACAAGGAGGGGGAGGCCGGTGCGGTCGGCACCTCGCACGAGGAGCTCGCGAGGGTCGTGGAGTCCGGCAACCTGCGCGAGCGGGCGACGTTCCTGTTCAACGGCGTCGCCAAGCAACTCGTCCCGCACCTCATGGGAGGCGTCGAGCCCCCGCATCCCGAGATCGCACGGGAGCGCCTCGACCGGCGCAAGACCGAGCTGCGCGAGCGCTTCGAGCGGGAGCGCGAAGAGCTCCTCGCCGCCGAACTCGACCCCGAGGACGAGGCGCAGGAGATGGACGAGCTGAGGGCGCCGCTGCGTACGCCGCTGCGCCCGGACGAGGTCGTGCCCGCGCTGAGCCCGGCCGAACGCCGTCTCGGGGTCCGCGACGGCGCCCTGCTCTGGTCGCCCGCCGGCCTGCTCCACACACTGCCCATGTCCGCCGACTTCCAGAAGAGCTCCGAGGACTCCGCCGGCCTCGTCCTGACGGGCACCTCGGGCAGCGCCCACCGGATCCTCACCCACGTGGCCCGGCTTACGAGGGTCGCCGGGGTACCCGTGGACCTCGCCCTGATCCGGGCGGGACTGCTGAGTGTGATGGTGGGCGTGCGCCACCACAGCTTCCACGAGGTGATGACCGGGGCCCAACTCGCCCTGGACGAGCACGACCCCACGGCCGCCTCGGTCTACGTGAACGACTGGGACCGGTACCGGGACGTCCACCCGCTGACCGAGGAGGAGCTGCGTGCCCACGTCGCGCGCGACGGGCTGTTCCCGGACGAGCACGCTCGGGCGCTGCTGTCCGGACCGGAGGCCGGGAGCGCCGGCGGCCCGGGAGCGGAGGGCGACGGCGCCGTGCAACGGTGACGCGATGTTCTCCCTCTTACCCTGCGAGCCGGGCATCCGCGCGGCGTGACTGTCTGGAGCGACTCCCATGCCCACCCCCGCCGGACGGCCCGACGGCCCCCACGGGCCGGTACCCGCACCCGCCTCCGGCGGGGTACCCACTCCGGTTCCGGCCCCCGCCGCGCGCACGCCCGGGACCGTCGTGCGCGGCGAGCCGGACTTCCCGGTGCCGCCCGACGACGTCGTCGCAGCCGCCCGTACCGCCCCCGACCACTGGCTGTCGGTGACCGACCGGCACTGGCTCGGCGTGGCGGACGACGAACCCCCGCCCCCCTGGGCCGTACTCGGCCGCTGGCGCAGCGACGCGCGGGGCGAGATCGCCGAGTGGGAGGCCAACCCCGACTACCGCCCTTCGCCCGCCGCCCTCGGCTGGGCCCCGCCGGTCGACGACGCAGACGCCGCGCTGCACCTGGCCGCCACCGGCTACGGTCCCGACGCGGACGTGGCCGAGGCCCTCGCCGAGGCGGGCGCCGTGGCCGTGTGCGTGGCCGAGGACGGTGAGCCCGCGTCGACGCGGGCGCCCGGCGGAGCGCACGCGGTGCCCGTCTTCCCGTCGCCGCCAGGGGGGTCGGCGAACCGCCTGCCCGCACATGTGACGATGACGATCCCCGATCTCCTCGACCGGCTGCGGTCCGGCCGGGACGTGATGTTCCTCAGCTCGACGGCCCCGGCCGCCCTGCTCGTCCCGGCCGACGAGCTGCGGGCACGCTGGGAGGAGACGTCGGGCGAACCCGCACACCGGGCCCGGACCACCGGGCGCCCCGGCACCGAATCAGGTACCCCGAGCAAGCGAGGACACGATGAGTGAGTCCGGAGCCGAAACCTCCGCAGCCCCCCTGGACCCCGCGCCTCCCGAGGAGTTCGTCCGGGCCGCCGCGCTGGCGCCCGACCACTGGCTCTACCTCGCCGATCCCGCCTGGCAGGGGGAGGGGGCGCCGCCCGAGTGGGCGGTGGTCGGCCAGTGGCGCTCCGACGCGGAGGGCGAGATCGTCGAGTGGGAGGACAACGAGGACTACAGGCCGTCACCCGAGGCGATGGGATGGCCCGAGCCCGCCGACGACGTCGACCGTGCGGTCCAGCTCGCCACCACCGGGTACGGCCCGGTGGAGGACGTCACCGCCGCCCTGGCCACCGCGGAGGTCGCCGTGCTGGTCACGGCGGACGGTGAGCCGGTGAGCGCTTCGGCACCCGACGGCACGGCCGTGGTCCCGGTGTACACCTCGCCCCGCTACCTCCGGACCGCCGGACAGCTGGGGTTCGTACGGCTGTCGGTCGTGGATCTGCTCGGCCGCATCCCGCAGGGGCACGGTCTGAGCCTCAACAGCTCGGCCCCGGTCAGCATGGTGGTGAACACGGAGGGGCTCGCGGAGGTGCTGGGGGAAGCGGCGGGAACGCCCCGGGAGGAGACGGCCTGACCCTCCCCGCGAGCCGGTGGCGCCGGTGAGCCCGGGGCATCGCCGGACCGGGCTCTGCCGGTCCCCCCGGCCCCACCCACGCCGGACACGGTGCGCGCCGGGACACCGGCAGCCTCCGGCGCCGGTCGTGGATTCGCCCCGGACTCCACCGCTCCGCCCGTCGGTCCCGTGTACACGGAAGCGGCCCGCTCCTCCGCAGGCGGTGCCTTCGGCCCGCGTGACCGGGCCGGGACCGCGAGATGAGGGACATCACCGTCACCGAGCCGGACCGGCATCGCCCACAGTCGTTTACGATCTCGACCCGGGAGCGTAGGACAACCTTTGTATAGTCAAGAAGTGGAAAAAGTTACCGAAGTCTCCCTGCGCTTCGCCGTGCTGGGGCCACTGCGGGTATGGCGTGGCGAGGAGGAACTGACCCTCGGCTCTCCCCAGCAGCGTGTGGTGCTGGCCGCGCTGCTGTTGCGGCGCGGGCGCCTCGTCACCACCGCCGAGATCGTCAACGCCGTATGGGGTGAGAACCCGCCGACGACCGCCGTGCCCGTGCTGCGCACCTACGTGTCGCGGCTGCGCAAGATCCTGGACGCCGGCCGGGTGCCGGACGAGTCCCGGGCCGTGATCGTCTCGGCCACCGACGGATATCTGGCCCATGTCCCCGAGGACGCGGTGGACTTAAGCGTCTTCGAGCAGCGAGTCAGCCGGGCCGCGAAGATGCGTGCCGCGGGCGAACTGACTTCGGCCTCCAGGTTGTTGCACGCGGCGCTCGACGGGTGGCACGAGACACCGCTGGCCGGGCTGACCGGCCCGCTCGCCGATGCCGAACGCTCCAGGCTCAACGAGACCCGGCTGAGCACCCTCGAGGCGCGCTTTGACATCGATATCGAGCTCGGGCGGCACGACACCGTCATATCCGAACTGCGAACCCTGGCCGACCAGCACCCGCTGAGGGAGCGGCTGTGCCAGCTGCTCATGATCGCCCTGTACAGGTCGGGGCGGCAGGCGGAGGCGCTGGCGTGCTACCGGAAGACGCGCAGCACCCTGGTGGCCGAGCTGGGCATCGAACCCGGCGCCTCGCTGAGGGAGCTCCACCACAAGATCCTGACGGCCGACGCCTCACTCGAACACCCCCCGCCCGCGCCCCCGCGCCGAGCAGCCGCACCCGCCGAGGCCCCGGCGGTCCCGGCTGTCCCGCCGATCACGCGACCGGCCCAACTCCCCGCCGACCTGGCAACCTTCACGGGTCGCAACGTCGAACTCGGCCAGGTGCGGGCACTGTTGCCGACCGGGGGCAAGCGGGCCGACGCGATGGTCATCAGCGTGGTGAGTGGTATGGGCGGCATCGGCAAGACGACGCTGGCCGTCCATCTGGCCCATGAGATCGCCGACCGCTTCCCGGACGGCCAGCTCTTCATCAACCTGCGCGGATTCGACGCGACGGGCTCGATCATGACGCAGGAGGAGGCCATCCGCATCTTCCTCGACGCCCTGGGCGTCCCTTCGCGGCGGATCCCCGCGCAACTCGAGGCCCAGGCGCTGCTCTACCGCACCCTGCTCGCCCACCGGCGCATCCTGATCCTCCTCGACAACGCCCGCGACGCCGAACACGTCCGTCACCTGCTGCCGGGCTCTCCCGGCTGCCTCGTCATCGTCACCAGTCGCAACCAGCTCACCAGCCTGATCGCCGGTGAGGGAGCACGACCGCTGACCCTGCATCAGCTGACCCACGCGGACGCGTACGACTTTCTGAGGCTGCGGCTCGGCCCGACGCGGATGTCGGCACAGCCCCGCGCGCTGGACGAGATCATCGCGCTCTGCGGCCGGCTGCCGTTGGCCCTCGCCGTCGTGGCCGCCCGCGCCTCGATCAACCCCGGCTTCCCCCTCAGCGCCATCGCCGACGAACTGCGCGAGAGCCAGGGCAGCCTGGACGCCTTCGTCAGCGCCGATCTCAGCACCGACGTCCGGGCCATATTCTCGTGGTCGTACGACACGCTGTCGGCCCCCGCCTCGCGGCTGTTCCGCCTCCTGGGCCTGCACGTCGGCCCGGACATCTCGGCGCCCGCCGCGGCCGCGCTCGCCGGGCTCCCCCTGCGGGAGACCCGCACCCTGCTCGCCGAGCTCTCCCACGCGCACCTGCTCGTCGAGCGCCTGCCCGGCCGCTACACCGTGCACGACCTGCTGCGCGTGTACGCCCGCGAGCGGGTCCGCACCGACGAGCCGCCGGAGGACCAGGACCGTGCCGTCGACCGGCTCCTCGCCTGGTACCTGCACACCGTGGACGCCGCGTACCCGCTCTTCGCCCCGCACCGCAGGCGCATACTCCTGGAGGCGATACCCCCCGGTTGCCGGCCGCTGTCCTTCACGGCTCACGACCAGGCGCTGCAGTGGTGCGAGATCGAGCGGGCCAACCTCGTCGCAGCCGTGCACCAGGCCGCCGACTCGGGCAGAGCGGGCACGGCCTGGCGGCTCGCCGCGGTCTCCTGGGCCTTCCTCTACCTGCGCAGTCATCTGCACGACTGGCTCGACACCTCCCGCACGGCCCTCGCGGCCGCGCAGGCCGCCGCCGACCGCAGGGGCCAGGCCCAGAGCTTCGGGGACGTGGCGGGAGCCCTGACGCAGTTGCGCCGGTTCGACGAGAGCATCGACCACTACCGGCAGGCGATGATCCTCAGCCGGGAGCTGGGGGACAGGGACGGCCGGGCGCACGCCGTGTGCAACATGGGCAATGTTTACCTGAACAGCGGCAGGCTGGACAAGGCCGTCGAGTACGGCCGCCGGGGCATGGTCATGGTCCGGCACACCGGCGACTCGTGGGGCGAGGCGATCGCCCTGGCCAACCTCGGCGACGCCTACCAGCAGCTCGGCAGGCTCGACGAGGCCAACGACTGCCTGGAGCAGTCACTGACCATCCTGCGGACCGTCGGCAGCCGCTGGGTCGAGGGCGTGGTGCTCGACATCCTCGGTACGGTCGACCACCGGCGCCATAGGTACGAAGAAGCCGGCAAGCACTACGAACAGGCCCTGGAGGCCCATCGGGACGCCGCCAACCAATGGGGAGAGGGCCACACCCTGAGCAACCTCGGCGACGTCCAACTGGTCACGGGGAAGCCCGAGGAGGCCCGCGTCAGCTGGCTCCGTGCCCTGGCTATCTGGAGCGATTCCGATCACCCGGACGCCGAGACGATGAGGGACCGGCTCCGCCGCCTGAACGAACCCGGCTTCGACGTCTCGTTGGATCCCGCTTCCGCCTGTGCGGATGCCGACACGTGACACCGGACATGCCTCCCGGCGCCTGGTCCGACGGGCGTCCGCGCGCCCACGGCGCCCGTGCGCGCGGGCGCCTACGCGTCGGGCTTCCCGTCGGAATCCGGCACTACTGCCGTGCGGGGCTGCCCAGTTGGGCATTCGGGGGCTCTTCCGGTCAGCCCTGATCAAGAGCGGTCCACTCGGGTGAACCGTCCACCGCACCCCAACGTCGTGCGGGTGTAGTCGATCCTCGACCCGAGAGGCATGTTGCATGCGAGTGAGATCACTCGAATCATTCCGATCACTTCGATCATTCCGGCCGCTCCTGTTCGCCCTCCTGCTGGTCGTCGCCGTATCGGCCGTGACCACGGTGGCGTCCCGGGGTTCCTCCGGCAAGAGCGAGGACCGTGTCGCCGGCGCGGCCGCCGGTGGCGCCGAGCACACCGTCACCCTGCGTAACAACACCTCCAGTCGCGTCTGGGTCGGTGCCACGGTCAACGCCGACGGCTCGTCCCCGCTCACCGGACTGCCCATGCTGCATCCGGGAGAGTCCAAGACCATCACCATTCCCGAGCGTTCGGCCGCCGGGCACTGGCGCGGCAAGTTCTTCGCCCGCCAGGGATGCACCGGAGAGGAGGGCAGCACCTTCCACTGCACCGTCGCCGACTGCGGCCCCTTCGCCGACCGCTGCTCCACCGGCGAACAGCCAGCCAGTCTGGCCGAGTTCAACTTCGACCCGGCCGACGCCTCAGCTCCCTGGTACAACGTCAGCTACGTCAACGCCGTGTCGGCGCCCATCACCATCACCCCCGACGGAGTGCCGCCGCCCGAGGACGGCGGCCAGTGCGCCTCGGTGGGCTGCCCCACCGACCTCCTGTCCGTCTGCCCGCCCGAGAACCTGACGAAGAGTCCGACAACGGGTCGGCCCATCGTGTGCGTCAACCCGAACCGGGACGCCAAGACCGCCTACAGCGAGGCGCTCACCGCCAAGTGCCCCTCCGCGTACTCGTGGTCCAAGCACGACGCCGAGGCCGGCAACCAGGTCGTACGCCAGTGCAGCGAGTGCAGCGGCATGACGGTGACCTTCCACGGCACGGCCGGCGCGGAGAAGCCCGCCCGGAAGCCCGTCCGGAGCACCAAGCCCCGGACCGAGCACAAGAAGGCCGTGCAGGCCCCGGGCAAGGGTGTCGGGCTCAACCCCACCCCCGGCTCCACCCAGGCGCTGGCCGCCTCCGGCGCGAAGTGGTACCACAACTGGGCCTCCTCCAGCGGCGAGCTCGTCAGGCCCGAGGGCGTCGAGTTCGTCCCGTCGATCTGGGGCCCCGGCTCGGTGACCGACGCCGAACTGGGCAAGGCCAAACAGGAGGGCAAGAACCTCCTCGGCTTCAACGAGCCCGACTCACCCACCCAGGCCAACATGACTCCGGAGCAGGCTCTGGACCTCTGGCCCCAGCTGCAGAAGACCGGGCTGAACCTCGGCGCCCCGGCCGTGGCCACCGACGCCGACAAGCCCGGTGGCTGGCTGGACCGCTTCATGAAGGGAGCCGCCGATCGCGGTCTGCGCGTCGACTTCATCCCCGTGCACTGGTACGGCTCCGACTTCAGCTACCGGGCCACCTACCAGCTCGCCGCGTACCTGGAGCGCATCCACAAGCGTTACGACAAGCCGATCTGGCTGACCGAGTACGCGCTGATCGACTTCACCCAGGGCACCCCCCGCTACCCGAGCGAGCAGGAGCAGACCGCCTTCATCAAGACGTCGACGGAGACGCTGGAGATGCTGGACTACGTAGACCGCTACGCGTGGTTCGCCCTCTCCACCCAGACGAGCCCGACCGGACTCTTCAACGGGAGCACTCCCAACGCCAGCGGGAACGCCTACCGCAACGGGGGCTGATCCGCACCACCCGCGGGCGACCGCCGGTCCGCCCGGGAGGGCGGGCCCTCGGCCCGCCGCCCGCGCTCGACGGAATGTGACGGACCTGCCGTGATCCATCCCAGGATCGCGGCAGGTCCGCGCCGTTCTCCGCACGGCCCAGGTGAACCCGGTACGCCCGGACCGCGTTGTGACCCCGCACGGGGCTGTCTCTCCGCACCCCACGACCTCCGCGGTCGTCCGGGGCAGCCCGCATCGCACACCGGAAGGGAACCCGATGACGATCGACACCCCTGGAGCCGAGCAGGAGGCCCCGTCGCCCGGGGAGTCCTCAGGGCACTCGGCGCCCGCCGATCCCCCGAAGGGATCCGCCGAGCCTCCGTCCGTGGAACCGCCGTCCGAGCCGGCTCCCGTCCCACCCCGGTTCATCCTCTACCTGGAGGGTGCCGAGTACGCGCAGAACCTCCGCCAGCTGACGCTCTGGGCCCATCATGTCCTGCTGCCGGTCTACGGCCGCGAGGTCACCTCCACCGCCCCGTGGTGCTCCAGCTGGTGGGAGCACCCGGAAGCGGTCGCGCAGCTGCACGGCCTGTGGCTAGCCTGGGCGGACCTCACCGGCCCCGACTCGCCCATGTCCGGGCCCGCCAACTGGCATCGGGACTACCTGGGTCCGGTCATGCAGTCGCTGCGGGACCCGATGGGCCCCTTCGCCGGCTGCAAACCCGGCAGCCACCGGGCCAAGGAGACGCCGCCGGTCGACGCCGTCGACCCGTTCCGCCCGCGGGTCCCGCCCCAGCCCACCCGGGCCTGACGCCTGCGCCCGGCCCGATGCTGCGTGCGGGCCGGGCGCAGGCGGGTCCGTCAGCGGACGCGAGCACCTGGCGCGCGTCCGCTGACGGTCGGTTCAGCCCTTGACGAACCGCCACTGGTGGTCGTCGGCGTCGTTGCACACGTAGACCCTGAGCCTGGTGTTGGCCGCCTTACGGTCCGTCCGCGCCACGTCGATGCACATGTCACCGCTCTTCTGGTTGCGGATCCAGTACGTGCCGTTCGGACGCTTGTCGAGCCACCAGAGCTGGTTGTCCTTCACGTCCGGTATGCACTTGTACTCGACTATCCGCTGCTCGATCCGGGCGGGTCCCATACCCGGCAGATCCATGCAGAGCCCGTCCTTGACGTTTCTGATCAGATACAGGTCGGAACCGCCGGTCCCCTTGCCCTTGGCGGTCAGCTTGAACTCCCAGAGCTGGTTGTCCTTGGGGGACTTGGTGCAGCTCTGCTCGTCGAAGATCCCGGCCCCCGAGCTACCCTTGCCCTGACCGGGAAGGTCGACGCAGTAGCCCCACTTGAGGTTCTTGATCACCACTGGACCACGGGGCAGCCCCGGGTCGCTCGGCGGCACCTTGGTCACCAGCGGCTTCGGCTTGGGCGGGTCGGGCTTCGGCGGCGTGGTGGGCTTCTTCGACGGCGACTTCGACGGCTTCTTCGAAGGCGACTTCGACGGCGAGGGTGAGGCCGGCAGGGTGGGCAGGAGGCTCTCGGAGGCCGAGGGGCTCGGCTGCCGGAAGGTCATGGAGGACTCGCTCGGCTTGCTGCCCGAGCCGGCCGCCTCGTTCTTCTCCCCGGCGTTGCCCGATCCGGTGCCCAGCGCGACCAGCGACCCGATGACGGCCACCGACACCACGGCGGCCACACCACCGACGACCAACGGGCGCTGGAACAGACCGGGTCGCTCGTACTCGTCGTCCGACTGGGGCACCGCCTTCCGGCGGGTGTTGTCCACGGCGGGCACCGGCCCGAGAGCCGAAGGCTTGCTCGGCGCGGGCGTGTCATCCGTACGCTCGGAATCGGAGCTCCCGACCGGGGCCGGGCCCGGCCCGAGTGCTTCGTCGGGCTCCGTGTGCCGGCTCCGCTCCACAGGAACGGTGGTCTCGACGATCCCTCCCGCCGCTGCCTCCGTGTCCCTCTCCACCTGCTCCAGCAGCTTGCTGGAGCCGTCCGGAGCGACCTCGACGATCGCCACGTAGTCGGCGGACGGGTCGGAGATGGCACCCGTGATCGGGGCGTTGCGGCTGCGCGCGAATCCGTGCAGCATGTCGAGGATCGCTACGTCGAGCGGCTCGCCCGGCACGATCGGCACCGACTCGCCGTCGATGGCGGCGGAGCCGTCGTCGAAGATGACCACGGCGAAGTGCGAGGAGGACTCGGACCCCTGCCCGGAAGCACCCGGCCGGCCTGGTCCCGCCGGAGCGGCAGGTGCGAGAGGGTCACCCTCGGTGAACGGGCTGTCAGCTTCGTCACCCCTGTTCATATCCATCCCTTCCTTGCGGTGTCGACACGTGGCCCGCGGCAGTCGATCCGGCTGTCAGGGGCCGAACGGCAGGCACGGACCACGCGCCACAACAGTTCTGCTCACGTCGCAACGGAAGAGGAGGGGAAACAGTTCAACTTCCCGGCCCGGCATCTCGGGTGGTTCCGGTCCGGGGGCTCGCCACTCCCCGCCGGTACACGGCCGAGGAGCGGTGCCGGAAGTCGGCCTGCGGCTACTTCGCTCTTCCCGGGCGTGGCGAGGCGGTCCGGTTCTGGTGATCGGGCCGTACGTAGGCGGCCGAATCGCGGCGGTTCCCCGGATCGCCTGCCGGCCGCAGGCCGGCCATCTCCTGCTTGAAGGGAGGCCGTTGGACAGTTGACTGGGACGAGACGGTCGCGATCGACGGTGTGGGCGAGGTCGGCCGCGTCAGCCGGCTGTCGCGGAGGGGCCAGTCCTGCTCGACGCCGCGTGCTTCCGGCGAGTCACGGCCGCTCTGCGCGCTCTCGGGACGCGTCATCTCACGCGCGTGCTCGAACTGTTCCAGCGACGACCGGCGTGAGTCGGACCGCTGCAACGACTCCGGTTCGGGTGTGCGCGGCCTGGCATGCTCGTCCTGGGACGTCATCTCGGGCGCCGATCCGGGCTCCCGCGTCGACGCGCTCGTCTCAGCCGGTTGCTCCGACCTCGCGGCCGCACTCAGGAGCTCCCTGCCCGCGCCGCCGAGGAGCATGCCGAGGCCCGCTCCGAGAGCGGCCCCCACCGGTCCTCCCACCATGAATCCGATGGCGGCTCCGAGCAGGGCGGCGCCGATCACCAGCCACTTCCGGTTCCCTTTCATGGGATGTCCGACTCCTTTGTGAGTTGCTCCCTCAGGGATCCGGTCACTGCGATGACCGGAACGGCGGGAGTCCGCGGCGCAGGGGGGTGACAGACCTCCGGGTGAGGTCGGGAGAGCCGCCCGGAGCGGCGGCTTCTCCTGGTTAACGTGCCGAGGGGCCCGGTGGTTCACTCCACCTTCCCGGAACGGTTCGGCGAGGGTCGAGCGGGCGGTGAGGGTGGTGTCCGGCCCGTCTCCCGTTCACGGTGCGGGCCGGCGACCCGGCTGCGTCAACAGCCGGATTTGGGAGCACCTTTCAGCCGACTCATGCCCCCGGCCGCCCGCATCAGCATGCCGCGGTACCGGTCGGCCGCGGGTTCGGCGCCGGTCGCGCTGCAACTGATCAGGTGCAGCCAGTGCGACAGTGTGTCGTTCATATGCGTTCACGTTCCTGGGTGGGGTGAGTGGTCGGGGGGCGAGCGGGATGAGGCGTTGACCGTGCGCTGCCGGAAGTGGTCATGCTGCTGGGCGGTCCGCCGTCGCATCGGCGAAAACTACGCAGTCCGAGGCCGCGTCGCCCGGGTCGGGCCGTCGACAGGAGGCCGGGCCGACGGCCTGGCTCTTCCTTGCCGACCGACCGACGGTCACCTCGTCGGCCGGTGTGTCTGGAGCACCCCGTCAGACGTGAGTGGGCCGCGATTCGTTGCTCCGGTCGTTGAATTCGGATCAGTTCGACTGCCCGCCCACGCCCGTGGCGCTGCCCCCGTGGAGTGTCTACCACGGCGTACGCGCTCGGTGTGATGACAAACGTCATCGCATCCGGGTGGACGCGGCCGGGGCGACTCGGCGAGGTGCCGCTCTGCTCTCCGTCCCGGAGGGAACTCACCTGTCGCATCGTCGCCTTACGCCGTGAAGCCTACTGCCGTGACCGTCTTGCGTGACGTCAACTTACATGTGTAGCTTTACGTTAGTAAGCCAATGACCCGGACCTGAAGGGCACGCCATGACCAAAACCGTCACCACCACGTCCACCACCGAGATCGTGCTGCCCGGCCGGGTGGAGCCGGACGGCCTGGTGGTGCGGAGCCGTGAGCTCGACGCGCCGGAGAAGGGGCAGGTGGTACTGCGGATGGAGGCGACGGGCGTGTCGTTCGCCGAGCAGCAGATGCGCCTGGGCAAGTACTACGACCAGCCGCCGTTCCCGTTCGTGCCGGGTTACGACGTGGTGGGCAGGGTGACCGCGGTCGGTCCGGGCGTGGACGCGTCGCTCGTGGGGGACCGGTTCGCGGCGGTGACCAAGACCGGTGCGTGGGCCAGTCACCTGCTGGTCGACGCCGTGGACCTGATGCCGGTGGCGGAAGGTGTGGACGCGGCCGCGGTGGAGAGCGTCCTCGTCAACGGGATCACCGCCTGGCAGATGCTGCACCGTCTCGCCCGGGTCCCCGCCGGCGGTACCGTCGTGGTGCTCGGTGCCAACGGCGGTGTCGGCTCGACGCTGGTGCAGCTGGCCTGCCACGCCGGCATCACGGTCATCGGCACCGCGTCCGCTCGTCATCACGCGACGTTGCGTGCCATGGGAGCGGCCCCGGTCGACTACCAGGAAGAGTCGATGTACGCCCGGATCCGGGAACTCGCGCCCGGCGGTGTGGACGCCGTCTTCGACCACGTCGGCGGCGCGGGGGTGGAGCAGTCCTGGCAGCTGCTTCGCAAGGGCGGGACGCTCGTCTCCTACGGCAGCGCGGCCACGAAAGACGACGAAGGCGACTCGCGGCTGCCGGTGCTGAAGCTGTTCGCGCGGCTCGCCGCGTGGAACTCCCTGCCCAACGGCAGAAGTGCGCACTTCTACAACTTCTGGGCGGGCAGGCGCCGTTGCCACGCCTCCTGGCACCGGAGGATGAGCGAGGACCTCACTCAGCTCCTGCGGCTGATCGCCGACGGCCACCTCACCCCGCAGATCGCCGCGAGGATCCCGCTCGGCGACGCCGCCGCCGCGCTCGCACTCGCCGAATCCCGCACCACCACCGGCAAGATCATCATTCTGCCCGACGCGTGACGAGCCGTGCCCCCGCGGCCGAGCCGTCGCCCCGTCCCTCCCGGCATACGCCGAACCCGCGAGGTGAGGGCGGCCGGTTGCGGGCCGACATCCTGGCCGCGGCGACCGGCCTCATCGACCGCGGCGACGAACGCACGCCGACCCTGCGGGCGGTGGCCCGGCAGGCCGGGATCGCCGTTCCCTCGATCTATCCGCACTTCGCGGACCGCCCGGCCATCATGCTCGCGCTCGTCCGGGAGGCCTTCGACGAGCTGTCCGGCCGGCTCGTATCAGCCGTGGACGCCGCCGGCGACGACGCGGAGGACCGCCTTTACGCGGCCTGCACCGCCTATCTCGACTACGCGGACGCCCACCCCGAGCGCTACCGCGCGATGTGCGGCGAAATGGCACACCCCGCCGCCGGTGGGACGGCAGGCCAGGACCTCGCCTCCCTCGGTGCGCAGACCCTGCGGATCCTCGTGGCCACCCTCACCGACTGCGTCACGGCCGGGTGCTCGACCAGTACCGACCCCTGGGCCGACGCGATCGCGCTCCGGGCCGGCCTGCACGGACTCGCCCACCAGCGCTCCGTGGCCCACGTCCATGCCCGGCCCGGCGATCTCGTGAGGCCCATCGCGGCTTCGCTCTCGCGGCTCGGCCCGGGACGCGCCACGTCCTGAACCCGACTCGTGCGACGGGAAGGGCGTCGGTGAGCCGGTCGGGTACACGGGCGTGCTTCGGCGCCGCGCCCGTGCACCACGCCCGCGGCCGGAACGCGTGGCCGAGCCGGCACTCGGCCGATACCGGCTTCCGGAGATCTGAGCACGCGCATCTCGTGATCATGGAGGGCTGCCCGCGGGAGCCCCCGCGTCGCCGAGTGGGGCGACCGTGTCCTCCGGAGGCAGGGAGCGGACCCGCGGTATCGGTGAAGCCAGCAGCCAGAGCAGGGACAGCGCACCCCCGACGGCACCGATGAGCAATGTTGCCCGCAGACCGAAGGCGGTGGCGAGCAGGCCGCCGACGACGGCCCCGACGGGACGTATGCCGTAGTTGACGGTGCTGAACGCGCCCGCCACCCGGCTGCGCATGCCGTCCGGGATCACGCTGGTCTGAAGGGAGTTGAGGTTGACGTCGAAGAGCATGACGCCGACTCCGGAGAGGAACTCCGCCGCGGCCAGCGCCCCGGCGCGGGCCCAGAGCGGGCCGCCGGCGCCGGCCGCGATCGCGATGGGCGCGGGAAACAGCACGGCGCCCACGACGATGCTGTGACCCACACCTATACGCCGCGAGATCCTCGGAGCGAGAACGGCGCCCAGCAGGGCGCCGGTCGAACCGACCCCCAGGGCGAGTCCGATGGCCCCGGCGGACAGCCCGAGGTCGCGGCTGGCGAAGAGGACCATCAGCCCGCTGCCTGCGACGAAGGTGAAGAAGTTGACGGTGGTCGCGCAGCCGAGCCCGGCACGAAGCACCGGGTTCCGAGCGACGAAGGCCATCCCCTCCCGGGCGCGTCGCAGCAGTGAAGGTCCTGCTGCTCCGTCGTCGCCGGCGGGCGACTCGACAAGTGGGATCCGCCCTATCAGGATTGCGGACGCCAGGTACGACAGGGCATCGACGACGACGGCGACGGGCGCGCTCAACGCCTGGACGAGACCGCCGCCGGCCGCCGGGCCGACCACGTGCGACATCGACCGGCTGGCACTGAGCTTGCTGTTCGCCTCGACGTAGGACGAGCGGGGCACGAGCTGGACGAAGAAGGGCGGATAGGCGGTGTTGAAGAGCACCGCCGCAGTGCCGGTCAACAACGCCACGGCGTACAGCTGACCGAGGCTCACCACGTCGAGCAGGTAGGCCACGGGGAGGCTGAGCAGGACCGAACCGCGCACCAGGTCGGCCAGGACCATCAGGCGGCGTTTGCGGGCCCGGCGGTCGACCCAGGCCCCCAGGATGATCGCGAGCAGGTTCGGGATCCAGATGAGGGCGGTCAGCCAGGCCACCTGGTTGGCAGAGGCGCTCAACGCCGTCACGGCGATCAGCGGCAGCGCCAGTTCGGTGATCCGGTCGCCGAACTCCGAAATCGACTGCCCCGCCCAGAACCGACGGAAGCGCCGGTCCTGCCACAGGGATATCGGGCCGCCCGCCTCCGGGGCGGTCACGGGGTCCCTCCGGCCTGCTCCTCGTCCTGCTCCGGCAGGACGTATCGCATCAGCCGGACCCCGCGGCTGCCGGTCGGGCGCTCGGCGGGTTCTCGTGTCACGTAGGGCGCCAGCACCCGCTCGATCCCGTCCTGAATCGCCGCGAGCTCCTCCGCCGAGACGACCACGCGCGTGTTGGCCAGGCCGGACGCCTTCTGCCACAACGGGTCCAGGCCCGGCTCGACTTCGGCCGCCCACCTGCTCGGCAGATCTCCGTAGCGCGCGAACATCACCCGGGACAGCGCTCGGGCAGCAGACCTCCCCTCCTCGCTCTCCGGTGACTCGAACCGGAAGCCACGGGCTGCCGCCTCCCATCGCCGCTGCCTGCGGTCCGCGCCGGCCTCGGCGTCCCGCACCAGGCCGAAACCCGCCAGGTGCCGCAGGTGCCAGCTGGTCACCGAGGGAGTCGCTCCCACGTCGGGAGCGAGTTGCGTGGCCGTCGCCGGCCCGTGCCGTAGAAGGCGATCGAGGATCGCCAGCCTCACCGGATGCGCCAACGCCCGCATCACTTGCGGATCAGTGATCTCGATATCGCCGAGCCGATTTCCGGAGTCCATGACGTGAGAGTGTCCTCTTACATATTGTGAGAGTCAACTCTCACGTTCGGGAGTGCGGGCGGCTCGAGAGGATGACGGGCCTTCACCTCCGTCGTCGGCGCCGCCTCCACCGCGGTCCCCGGCACCGACCTGCTGCGACCGGTTCCGCGCAGGCCTGCCCGCCAGGGCTCGGCCCGCCGTGGTGCGGGGCCCTTGGTCGGCGAGGTGAACCCATCGGATGCGGAGACCGTTGTGCCCTTCCGACACCCGATCCGGTGTCGGTCCGGCATCTCGCAACCGACAGGTCCAGGGAGTACGCACATGCCTGAACGCGTTCCGGCCCAACGCATCGCACCCCAGGGCCTGTTGAAGCGTCGGCGCACCGAGGTGAACGCGGCGGCGGCCCCCGCACCGCAAGGCCTCGCCCCGCAGCCCGCCACCCCGCGCCGGCCCCCGCCGGCGAGCGGCCGGGTGCTGCGGCTGCCCGTCTCGCCGCTGCCCGCCGCGCTGCTTCCCCTGCCCGAGGGGTTCGACCTGGCGCCGGGGGCCACGACCCACCTGGCGGATCCCGCACGGAACCCGAAACGGTGGAAGGGCTGAGCGCGACCGGCAGCGCGAGGAGCGCCCACCGTCCGTCCTACCCGCCGTACCGGTCCCGGAGGCCCGTCTTGCATTCCCCGCGCCGCACACCCGCTCTCCGCGACGCAGAGGCGGTGCCGAGGCGTCACCGGGTAGGAGATGTCGACGTACTCCGCGGATTCGCCCTGCTGGGGATTCTCCTGGCCAACGCCCCGGCCATGGCCGGACCCCACATGGGTCCGGGCGGTGAGCTGTCCGCGTCATGGACGGACGCGGTGGCCGGATGGACGATCACGACCCTGGTCAGCGCCAAGTTCTATCTGCTCTTCTCCTTCCTGTTCGGGTACAGCTTCACGCTGCAGCGGGCCTCGGCCGAGCGTGCGGGGGCGCCGTTCGCCCCCCGCCATCTGCGTCGGCTGACCGCTCTGTTCCTGCTGGGCGTCGCGCACGCGGTCCTCCTCTTCCCCGGCGACGTCCTGGTCACCTACGCGGTCCTGAGCCTCGTCCTGTTCGGGGTCCGCGACATCGCACCCCGTACAGCCGTACGGGCCGCCGCCTGCCTCGTCGCAGGTGTCGCGGCCTGCCTGCTGGCCTGGGGCCTGCTCACCGTCGCCCTCGCCGAGCCCGGACCCGGGCAGGACGTCACCGCGGCGGTGCGCGAGGTGGCCGCGTCCTACCGCGGCGACTTCGGCTCGGTCGTCCGCATCAACCTGGAGCGGTGGGGCGGTGCACTGGGGTGGAACCTCCTTTACGGCGCCGACATGCTGGCGGCCTTCCTGGTGGGACTCGCAGCCGGTCGGCGTGAACTGCTCGCGCAGACCGACCGCTACCGCGCGTGGATGGTGCAGATCGTCGTCTGCGCCCTGCCCCTCGGCCTGGCCGGCAGCGCCTTCATGGCCGTCTGCCGCAAGGGGCCGCTGGACGCGCGGTGGTACGACGTCGGGTCAGCCGTCGGCGTGCTCACCGCCCCGGCCCTGACGGCCGCGTACGCCTGCGGTCTCCTGCTCCTGCTGCGCACCCGGTCGGGAAGCCGGATCGCCGGTGTCCTCGCTTCGGCCGGCCGCCTGGCCCTGACCCACTACCTCACCCAGTCCCTGGTCATGGCACTGGTCTTCACCGGCTACGGACTGGCCTGGTACGGCCGCTTCGGCGCCGCCACGCTGATGGCCGGGTGCCTCGTCCTCTACGCCGTCCAACTCGCCTACAGCGGATGGCTGTTGCGGCGCTTCCGGTACGGGCCCGTCGAGTGGCTGCTGCGCGCGGCGACGCTGGCGCGCAGGCCCTGAGCGCTCAGGGCCTGCGCGGACCAGGGCTCGCGTGCACCAGGACCTGCGCGGATCAGGGCTTGCGCAGTGACACCGCGTTCCTCTCCCACTTGCTCACGCCGTCGGCCGGAGCCGCCTGACCGGCCCAGGAACGGGCGGCCCGCTCGGTGATGGCGGCCGTCTCGGCCTTGGCAGCCGCCGAGATCAGACCCGCGTTCGCCTCCTTGTACCAGGGGCGAAGCCTGATCAGGGCGGGCCGCACGCCGGTGGCCAGCAGCAGCGCGCTGCCCTTGGGCAGAGCCCGGATGCGGTCCGCGGGCAGCACCGGGTCCAGCCGGTAGGAGTAGGAGCGCGAGGTGCCGTCCTTGCTCCGGGAGACGGACGCCGTGCGTACGTCCTGGTTGCCGACGAGTTTGGACACCTTCTCCACGAAGTCCGCGTCGTCGAGGCCGGCACCGAGCAGCTTGATGGTGGCCGCACTCCACAGGGCGTCCATACCGGCCTCTCCCCACACCCGGCTGCCCTGGCGGTAACTCTGGAGCAGGGTCACGACGTTGATGCCGCGCGAGCCGAAGTGGCTGTACAGGTCGGGCAGGTCGGAGATGCGGCACACGTTGGCCGCCTCGTCGAGCACCGCGGTCATCGGAGGGTCCAGCCGTCCGCCCATGCGCTCGGCGGCCATCACACCCGCGCGCATCGTCGTGTCGGCGAGCCCCGCGATGACCCCGGCGGCCGAGCCGCCGCCGTCCTTCGACAGCAGGTAGAGGGTGTCCCGGGCCAGCACGTGATCGTGCGGTTTGAACTGCGGAAGCGCGGGGTCGGGCGTCACCCATCGCACGATCTCCGGGTCGAGCAGACAGGCGACGCACTGCCGGGCCGTCTCGTAGATGCCGTCGCGGGTCTCCACCGCGCCCCGGACCGTGCCCTGCAACTGCTCGGCCATGGCGTGCATCTCGACGTCCCGCAGCAGGTCGACGGGTGTGCGGTCGGCGGGGTCGGCGAGCCAGCCAAGCAGGTCGAGTACGGAACCCCCGCCGCGTGCGGCGGCCAGGAACAGGGCCGTGAGGGTGTTCTGGGCCGCGGAGATCCAGAAGTCCTTCTTCGACTGGTCGTCGTTGACCGAGGCGACGAAGTGCCCCGCCAGGCGACGGGCGCCCTCGATGGTGTGGCAGTCGGAGAGGATGTCCCACCACATCGCGCGCGGTGAGTGGGCGATGCCCTGCGGGTCGAACGTCCACACCCGGCCCGCCTTCTCGCGCTCGGCCCGGGTCACGGCGTACACGTCGGACTTGTTGGACGTCAGCAGCACCGCGCCCTGGGCGCGCAGCACACGTGGCACCGCGATGCCCGTCGACTTGCCGGCGCGCGGGGCCATCAGGTCCAGCTCCACGTCCTCGAAGGAGGACCGCAGTTCCGGGCCGCTCGGATCCAGATCTCCCAGGAGGTTGCCGGTCTCGTCCGGGTGCAGGTGCTCGCGGCCCTTGAGCGAGGGCCGCAGCTCACGGGCCCGCTCCGCGATGCCGGCGGGGGACAGCGAGGCGAGCTCCCGGTTCCCGGCCAGACCCTTGGGCCTGGCGACGTACCGCATGACCCGTCGCGCCACCAGCACGACGGCGGCGACGGCCGAGCCGAAGACCAGGGCGATGCCGGCGACCACACCGGCGGGCGAGGCGTCCGGCCAGATCCTCGTCGGCCCGCCGGTGAGGAACGTGCCGAACGTGGCCAGGGTGAACGGCGGGGTGTGCCAGCCCGAGCCGGTCAGCGCCGCGCCCACGGTCCCGCCGAGCCACACGCCGCCGAACAGCACCAGGCTCGCGCCCGCCACGAGCACGATGGCCCACGGCGCCATCTCGCTGCCGTAACTCCTGCCCCCGGACGAGTTCCCGCTCATGCGCGTCCCGCCCCGTTCTCGTGCCACCGCTGTACGCGGCCGGCGACGTCCGCGGACGCCTTCTCCACGGCCTGCTCGTTCTCGGCCCAGCGCTTGTTGGTGTCGTGCAGACGCCGTTCGGTGTCGGTGATCGCGACCTGGATCGGGATACCGGGCCGGCCACCGACCTTGATCAGGAAACGTCCGCGGCCGGGCGGCTCCTCGCGGTCCCCGTGCGCGGCCCATCCCGGAGGCGAGGACCACGAGGCGACCAGTTCGATCTCCCGGCGGGACAGGCCCACGATCTGGCCGAGCTCCTCCATCTCCTGGCGCGGCAGCCCCGCGCAGACCACCATGCCGGCACGTTCGACGAAGCCGCGCGCCTTGACCCGGTCGGCGTCGGTGCCGAGCGATTCGGCGTCCTTGAGCGTGTGGGTGATCTTGGCGTCGCCCAGACCGAGACTTCGGTTGAGCCGGGTCAGGGCGTCGATGCGGTCCACGATGCCCGAGGCGGCGCGCAGTGGCCGCCACAGCTCGTCCAGCACCGTGAAGAACCAGCGCCGTGGCCTGAGTCCGGCGTCCGCGAGGGCGTGCGAGGCGGCCACCGTACCCAGGCCGTCGGACCAGGCGGCCAGCATCGCGGCGGCGGTGAGCTGGGTGTCCGCCTCGCCGATCCGGGAGATGTCCACGCACACCGCGGACGCGTCCAGGTCGATACGGGTGGAGGTCTCGGAGGCGAACGTGTCGCCCAGCGGACCGTCCAGGACGCCCAGCAGGGACCGGTGCAGCGGGTCCACCGCATCGCGGTAGCGGGTCTCGTCGCCACGGTCCAGGGTCACCGCCCGCACCCGGTCCGGCCCCTCGGCCAGGACGCGCAGGAGGTCGGGCAGCAGCGGCTGGCGGCCGGGTTGCGTGCGCTCGCGCAGATGGTGGAGCGCGGCGGACAGCACCGACTGCTCGTGGTCGTCCACAGGGCGGTCGCGCACGATGGTGACCAGCGCGGCGACCATGTTCAGGACACGGCCGTGCGTCTCGGCGCTCAGCACCCGGCCGGCCTCGCCGCCGATGCGCTGGGCCGCGGCGCCCATGGCCCCGGGGTCGAGGACGTTGATGCCGCCGACCCCGCGCCCGATCGAGATGACCTGGCCGCCGAGCGCGCGCACGGTGTCGGCGTAGTCGGGTTTGAGGTCGCCCAGCACCAGTGGCACCACACCGGTGGCGGCCAGTCCGATGAGCATGCGGTTGACCAGGGTGGACTTGCCCAGGCCCGGCATACCGAGCATGAACAGCGAGGGGTTGGAGATGTAGTGGGCGCGGGTGAACCACGACAGCGGGTCGCCGCACACCGTGGCACCGGTGTAGAGGTGCTGGCCCAGCGGTACGCCGCTCATGGGGGCACCCGAGCCTGCCGCGAACGGCCAGAGCCCGCACGCCTGGACGGTCGTGGCCCGCCACATCGTCGGCGGGTCGAGGTTGGCCACCTGGCCGCCTCCGGGGCCGGGCCAGCCACGCGGGGGGACCAGCCGCTCCCTGGGCGGGGCCGGAGGCTTCTTCGTGCTGCCGGTCGTCTTCCTCGTTCTCACAGTGCTTCCTTCAGCTCGCGCGGGACCAGGGTGTACTCCCACGGCAGGATCCCGGTCGGCAGCGTGCAGCTGAACGCCGCCGCCTGCATCAGGTCGGCCGGGCGCATCAACAGCCGTGCTCCGGCGAGTTGGTTGCGGATGGAGGTGTTGGCGTCCTCCAGGTCGGCGGCGGAGTCGACCGTCACCGTGACCATCAGTGAGAACTCGACCAGGCCGGCACCGGTGGCCTCCTCGACCGCCGTCTGTTCGGCGGCGCTCACCTCGTTGGCGGCTCGCGCCTGCACCATGCCGCGTCGTGAGGTCGCCATGAACTGGGCCGCCCTGCGGTCCGACTCGACGATGCGCGCCGAGGTCGCCGGGTCGATGGGGCGGTACAGCAGCGCGACCCGCTTGCGGCGCGTGCCCGGAGTGGCCTCCAGCAGACCGTGCAGCACGTTGGCGCGGACCGTGCCGCGCGGTGCGAGGGTGAGCATCCAGGTCCGGGACACCCCCGAGTCGTGCAGGTAGGCGTTGGTCTTCTCCACGGTCGCGGAGGGGCCCGCGTCGTCCCACTCCAGTCCGGTGCCGCCGTGCTGGGCGCGGGCGTCCAGCACGTCCCCCGCGACGGACGGGTCGTAGGCCACGCGTACGACCTCGGCGATGCGCTCGGCCGACAGCGGGGCGGCGGGCCCGCCGCCCGCGCCCACCACTCCCGCCAGCAGGCCGGGGATGCGGATGGCGAGGTCGGTGATGATCTCGTCGGTCTTGCGCCTCTGCCCGGCAGGCGCGCCGTAGGTCAACGAGATGTAGGTGTGCATCTCGGAGGACGCGCTCGGGTACCGCTGGACCACTTCCTCCATGACCGCGCGTGCCGCGGCCGGGGCGTCGGGGCGGATGCGCGGCAGCAGTTCGTTCGCCAGCCTGTTTCCGGTGTCTGGGGCGGTCTCCACCACCACGGCGGCCCCGCGCAGGCCAGGTTCGGAGGACAGCCGCGCCAGCCACTGGCCCCATGACGCCACCCAGGTGTCCACCTGGTCGGGGTCGACGAGGGAACCACCGTCGGGCTCGCAGCCGAGCACGATGGTGTAGAGGTTCCGGCTGCGGTGGTGCAGCACGCCGAACGGCTGGTCGTAGGCGTCCCTGCCCTCCCTGACCTTGACCCGGCTCAGTAGCCCGGGCGGACGGAACCGCCCGCCCGGCCGCGAGGACAGCGGCCCCGAGACGTAGGTGGTCGATCCCTTGGACTTGCGGTTGAACCAGCTGATGCGCAGCGCCAGGAGCTGGTAGACGTTCCGCCCGTCCTGCGTGCGCGCCATCAGAGGCAGGAGGAACAGGGCCTGGGCGACGACGGCGAACAACGTGACCTGCAGCGAGATCAGCGACAGCATGAGATCCACGACGATGCCGCCGAAGACCCCGATGGTGCCGATGAGGCCGAGCGGCCCCAGCCCGGGCCGCCTGGGCCTGCGCCAGTTCCCGTACGTGGGATGGACTACGGGAGCTTGGGTGGACATGGGGATACCTGCTTCACTTCCGATGAGTGGATCATGGGGCCGGCGAGGGGTGTGTCACGGTCCGGGACGGGCCCGCGAGGCCCGGACCGTGCGGCGGGTGCAGGGCGGGAGGGATCCCGCCGTACACCCGCCCGGTGGAGGTCAACGTTCGTTTCGCTCCTGCTTGTTGGCGCCCTCCACCCCGCTCTGGGTGACGTCCGCCGCTCCCTTGGCGACCTTGGAGGCCACGGCCGCCGCTCCGAGCACCGCCGCGCCGATGACGGGGACCGCAGCCCCTGCCGCCGCCGCGCCGCCACGAGCCGCAGCCGCGCTTCCGCCTCCGCCGCCTCCGGACGAGGAACCGGCTCCTCCGCCTCCTCCACCGGACGAGGAACCGCCGCCGCCCTGCTTTCCGGAGGCACCGGTCGCGCCGCCGCTGGCCCCTGACGGGGCCTGTGCCCCGGCGGCACCGGGGCTCACGCGGCTGATGGCTCCGCCGGCGATCGACTTGGCTCCGGAGGCGATACCGCCGGCCATGCCCATCGTGGCCTGCCCGGCCGAGTCACCGCCGAGGGCCTCCGTCGCCGGGACGATCACCCGCATCAGCGCGGGCAGGGCGATCGCGGACAGCAGGAGCAGGCCCATTCCTGCGATCTGTGTGTTGACCTGGCTGGCCTTCTGGGCGTTCACCATGACGGAACCCGAGTAGAGCACCAGGCTTACCGTGGGCTTGTACAGCAGCCAGGCGATCAGCCAACCGATGTGCTTGCGCCACCAGTTGCCGCCCCAGTCCGTCATGGACGCGGCGGCAGCCAAGGGGAGCGTGCCCATCAGGATGATCATCACGCCGAGCCGGATCCACATCAGGAGCGCGTGGATGATGCCGGAGAGGAGAAGAAGGCACCCGACGACGAGCAACAGCATCGCCGGGACGCTGCCACTGCAGTCGATACCGTTCATCAGGTTCTTGAGGCTGTTCTTGAACAGGTGACTCGAGTACCTGTCCATGAGTGTGGCGAACGTGATGATCACGCTGCTCGCAGCCGTGTTGACCAGGGTGACGCGCAGCACGCCTTTCAGCGCGGTCTGGCCCGCCTCGCCCCGCCTGTCCAGGGCCATCTTGATCGCGGCGAACAGGATCGAGCCGACCGCCATGTAGACGACGATCCACTGGGTCTGCCGGTTGATGATTCCCGACGACTCCTCGTCGTAGGAATCGATGTCGCCCACGGCCTCGAAGATCCCGAGTGCGCCACGCATCACGATCTTGGCGACCATCTCGATCATCGCCTGGATCGGATCGTCGAACATCCCGAAGAAGTCGAGTCCACCGCCGCATTTCTCGGCCAAGTACATCTATTTCCCCCAGGCTGTGAAGTCGCCGGGCTTCGCCTGCTGCACCGATGAGTAGAGCGACCCGTCGGCGTACGGAGCGATCTTCCAGTCACCGTCGCGCCAGTGCACGGACACCGACGTCGACAGGTAGCCGCCGCTGGGATTGGTGAGGAGCAGCCGCACGTTCGCGGTATCGGCCGAGTAGGACGCCAGGGAGAACCCCACGAAGCGTCCGATGGGGCTCTTCTCCAGGTCCGTCGCCTCGGCATCGGCCTTTGCGGTGACGAACCTGTCGCGTAGTTTCCCGGGGACGACCTGCTGCTCGGCGGCACTGCGCCAGGTGATCCCGCTCAACTGGACGGGAATGACGTGTGCGGCGAGCACCGCACCCGTGGGCGTGTGGGCGAAGCACCACCACACGGAGCTGCCGGTCTGCAGCGGGCCGGCCGTCGGTGAGGTGGGAACCATGATGGCGACGAGCTTCTGCCACCGCAGGTCTTTCGGCGTGGTGGTCGGCAGGGAGGCGTCGCGGTCGTCGGGACGGCAGTTCGCCGGGCGGCCCTCCGGACCGCTCCGCACCTCCTGCGGATCACCGGGGGAGAGCGGGCCGCTCAGCCCGGAGAGCATGTCCCTGCTGCCGGCCGCGACCTCGGACTCCTTGGTGGACGTGTCGGTGGTGGTGCCGCTCAAGAGGGCAACCAGCGTCATGACCAGGAGGAAGCCGAGGAATCCGGCCGAGTTGATCCACCCGCGCTGTTTGTAGAAGGGCCCGTCGACCGGGTCCTTCCTTCGTATCGACCTGAACATGTCGCTGATCTCTCTCGCGGCCCTCCGTTACTACGCGAAGACGAACGAGATGATGGGCCCCGCGGTGGCGACGAGGACGCAGCCTCCGAGCACCATGCCCAGGCGGCTGAGGTGTTCGGAACCCTCGCCGCGCTTCATGGACACGGCCATCATGATTCCGGTGACCAGGACACCGGCCACGCCCGCGGCCGTGCCGGCCCAGCCGGCGATCCCCAGCACGGTGTCGACCGCGTCGGCCAACGCCCCCGGAGCCTTTCGTTCCGGATTGGGCACCTCATCGGTTCCGCCTCCTGCTGAGGCGAGGTAGTTCCAGCCCGTGGCGTGGAGGGAGTACAGGGCGTCCTTCATGGGGTCTCCGTTGTCGTGAAGCAGTCAGATGTTCAGGTGCCGTGCGGCGCACGGCTCAGGGGGGAGGCAGGAGGTAGGGATGGATCACGTAGTTCACGAGGGGCCCCGCGGTCATGCCGAGAATGCAGGCGCCCATGACGATGGCGAATCCGCGGAAGTAGGTCGCGCCCTCGCCCATCTCGCCGCGGCGCAACTGGAGTGCCATCTGGGTGCCGATGACGATCACGCCTGCCACCGCCGCGGCCGTCACCACCCAGGCGAAGTTGCCGAGCAGTTCACTCGCCTGGGGGTTCGGATCGAACTTGCCGTTGGGTGCGAATTCGTCGGCGAGGTTCATCGCGGTCCCGCTTTTCGTCGGGGTGCGCCGGAGGTGAGTTCCGCCAGCGCGCGTACCTGCTTCGGCAGCGGATCCACCTCCGTGCCGAGACGCCAGGCCGGGATCCACGGAACGCGGTGGACCTCGGCTGCGGAGCGCAGCACACGCACCCGTTGGCCGAGCCGGCGCGGCAGCCGTCCCGGGGCGTCGGCGACCAGCACCAGGGCGATGAGGTGCACCCCGTCGGGGTGATCTCCCAGGCGCAGCGCGTTCAGTGCCTGGGACGCCGCCCGCATGCCTCCGGCATGGGTACGTGCCACCAGCAGGACTCCGCCGGGTTCACCCCTGGCCGGCTCCGGCCACCGGCGGCCCAGGTCCGCGCCACCCAGTACGCCCACGAGCGTGCTGGCCCCGCCGCCGCCGTGTGCGTTGACCCAGGCGACGCGCTCGCCGCGGTGCGGCGAAGGCTCCTCCTCGGCCGACCCGGCGTTCCCGGACCGTGGTGCCGGCCCGGACGCCTGCGGTGACACAGCTGTCACCGGGGCGGCCTGCTGGGTGGCCGGTCCACGAATCCACATCTGCGGGCCGGCGGATCCCGCCGGTGGGACACCCATGAGCGTCCATCCCTTCCCTCGGTTGCGAGCTACGGCGACGAATCCCGCATTGAACTGTTCGGCCGCTGTGTCCGTTGCGCCGTACGAGCCCGTGATGATCCGTCGGGCAGCCACTACGGGAAATCGCACGACCTGGTTCAGCGCTGCGCGCAACCGGCCGTGCGGGCGAGCACTGAGGGGAGCGACCGGCCGTGGGCGCAGGTGCCAGCGGGAAGAGCCAGCCGTCCGGCGGCAAGGGGATGAACACCACTCTCGTGGTCGCCGGCGCGGGCGCGGGATTCATGGGATGCCTGTTCAGCCCGCTGATCATCCTGATCCTGCTGCTCGGGGTGATCGTCGTGTGCGCCATCGGCGTCATCTTCTGGCCGCTTGTGCTCATCTGCCAGATCTTCGGCTGTGGAGGCGGCGGCGGCGCGACGGTGGACAACGACAAGGTCGCGGCGGCGTTCGACGGTGACGGAAAGGGCGAGATTGCCGAGGGCAGTGTGCCCGCCGACTACTCCGAGTACATCGCGGACGCCGGGAAGGAATGCGACCAGATCGGCGCGATCGTCATCGCCGCTCAGCTCCAGCAGGAGTCGATGTTCAACGCGAAGCTGGTAGGTCCCGACGGCGCCAAGGGCATCTCCCAGCTGCCCCCGGACAAGTTCGAGGAGTTCGGCGAGGACGACGACGACAACGACGAGACCTCGGCCCTGGACGCGGGGGACTCGATCAGGGCGCAGGGCAGGTACATGTGCTCACTGGCCGACGACATCGACGACCTCATCGCCAACAACGAGTTGAAGGGCGACGACCTCGACCGCCTGGACCTGACCCTGGCGGCGTACGACCTGGGTCTCGACGCGGTCAAGAAGGCGAAGGGCCTGCCCGACAACGGCGGCGCACAGGCCTACGTCTTCGGCGTCAGGACGTCGTTCGCCCTGTACTCGGGCGCCGTCGAACTTCCCGAAGGGTCCGCCTACCCGAGCGTCAGCGCGCTCCCCACCAGCACGAAGTCACCAGAGGAATGAGAAGGAGTCCGCGGGTGTTCAGGAAGCACATCGACCAGGACCGGACCGGGCGGGACGCCGCGGAGCCACGGCAGACGCCCGTCCTGGAGGTCCTGATCGACTCCGACGGCACGGTGCTGGTCGACGGCGTGCCCTTCCCCGTTCCGGACGGCGAGCCCGTCAACGCGGCCGTGCTCGACACCATGCAGCGCCGGGCGCGGGCCGGGGACCGTCCCGTCGAGGCGCTGATCGTCGACCGAAGGGCGGAGTACGCCACCCGCATCGAGGTCACAGCCGACGGTGCGAGCCGGATGGTGCGCCAGGAGCCGTACGAGGAGCCGTCCGGGACGGGGCCCAGGCCGCCGGCGGCAACCGAACCCGCCTCGGAGGCCGGAGATCCCTCCGCCGGACGGTCGTCTGCGCCCGGGGCACCGCCCGCCGGACCGTCCGCCGAGGACGCGCCGCCCCTCGGCGCGGGTTCGCCGGTGCCGGTCCCGGACCAACTGGTCGGACTCGTCGCGCGGATCGGCCAGGCCATCGACACCGGTGCGCTGGAGCTTGCGGCGGCGCTCGCGTTCAGACTGCGGGAGTACGCGATGCGCACCTTCGGTGCCGAGCACCCGTACACGCTGGAGGCGCAGGCGCTGGAGGCGTTCGCCGCGCACAAGAGCGGAAACCACGCCGCCGCCACCGTCACCTGCCTCGACCTTGCCACGATCCGCCATGAGCAGGGTGACCCACGTGCCCATGAGGACCTGCTGCGCGCGGTCGCCGTGTGGCGGCTGATCGACGACCTGCCGTCGGCCGTCGACCACAGCAGAGCTCTGCTCACCACGTGGTCCAGGTTCGCCGAAAAGGACGATGCGACCGTTAAACATCTCGATTTGGGTAGGGGTGTGGACCACCGTATACGCGCCCTTGCCACGGAGAACGCGACGTCCGAGGCAGGGGTGGCATGACGTAGAACGCGCAGGTCGGCGGCGGGAGCGCTCTGAAGGAGAGGGGGCTCCTCGTGCGCCGCGCGACCGTCCGGCGAGGCGGAATCCACCGCTCCGGCGTCAATCGAACGTCAATGCGATGTGGAGATCCGCTCGTAACACTCCCCCGATCGAGGCGAGTCCGGCCTCGAGACCTGACCTCTCACTGAGGTCATGGAGCGAGGGAGTAAGTACGTTGAGCTGGACAGTGATGGGCTCCTTGGGAGCGGTGAGCGCTACGGAACGCGCGATGCGCACGCTCCACGACGAGCAGGCGGGCGCGCTCTACGCCTACGTGGTAAGGCTGTTGAACGGTGACCGCTACAAGGCCGAGGACGTGGTGCAGGAGACGCTGCTGCGTTGCTGGCGGACCCAGGACCTGACGTCCGGTCAGCCCCTGCGGCCGTGGCTGTTCAGGGTCGCCCGCAACCTCGTCATAGACGAGTACCGGATGCGCAAGACCCGCCCCCAGGAGGTCAACGGCAACACCTGGCTGGAGGATCTGCTGACCAGGCCCGACGACGTGGACTGGCTGCTCTCCTCCCTGCTGCTGAAGGAGGCGTTCAGGGAGCTGTCGCCCGCTCACCGCGAGGCGCTGTACGAGACGTACTTCTACGGCAGGTCGATGCGTGAGACGGGTGAGGTGCTCGGAGTCCCGCCGGGCACCGTCAAGTCGCGCGTGCACCACGCGGTACGTGCCCTGCGACTGGCCATGGGGGTGGTCGAGTCCGCAGGCGGGAAGTACGTGTCCGCCGCGTGAGTACGCCGTCGCCGCACCGCGAGGCGGCGAGTCGTACGCGGACCACCGGGCGCCCCGGCCGCGGAGGGGGCACCCGGAAGCCGGGTGCCACTCAGCCCGCCTTCCGGGTGGCCACCGCCGGCCGTTCCCAGGACGGAGCGGGACGCGAGCTCCGCGGTGCGGGTGAACCCTCCGCGCCCAGCGCCCGCACCTCCGGGATGCTCGGTCCCCGCACCTCCGGGCCGCTCGGATCCGGCGTCCCCGGCCCGCTCGGGGCCTGCGTCCCGGGTTCGTTCGGGTCACGGGACCTGCCGGGCCCGTCCGGGGTGTGAGCCCCTGGCTCGTTCCCGGCACGAGCCTTCAACAGCCACTCCCGGTGCTTCAGGACGGCGGTGAGCGCATCGCCGTCCTGGCCCGGGATCTGGCTGCGCATACGGACCACCGCGACGCCGGCATCGAGGGCCTCGTCCACATCGGTGATCCCCGTCCACAGCAGCTCGGCACTGCTCGCCACCGCCTCCGCCCGCTCGCCGTCCCCCTGGTAGTGCCAGCGTTCGGCGACGTCGCGGTACAACTGGATGCCGCCGACCGTGTCCCCGGCCAGCGCCGTGGCCCGGGCGCGTACCTCACGGATGCGCAGTGTCTCGGGGTGGGAGACGCCGAGGATGCCGGCCGCCCGTGTGTCCAGCTGGGCGGCGAGCTCGCACGCCTGCTCGGTGCGGCCCGCCTCCAGATGGTTGCGCACCTGGTCCAGGGACTCCTCGTACGTCCCGGCCCCCGTCCCCTTCCGCTCGCCGGATCGGGGCGTGGGGCCGGGGGCGGCGGCCGCCGCCTTCTCCCGGCGCTTCGACCGGCGTCTCCTCGGCCCTCGGCCACGGGATCCGGCTGCGGGGACCTCGGTGACCTCCCCGTCGGGCGAGATGACCAACTGCCATACCTCGCCGCCCGGTTCGGTCGCCGTGGCCCGCACGGCACGACCGAGCCCGGCCGCGGCGACAGCCACCACACCGATGGCGGAGGCCCGAGTGGCGTGCCCGGTCGTGGGAACGAGGGGGCCTGACGCGACGACCCGGCCGTCGTCGTGGACGACGAGGTCGTAGACCGGCCAGGCCGGAACATCCTTGTGTTCGTGCTTCGTTGACATGACGTTTCTCCCGTGCGGTTGGACGCCCGGCCTGATCCGGGACACGGTCCTCAGCGGACGGTGACGTCGGCGACCCGCCACGGCTTGCCGGGCGCCGCCCGGGTGAGCTGCGCGTAGACCGCTACGACGACGGGATCGCCCACCCACCCCTTGCTCCCCGACGGGGTGGCGGTGACTGTCCACTGCCGCCACGCCTCCGTGTCGCCGTCGGGGGGCCTGGCGGCGTCCTCGGTCTTGTCCGCCGCGACGGTGGTGCGTGCGTCGTGATCCGCCCACTCCTGCCACTGGGCGCCACTCACCGGCCGGGGCGGGCGCGCGCGGAGCCGGTCCGCGTAGGCGTCGGTGAGCCAGCCCGCCTCCGCGGTGCGCAACTCGGCGTCGTGCGGCCCCTGGTCGACGGTGGTGTCGAACGTCCACAGGGCCGTGATCGCACCTTCGCTGACCGCGTCGGCATCGGTGAGGTCGACGTCCTTCGGCCGCACCGATCCTCCGCGCGGAGTACCGGGGCTCGCGGGCGGCGTGGGCTCGGCGGTGTCCGCGCCGGTGACGGACGGAGTCGGGTAGGGGCCGGTGCCGGTGGCCACGGGTGCCGACGGTGTGGAGGCCGCGGCCTCCGCGCCCCCGTCGTCGGAGCCGCACCCGCCGGCCACGAGGGCGAACGTGAGCACCGCGGCCGCGGACGCGGTGGCGTTCCGTGTACGGGAGGAAATCATCCGAACCGCCTGACCTTCTGGGGCTTGCCCGCGTAATAGGGCTCGTCGAGGCTGCTGATCTTCACCACGTCGCCGGTCTTCGGCGCGTGGATGAACTGCCGGCCGCCGATGTAGATGCCGATGTGGTCGTAGCTGCCGTTCAGCGCGAATCCGATCACGTCGCCGGGTCGGAGGTCGTCGCGTGACACCGCTTCGCCGGACGTGACCTGGAGCTGGCTGACGCGGGGGAGGATGAGGCCGCCACCCGTGGCGTGGTACACGGCGTTCTGCACGAGGCTGGAGCAGTCGAACCCCACGGTGCCGGCCCCCTGGGCGAAGCCGCGGCCGGGTCCCTCCGGTCCGCCGCCACCCCACGAGTACGGAGTGCCGAGCCACTTCCTGGCATTGGCGACCACCCGGTCGCCGAACGCGCTGCCGTCCTCGCCGTCCGCCCCGCCGCCGGTGCCGGCCGGTTCGGCGCCGGTGTACTTCGTCGTGGCCGCGATGATCCTGGTGACGTAGCCCTGCGTCTCCGGGTAGGGAGGCACACCGCCGTACTGCTGCACCGCACCCGGCCCGGCGTTGTAGGCGGCGAGCATCAGCCGGGTGACGTCGCCGCCGATGTCCAGCCTCCCTACCTTGTCCGCGAGCCAGCAGTCGTAGCGGGCCTGCGTCATGATCGCGTCGCCCGGGGTGAAGGGATCGGCCACACCGTCCGGTTCGGGACTGCCGTCCTTGCCGGCCGCGTCCACACCCCAGGTGTCCCAGGTGCCGGGCATGAACTGACTCAGCCCCTCGGCGCTCGCGGGACTCACGGCGGTGGGGTTCCACCCCGACTCCGCCTCGATCTGGGCGGCCACCAGCGGGGCGCTGACCTCGGCGCAGAGATCGCCGGCCCGCTCGATCCACCGCACGTACTCGGGCGGCACGACCCCGGACCTGAGCCCCGTGACCAACCCCACTGGTTCTGCTTCCTGTTCCCGGCCCACGGCCCCCAGCACCGACAGTCCGAGCAGGGAGCCGACGCCGACCATGCCCAGGACCGCGCACCCCGTGACGAGCGCGGCCGACCGCGCCCGGCCGGGACCGCCGCTCACCGGCGATCTCCCGCCTGAGGCGCGACCCCCGGCGGAGATCTGAAGTCGAACATGGATGAATCAGTCCTTATCTATCCCAATTGCAAGAAGAGTTGTTTGTTGTGATTTATCAACTTGTGTGTATTATTCGGCCCGTTGTGTTGGTGGTCGAAGGAGATGCCGTGGCAGGGGATGTGCCGGTCGTCAATCCCTGGTTGCCGCAGCCGGGCCGTTCGGGGGGCACCAACGGGAAACCGGTGCGATCGGTTCAAGGGACGCCGTCCGGACTTTCCGGCCCGGACGCGCCCCAGGGCGCGGGGGTGCCGAGGCCGGAGCGGGCGCTGCCCGTGGCTCGTCCGCTGCTGAGCGAGGGGCAGTCCTGGTGGTGGCTCGGCGTGCACGGCGGCGCCGGGGTCAGCACGCTTGAACAGACCGTGCCGGGAGGCCGGGACGCGGGACGCGCATGGCCGGCGGCCTCGGGGAACCAGCCGGTCGTGCTGGTCGCCCGTTCCACCTCCTACGGACTCGGCGCCGCGCAGAGTGCGGCTCAGCAGTGGGCTTCGCGCATGGTCACCGGCATCGACCTGCTGGGCCTGGTCGTCATGGCCGACGCTCCCGGCCGGCGGCCACGGATCCTGCGGGACCGGGTGCAGCTGGTCTCGGGCGCGGTGCCCCGGCTGTGGGAGATCCCGTGGGTGGAGCCCTGGCGGCTCGGTGAGCCGCATCTGCCCAAGGAGTGCGTGCCCCTCGCCCGAGACCTGACCCGACTCACTCAACCCACCTAGAGGGGAACCCAGTTGTCCACTCTGCTGGCGGCCTTTTCGGACGCCTCGCCCTATCTCACCCACGCGGTCGCAGCCGCACCGGCGCCCTCGGGCGTGCCCGACGTCGGCGGGGGAGAGGCCCCGCCCGGCGCCGAGGACCTCCTGAAGGTACTGAGGTGGGTGGCCTGGACCGTGACCGTCCTGTGCGTCGCCGGCATCTTCGGCGTCGCCGCCCGGATGGCGCTCGACCACACCCGGGGAGGCGGCCGCGACCACGCCAGGGGACTCGGCTTCGTCCTGGGGGCCTGCCTGCTCGTCGGGTCCGCCTCCGGCATCGTCGGCGCGTTCGTCTGACGACACCGACGACAGCGACGACACCGACGACGGGCCGGACCGGCGCCCCGCTCCTCCGACCACCACCCGACCACCCATCACCCTGAGGACGGGCAGGAACCATGTCAGACCCCGGCACGCGCGTGGCGGCCGACGAGCCCCGAAGTCCCTGGCTGCGCGGCGGCTTCGTCCTCGCCGCCGCGTTCATCGGCTTCGTGACCGTCGTCGCGGGCGCGGTCGTCTTCACCTCGGACACCTCCGGCCCGGACCCCGGCGCCGGCACCGCACGGCCGCCCGTCGACCGCGCAGCCGTCCCGTCGTCGCCGCCACCCGACGCCGACGGGCCCTGCCCCGAACTGTCCGACACCCGCCAGGACGTGCCCACCGCCGTACCCCGGGGCGTGACCTGGAAGCTGTTCGGCGCCGTCGCCGTCCCCTCGTCCGGGGCGTCGGGCCCCGCGGTGACCGGCAAGGACGTGGCGCACTGCTACGCACGCACTCCCGTGGGCGCCCTGCTCGCGACAAGCCAGATCAGCGTGCGGTACCTGGCCGCCGACGACTGGCGGAAGGTGACCCGGCTCCAGATGGTCGGAGCCGGCCGTGACGCCTACATCGCGGGACGCACGAGCGCGGAGAAGAAACCGTCCACCGACCGGGACGGCGGCGCCCACGGGCAGATCGCCGGATTCAGGTTCGTCACCTACGAGGAGAGCACCTCGGTGATCCAGACCGTGTGGCGGTTCCCGGACGGCCGGATGCAGGCCGCCACCACGACCGTGCTGTGGCGGGACGGCGACTGGCGGCTGGAGTACCCGGCGGCCCCGGTCGCCCCCACCCCGGTCGGCTCCCTGGCCGGCTACATCCAGTGGGGAGGCGTCTGATGGCCGGGTGCGACTTCGGCTGGGTCACTCCCTCCGTCGGCGGGTACTGCGTGGGGAACGGCACCGGGACGGCGCCGGACAACCTCGGTGACAGCGCGTTCGACGAGATCGCCGAGAGCGCCGCGAAGGCGGCGAGCACGACGGTCAAGGCACTCGGCAGCGCCTGGATGGACCTCGGAAGCCCCGATCTGAGCGACGACACCGGGCCGGTGGCCTTCCTCCGCGGCTCCACCCTGTGGGTCACCGGCTTCACCGCCGTACTGTGCCTGCTGGTCGCGGCCGGGCAACTCGCCTGGCAGCGCCGGGGCGAACCGGCCAGGCAGGCGCTCCAGGGGCTGCTCAACCTGGTGATGGTCTCCTCGGTCGGGGTGGCTGTGGTCAGCCTGCTGACCACAGCGGGGGACAAGTTCAGCGTCTGGATCATCGACAGGTCCACCGGCTGCCGGCAGATCAGCGCGACCGGGGAACCGGTGGCGCAGTGCGTGGCCGAGTTCGAGAAGCGCACCTCGGCCATGCTGGCCCTGGGCGGCACGGACTCGTCGTTCCTCGTCCTGATCATGGCCGTGCTGGTGATCACCGCAACCGTGGCGCAGATCGCCCTGATGATCGTGCGGACGGCCATGCTGGTCATCCTCACCGGGACGCTGCCCCTGTCCGCCGCGGCCAGCTCCACCCCCGCCGGGCGGCTCTGGTTCCGCAGGTCCGTGGGCTGGCTGCTCGCCTTCGTGCTGTACAAACCGGCCGCGGCCGTGGTGTACGCGGCCGCGTTCTCGATCACAGGTCAGGAACAGGACAACGAGGTCGTCTCCATGGTCTCCGGAGTCGTGCTGATCGTGCTGGCCTGCTTCACCCTGCCCGCGCTGATGCGGTTCGCCGCCCCCGTCGTCCAGGCGGCCGTTTCCGGTGCGGGCCGTACGGCCCGGGGCTCCGACGGAGGCGGAGCCGCCCCGTCCGCCGGCGGCACCGGCGCCCTGCCCGTACCGCACCTGCGGAGCCTGGCCACCGGCCGGTCGGTCGCGGGGGCGGCGGTCAGCCCGGACGCCACCGGCGCGCGGTCCGGCCACCGCGCGGCCACCCGGGGAGCCGAGGGCGCACGCGGAACGGCCGACGGCGCACGCGGAACGCCGGACGGCGAACGCGCCACGACCCGGCCCGCCAGGCCCGAGGCCGACCCCGCCGACAGCGCCGACACGGAGTCCGCGGCCCCCGTGCCCGTCCCGGACCGCCGGCACCCCGACCACCACCAGCAGGAGGAGCGCCGTGACCACTGAAGAGATCACCACCCGCACATACGGCAACTTCCGCAAGCCGCGCACCGCCGGGCTGCGCGGACTGTCCCTGGGTGCGACCCTGCTGCTGCTCACCGGACTGATAGCCGTGGTGCTGGCCTCACTCGTCTCCCTCTGGGCGGCGCTGGGCCTGGCTGCGGTGCTGGCGCTGCTCACGGCCGCCCTCGGGTTGAAGGACCGGCACGACCGTACGCTGATGCAGCGCGGCGCGGTCCGCCTGGCCTGGTGGCGTACGACCTCCTCCGGCGGACACCTCTACCGGTCGGGCCCGCTGGGCCGGTCCGGTTACGGGACCTGCCAACTCCCGGGCCTCGCGGCGCAGTCGACACTCACCGAGGCACGGGACGGCTACGGCCGCCCGTTCGCGGTGATCACGATTCCGGCCACCGGGCACCACACCGTCGTCATCTCCTGCGACGCCGACGGATCCGCCCTCGTCGACGAACGCCAGGTCGACACCTGGGTGGCCCACTGGGGCCAGTGGCTGTCCGCACTGGGCGCCGAGCCGGACCTGGTCGCCGCGAGCGTCACCGTCGAGACCGCGCCCGACTCCGGGGTGCGCCTCCAGCAGGAGATCGCCGCCAACTCCGTCGCCGACGCGCCCCGCCTGGCCACGGAGATGCTCCAGGAGGTGCTGTCCGCCTATCCCGAGGGCTCCGCGCGGATCACCACGCGTATCGCGCTGACGTACTCCGGTGCCGCCCGGCCCGGCATAGCCCGCCGCAGCGCCGAGGACATGGCGCTGCACATCGGCACCCGCCTGCCGGGCCTGACCGCCGGACTCTCCCTGACCAGCGCCGGTACGGCCGTACCGATGACCGCGACCGAACTCGCCGAGGCGGTGCGCGTCGCCTACGACCCGACCGTGGCGACCCTGGTGGAGGAGGCGCAGGCCACCGGCGGCACCGGACTGACCTGGAGCGAGGCCGGGCCCACGGCCGCCCAGGAGGCGTGGGACCACTACCGGCACGACGGGGCGTTCAGCGTGACCTGGGCCATGACCGAAGCCCCTCAGGGCGAGGTCTTCTCCAACGTCCTCACCGCGCTGGTGCAGCCCAACCGCGACATCGCCCGTAAGCGGGTCACGCTCCTGTATCGCCCGCACACCCGGGCCGAGGGCGCCCGTGTGGTCCAACAGGACTACAAGAACGCACTGTTCAGCGCCCAGCAGTCGCAGATCGGCAAGGCCAGGGAGGACGCCGAGGTCACCGCCGCGCGCAGGACCACCGAGGAACAGGCCCAGGGACACGGCGTGATCCGCTTCGGCATGCTGATCACGGCGACCGTCAACGTCGCCTCGGAACTTCCGAGGGCTGCGGCGGCCGTCGACAACCTGGCCCCCGCCGCGCGTATCGCGGTGCGCCCCGTCTACGGCTCCCAGGCCGCGGCCTTCGCCGCTGCCCTGCCCCTGGGCCTGGTGCTCCCGCTGCACACCGCGGTGCCGCAGACCGTGCGCGACGCCATGTGACGCAGCACGGAGTACGAGCGCGGAGACCGGCGAGGAACGAGGAGAACCCGATGGCACGCACCACCAAGCAGTCCCGTCAGCCGCTGCGCCCCACCTCACGTGGCTGGTCCGGCCCCGGCGGCGGCATGGTCGGCTATGTCGACCCCGCACCCGAGTGGCGTGGCACCTCGGTGCAGGTGTGCGGCCTGTGGCCGTTCGGCGCGGGCGCCGGGACCCCGATGGTCGGAGTCCCGCTCGGCCGCGACCTGGACTCAGGGGCCACGGTGTGCTGCGATCCGGTGTCCTGGTTCAGCCGCACGGGCCTGCTGGCCAACCCGTCGATGTTCGTGCTCGGCCGCCCCGGGCTCGGCAAGTCGACCATCGTGCGGCGCATGGCCCTGGGCCTCTCCGGTTACGGCGTCCACCCGATGATCTTCGGCGACCTCAAGCCGGACTACGCGGACCTGATCAGGGCCATCGGAGGGCAGGTCATCAGCCTGGGCAGGGGCCGCGGCAACCTGAACGTCCTGGACCCCGGCGAGTCAGGCAAGGCCGCCACCCGGCTCACGGGCGAAGCCCGTCAACGCCTCCTCGCCGACATCCACGGCCGCCGCCTCCACATGGTCTCGGCGCTGGTGACCATCCTGCGCTCGGCTCCGCCGACGGACCGCGAGGAGACGATCCTCTCGACCGCGCTGAACGTCCTGGACGACCGGCACGACCTGCGGTCGGGCCGCGTCCCGGTGCTCGCGGACCTGGTCCAGGTCATCAAGGAGGCCCCGGAGGCGGTACGGGCGGTCGCGCTGGACCGGGGCGACATGACCCGCTACCGCGACATCACCGAGAACCTCGAGGCGTCGCTGACCGCCCTGCTCGGCGACGGCCGTCTGGGAGGGACCTTCGCCCGGCCCACGACGGAGCAGATGAAGCTGGACCGCCCGGTCTGCTTCGACGTCAGCGGAATCGACGACAGCGAGGCGCTGCTCCAGGCCGCGGCGCTGCTGTCCTGCTGGTCGTACGGCTTCGGCGCGGTCTCCGCCGCACACGCGCTCGCGGACGCCGGACTGGAACCGCAGCGCAACTACTTCCTCGTCATGGACGAACTGTGGCGCGTCCTCCAGGCAGGGCGCGGCCTCGTCGACCGCGTCAACGCCCTCACCCGGCTGGACCGCCAGCGCGGAGTGGGGCTGGCGATGATCACCCACAGCATCGACGACCTCATGGCCCTGCCCGCGGAGGAGGACCGCACCAAGGCGAAGGGCTTCGTGGAACGCGCCGGCATGGTGGTCACAGCGGGGCTGCCCCCCGCCGAACTGCCGCAGCTGGACCAGATCGTGGAACTCACCGAGGCGGAGAGGCGCCTGCTGGTCGACTGGTCCACCCCGCCCGCCTGGGACGCGGCCCACGGCCGCCGCGCGGACCCGCCGGGCCTCGGCAACTTCCTCATCAAGGTCGGCAACCGCCCCGGTATCCCGGTGCACGTGGACCTGACGGAGGCGGAACTCGCGGTCAACGACACGAACAAGAGGTGGAACAGGTAGGGACGCGGGGCGCTCCCCGGCCCGGGGCCGCAGTTCGCCCGGCCACCTGCCGAACCGCTGACGGTGAACCGGAAACCCGGCCACCACGTTGTGTCCGTCGAGCGTGGTGCCGCGCTCCTCAGCGCCGTATCTCAGCAGGCCTCCCCCGGGAGGCGTCCTCCAGCCGAAGGAGAATGTGGGATGGAAGAGTCGGACTTCGACTACTACGCAGTGAAGATCGGCAGGGAGAAGACCCACAGCACGAATCAGGAGGTTCCGGATGACGCACCCGTGCCACCTGCGGGCGCGACGCACGGAATCTACGACACGCGGACCAAGAACTACTACGTGCAGAGCGCCGAAGGGCAGATCGCACGCTATTCGGAAAGCAGGAACGCATGGGTCGCCAACGACGAAAGGGGGGTCAGGAGTGCTCTGCGTGGAAAAAGCGTAGCAGCGTCCTACGACGCGCCGTCGTCCTCGGCCCAGGTACAGGAGGCGCGCGAGAGTTCGCCTGAATCGCTGGACAGTACCGGTTCCTACTCCAGTTCCTACAGTGCCGTGCGGAGGGACTCCCAGGGGCGGTTTCGGGAGTCGCGTCAGAGCGTGCCGGAAGATGCGCCCGCGCCGCCGGCAAGCGCCCGGCGTGGTGTCTACGACGTGGAGGCCGGGGAGTTCTACGTACAGAACCACGGCCGGGTCGAGCGCTTCAGCCAGAGAGCGCAACAGTGGGCGACAAGTTCGGCCGCGGGCGTGAAGGACGTCTTGAAGACATACGGCAGGGCCATCGGTAAGGCCGCTGTGAACGCCGGTCCGACCATTGCCGCCGGGACCGCGAAGTACGTGGGAGGGCCGCAGGCCGAGAAGTGGGCGAACATCGCTTCCGGCACCGTTCAGGGTCTGCAGGCCAGCTACTCTCTCGGCACCAATCTGTACGCCGGGTACTCGCAGGGCCGTGATCAGTTCGATACCGTCCAGGCCGCGGCGGATGCATTCCAGATCGGCGGTTCGGTCGCCAACAACCTGAGTGGCGCGACCGCTGAGTCGAACCCCCGTCTCTCCCAGGTGGCGAACTCGATCGGCACAGCCACATCCATCGGGGTGGCCACAGCGCAGGCGACCCACGAGGTCCACGAACAGAGGAGGCAGGCGGAGGCGCAGGACAGGGGGGACAACTTCTACCTGCAGCCGATGGGGAACGAGGTGCACATGAATCTGCCGCTGCGGTCGGCCTCGTCGGTCTCGTCCGCTGCCCGGAACTACACGCCCAGCACCTCCACCGGTGTCCGGACGGCCGAGTCGGACAACAGCCGCCAGCGTCCTGTCCAGGACCCGTCGAACAGCCAGAAGAAGTCGTCGGGGCAGAAGCGAAGTTGAGCGTCCGGCTTCCGCCCCGACCTCCTTCCGCCGGACGCCTGTAGGGCAGATCCGAACGGTGGGCCGCCGAGGGGCTGGCCCGGACGGAGGACGAGGGGCGGGCGGTGCTGAACCGGGAGAGCGGACAGCTTCGGCTCTCGCCCACCGCTGCTGCGGACGAATCGGCCCGCGTGTGTAGGGCGCCCGGCAGTCCGTGAACGTCCTGCTCCCACGCGGGCCGACACGGGCTGCCGGGCTCTGCCGCCCTCCGTGGGACCGGACGGCTTCTCGGCGCCCGGATCCACGGGTACCGGTCGTACCAGGATCACTGGGCAGCCCTATAAGTTTCGCCCTGTAAGGTAACAGCATGGCAGACGAAACCTCCACGACGCCCGTCCGCGTCCGCAACCGCCGCGGCGAGGGTGCCCGGCTGCGCCACGAGATCGTGGCGGCGGCTGTCGAGCTGCTCGACGAGACCGGGGACGAGAGCGCCATCACCCTGCGCTCCGTCGCCCGTCGGGTCGGCATCGCGGCCCCTTCGATCTATCGCCACTTCCCCGACCAGCCGGCCATCATGCTGGCCGTGGTGCGTAGTGCCTTCGCCGAGCTGGACGAACAGCTGGGCGTCGCCGTGGACGCCGCGGGGGAGGGGGCCCGGGAGCGGCTCACGGCTCTGTGCCGGGGTTACCTGGACTTCGCCCAGGCCTATCCGGGCCGCTACCGCACGATGTTCGGGGGGCTCTGGGCGCCCGATCTGAACGCGAGTTCCGTGACCGTGGAGGACATGGCCGCGCTCGGTCAGGAGAGTATTCGGCGAATCGTCGCGGCCCTCGACGGCTGCGTCACCGCCGGTTGTGCGACGAGCACGGACGTCGCCGCCGACGCCGTCGCGCTCTGGCTCGGCCTGCACGGACTCGCCCACCAGCGAGCGGTCTCCCCCTCGTTCCCGTGGCCGTCGGACATCGCCGAGCGCGTGATCGACACGCTCGCCCACTTCACGGACGAGCGGGACGGGCAGGGCGAGTAGGCGCGACAGTGCCCCGTCCGCTCCGGCCGGGACCGGAGTGGACGGGGCACTGTTCTCACACTCCCCGACCCGGTCAGCGCGCCTCCACCGGCCTCGCGTGTGCGAAGCCCCTGTGGTGCCAGACCAAGCCGCCGGCCGGGCGGCCGAGGCAGTCGGAGGCGGCGACCCGCCCCACCAGGATCGTGTGGTCACCCGCCTCGATCAGGTCGTACCGTGAGCAGGTCAACCGCAGTGCGCTTTCCGCCAGTTGGGGAGCGTGCAGGGAGGTCGGGCCGTTGGCCAGCTCGACGTCCTCGAAGCGCTGCGCGGTCGGGCCGGCGAACTTCCGGCCCAGGGCCTCGTTCTCCGGGCCGAGAAGATGGACGGTGAAGGCCGCCGCGCCGGTCAGTACGTCGTGGGTGCGTGAGCCCCTGTCCAGGCAGACCAGCAGCAACGGCGGGTCCAGCGACAGCGAGGAGACCGCGCTCGCCGTCAGGCCCCGAGGGGTACCCGTGTCGTCGTAGCACGTCACGATCGTGACAGGGGCGGCGAGAGAGGACATCGCGGCACGGAACTCGTCGGCCGGGATGTCGCGGGACATGAACGCCCCGGGGTCGTGGGCGGCAACCGCTGTCGCGGAGGGTGCGGACAGTGTCACGGATTCGGTCAGCAGGCTCGTGGCGCTCATCGGGAGGCTCCTTCCAGCTCGCGGTCCATCGTGGGCGGCGTGACGGACTCGGGGGCAGGCGGGACCGGTCCCGGCAGCCAGCGGCCGTTCGGCTCGCCCACCGTCCCGCGCTCCAGGTCCCAGGCCACCCTGCCGCCCGTCACCACGGTCGTGAACCGGCCGGTGAACATCCAGCCCTCGTACGCCGACCAGCCGCACAGCGACTCCACGTGGGAGGCCGACAACTGCCAGCGCGCGGTGGGATCGAGGAGCGCGAGGTCGGCGTCCGAGCCGACCGACAGCCTGCCCTTGCCCGCCAGCCCGAACAGGTCCGCGGGCCCGGTGCCCATCAGCCGCGTGAGGTGGGCCGCCGCGGTGTCGGCCTCGATTCCGCGCGCGAGCATCCCGGTCCACACCGATACGGCGAGTTCCTGGACGCCCGGCAGGCCGGGTGGCGCCTCGGCCGGCGGGCGGTTCTTCTCCTCGACGGTGTGCGGGGCGTGGTCGCTGCCGACGGTGGTGGCCTCCCCGCTGAGCACCGCCTGCCAGAGCCGTTCGCGGTCGCGCGGGGCCCGGATCGCCGGGGACAGCCGGGTGCGCGGGCCGCGCCGGGCCGTGTCGTGGTCGGTGAAGGACAGGTGGTGGCCGGTGACCTCGAAGGTGATCGGCAGCCCCTCGGCCGCCGCCGCGGCCAGCATGTCCGTCTCCTCCGCCGACGACACGTGCAGTATGTGCACCTTCGTGCCGTGGGTACGGGCCAGCTGGACGACCTTGGCGACCGCGACGATCGCTCCCGAGCGCGGGCGGTGCGGTTCGTAGGCGTCGTACGACTCGGGGTCGCCGCTGCGCGAGTCCAGCAGGTCGAAGACGTGCTGGTCCTCGGCGTGCAGCACCAGGCGGACGCCGCCGCGTGCGGCGGACGCGAACGCGGCCTCCAGTTCGTGCGCCTCACGGAAGACCACGGGCGCGGTGTGGTGCCCGGCCATGAACGCCTTCGCCGAGGTCGCCACCGCCGGGTCCAGGTCGGCGAGCACCTCCGGGTGGTCGGGGTCGGCCCCCAGGTGGAAGCGGTGGTCCACGTAGGAGCGGCCCGCGATCAGAGCCGCCTTGGCCCGCAGGGAGGGCGCGTCCAGGGACGGCGGACGGGTGTTGGGCATGTCCATCACCGTGGTCACGCCGCCGGCCAGGGCGGCCCGGCTGCCGTTCTCCCAGGTCTCCTTGTGCTCCAGCCCCGGAGTGCGGAAGTGCACGTGCGAGTCGATGAGGCCCGGCAGGACGTACCGGCCGCGGGCGTCCAGGCGCGGCCCCGGGGGGAGCGGGTCGCCGGGGGCGAGGATGGCGTCGACACGGCCGTCGCGGACGACGACGGTGCCGTCGAGGACTCCCTCGGGGGTGACGAGGCGGCCCCCTTCCACCACCAGGTCGGCCTCGGCCCGGGTGTGACGGGACGTCTGGGATATGCGGGACGAGAGTTCGGTGTTCAGCGGTTCCACGACAGACTCACCAGTTCCTTGCAGAGGTCGTTGGTCGGTCCCATCAGGGCGACGGCACGGGCGTCGCGCCCGAACCGGTTGATCGGGTGCGTCTCGACGTATCCCGCCGAGCCGAGGAACTGCGCCACGTCCGCCACCACGCGCTCGGCCGTCGCGGACGCGGCCAGCTTGGAGTGCAGGGTGGTCAGTCCCGGGTCGGCCGAGGTGCGGCGGCCGGCGCGCTCCACCACCGCGCGTGCGGTCTCGACCTGGGTCGTCAGGTCCACCAGGCGGTGGCGTACCGCCTGGTGCGCGTGCAGCCCCCGGCGCGAGGCGTGCTCGTGCGCGGCGTCGAGCGCGGCCTGGGCGATCCCCACGGCGACCGCGCCGAGCGAGGCCCCGCTGTTCCTGACCCGGGCGATGATGGACGCGGCCACACCCGTGGCGCCGAGCCGTGCGGTGTCGGGGACACGGCACTCCCGCACCGACACGAAACCGGTGGCGGAGCCGCGCATCCCGGCGAGCCTGAGCGAGGTGTCGGGCAGCAGACCGGGGTTGTCGCCGGGGATCAGGAAGAACGTCTGCCCGGCGGCGCCGTATCCGGTGTCCTTCGACGAGGAGTCCGACGCGGCGGGCTCGTCCCCCCGCGACTCCTCCTCCGGCTCCTGCGACTGCGCCAGGACGAGATAGACGTCCGCCAGCCCGGCACTCGTGGTGAAGGACTTCGCGCCGTCCAGCAACCAGCCTCCGTCGGCGGTGCGTCGGGCCAGGGTCGAGAGGTTCTTCTTGGCTGCCCCGGCCCCGCTCTCCGACCAGGCCGAAGCCGCCAGCCACTGGCCGCCGGCCAGTCTCGGCAGCACCTCGCGGTGCTGTGCGGGGGAACCGTTCTCGACGATCCGGCTCGTGACGGCGCAGTGCTGGAAGAGCATGATCGCGGCGGAGGCGTTCACCGAGGCGACCTGCTCGACACAGGAGTTGAGTGCCACCGCGTCGGCTCCCGCACCGCCGTGGGACTTCGGCACGACGAGGGCGAGCAGTCCGCTCTCGCGCAGCACGGCGACGGCCTCACGGTCCGGCTCCCCGCTGCGATCGGCCACCTCGGCGCAGGCCGCCAGCCGGCTCAGCACCTCGGGTGAGGGGGTGAGGGGTGCGCGGCGGACGGGATCGACGCGACCGGCACGGTGGAAGTCCGCCGGTGTGTACGGCGCGGCGTACGTGGTGGCGGCGTAGGAATCGGTCAGGGCCTGCGGCGGGATGCTCCCGCGCACGGCTGTCAGGCTGTCTGCGGAACCCACGAGGTCTCCTCGGATGAGTGGTCGGACGTGGCGAGTACGGGGGTACGGCGGCCGGCCGCGGCGACAGACCGCGGGGCCGTGGCCCGGGGGCGCGACAGCAGCCCCCGGTACTCGACCTGCTTCTCGGCGACCGAGACCCAGGCGAGCCTGCGGACTCCGTCGGTGCCGTGCGTCGAGTGGGCGGCGACCCGCACGCACCCGCCGGGGGTGCGCACCGGCAGCAGTGCGTCGGGGTCGCGTGCCGCCGACCCGGCCAGCGACCAGGGCACGCTGCCGGCGATCCCGGCGGCGGCGCCCAGGCAGATCGCGCCGGTCAGAGCGACCGTGGGGTGCCAGGACGGCACGGACACTGCCCGCACGTACAGTCCGCCGCTCTCCTGCGGCAGCAGGGCCGCGATCTTCGGGAAGGCCCCGAAGGTGTCCCAGCCCTGGGACTCGCAGACCGCGACCCGCAGCCTGGTCATGGCGTCGAACAGTCGCGGATCGTCCGCGAAGAGCGCGTCGGGGCCGCTCACACCGAGGTCGGCGGCGTCGACGAAGGCGTACGCGTTGCCCATCGACACCAGGGAGACGGGCACCGAGCGGCCCTCGAAGGGGACGTGGGTCACGGTCTCACCCGTCATGAGCAGCTCGGGCAGCCTCAGCGGCGGCGAGCACAGGAAGTGGGCGGTGAACCGGGTGCCCCCGTCGGAGGTCTCCTCGGTCTCGCACACCACGTTGTCGCCGTTGTTCAGCACGTTGACCCGGACCCGGCAGCCCGGCACCAGCGGCTGGATCATGCCGGTGCGGGCAGCCGCCTCGACGGCGGCCAGGATCGAGTGACCGCACGAGCCGCGCAGGTCGAAGCTGTCGTGGCTCTGCGGGAGGGACTGCACGAACCGGTAGTCGAGGTCGAAGAGCGGGTGCCTGGACGGTCGGACGATGGCGTTCTTGAGTACGTCGCCGGCGCCCTGCCCGCTCAGATCGGCCCGCAACTCGGCCAGTGCGCCGAGGAGTTCGGATTCGGATTCGGGAAAGGACCGGCCGTCGAGGACAGCGGTGGGGCAGGGTGCGCCGTGTGCCTTGGCGAGGGAGACGTTCATCCGAGTGCTCCCGCCGGCTCGGGCGTGCGCAGTGAGGCCCCGGCGGCCGCGCCGAAGAACTCGGTGCGCCACATCTGGTGCGACATCAGTGCCCACAGGGCCAGAGACACCTGGTCGGACGGCTTGACCGCCTGCTCGGCGAACAGCGCGTCCACCGCCTCGTACCGCAGCCTCCCGTCGGCGCGCAGCGCCTGCGGGGAGAGCACGTCGCGGGCCATCGCCCACATCCGCTGGCCGGGGGCCAGCATCGCGGTGATCGGCAGGGTGAAGGGCTGCTTGGGGCGGTTCAGGACACTGTCCGGCAGCAGTCCGTCGGCGGCCTTGTACAGGGCGCGCTTGACGCCCGTGCCGGGGATCGTGCGGTGGTGGTCGGGCAGCGTCGCCGCGTAGCGCACGATGCTCGGCTGGCAGAACGGCAGCCTGGCCTCGACCGAGCTCGCCATCGACAGGTGGTCGACCCGGCGCAGGTGGTAGGCGGGCAGCCGGTAGCGCTGCTCGATGCGGGAGATCCGCTGGAGGCGGCTGCCCGAGCCGTGCGCGAGGATCTCGCCGAGGCCGGGCGGCATGGCCGAGCCGTGGGACAGGACCCGTGCGGCGTAGTCGCCGGTGTAGAGGTGCTCGCGCAGGGAGCGCGGCACGGCGGCCAGGTGGTCGAGGTAGGCGCCGGCCCAGTCCGAGCCCTCCGGAGCGGCGACGGCCTGCGTCATGCGGGCGTATCCGCCGAAGAGTTCGTCCGCCGCGTCGCCGGTGAGGGCGACCTTGAAGCCGGCGTCGCGGACCGCCCGGAAGAGGGAGAAGGTGCTGAGGGTGATCGGGTCGGCGTTGGGCTGGCCCAGGTGCCGTACGACGTCGCCCATCAGGTCGGGGAAGGTCGCCGGGTCGATCTCCACCTGGTGGTGGACGGTGCCGGTGTGCCGGGACACCTCGGCGGCGAACTCCCGCTCGTCGCCGGGCCAGTTGCCCGTGTAGGCGATGTTGAAGGTGTGCAGGGCGCCGGTCGCGCCGCGGTCCCGCAGGGTGCTGGCGGCGAGTGCCGTGACCAGGCTGGAGTCGAGACCGCCGGAGGTGATGGCGGCGACCGGGGCGTCGGCGATGAGCAGCCGTGACACCTCGCGGGCCAGCAGGTCGCGCAGTTCGCCGCCCGCCTGTGTGAGGCTGCGCTCCTCGCGGACCGGCGGCGCGCTCTCGTACCCCATGCGCCGGGTGGTGAGGTGCAGGCCCTCCGCACGGGTGACGACCGCGGTGGCGGCCGGCGGCAGCACGTCGATGCCCTGGAACATGGTGCGCTGGCCGAAGGGCGTCTTGGCCGAGAGGTAGGTGTGCAGGCCGAGTTCGTCCTCGTAGGGCCGTACGTCGGTGAAGCCGAGCAGGGCGGGCAGCTCCGAGGCGAAGTGGAACCGGCCGCTGCGCTCCTCCCAGTGGTAGTAGAGGGGCTTCATCCCGGAGGCGTCGGTGGCGATCACCAGGCGCGGGGCGGACCGCAGGTCCATGACGGCGACGGAGAACATGCCGTCGAGCTGCTCGGCGAACCGCTCGCCGTACGTGAGGTACAGGGCCGGCAGGATCGAGCCGTCGCAACGGTCCTCGAAGTGGAAGCCCTGCCGTATGAGTTCCGTGCGCAGCCGGTCGTGGTTGTAGAGCTCGCCGTTGAAGACGACGGTGATGTCACCGAGGCGGTAGGGCTGTGCACCGCCCTCGGGGTCCATGATCGACAGCCGGTTGTTGCCGAGTGCCCAGCCGGAGTGCTGGGCGAAGGACTGGGCGTCGGGCCCGCCGTGGTGCTGGAGGGCGGCGACGTCGCGCATTTCCTGGGCGGTGGTACGGGCGTGGAAGGATCCGTGGATGCGGCACATGGCTCAGATCACCTGACGTCGGAGGAGAGACCGGCGGCGGAGTAGAGCGCCGGGTCGTACGGGCTGGGACCACCGCAGGTCACGAAGCGCAGGGCGTCGGGACCGGTGTGCGGGTTGCGGGTGCCGTGCAGGACGCCGGGTGCGGCGTACAGGACGTCTCCGGGGGACACGTCGACCCAGCGGTCGGCGAGATACATCTGGCCGATGCCTTCGAAGGCGATCATCGACTCGTCGCTGTCGGGATGCAGGTGGACGCTGAAGGTCTCACCGGGCTGCTGGATGCCGCAGTGCAGGCAGAGCCGGCTGCTGCCGTTGCCGGGCCAGAAGACGAAGTTCATGGTGGCGCGCTTGGCGTCGGGGGCGATCTGGCCGGTGCCGCCGAAGCCGCGCAGCTGGGTGGTCTCGTCCCAGAGGCTGGAGAACGGCTCGGGGTCGGTACCGGGGACGGAACCTGCGGCCAGAGGGGTGCGCCAGACGTAGACGGTGAGACCCTCCGCATCGGCGGTCGGGCTGTCCGGGCCGGCGCCGGGGTCCTCCGTGTCGGCGGTGAGGGTCAGGGCCTGGCCGGTGGGCGCGTACACGGCGTCGGCCCGGCCGATCCGTTGGGTGCGCGAGCCGACGGTCGCGGTGCCGAGACCGGAGAAGACGACCGCGGTGTTCTCCTCCTCGGCGCTGGCCTCGGGGCTGAACGACTCGCCCGCCGCGACTCGCACGACGTGCAGGGTGACGTGGGTGGCGCCCGCGGCGGGACTCACCGGAGTGGCGAGCGTGGTCCGCCGGCCGGGGAGCGAGGCGAACTCGAATTCGGCGGAGGCGATGATGCGGGCGTCCCCGAGGGGGGTCGCGGTGAGGGTTCCCGAGGTGGATGTGCGCATGATGCGGTGGACTCCTTGGGGTGGGGGAGGGGCGAGGGTTCCGGTGCTTCCCTTCGTCCTGTGACCTCAGAGTGGCTCCCTCCGGTCCCGCCGCACTCCCGCTCCGCTACCGCCGCGAGGGACATGGCCGGGAAGCGTCCCGGACCACCGGACGCGTGTCGTCATAACGTCAACTGCCTTACAGAGGCGCCTAGTTGCTGCACCCGTGGCGCAACGAGCCGGGGCCGGCGCAGGCACCCGCAAAGGGTGTCCGCGCCGGCCCCGGCTCGGTGTGGTGCGCTGTGCGTCCCCTGGCTACGGGCGGGCCTCCTCAGGCACGCGTGCGGGGGCGACGGGCGTCGGAGGTTCGGTTGCCGAGCGCTTGGAGAGGGCGGAGATGCGGCCTTCCGCCAGGGCGAGCGCGGCGATGACGACGACTCCGCCCACCGGCACGTTCCAGGTCAGCGGCTCCCCGAGGGCCAGGACACCCACGATCACGGAGAACACCGGCACGAGGTAGTTCACGCCGGAAGCGGTGGTCGGCCCGGCGTCCGCGATCAGACGGTTGAGCAGGGCGAACGCGATGCCGGTCGAGGCGGCGCCGAGCACCAGGAGTGCGAGCAGCGGCTTGGCTGTCAGGTCGCCGTGCAGTGTCCAGCCGGTCATGAAGGTGGTCACCACCACGGTGATGACGGCGGCGAACCCGAGCTGGGCGGCGGTCACGGAGAGGGCCGGCAGCTTGTGGGGGCCGATGAAGCGGCGTACGTACACGAAGCTGACGGCGTAGCTGGCCGCGGCGCCGACACAGGCGAGCTGACCGCCCAGCGTGCCGAACCCGTCGGTGTTCCAGGGCCCGACGACCACGATCAGCCCGATGAACCCGCCGATCAGACCGATCACCTTGCGGGTCGTCGGCTTCTCCTCGGAGAGCGCGAGGGCGGCGACGCCCATCGTGATGAGGGGAGTCGCTCCCTGGATGACGCCGGCGGTGGTCGCGGTGGTGTGCTGCTCGCCGATGGCGAAGAGGGTGAAGGGGATGACGTTGCCGAAGACCGAGGCGACGGCGATGTGCCCCCAGATCTTGCGGGAGGGCAGGGTCAGCCGCTTCAGGGCGAGGATGCCGAGCACGACGAGGGCGCCGACGATCAGACGGCCGGAGGCGAGCTGGAGCGGTGCGAAGGCCTCCAGGGACATCTTGATGAAGGCGAAGCTGCAGCCCCACAGGGCGGCCAGCAGGCCGAAGCGGCCCCAGTTGGTGAGGTTCATGGCGAGTTCTCCAGAGATGGAAGTGGGATGAAGGCGAAGGGGAGTCGAGCGGTGTCTGTAATGCCTGTGGTGCCTGTGATTTCAGTGGTGGACGTGCGGTGCCTGGTGCGTGTGTGAGCCGTCGGCGCCGTGGTGGTGGTGCCCGTCCCCGTGGGAGGGCGGGTGGTCGTGGTCGGTGTCGGGAGCCTCGACCTCGTACTGGTCGTACTTCTCCATCAGGGCGACCATCTCCTCGCGCGACGGTCGGTTGCCGTCGGCGAGGAGAGCGGCCAGGCCCTGGAAGTAGCCCTCCCGGTGCTCCGCCGGGGTGAAGATGATCAGCATCTCCACGAGGGAGTCGCTCTCGTTGCGGAAGCCGTGCACGGCGTTCTCCGGCACGTGCAGGAAGTCCCCCGCCCGAGCGGTGCGCCATCCGGTCCCGTCGTGCAGGCGTACTTCGCCCGAGAGCACGTAGAAGGACTCCGAGATCTGGGAGTGGTAGTGCGGATCGGCACCACCGGCGCCCGGCAGCATCGAGTGGTGGAAGAGCCCGAAGCGGCCGTCGGTGGTCTCGGCGAGAGCGATGAACCGGGTGGTGGTGGCCACCCCGATCTCGGCCTTCACCGCGTCGGCGTACGCCCGGAACATGGCGTGACTCATGCTCAGGCCTCCCACATGCTCAGATAGCGCTCGCCGGTGTCGGGAAGCAGGGTCACCACCACGCGGTCACTGAACTCGGGCCTGCGAGCGATGAGTTCCGCGGCGTACGTGGCAGCACCGGACGAGACGCCGGCGAACAGACCCTGACCGCGGGCGAGCCTGCGCGCGGTGTGGAGGGCGTCCTCGTCGGAGACGGTGAGCACCTCGTCGATGAGTGTGACGTCGGTGGTGTCGGCGACGAAACCGCCGTTGAGCCCCGGGATGCGGTGCTGACCGGCGTAACCCTTGGAGAGGATCGGCGACTTCTCCGGCTCGACGGCTATCACCCGCACGTCCGGGTCCTGTTCCTTCAGGTGGCGGGCGACGCCGGTGAGGGTGCCGCCGGTGCCGACCGCGCACACGAAGGCGGCGATGCGGCGGCCGGTGGTGGCGACGGCGGAGTGGATCTCGGGGCCCGTTGTCTCGTAGTGCGCCCGGACGTTGTCCTGGTTCTCGTGCTGGCAGGGGAACCAGGAGCCGAGAGTGGCGGCGTGCAGCCGCTCCGCCTCGGCGATCGCCCCCGGGTAGCCGAGCGCGCTCGGCGTCTGGACGATCTCCGCCCCGAAGGCGCGCAGCAGCTTGACCCGCTCGGTGGTGGCGTTGTCCGGGAGCACGATCACACAGCGGTAGCCGCGGGAGGCCGCGAACGCGGCGAGCGAGATACCGGTGTTGCCGGAGGTGGCCTCGATAACGGTGCCGCCGGGCGGCAGGTCGCCGCGGTCCTCGGCCGCCCGCAGCATGTAGAGCGCGGCGCGGTCCTTGCTGGAGGACATCGGGTTGGCCGACTCCAGCTTCGCCAGCACGCGGGCGCCGGGAGCCAGGTCACGGAGCCGCAGTTCCAGCAGGGGCGTGGAGCCCACGAGGTCCTCGATACGGGAGGCGACCGCGGGGCGGACTGGGGCGGTGTGGGCCAGGGGGGCCTGTGCGGTGATCGACACGGTTCTCATCTCTCGCAATCGGGGAGTCGTACCGGGGGGCGGGAAGGTCGGGAGAGCGGGGGGCGGTGCGGAGTCCGGGAGATCACCAGGAACCCGCGGAGGCGATGACGGTGAAGACGTCCTCCATCAACTCCGGACGGCGGCCCGGCTCCTTGATGACGGCGGTGGGGGCGAGTACCCGGGCGCCACCGGGGACGTCCTTGTTGACCAGTGCCTGCGCGCCGATGACCGCGCGGTCGCCGACGGTCACCGGGCCGAGCACGGTGGCGTTCGCACCGAGGATCACACCGCTGCCGACCACGGGGTGGCGGCGGTCTCCCTCGGGCCGCTTGTTGTCGCTCCACCAGCCGACCGCGCCGAGGGTGACCTGGTGGTACATCGTCACGTCGTCACCGACGACGGCGGTCTCGCCGATCACCACTCCGGCGCCGTGGTCGATGAACACCCGGCGGCCGAGCACCGCGCCCGGATGGATCTCGACGGCGGTCACCCGCCGCGCCCACCGGGCGAGCAGCCGGGCCGGCATCCGCAGGCCGCGGCCGTGCAGGCGGTGAGCGACCCGGTGCGCCCACAGTGCGGTGAGCGCGGGATGGAGTACGGCCTCCTTCGAGCCCCGCACCGACGGGTCGCGGGCGACGACGACGTGCAGGTCCTCGCGGAGGGTGTGAAGGAGACGGGGAGTGGGGGATGCGGGAGTGGCGCCGGTCGCTGCGGGGCTGCCCGTGGGGGCGGTACCGGACGCGGGGCCGGATGCCGGAATCGGCTCCCGTTTCGTCGGACTGAGCAGGCTCATCGTGGCTCCAGTGGCGGGGCGGGCCTCTTGACTGGAACAGAGCGTGCCTGGCCGCCTTCCCGCCGGAGTCCCGGTCCGTTCCCGCCCGGAGGGACCGCCGGCCGTGTCGGCGGAACGAGGAGGGAACGTGCCGGGAAACAGACGGGAACGGCCGTCCCCACACTCGCCTGAGCAGCACCCCGTCGTGCACCGGCCTCCGGCGCACGAGCCTGCCGGTGCGACGGTCAGCCGACCGCACACCGTCATCCCACTTCGAACAGAGGAGCTCCCCGTGCCCGTCATCTCCGTCGACTGGTGGAAAGGGAACGACCGTGCCCAACGCCAGGAGCTGGTCACAGAACTGACCGCCTGCGTGTCCCGCATAGCGGGATGCCCCAAGGAGGCCGTCACCGTCATCGTGCGGGACGTGGATCCCGGTCACTGGGGTAAGGGCGGCGTGCTCGCCGACGTGCTCCTTGCCGACGCCGACGCCGACGCCGACGCCCCCGAGCCACAGGACACGGGGGGAAAGCCATGACGTCGCCCGCCGGGCGGAGCGACTCCGACCCGCGGCGACTCCTCCTCGTCTCACCGCCGCCGCGGCTGGTGGCGGAGGCCACGGAGGCCGGCTTCCACATCCTCACCGTCACGGACACGGACGGCTTCCCGGACGACGAATCGCTCCGCGCGTACCTCGCGCAGACGGCCCGCACCCACCGGGTGAGCAGGATGATCGCCTGCGGTGAGGCGGCCGCCCTGCCCGCCGTACTGGAGACGGCCGAACGCCTCAGCCTGTCCCCGAACCCGGCCGCCCTGCCCTGTCTGCTGGCCGACCCGGAGCGTATCCGGGGCCTGCTGACCCGCAGCGGCCCCCAGTGGGAGGCGGTCGCGCTGCCCGCGGAGGCACGGGACGGATCCCTGTCGTACGACGTCGAGTACGGCGTGGAGACACTGACGGCGGAAGGGATGCACAGGGTCACCGGCATCGTCGAACTGAGCTCCACCGGACCGGACGGACCCCGCGCCGGGTCCGAGCCCGGGCCGGGAGACGGGGGCGGGCCCGGGGCCGCCGGGGCGGAGCGCGGGGGAACACCCGTCCACACCTTTCCCGCGCCGCTCACCGGGCAGGAGGAGGCGGAGATCCGGGCCCTGGCCACCGGTCTGCTCGATCTCGCCGGCTACGAGTTCGGATATGCCTTCACCCGCATCGCGCAGACGGGACAGGGGCTCCGCATCATCAACTCCCTCACCCGGCAGTCGTGTCGGCCCGCCTCCCGGCTGATCGAGCTGACCACAGGGCTGGTTCCCGAGAGGGAACTGGTGCGCGCGCTGTCGGGGAAGCCGATGGAGGCGCCGGTCCTGGTCGGATGCGCCTCCGCCGTACCGCTGCCCGACGCGTCCCGCGTCCCCCAGGGCATCACGGCGCTCGACGGCGTGCGAGAGGTGCGGGACGGGCACGTCGTGCTCACCGCCCTCACGCCCGCCCAACTCGCCCGCTGCACGGCGGCCGTTCTGGATCGCCTGGCCTGAGTCCCTCCCCCCGTGTCATGCCGTGAAGGACCCGCCGACGACCCGGCGGGTCCTTCACGCAATGGGGCTCCAGACGCCCTCCAGACGCCCTTCCGCCGTGTCTGGTCAGGGTTTCCCGCCCCGTTCCCGTCGGGCGGAAACAGCGGGTAGCGGAAGCGGAACGGGCCGGGAGCGGGTCCGGCGAAAGTCATTCCTGTCAGAAGGAAAGCCCAGGCAGGACCCCACCAGAAGGCGGAAATCAGATGCGGAACTCGGTGTTCACGATCGCGGGAATCGTCACGGCTGCTGTCCTCACGCTGGGGGCGGGCGGCATCGCCGCCGCGGAGGCCACGACGGACCGTGTCGTGCTCGCCTCGGTGGCCACCGCGCACCTGTTCACCGACGGCGGCGAGGGCCCCAACGCCGCGCCCACCGCGCCGACGTCCGGTGAGGGTCCGAACATCGTCCCGACTTCGGGTGAGGGTCCGAACTTCGCTCCCACGTCCGGTGAGGGTCCGAACTTCGCGACCGACGGCCCGACTTCGGGTGAGGGTCCGAACATCGTCCCCATCTCTGGTGAGGGCCCCAACTTCGGTACTGACGAGCCGACTTCAGGTGAGGGCCCCAACATCGTCCCGACTTCGGGTGAGGGTCCGAACTTCGCTCCCACGTCCGGTGAGGGTCCGAACTTCGCGACCGACGGCCCGACCTCCGGTGAGGGCCCCAACATCGTCCCCGCGTCCGGTGAGGGCCCCAACTTCGCCCCCACCTCGGGTGAGGGTCCGAACCTCGCGGTGTGAGCCCTGCCGTCACAGGTCGCCTCCCCGCCCCCGGTGAATCCGTCGAGCGGATGCCCCGCCCCCCCACAGGGGAGCGGGGCATCCGCTCATTCGCGTCGGTACCGGACGACGGGTGCGCCGGGCGTCCGGAGCGCCGGCGGGGAGGCCGGGGGAGGGCCTGGGTGCGCTCTCGTCGTCAGCTGCCCTGCGGGATGCCCATCGCCTCGAACGCGAGGTCCGCCGCCGTCAGATGGACCCGAGCCGCCTCGTGTTCACCGAGCTGTCGCAGGGCGCGGGCCATACCGGCCAGCGCGCGCGCCTCCTCGACGCGGTAACCCACCCCGGAGGCGGCGCGGTGCGCCCGCTGGTGGAGTTCGAGGGCGAGGGCGTGCCGGCCCCTGCGGGCGTGCAGCCGGCCGACGATGTTGCCGACGGCGGCCTCTCGGATCGGCGCGCCGCTCAGGTCTCCGAGCTGGAGCGCCGAATCGGCCCACTCGGTGGCCTGCGCGCTCTCGCCGAGCCGGTCGGCGGCATCGGCGGACAGGGCGAGCAGCAGCGACATGTCGGCGGGGGACATGACGTCCACGGCCAGCTTGCGGGCGCGCCGCAGCACCTCGGCTGCCTCGTCGACCGCGTCCAGGCCCAGCCGGGCGATCGCGAGATCGACGAGGCCCTCCACCTCCTTGTCGATCGCCCCGATGCTGTGCGAGAGCGAGACGGCGCGGGTGGCGGCCGTGACCGCTTCGGGATACCGGCCCCATTCGGCGTACAGATTGCTGAGGTTGGTGAGGGACTCGGCCTCGGCGCGTTCCGCACCGAGCTCCCGCTTGATGGCGATGGACTGCTCCAGGCGGGGCAGGGCCTCGCCGTACCGCCCCAGCGCGCTGAGCAGGAGGCCGAGTACGCCGGTGTCCTTGGCCTCGCCCCGGCGGTCGTTGAGGCTGACGGCCAGGCCGTACGCCTCCTCCGACATCTCTATCCCCTCCTCGAAGCGGCCAAGCTTCCAGCAGGCCACCGCGAGGTTGGACAGGCTCAGCCGCAGCAGCGCCGGATCGCCGAGCCTGCGCGAGGCGGCGACCGCGGTGCGGCTGAGCTCCCGGAACTCCTCCAGTCGCCCGCGCAGGTCCAGCGGGAAGACAACGTTGGCGGCCAGCAGCCCGACGTGGCTGTCCAGCCCCCAGCGGTACGCGAGGGAGACGGCGGCGAGCAGTGAGTTCTGCTCGCGGTCCAGCCAGTCCCTGGCCTGCTCCGGGGTGTGCAGTGGCGGGAGCTCGGCGCCCGGCAGGCGCTCGGAGCCCGGAATGCGGGCCCGCCCGGGGAAGAGGAGGTCGCAGGCGGCGTCCGTGGCACCCAGGGCGTAGTCGAGCAGACGGCGCACGGCGCGAGCCGCCTCCTCGTCGCCCGGGCTGCCGTCGCCGGCTTCCGGCGAGGGGCCCCCGGTGCCGCGCGAGAGGTTCTGGGCGAAGCTGCGGACCAGGTCGTGGAACGTGTAGCGGCCGGTCTCGTGCTGTTGCAGCAGGTGCATGTCCAGGAGGTACTCAAGGACGTCCTCCGCGTCCCGCGCCCGTCTGTCGAGCAGGGCTCCCGCCGCGTACACCTCGATCTCGGCCCCCGGGTGCTGGCCCAGCAGCCGGAACGCCTCGCGGGTCTCCGCGGACAGACCCTCGTACGAGAGCCGCAGGGTCACCTCGACGCTGCGCTCGCCCGAGTTGAGCTCGGCGAGTCGGTGGGCGTCGTCGCGGAGCCTGTCGACGAGGTAACGCACCGTCCAGCGCGGGCGCTTGCGCAGCCTGGCGGCGGCGATGCGCAGGGCGAGCGGCAGATGGCCGCAGAGTTCGGTGAGCTGCGCGACGGCCTCGGGCTCGGCGCGTGCACGGGCACTGCCGAGAACGCCCTCGACGAGGGCGACGCTGTCGTGCGGAGGCATGACGCCGAGGGAGACGGTGTGCGCGGCGTCCAGGTCCGAGAGCAGGGCGCGGCTGGTGACCAGGACGAGGGTCTGGGTGGGTGACGCGAGCAGCGGTCTGACCTGGGACTCGTCCGCGGCGTTGTCGAGCAGCAGGATCATCCGGCGGGAGCTCATGGTGCGCCGCCAGAGGGCGATGCGGCCCTCGGCGTCGTCGGGGATGCGTTCGCCCGGGGCGCCGAGCATGCGCAGCAGGGCCTCGGCGGCCGCACCGGCGCTGAGCGGCGGCTCGCTCGGGGTGAACCCCCGCAGGTCCAGGTGGAGCTGAGCGTCGGGGTACCGGTCGGTGAGCTGGTGGGCGGCGCGTACGGCGAGTGAGGTCTTGCCGCTGCCGCCCATGCCGTCGATGGCGACGATGAGCGGCCCGGTACCGGGCGCCTCCTCCACGAAACCGAGCAGCTGGCCGACCTCCTCCTCTCGGCCGGTGAAGTCGCGCAGGTCGTAGGGGAGGGTGGAGGGCGAGCCCTCCGGGGCGAACGGCGCCGGCCCGGCGGGCTGGGGCGGGGCGGCGAGCTCGGGGCTGTTGCGGAGTATGGCGTGGTGCAGGTCGGTGAGCGCGTCGCCGGGGCCGATGCCGAGTTCGTCGACCAGGAACTCGCGGACCTTGGCGAACTCCTCCAGGGCCTCGGCCTGCCGCCCGGATCGGAAGAGGGCGAGCATCAGCTGGCCGCGCAGCGTCTCGCGCAGCGGATTGGCCTCGATGAACTCACGTAACTCGCCGACGAGTTCGCCGTTGTCCCCGGCCGCGAGCCGCAGATCGAAGAGCTGCTCGACGGCGGTCAGCCGACGTTCCTCCAGGGCCGCGGAGGCCGCGGACAGCACGGAGCCGCCGCTGCCGGAGAGCAGGGGGCCCCGCCACAGGTCGAGCGCCTCGCGCAGCGCCGTCGCCGCGTAGGCATTCTGTCCGGCAGCCGTCGCTTCCCTGGCTTGTTTCAGTGCCTCGGTGAACCGGCTGAGGTCCACCTGGTCGGGTGTGGTCAGCGCCCGGTAACCCGGCCCCTCGGTGACGATCAGGTTCCGTCCGTCGGGGATACGCTGCCGCAGCTCGGCGACCGCCTTGCGCACCTGGTGGGCTGCGGTGGCCGGTGCGTTGTCGTCCCAGACGGCCTCCACCAGCCGGAAGACCGGGAGTACGCGTTGCGGCTCCAGGAGCAGGGTGACCAGTACTTTCTCGTGTACGGACCCACCCACTCGGACGCGCTCCGGTCCGTCCCAGCACTCGAATGAGCCCAGGATCCGGAACCGGACCCCGTGCCCGCCTATGTCCTCACCCATGAAACTCGTCCTTCCAGCAGGCCCCTGAGCAGCTGCTGCTGCCACCCCACGAACACCGACGTCCCCCGGTCCCGTCCGTCCCTAATGTGCCATCACATCAGGGCACTTCGGCGGGCGGCAAGACGGCCCTCCGTTCTGTGGCCGCAAATTCTTCCCATCGCAAAAAAACTAATATGCCGTCAACACATATTCGCGGTAGTGGATCCCTGGTCGAGAACCGACAGTCCGATGACATCCTGGGCGTACGGGCAACGGCCGGAACAACCGGGCTTTGCCCCGCGCACCCCCGGCGACCAGCGCGTCACCCAATACCTCCGGTCGTCCCCGGAAGTGTCACCGGGGAATCCCTGCCCGTATCCCGCCCGTTTGTGATGTGCATCCCGCACAGCGTCAAGGTGGAGTGCGACGGGAACTTCCGGAAAGGCGGGAGACGTGACTGATCTACCGGCCGATGCGGTCTGCATCGGCGAAAGCATGGCCATGCTCGTTCCCGAGGACGCGAGCCCCATCACCGACCGATCGCGCTTCGTGGTGCGCGTCGGAGGCGCCGAGTCGAACGTGGCGGTGTCACTCGCACGCCTCGGCCACCGTTCACGCTGGGTGAGCGCCCTGGGTGCTGACCCGTTCGGCCGCATCGTCCTCGACGACGTCGCCGGGGCGGGTGTCGACACCTCGTTCGTCGTCACCGACGACGCCGCCCCGACGGGCATCTACGCCAAGGACCCCCAGGGGCCCTCCACCCGTGTCCACTACTACCGCCGCGGTTCGGCCGCGTCGCGGATGGACGTGACGGGCATCGACCCGGCTGCGGCGGAGGGCGCGGGCGTCGTGCACCTGAGTGGGACGACGCCCGCCCTGAGCGAGTCGTGCCGGCGGCTGACGCGCGCCGTGGTGGCCGACCGGTCGCTCGGCACCGCGAGCGTCAGCTTCGACGTGAACTACCGACCCGGGCTCTGGTCCGTCGCGGAGGCCGCGGGAGAGCTGGCGGCGATCGCCAGGCGCGCCGACATCGTCTTCGTCGGCCGCGACGAGGCAGCCACCCTGTGGGGCACCGACACGGCGGAGGACGTCCGGGACCTGCTGCCGGAGCCCGCGGTGCTCGTCGTGAAGGACGGGGCGACCGGCGCGAGCGTCTACGGCCCGGACGGGACGACCTGGGCGGACGCACTGCGGGTCCCGGTCGTGGAGACGGTCGGAGCGGGCGACGCGTTCGCCGCCGGGTGGCTGAGCGCCTGGCTGCGCGGGCTCGGCCCCGAGTGCTCGCTGCGGCTCGGTCACCTGGTCGCCTCGCGAGCCGTGCAGATCGTCGGCGACTGCCCCGAGGTGCCGCCACGTGACGAGATCGACCGCTACCTCGGACTCCAGGAGGGACGAGCATGACCCAGGACCAGCCCTTCGACCGGCTCTTCGCCGACGTCCGGGTGATGGGTATCTTCCGCGGGCTGTCCCCGCGGAAGACCGTCGAGCTGTGCCACGCCGCGTGGGACGCGGGTGTGACGGCCGTCGAGGTGCCGGTGCAGACGGAAGAGGCGTTCGGCGCGCTCGCCGCCGCGGTGGCCGCCGGGCGTGAGCGGGGCCGGTCCGTCGGCGCCGGTACCGTGCGGTTCCCCGCCCAGCTGCGCCGTGCCACAGAGCTGGGCGCGCAGTTCACCGTGGCCCCGGGCCTCGACCTGGACATCGTCCGGCTCTCCGACGAGATCGGTGTCCCGCACCTCCCGGGTGTCGCGACGTCCACCGACATCGACACCGGGCTCAAGGCCGGGCTCACCTGGCTCAAGGCGTTCCCGGCGTCCGTGCTCGGCGCGGAGTGGGTGCGCGCACAGCTCGCCCCGTTCCCCGAGGTGCGCCTCGTCGCGACCGGCGGGATGGGCGCGGCGAACGCCCGCGAGTTCCTGGACGCGGGCTGCCGCGCCGTCGCCGTCGGCTCGGCCTTCGGCGACCCGGCGCAGCTCGCCCGGCTCGTGGACGAAGGGCTGCTGCCGACGTCCCCCGGGTGAGCCCGAGGCGGTCCCGGCGCCGGGCCGGGACCGCGGGAGCTGCCCGGGCCACGGATCCGCAGTCGGCATTCGTGCGTGTCATGAACCTTGTCAGCCGCGCCGTGGCGGCTCTATTGTCACGGGCAGAAAGCGCTTTCCCCTCCTGGGGTCCGCCCGGTGGAAGCGCCCGTCGCGACGGCCATCGTGACGGTCGCGCATGAGCCGCCACCGGTCCGGTGCAGGTCTTCACACAGATCGCCGATCCGTCGCGGAACGACCGGTGCGTGCCACGAGGCGCACGCCGCTCCGAGGCCGGTTCCGGCGATACCGCGTCTCGGGACCGGCGGCGTGACCGCCGATCCGATCGCTGTGGGAAGCGCCTGCGTGACCGGGGCGACGCGGTTTTGCCGGCGAACGCCCGGCAGGCCCGCCGACGCGCGTACGGCGCTGCCGTATCCAGCGGCAACACCCGGCATTCGAAGACGAATGGGACACGACATGAGACGACCAGTCGCGCTGCGACTCTATGCGGCGCTGGCCACGACTGCTCTGGCGACGGCGACAGGCGTGATGGTGGCGATGCCGTCGGCATCGGCGGCGGTGACCGGCAGTGCCACCGGTTACGCCACCCAGAACGGCGGCACGACCGGCGGAGCGGGCGGGCAGACGGTACGGGCCACCACGGGTACCGCGATCCACGCGGCGCTGTGCGGCCGGGCCAGCAGCAGCACCCCGATCACCATCGAGGTCGAGGGCACGATCAACCACGGCAACACCACCAAGGTGTCGGGTGGCAGCTGCAACACCGCGGCCGGAGTGATCGAGCTCAAGCAGATCAGCAACGTCACGCTCGTCGGCGTCGGCAGCGGTGCCGTCTTCGATCAACTGGGTATCCACATACGCCAGTCCAGCAACATCATCATCCAGAACGTGACCGTGCGGAACGTCAAGAAGTCCGGCTCGCCCACGTCCAACGGCGGCGACGCCATCGGTATGGAGAGCGACGTCCGCAACGTCTGGGTCGACCACACCACCCTGGAGGCGTCGGGTGGCGAGTCGGCGGGCTACGACGGCCTGTTCGACCTGAAGGACAACACCCAGTACGTCACCCTGTCCTACAGCACCCTGCGCAACTCCGGCCGCGGCGGCCTCGTCGGATCCAGTGAGACCGAACTGTCCAACGGCTACATCACCTACCACCACAACCTGTACGAGAACATCGACTCGCGCACACCGCTGCTGCGCGGTGGCATCGCGCACATCTACAACAACTACTACGTGAAGCTCAACGAGTCCGGCATCAACTCCAGGGCCGGTGCGCGCGCCAAGGTGGACAACAACTACTTCAAGGACTCGAAGGACGTCCTGGGCACCTTCTACACCGACGCGGCCGGATACTGGCAGGTCAGCGGCAACACGTTCGACAACGTGACCTGGTCCGCGCCCGGTTCGGAGAACAACCCGGCCGGACCGGACCCGAAGTCCAACACCACCGTCAGCATTCCCTACGCCTACACCCTCGACGGCGCGAGCTGCGTACCCGCCGTCGTGACCCAGACCGCCGGCGCCGGCAAGGGGCTGAAGGTGTCGGACGGCAACTGCTCGGCGCAGACGCCGACACCCGCACCGACGACCCCGACGGAGCCGACCCCGGACCCGACCACTCCCACGCCCGACCCCACCCAGCCCAGCGGCACCAACCTCAGCATCGGTGCGGGCTCGGACGGTTCCAGCAAGGCGGGTGGGTCGAGCTACGGCAACGTCCGGGACGGTGACCTGAACACATCCTGGTCACCGGCCGGTTCGACCGGTTCCATCTCGATCAAGTGGGGCGCGGCCACCTCCGTGTCCAAGGTCGACATCCGTCAGGCCTCGGGCTCCGCCATCGGCTCCTGGAGGGTCGTCAACGGTGACACCGGCGCCGTCCTCACCTCCGGCAGCGGCGCGGGCGTCATCACCTTCGCGAAGACCTCGCTGAAGAAGATCACGTTCGAGATCACCGGTTCGACGGGGACGCCGAAGATCGCCGAGTTCGAGACCTACGCCGGATAGCGGCACGGGTCCTCCACCCGGGGCGGGGCCGTCGGAAGCGACGCCCCGTCCCGGGTGGTCGCCGCACGTCACGACCCGTTCGACACCCACTCGACCGCCACTTCGACGACCCGTACGGACGGCGGTGCGGGAGTCCGCCGGAAGGGCGCCCCCGGTACTGTCCTGAGACGCGCTCCGAGGAGCCCCGCGAGTGCGGTTCGGAAGGGAAGTCGATGCTGACGCAGACGATCGGAGCCGTGCTGCCCACGGCGCTCGCGGTCGCGCTCAGCCCCTTCCCCCTGATCGGGATCGTCCTGATCCTGGCCGGACCGCGGGGCCGGCGGAACGGTCTGCTCTTCACGGCCGGATGGATCGCCGGACTCGGGATCGTGGCCACGCTCGTCGTGGCCGTCCTCGGCGGGGCGCACGACCCCGACAGCCCCTCGTCGGCGATCGCGGACTGGGGCCGGATCCTCGCAGGAGGGGCCCTCATCGCACTGGGGGCACGCAAGTGGTGGCGGCGTCCCCGTGCGGGGGAGGAGAGCCGGACACCCCGCTGGATGGCGTCACTCGACGACGTCTCGGCATCCCGGGCGCTGCTCCTGGGTGCGCTCCTGTCGGGCGCCAACCCGAAGAACCTCGTCCTGACCGCGTCGGCCGCCGCCTCGATCGCCGAAGCGGGTACGGACGACACCGATCTCGCCCTGGCCGTCACGGTCTTCGTGCTCATCGGTTCCTGCACCGTCCTCGGCGCGGTCGTCGTCCACCTCCTCGGGGGAGAGCGTGCGGTGTCGTTCCTGGACGGTGTCAGGCGCTTCATGGTCGGCAACAGCACGGTGATCACCGTGATCGTGTTCCTCCTGCTGGGGGCGGGAATCCTGGGGGACGGCCTCACGGGCCTCGGACGGTGAGGCAGGTCCACCTGCCAGGACGCCCCGTGGCGCGGTGGCCCGGTAACGCGGCAGCGCCGCGATGCCCGTTGCCGATCCGGCCGGCGCTGCCCATGATGAACCTCCGGCCCCCTCGCTCCGTCCCCCTGGAGTTCCCTTGACCAGCGACATCACCACCGCAGGCGCCACCACCGGCGACCCCGCCACCCGCGACGCTCTCGATGTGCACGCGATCCGCGCCTGCTTCCCCGCGCTGAAGGCGGGAACAGCCCGATTCGACGCCCCCGGTGGCACCCAGACGCCCCAGCAGGTGATCGACGCGATCTCCGAGGCGCTGTCCCGGCCGCTGGCCAACCGCGGGGGGCTGACGGAAGGCGGCCGCAACGCCGAGGCGATCGTCAACGGTGCGCGGCAGGCGTTCGCCGATCTGCTCGGCGCCGAGGCCGATTCGGTGGCCTTCGGGCGCAGTGCCACCCAGCTCGTCTACGACCTGGCGCGCACCCTGGCCAAGGACTGGGGGCCGGGCGACGAGGTGGTGGTCTCCCGACTGGACCACGACTCGAACATACGGCCCTGGGTGCAGGCCGCCGAGTCCGTGGGGGCGACGGTCCGGTGGGCCGACTTCGACCCCGCCACGGGTGAGCTGGAGACCGGACATGTCGAGGCGGTGCTGTCAGGGCGTACCCGGCTGGTCGCCCTCACCGCCGCCTCCAACCTCATCGGCACGTGCCCCGACATCTCCGCCGTCGCGGAACTGGTGCACCGGGCCGGGGCGCTCCTCCACGTCGACGCCGTGCACTACGCCTCGCACCTCTCGGTCGACCTGGACGCACTCGGCGCGGACACCCTGGTCTGCTCGCCCTACAAGTTCCTCGGACCGCATCTCGGCGTCCTGACGGGCCGGCCGGAGCTGCTGCACACCCTGCGGCCGGACAAGCTGCTGCCCTCCAGCGACGCCGTGCCCGAGCGTTTCGAACTCGGCACGCTGCCCTACGAACTGCTCGCGGGGGCGACCGCGGCCGTGGACTTCCTGGCCGGCCTGGTGCCCGGCGGTGCCGGTGGCCGGCGGGAGGACCTGCGCCGCGCGTTCACGGCACTCGAATCGCACGAGGACCGGCTGAACAGGCGGATCGAGGAGGGTCTGGCCGCGCTGGACGGCGTCACGGTGTACTCACGTGCCGCACGGCGTACGCCGACCACCCTGTTCACCGTGGCGCGGAGGACCCCCGCAGACGTCTCCCGGGAGCTGGCCGAGCGCGACGTGGACGCGCCCGCCGGATCGTTCTACGCGTGGGAGGCGTCGCACCGGCTTGGCCTCGGTGAGGCGGGCGGCGTACGCGTCGGCCTCGCCCCCTACACGTGTGACGACGACGTCGACCGGCTGCTGAACGCGCTCGACGTGCCGCGCCCCTGACGCGACGGAGACGGAGGACGAGCGGCGGGGCCGTCCGGCGGGGCGTGGACCGGCGCGGACGCCGCGGCTCCGGTGAGCACCCCGAGGGCGCCCGCCCCTTCCGACGGCGGCGTCCGAGGGGCGGGCGCCCTCACGGATGACGACGGCGCGGGTCAACGCCAGTCGGGAGCGCCCGGAGCCGGCGACAGCGCACTCTCGATCTTCGCCCTGATCTCCCGCATGACCGCCACGACCCGGGCCTCGTGCTCCTCGCCGAGCCGCGCCACCGGTACCGAGCAGCTGACGGCGTCGACGGCCGGCGAGTCGTACCGCAGGGCGAAGCCGAACCCGGCGATGCCGCTCACCGTCTCCTCGCGGTCGACGGAGTAGCCGCGCTCGCGCACCCCGGCGAGATCGGCGAGCAGCGCGGCCCGGTCGGTCAGGGTGTTCGCCGTGCGCGCGGGCAAGGGGCCCGCGGGGAGCGGAAGCCGGTCGTCCGGACGCTCGGCGAGCAGAGCCTTGCCGAGCGCTCCCGCGTGGGCCGGGATCCTGCGGCCGACGCGGCTGATGGTGCGTACGTACTCGTGTGACTCGCGTGTCGCGAGGTAGACCACGTTCGGGCCGTCGAGCCGGGCCAGGTGGATCGTCTCGCCGAGTGCGTCCGACGCCTCGTCGAGGTACGGGCGCGCCGCGCGCACGTGCGGATCGCTGTCCAGGTAGCTCGTACCCGTGTGCAGGGCGCGGATCCCGATGCCGTAGAGGGAGCCCGTCGTGTCGGTGCGTACCCAGCCGCAGTCGATCAGGGTCCGCAGCAACTGGTACATGCTGCTGCGCGGTACGCCGAGCTCCCCGGCGAGTTCGTCCAGGCGGGCCGGGCGGTCGCCGCGGGCTGCGAGGAGTTCGAGCAGGGCGACGGTACGGGACGCCGACTTCACACCGCGGACACCGCTGTTCTCCGGCATGAGCACATCGTAGATCCGCGTCGTCGCACCCATTGACCTCGGCGTGTTCAGCCGCCTAGCCTCCGTTTTCATACATATATTTCATCTGCATATGGGGATGATGCCTCCTCGCTCCTGCGGCGTCCTGGCCGGGGAGACCCTCGACACCATCGGTCTCCAAGAGCCCCGGCCGCCGTCCGTCCCACCCACCCACCCACCCACGCTCCCGAGGAACCCGACACGCATGAGCCAGCCGACCGTCACCCGCTTCTCCGTCCATCCCGTCGCAGGCCGCGACAGCATGGAGCTGAACCTCTCCGGCGCCCACGGCCCCTTCTTCACCCGCAACATCGTCGTCCTCACGGACTCCGAAGGCCGCACGGGGCTGGGGGAGGTGCCCGGCGGGGAGCGGATCACCCGGACCCTGCGGGACGCCGAGCCGCTGGTCGTCGGCGCCCGGGTGGGCGACTACAAGCGCGTCCTCCGCGAGATCGGGAGCCGGTTCGCGGACCGCGACCAGGGCGGCCGGGGAGCCCAGACCTTCGACCTGCGGACCACCGTGCACGCCGTCACGGCCGTCGAGTCGGCACTGCTCGACCTGCTGGGACGGCACCTCGACGTGCCGGTGGCGGCCTTGCTGGGCGACGGCCAACAGCGCGACGCCGTAAGGGTGCTGGGCTATCTCTTCTACGTCGGTGACCCCGGCCGCACCGGCCTGGAGTACGTCCGGGAGCCCGGGGCGGACGTCGAGTGGTACCGCGTCCGGCACGAGGAGGCGCTCACCCCCGAGGCGATCGTCCGCCAGGCCGAAGCGGCCTACGACCACTACGGCTTCCGGGACTTCAAGCTCAAGGGCGGTGTCCTGGCCGGCGCGGAGGAGGTCGAGGCCGTACGCGCGCTCAAGCGCCGCTTCCCGGAAGCGCGGATCACGCTGGACCCGAACGGGGCGTGGTCCCTGCGCGAAGCGGTCGAGCTGTGCGAGCCGCTGGTGGGCACGCTCGCGTACGCCGAGGACCCCTGCGGGGCGGAGGGCGGCTACTCGGGGCGCGAGATCCTCGCCGAGTTCCGCCGTGCCACGGGCCTCCCGGTGGCGACGAACATGATCGCCACCGACTGGCGGCAACTTACCCACGCACTCGCGCTTCAGTCGGTGTCCATTCCGCTCGCCGATCCGCACTTCTGGACCATGGAGGGCTCGGTCCGCGTGGCCCAGCTGTGCAATGCGATGGGCCTGACCTGGGGGTGCCACTCCAACAACCACTTCGACATCTCGCTCGCCATGATCACGCACTGCGGCGCCGCGGCCCCGGGGGAGTACAACGCCCTGGACACGCACTGGATCTGGCAGGAGGGCCTGGAACGGCTGACCGTCGCTCCGCCCCGCATCGTGAACGGCGAGATCGCGGTCCCGGACGCCCCCGGCCTGGGCGTCGAGCTCGACACGGACCGCCTGCTCGCCGCCGAGGAGCTGTACCGCGAGAAGGCGCTGGGCGCGCGGGACGACGCCGCCGCGATGCGGTACCTCGTACCGGGCTGGACCTTCGACGCCAAGCGTCCGTGCCTGGTGCGCTGAGGGTGCGGGCCCGAGGGTGCGCGGTCCGGCGGTTGCGGGGTGCCGCTGGGCCGTGAGCCGGTGGCCGTACTCCGTGGGGGGTCGAGATTTGCCAAAGATACCGGAGGGGGGTATAGGTAGAAGGGCGGGAAGGATACCCGGTGGGGGTATATCGGATCCCGTCCGAACGAGGAGTGGAGAATGACTCCCAGGACTCCCGGTGCCACCCGGGTCGAGCTCGCCATCAGCGGTATGACCTGTGCCTCGTGCGCCGCGCGGATCGAGAAGAAGCTGAATCGGATGGAGGGGGTCGACGCCACCGTCAACTACGCCACGGAGAAGGCCGGTGTCACCTTCGCCGAGGACGTCTCCGTCGATGACCTGATCGCCACGGTCGAAGCCACCGGATACTCGGTCCGGCCGCCCGAGCCGTCCCGGTCCGCGCCCGCCGTGGGTGCGGCTGTGCCCGGCGCCCCCGCCGAGGAGGAACCCGCCGACCCCGAGCTCGCTTCGCTGCGGAAACGGCTGGTCGCCGCGGTCGTGCTCGCGGTGCCCGTCATCGCGATGGCGATGGTCCCCCCGCTCCAGTTCCAGTACTGGCAGTGGCTCTCCCTCACGCTCGCCGCCCCGGTCGTGGTCTACGCGGGCCTGCCCTTCCACCGGGCCGCCTGGACCAACGCGCGGCACGGCGCGGCCACCATGGACACCCTGATCTCCCTCGGTACGTCCGCCGCGTTCCTGTGGTCGCTGTGGGCACTCTTCCTGGGCACGGCCGGCATGCCGGGCATGACTCACCCGTTCGAATTCACCATCTCCCGAAGCGACGGTTCCGGGAACATCTACCTGGAGGCCGCCGCGGGTGTCACGGCCTTCGTCCTGGCCGGCCGGTACTTCGAGGTCCGCTCGAAGCGCAAGGCGGGTGCCGCCCTCAAGGCGCTCATGGAGATCGGGGCCAGGGAGGTCACCGTTCTCCGCGACGGCCGCGAGATCACGCTGCCCACGGCGGAGCTCAGTGCAGGAGACCGCTTCCTCGTCCGCCCCGGCGAGAAGATCGCGACGGACGGCACGGTGACCGAGGGCTCGTCCGCGGTGGACGTCTCGATGCTCACCGGCGAGTCGGTACCCGTCGAGGTCTCCGTCGGCGACCCCGTCACCGGCGCGACACTGAACGCCGGCGGACGCCTGGTCGTCGAGGCCACCCGGGTCGGTGCCGACACGCAGCTGGCCCGCATGGCCCAGCTCGTGGCGGACGCCCAGAGCGGCAAGGCCGCCGCCCAGCGGCTGGCCGACAGGATCTCGGCCGTGTTCGTACCGGTCGTCATGGGTCTGGCACTGGCCACCCTCGGCTTCTGGCTCGCTTCGGGCGCCGGTCTCACCGCCGCGTTCACGGCCGCCGTCGCCGTCCTGATCATCGCCTGCCCGTGCGCCCTGGGGCTGGCCACGCCCACCGCCCTGATGGTCGGCACCGGGCGCGGCGCCCAGCTCGGCATCCTGATCAAGGGGCCGGAAGTGCTGGAGACCACCCGTGGAGTCGACACGGTCGTCCTCGACAAGACCGGTACCGTCACCACCGGCCGGATGACACTCCTGAAGGTCCACACCGCAGAGGGCGCGGCCGAGTCCGAAGTGCTGCGCATCGCAGGGGCGTTGGAGCACTCCTCCGAACACCCGATCGCGCGGGCCGTCGCCGAGGCAGCGGCCCGGGAGGTGGGAGAGCTGCCCGCTCCCGAGGACTTCGCCAACATCCCCGGCCTCGGTGTCCAGGGCGTCGTCGACGGCCACGCCGTACTCGTCGGCCGCCGGAGGCTGCTGAGCGAACGGGCCGTCGAACTGCCCGAAGAGCTCAGGAACGCCGAGGACCTGGCCGAGGAGCAGGGGAGGACCGTGATCGCGGTGGCCTGGGACGGTGAGGCGCGCGCGGTCCTGGAGGTCGCCGACGCGGTCAAGGAGACCAGCGCCGAAGCCGTCAGGCGGCTTCGGGCCCTGGGCCTGTCACCCATCCTGCTGACCGGCGACAACAAGGCGGTCGCCGCCTCCGTCGCCGCCGAAGTCGGCATCGACGAGGTCATCGCCGAGGTGATGCCGCAGGACAAGGCCGACGTCATCGCGAAGCTCCAGGCCCAGGGGCGCAGCGTCGCCATGGTCGGTGACGGTGTGAACGACGCCGCCGCGCTCGCCCGCGCGGACCTCGGCCTGGCCATGGGGACCGGCACCGACGCCGCCATCGAGGCCGGGGACCTGACTCTCGTACGCGGGGACCTCCGGGCCGCAGCCGACGCGATCCGCCTCGCCCGCCGGACGCTGGGCACGATCCGCACGAACCTCTTCTGGGCCTTCGCCTACAACGTGGCCGCCCTGCCGCTCGCCGCCACGGGCCTGCTCAGCCCCATGATCGCGGGGGCGGCCATGGCCTTCTCCTCCGTGTTCGTCGTCGGCAACAGCCTCCGGCTGCGCGGCTTCCGCGCGGCCGACTGAGGGGGCCACCGCTCCGGACGCGGTCCGGAGCGGTAGCCCCGGTTTGCGTACGCTCCCACCGGACGGCAGGGTTCGGGGGTGTGGCCACTCTGCTGATCGTGCATCACACCCCCTCGCCCAACTGCCAGGCGCTGTTCGAAGCCGTGGTCTCCGGCGCGACCACCGAGGACATCGAGGGCGTACGGATCGTCCACCGGGCGGCGCTGTCCGCCACGGCGTCCGATGTCCTCGCCGCCGACGGCTACCTGCTCGGGACCCCCGCGAACCTCGGTTACATGTCCGGGGCCCTCAAGCACTTCTTCGACCAGGTCTACTACCCGTGCCTGGAGGAGACCGTGGGCCGCCCCTTCGGCTACTACGTGCACGGCGGCAACGACGTCACCGGTGCGGTCCGGGCCATCGAGTCGATCACGACCGGCCTGGGCTGGCGCCGTACGGCCGAAGCCGTGACCGTCACGGGTGAGCCGGGCAGGGCCGACACCGAGGCGTGCTGGGAGCTGGGTGCGACGGTGGCCGCCGGGTTGATGGCCTGACGGGTCGGCCTGTCGGCCTGCGGTGAGGTGACGTGAGCCGACGGTCGCGCCGGACCGGGACCCGTCGTGCTCTGCCCGGGGTCGGGGTCGCCACTGCCGAGCGGGTGACGGCACCCGGCGGGATTCCGCCAACCCCCGGGGTCCGCGCAAGCCCTGCGCGCCGTCGTCGTGTGCGTCGGACCGGCCGGGCCGCGCGGGGCCGGAACCGGGGCCACTCCCGTAGCCGGGCCGTCACGCCCGATCGCGCGCGCCTGCCAGGTGCCACGGGACAGGGGTGTGGTGAGGGCCTGACCTTCTCGGCCATCCCTTAAGTCAGTCGCTTGACCGAAGTGTCCGAGCCGGATTGCCTTGATCCTCCGAGAGGGCCTCGATCCGAGGGGCGGCGACGCGACCTGTCTCCGCGTCCGTCGGGCCGAGCCGATTCCGGTGAGGCGGATGACCATGGGGACAGCGCGGACCGAGCAGGCCGACGGGACCAGGGAACGGATCCTGCACACAGCCGAGCGTCTCTTCGCCGAGCGCGGTGTGTACGCGGTGTCCAACCGCCGCGTCAGCGAGGCCGCGCAGCAGGGCAACAACGCGGCGGTCGGCTACCACTTCGGGACCAAGGCCGACCTGGTGCGCGCGATCACCCGCAAGCACAGTCGGCGGATCGAGGAGAACCGTGAACGGCTCCTGGCCGGCATCGCTGATCCGACGGACATCGGGGAGTGGGTCGCCTGCCTGGTGAGGCCCACCACGGAACACCTGGCCGCCCTCGGCAGCCCCACCTGGTTCGCCCGGTTCCGCGCCCAGATCATGACCGATCCGGCACTCCAGGACATCATCGCCGAGGAGTCGCTCTCCTCCGCGCCGATGCTGAGGACCCTCGAAGGCCTGAACCGGTGCCTGCCCGAACTCCCCGCGGACGTCCACGTCGAGCGGGGTGCGATGTCGCGCAGCCTGATCGTCCACACCTGCGCCGAGCGTGAGCGCGCTCTCGCCGACAACGCCTCCACACCGCGCGCCACCTGGCACGACACCGCCACCGGGCTGATCGACGCGATCGTCGGGCTGTGGACCGCGCCGGTCACGTCCCGCACCGGGCGGCACCCCTGATCCCCCCACCCGGGTCCGGCGGCCCCGTCTCCGGCCGTCGAGCCGGCCGGGGCCGTGACCGATGCCGACAAGGAGTCGGTGACCGCACGACGAAGTGAGGAAGCGATGACCAGCACCGTACGTCCCGAAGGAGCTCACACGCCCTCCGTTCCGGAATACCCGATGCCCCGGGCCACGGGGTGCCCCTTCGATCCGCCGCCCGCCCTGAAGGAGGAGCAGGAGCAGGGTCCGCTGAGGAAGGTCCGCCTGTGGGACGGGAGCACGCCGTGGCTGGCGACCCGTTACGCGGACCAGCGCACCCTCCTCGCCGATCCGAGGATCAGTGCCGACGTCTCCCGGTCGGGCTACCCCAGCCCGGCACCCCAGAGGGGCTCGACGTTCAGTTTCATCCTCATGGACGACCCCGAACACGCCCGGCAGAGGCGGATGGTGACGGCGCCCTTCACGATCAGGCGCGTCGAGGCGATGCGCCCCGCAGTCCAGCGGATCGTCGACGGACTGATCGATGACATGCTCGGCGGCCCCCCGCACGCCGACCTCGTCCAGGCGTTCGCCCTCCCGGTTCCCTCGCTGGTGATCTGCGAACTCCTCGGAGTGCCCTACGGCGACCATGACTTCTTCCAGCGGAACAGCGGGGTTCTGATCAGCCGCGTCTCGGCCGCGGACGACCGCGCAGCGGCCCTCGACAACCTGATCGGGTATCTGGACGAGCTGATGGAGGACAAGATCGCCCGGCCCGTCGACGATCTGCTGTCCGGGCTCGGTACCCGGGTCGGAGCCGGTGAACTCTCCCGCCGGGAAGCAGCCGAGATGGGTGTCCTCCTGCTTATCGCCGGACACGAGACCACCGCGAACATGATCGCCCTCGGCACCCTCGCCCTGCTCGAGCACCCCGACCAGCTCGACCTGCTGCGCGACACCGACGATCCGAAGGCGGTCGCCGGCGCGGTGGAGGAACTGCTGCGCTACCTCAACATCACCCACGGTGGGCGCCGTCGGGTCGCCCTGGAGGACATCGCGATCGGCGGCGAGGTCATCAGGGCCGGAGAGGGCGTCATCGTGCCCAACGACATCGGCAACCGTGATCCCGATGTCTTCGCCGACCCCGACCGCCTCGACCTCGGGCGCGACGCCCGACGCCATGTGGCCTTCGGGTTCGGTGTGCACCAGTGCCTCGGCCAGCCGCTGGCCCGGATGGAGCTCCAGGTCGTCTACAGCACGCTCTACCGGCGCATCCCCACCCTGCGGCTGGACGCCCGGCTCGACGAGGTGTCGTTCAAGCACGACGGGGCCGTCTACGGCGTCCACGCACTGCCCGTGGCCTGGTGACCTCCACCCGCACACCTGCCCCACCGAAGAAGGAGCGCTCATGAAAGTGACCCTCGACCAGGACAAGTGCGTGGCGTCGGGACAGTGCGTGGTCGCCGCGGGCGACGTGTTCGACCAGGACGACGACGGCATCGCCGTACTGCTCGATCCCGCGCCGTCGTCCGCCCGCGCCGACGACGTGCATCAGGCCGCGGCGGTCTGCCCGGCACTCGCCATCCTCGTCCAGGACTGACAGCCGCCTCCGGTCCTGGTCCGCCCGGCCGGCCCCCGGCACCTGGCCGGCCGGGCCCCGCGGTGCCGGGGGCCGCGCAACGAGGGCCCGGTTCGGCCGGTGCCGCCGGGTGACACGGCGTGGCGCGCCCGCCCATCCCGGCGCGCCGGGGTGGGCCCGGAGAGCCGGGCTCCGAGAGCCGGGCTCCGAGAGCCGGGCTCCGAGAGCCGGGCTCCGAGAGCCGGGCTCCGAGAGCCGGGCAGGGGCGGTCCGGAGTGCGCGGCTACACCCCGGACCGCCGTCAGCGCGGCCGCCAACTCAGCTTGCCGCCGCCCACCCACCGCACGGAGGCGGGGTCGTCCAGGTCGTGGACCGGGACCCCCGCCGCCGCCGCGGCGAGGAGTACGTCGGTCATGGCGGTCGCCGTTCCGATCACTTCTCCGTCGATCTCCACGACGCGGAAGGGCGGGTCGCCGGGCTGAACGGGCAGCACGGTGATCCGCGGGTTCGAGACGTAGGGGCTGTCGGTCATGAGGGACCGGTTCCACGGCGACACTCGCCTTACGCCCGGATGAACCACTCGTGAGCCTTATGCCCGATTTAATGTCTTTTCTGGGATTGATCCCGTAATCCATAAAAGGCCATTTCGTGTGACCTGAGCCCCTTCGGTAAGGAGCGAAACGCCCGTATCGGACTCTGTGGTCAGGGTCACCTCCCGCACCCCGGACGGGTGGGCGCGGCGCCCGGTTCCCTTGTGCGCCAAGAGGATCGGGTTGCGGGGTGTGGGGTGGATTACAGGAATTCCGAAGAATTGATCTTGTGCGTGAATTGTGATCACGATTTCGGGCTTGTTCCTTTCGCTATTCCTCGCCTACGGTCACCATCACTCCGGATGGAACGCCTAATCCTGCCGCCGTCCGGTGACCCGACCACTTCTCGTACGGCAGGAGCGGGGGACCCAGGTAAGCGCCGATCCGGTTTCCGGGGCGGCTCGGGGTTAAGTCGCATTGTCATGCGGCCGGGCATCTCCAGCTCGAACCCGACAGCTCACTTCGTAGGCGACGGAGAGGAATTCAGCATGCCCGGATTTACCAATGTCCGTCGTTCCAGGACCAGTTCGCTGAAGCGCGGCGTCATAGCCGTGACCACGGGTGGAGTCGCTCTCGCGCTTCCCGTGATCGGTGCGGCCGGTGCCTTCGCCGCTCCGGCCCAGCCTGTTGCCGCTGAAAAGGTGACGACGTCGACTGCCCTGTCCGCCAAGGGAATTGCCGCGAAGGACGCCAAGTCCAGCAGCTATTCGGTTGCCGTGGGTGACACTCTCGCCAAGATCGCACGCGAGCATTCCGTCGACGGCGGCTGGAAGGCCCTGTACGAAGGCAACAAGAAGGCTGTCGGTGAAAACCCCGACCTGATTCACCCCGGTCTGAAGCTGACCGTCGGTGGCAAGGCCGAGAAGAAGCCGGCTGACAAGGCTGCGAAGGCCGGCAAGGCGTCCGAGACCGAATCCAGGGCGTCCGACCGTGCGGACCGTTCGGAGCGCACCGAGCTCGCCGCGCAGAGCACCCCGGCCGTCGAGGCGGCTCCGGCCGCCGAGTCGACGTCGTACACGAACGACCTCGACGGCTGGATCAAGGAGTCGCTGGCCGTCATGGCCGAGCACGGCATCCCCGGCAGCTACGACGGGATCCACCGCAACATCATCCGTGAGTCCGGGGGCAACCCGCAGGCCATCAACAACTGGGACTCGAACGCCGCCGCGGGCATCCCGTCCAAGGGGCTGCTGCAGGTCATCGACCCGACCTTCCAGGCGTACCACGTGTCCGGCACGTCGACGGACAGCTACGACCCGGTCGCCAACATCACGGCCGCGTGCAACTACGCCGCCGACCGGTACGGCTCGATCGACAACGTCTTCGGGGCCTACTGAGCCTCCGGTGGCGTGTGACCCTCCTGCCGCGCACGGCGTGTGACGGAGGGGCAGGAACAGAGGGTGGTGCGGGTTCGGCGGAACCCGCACCACCCTTCCTTCATGTCCGCGTCCGGTCACGTGCGCGAGGGACCGACGGCCGACGGCCCCGCGGTGTTCCGGCCGACTCGGTCCCCGCGACAGGCCGGTCGTGGCCCGGGTGACTGGTCTCGTACAGGTTCGTCGTCCATACTGCCCGCCGTGGAGCAGCGCATAGATTCGAACACTCAGCCCGAGTTCGCCGCGGGGACAGACCCGGCGTACATCCCAGGCCTGACGGCCCCTGCCCCCGCGCGGACGGAGGCGGATGCGGAAGCGGTCGAGGCGGCCCCGGAGGACGTCGGGGAGCCGGATGCGCTCACCAAGGGCGCGGTCGAGCCCGAGGCGGCCGTCGACGCGGTGGAGGGTGCCGAGCCGGTCGCCCCGGCCGTCACCGCCGCTGATCCGGTCGCGCCCGACGCCACGGTCGCGGAGGCTGCCGAAGACGTCGCGGAGCCGGCCGGTGACGTCGCCGATGCGGACCCGGCCGAGAAGGCCGCGGCCGACGGCCCCGTATTCGAGGTCAGCGACCGGCGTGGATCGATCAGGGTGGACGCGGACGGTGTCCGCTTCCGGCTGGACGACCAGGAGGCGGAGTTCGACTGGGCCGAGATCGGTGCGGTCGAGGTCAGGACCGGCCGCTTCGGACGTCGGTTCACCGTGACGGTCCACCTGTCGAGCCGCCGGTGGTTCAACGCGGAGGTCGAGGCCGAGGCCCGTGGCCGCCTCAAGGAGTGGACGGCGGAACTCGACGCGGCACTGGACGCCCACTTCGAGGAGGCCTGACCGAGGCCGGTTCACAGCTGCGCGCCGGGCTCAGTGCGAGCCCGGCGCGCAGCATGCCGTGACGCGGGATCAGGCTCCTGCCGTGCCGTCGAGCACCACCGACCTGGTCAGGTGACGCGGCAGGTCGGGGTCGAGACCGCGCACCGCTGCCCGGGCGATCGCCAGGCGCTGCACCCTGACCAGATCGGCCAGCGGGTCCAGGCCGCTCTCCACCCAGCGCGCTCCGGTCGCCCGCACCTGTTCCGCCAGCCCCTCCGGAGCGGCGCCGAACATCCATGTCGCGGTTCCGGCCGTGGCGATGCTGATGGGGCCGTGGCGGTACTCCATCGCCGGATACGACTCCGTCCAGGACAGGGACGCCTCCTTCATCTTGAGCGCCGCCTCGTTGGCGATCCCGACCGTCCAGCCGCGCCCGAGGAAGCTGAACTGCGTGCTCTCCAGCAGTCCTTCGGGCAGCGGATCGGCGAGGGCGGTCTCCGCGTCCCGCACGGCCCGGTCGGTGTGCAGCCCGAGATGGGCGCGGAACAGGGTCAGCGCGGTGGTCGCGAACCGGGTCTGCACCACAGAGCGCTCGTCGGCGAAGTCGAGGACGACCACCTCGTCGGCGGCGTCCATGACCGGTGTCATCGGGTCGGCCGTCACCGCGACGGTCCGGGTGGTGCTGTCCCGCAGCCGGGACAGCAGTCCCAGGACCTCCGTCGTGGTCCCGGACCGGGTCAGGGCCACGACCCGGTCGTACGTCCGGCCGAAGGGGAACTCGGAGGCGGCGTACGCGTCCGACTCGCCCTGGCCGGATTCCTCGCGCAGCGCGGCGTACGCCTGCGCCATGTAGTACGACGTACCGCAGCCGACGACGGCGATGCGCTCGCCGGTGGCGGGCAGGTCCGCCGCCCGGTCCGCGGCGACCTCCGCGGCGCGGCGCCAGCACTCCGGCTGGCCGGCTGTCTCGGTCTCGACATGGGACATGTCCGCACTCCGCTTCCGCTGGTGGTCGCGCCTGATGGGGTGAGAAGGGCCGGATCAACGCCCGTTTGCTCGATTCTGCATGTTACATGTGCCAAATGAGCAAAAACAAGCAAGGGAATCCAGCTCGGGTGATGCGTGGTACAGCGGTTTTCGGCCATGCTCGGTGGGTAGTCGGCGCAATCCGGTTCTGCCGTCCCCTTCTGGGTAGCGACCGTGCGGCCCGATCCGGCGCGGTGATATGCCGGACATCTGATGGAAAATGCTCTGCCTGATCGATCAGTGGTGACCCCGGACGGTCACCGAATGGCCGCGAGTGGCCGACAGCAGGGTCGATTTCGCGTCACGGGTCCTACGGGTTGGCCGAGTTCGAACGCGCGACCGGATCGAGGTCGGCATAATCGCCCCATGTCGATCACGGGTGGTGACGTCGTTGACCTCGGCAGGGGCCTGTACGCCTGGCTGCCGCCCAAGCGGGGCTGGGGTCTGGCCAACTGCGGCCTCCTGGTGTCCCCGCGCGGCGCGCTGTGGATCGACACGCCCTACGACCCGGTGCTCGCCGGACAGTTCCTGGTGGAGAGCCGGAAGCGACTGCCCGACGGTGTGAGCGTCGACCGTGTGATCGTCACCCATGCAAACGGGGACCACTTCTGGGGCGCGGGCGTACTTCCGGACGCGGAGATCATCGCGACCCGGGAGGCCAGGGAACACATCCACTACGACCCCACCCCGCAGCAACAGCACGCCCTCGTGACCGGAAGCGATCCCGCGACCGCTCTCGGGGCCTACCTCGGCCGCCACTTCGGAGTCTTCGACTGGTCGGCGACCGAGCAGGTGATGCCGACGACCTACTTCACCGGTGAGCTCGAACTGACCCTGGGGGACTATCCGGTCCAGGTGTCGTCCCTGCCGCCCGCACACACCGCAGGCGACCTCATCGTCCACCTGCCCGTACAGGGCGCGGTGTTCAGCGGCGACATCATCTTCTCCTCCACCGCGCGGCGGCCCGGGGACCACCCGGTGCACTGGGCGGGCCCTCTGAGCAACGTCATCGACGCCTGCGAACAGGTCCTGGCCACCGGCGCCGAGGTGATCGTGCCGGGCCACGGACCGGTGCTCGACCCCGCCGGGGTGCGCGAGCACATCGGCTACCTCGCGTACGTGCGGGAACGGGCCCACACCCACCACGAGGCCGGTGTGCCCGCGATCGAGGCCGCCCGCCGGGTGATCGCCGAGGGCCGGTACCCGGCACTCGGCCTGCCTGAGCGCCTGGTGGTGACGATCGGGAGCGAGTACCGCGCCCTGGACGGATCCGAGACGCCCGGCGTCCTCCAGGTGATGTCCGAAGTGGCCGCGGTGGCCCGGGAGACCGACGCGGCCCGTACCGGGGAGCCGGTGTGAAGGCCGGCCGGAACGACAGCCGCACGCCCCGCCGCCGCGCGGGGTGCGGGCGGCTCCCGACAACAGAAACGCGGTGACCCCGTGGTGGGATGGATCGTGGCCCTGATCGCCGTCGCGGCGGCCGTCTGGTCCGTCGTACGGATGCAACAGGCCAGGCGGGACGCCTACGGAGCCTCGGCGCACGCCGAGCTGACCGAGCGTCAGGCCCGGGCGGCCGAGGGGCGCACCCTCGCGCTCACCGAGGAGATACGCCAGCTCGCCGAGAAGCGGATACCCGCCGCGGCCGTCGCACTGTCCCACCGGACCGCACCCGTTCCCGGACTCAGGGAGGCCGCCGGGATCGAGGGGGACGCGGCCCGGCTGCTGACCGAGGCCGTACGGGCCACGCGTACGGCGATCCTGGAGGAACGCGTGCGCGTCGACGCGGCCGCACGGTCCGCCATGCGGGGCACCTCCGCCAAGATCCAGTCACTGCTCAACCAGTCGCAGTCCCTGTTGCAGGAGCTCCAGCACGAGTACGACGACCCGCGGATCCTGCAGCTCGACTTCCGCAACGAACTCGCGCTGCGCCGCACCCAGGCAACAGCCGTGCTCTGCGACGCCTGGCCCGGTCTGGCCCGGCAGAACTCCTCGGTCGTCGAGGTCGTGCTCGGCGCCCAGTCCCGGGTCGCCGGGTACGAGCGCGTCAAGGTCGCCAACCATCTTCGCCAGGAGCGGCTCGCGCTGGTCGCCCGCGCGGCCGAGCCCCTCGCGATCGCGCTCGCCGAGCTGCTGGCCAACGCGACGGCGTACTCGCACCCGGACACCGAGGTGCCGGTGACGATCCAGCAGACCGCCGGGCGCGGGGCCATGATCCTCGTCGACGACGCCGGTATCGGCATGGACGACGACGCTCTGAAGCGGGCCCGCGCACTGCTCTCGGGCCCCTCCGAGGTGCTGCTCACCGAACTCGGCGATCCGCCGCAGACCGGGTTCGCCGTGGTGGGCCGGCTCATCGCACGCTACGGCTTCAGCTGCCACATCGAGTCGTCGCCGTACGGGGGAATGCGCGCGATGCTGCGGATTCCGGCGCACCTGCTGACCGTCATGGACGACGACCGCACGCTGTCCGTGCTCGCGCCGAAGCCGGTGCACGCGCACGGTGCCGGGCCGGACACGCCCGTCGCCGAGGACACCGCCGCAGAGCCGTCCCCGGACCGCGCCGCACCTCCCGCGCCCCCGGCACCCTCCGGGGACGCGGCTGTCGGAGGTGACCGCCCGGCCGGACTGCCCAGCCGGCGGCGCCGATCCCGCCGGACGGACGCCCCGGGAACGCCGTCGGCCGGGCGCAGGACGGTTGAGGAGGATCCCCTGCCCCGTACGCCGGAGCAGGCCGGATCGGCCTGGGCATCGCTCCAGGAGGGCACCCTCAGCGGCAGGAGGGCCCCCGAGCCGCCGGCCTCGGAGCCCTCATCCGCAGTACCCGCAGCATCCTCATCGGACGACCAAGGAGACGACGAGACGTGAGCACCACTCCCACCACCGGTGATCTCGCCTGGGTGCTGACCCCGCTGCTCGAACTGCCCGGCGTACAGCACGCCGTGGTCGCGACCGGCGACGGACTCGTCGAGGGCGCGTCGCCCGGCCTGGACCGTGCGTCCGCCGAGCGCGTCGCCGCCATGACGGCCACCCTGCACGCGGCTGCCCGTGCCTTCACCACCGCCTTCACCGAGGCGGAGGCGCCGCGTCTGGCACAGACGGTCGTGGAGTCCGACCTGGGCTTCGCCATCGTCGTGCCCGCGGGCAGGAACACCACACTGGCCCTGTTCGCCGCCCCCGACGCGCACCTGGGCAACATCGCCTACCAGATGCAGGTGCAGGTCACCGCGCTGACCAGGACCATGAACGCCCCCACCCGGCAACCGGACACCGCCGACCGGCCATGACCCCCGGCCCAGGGCGCCGTCTGATTCCCGCCTACCTGGTCACCGGTGGCCGTTCCACGCCCACCGGGCCCGCGCTCGACCGGCTCGCCGTACTCGTCCGCACGGACGCGGTGCTCGAGCCCGGTACCGGATCGGAACAGCGCAGGCTGTGCGAGCTCCTGGAGCCGGGCGCCCTCACCGTCGTCGAGTGCGCCGCCCACCTGGAACTGCCGGTCAGCGCCACGGTCTTCCTGGCCACGGACCTCGTGGCCGCCGGACATCTGCACGCTCGACCACCGATCCCCAGCGCCGGTGAGATCGACCGGTCGCTCGTCGAGAGGCTGCTCGTTGGACTCCGTTCCCTCCACTGACCGGAGCGGCGTCGGCTACCTGCCGAGTGCCGCCGAGACCCTGATGAAACTCGTGGTCACGGGTCCCTTCGGCGTGGGCAAGACGACCCTGATCCGTACCCTGTCGGAGATTCCGACCCTGCACACCGAGGAGGCGATGACCCAGTCCAGCAAGGGACTCGACGACACCGCCGGACTCCCGGAGAAGACCACGACCACGGTCGCCGTCGACTTCGGACGGCTGACCGTCCAGGACGACCTGGTGCTCTACATGTTCGGAACCCCGGGCCAGGAACGCTTCTTCCCCCTCTGGGAGGACATCGCGCGCGGTGCGCTCGGGGCCCTCGTCGTGGTCGACACCCGCCGGCTCGAGGACTCCTTCGCCGTCATGGACATGGTGGAGGAACAGGGGCTGCCGTACGCCGTCGCCGTGAACCGCTTCCCCGACGCACCCGCCCACGCGGACGAGGTGCTGCGCAAACACCTCGACCTCGACCCCCGCACCCCGTTGGTGCAGTGCGACGCGCGGGAGCGCCGGGGCAGCATCGACGCCCTGATCGCACTCGCCGAACACGCGCTGACCCGTCTGCCCGCGTCCCAGGAATCGTGATGACCCCTCCCGTACCCGGCACCCCGACCGCCCCCGAAGCCCTCGGGAACGAGCCGCTCGCGCTGTACGGCCCCGGCTTCGCCGCCGATCCGCACGGGCACTACCGCAGGCTGCGCGACCGCGGGCCGCTGGCCAGGGTCCGTATCGCCCCGGACGTGGACGCGATGCTGGTCGTCGACTACCAGGCCGCCGTCGACCTGCTGCGCGACACCGACACCTTCACCAAGGACCCGCGCGCCTGGCAGGCGGGCGTCCCCGCCGACTCGCCGGTCCTTCCCGTGCTCGGCTACCGCCCCACCGCGCTGTTCAGCGACGGCGAGGTCCACGCCCGCTACCGCGACGCCATCAACGACACCCTCGCCCTGATCGAGCCCCACCTGCTGCGCTCCGAGGTCGCCAGGGTCGCCCGGCGCCTGATCACGGGCTTCTCCGCCAGCGGCACGGGTGACCTCATCGCCCAGTACGCCCGCATGCTCCCCCTGCACGTCTTCACCGCGTCCTTCGGCGTGGCGCCCGAGGACGGCCGGCGGGTGGTCCGGGGCGTCGGCGGGATGATGGACTCGGCGGAGGACGCGGCGGCGGCGTACGGCGACCTCGTCCGCGTCGTGTCCGCCCTGGTGTCCGATCGGCGCGCCCGGCCGGGTCGCGACCTCACCACGTATCTGCTCGCGCACCCGGCGGGCCTCGACGACGACGAGGCCGTGCGTCAGATCACCCTCATCATGAGCGCGGGCCACGACCCCACGACGAACCTCATCGGCAACGCGCTCCTGCGCATGCTCGGCGACGCCGGGTACGGAGGGTCCCTGCACGGTGGTGCGACGACCGCGCGCGAGGCCATCGACGACGTACTCTGGCGCGATCCGCCGCTGGCGAACCTGGGCGCGCACTACCCGCGCCAGGACACCGAGTTCCACGGGGTCCCGCTGCGCGCCGGGCAGTTGGTGCTCGTCTCCTTCGCCGCCGCGAACACCCAGTCGCCGCCGTCCTCCTCGGATCCCGTGGTGCGTTCGGGTGACGGTGCTCACCTGGCCTGGTCCACGGGACCCCACCGGTGCCCCGCGAAACAGCCCGCGCTGCTGATGGCCGTGACCGCGATCGAGGAGCTCACCAGCCAGCTCTGCGACCTCGAACTCGCCGTCGATCCAGGCGAACTGGTGTGGCGGCCGGGTCCCTTCCACCGCGCGCCGGCCCATCTCCCGGTCCGCTTCACGCCGCTCGACACCCTCCCCGAGGCGGACGCCCCCGGCGCACTCGCCACTGTCGATCACCTTCCGACCCGTGTCGGTGGTACTCCGAACGGGTGAGGGGCGAGAGAATTGCCCGATGAACAGCGAGCGCAGCCGGCGCACAGCCAACCGGCACACGGACGGGGTGGTTCTGTGAGCAGGTACGACAGGTACGACAGGTACGACGCCACCGACGAACAGTGGGACGGGCTCGCCCAGGTCGTACCCCTGAGGGGGCGCAACGAATGGCCCTCCCGGGTCGATCACCGCACGGTCCCCGAGCAGCGGGAGGCGGACGACCAGCGTCGCCTGGTGGTCCTGCGGGTCCAGGTGTTCGCGGACGCGCGCGAGGTCGCCGAGTACCTCGTGGCGCAGATTCCGGTCCTGCTCGACCTGACCGGCGCCGAGGGCGACGTGGCCAAGAGGATCCTGGACTTCAGCAGCGGTGTGGTCTTCGGGCTGGGCAGCGGAATGCACCGGGTCGACCGCAACGTGTTCCTGCTCGCACCGGTCGGCATGGAGGTCGAGGGGGTCACCGCGGCAGGCGTACCTCAATCGTAGGAAGGTCCCGCGGGCGGAACGGTTCGCCGTCCGACGGCGTGCGTACGGTCCGCTCATGACTGTGATCCCCATGAGGACGACCGCCCCGTCGCCCTCCCGCGTGGCGCTCCCCGCCCGCCCCCTCGTCGGTGAACTCCGGCTCGACGCCTTCGCCTCGCACCGCCGCACCGTCCTTCCGCTCGGCCCGCTCACCCTGCTCACCGGGGGCAGCGGAAGCGGCAAGTCGACGGCCCTGCTGGGGTACGAGGCGCTGGCGCGGCTGGCCGCCGGTGATCCCCTGGACGCGGTGTTCCCGGACCCGGCGGCCCTGGTGCCGGAGTGGGCGGGCGCGGACGCGCGGGGACGGCGCGGATTCAGGCTCGGCTGCACGGTGGACGGGCCGGCGGGACCGGTGGGGCTGGATCTGGCCGTTCAGGCCGAGCCCGCGCTGCGCATCGTCGGCGAGCGGCTCAAGGACCACGGGCAGACGCTGCTGAGCACCGCGCTGCTGGACGCTCGCCGCTCCACCGTCCAGGCCGCGTGGCACACCGGCGGCGACGTCCCCGTGACACGCGCCCACCTTCCGGACGACCGGCTGGGCACCGCGCTGCTGCCGCTGCGGGTCGCCGGTACGACGCAGGGGCAGTTGAGGGTGCTCGCCGCGGCGGAGCAGGTGGTGGTGGCGCTGAGATCGGCCTTCGTCTGCGACCCCCGGCCGCCCCTGATGCGTGCGGCGGTCCCGGTCGGGGACGGCCTGTCGACCTCGGCCTGCGACAACCTCGCCGACGTCCTGTACCGCGCTCAGGGCTGGGGCGCGCAACGGCACGCGCGGCTCCTCACCGGCGCGGCCGCAGGGTTCTCGGGGCGCTTGACGGGGCTGACCGCCGAGCGGCTGGAGGACGGGACGGTGCGGGCCCTGGTGGAGCGCGGGCCGGGCCGCAGCACTCCCGTCGGCCGCCTCGGCGACGGTGAGCTCCGGTATCTCGCCCTGTCGCTGGCGCTGTTGACCGGCCCCGACGTCCTGGTGGCCGACCCGCACGTCGAGGTCCCCTCGGCCATGAGGGCGCTGACCCTCCTGGCCGACGGGCTCGACCGGAGCCTCGACACACGCCAGGCGGAGGAACTGCTGGCCCTGGCGGCGTCGGTGTGCGGGACCGGCCACACACGGGTGCTGGGCACCGTCGGTGAGGCGACGGCAGCGGCGGCCCGTGGGACGGCCGGTGTGACGGTGGTGGAGCTGGCGCCGCGACGGCACTGACGGAACCGGCGCCGAGACCGCGGTGGTGGAACTGGCCGTGTGGCGGCGGTGGTAGACCTGGCACCGTGACGGAATTCGACGTGGCGCAACTCCAGCGCAGGCTGGCCGACTTCTCGGCGTCCCGCGCCTGGGAGCCCTACCACACCCCCAAGAACCTGGTCGCGGCCCTGAGTGTCGAGGCCTCCGAACTCCTGGAGATCTTCCAGTGGCTGACGCCGGAGCAGTCGGCTCGGGTGATGGACGATCCGGACACGGCGTTCCGCGTCAAGGACGAGGTCGCCGACGTCCTGGCGTATCTGCTGCAGTTCTGCGAGGTCCTGGGCGTCGACGCGTTGGCGGCGCTGGCGGCCAAGATCGACCGGAACGAGGCGCGTTTTCCGGTGGCGGAGGGCACCGAATCAAGACTCCGTCACTCTTCGGAGTGATCAAGTTATCCACATTCGACCTCCTGTCCACAGATTTCCGATTTCCTCTGGCTTTCGTGTGCCACTCACCTCACTGTGGGTAATGAAGAGGTGAGGGCGTTCTTTGTACGGGTGTCTCGGCGACGGGGGAGCGGCATGGAAGCGGAGCGGCTGATCGAGGCGGGTCGGCGGGCCCTGGCAGGAAGCCGGGACGTGCCGGCTGTCATGGCGGAGGCATGGCAGGCCCAGGTGCTCGCCCGGGCGGTGGGCGGCCAGCTGGCCCGGAGCGGTCCCGCGGAGTTACGCACGGAGGCGCGCGAGCTGAGCGACACCGGTGCCCCGGCGGGCACCGTTCCCAGCCACCCGATGGCGGCCGCGGGAGGTGTGCGCGCATCGCAGCTCAGTGAAGTGGGCGACGTTTCACAGGCGTTGGGCGCCCTTGCGCAGCTCCTCGGCGAGGTGGGGATCGCGCTCGTGGGCGTCGCCTGCGTGACCGATGAGGAGGGCCTCTACTGGCAGTGCATCGAGGCCATAGACGCGGCCGACGAGTCGGTCGACAGGGTCCACGGCATGTTGAGACGGTTTGCCGAGCACGAGCACGAGCGGGAGAGAGGACCCGGCGAGGAGCGGGACGGCCCGTACGGCATGGCCCGGGGCCCGGCCGACCGTGCCGCGGGCTATCCGTGAGCCGGAGGCGCGGATGCCCGGCTGCCCGGATGCGGCGCGGGAGCCGTCTGCGAGCGGGGAGAGAGGGGATCGGGGAGGGCGAAGACGGGGCAGGGGAGACGGGGCGCGACGGTCTCGAAGGTGCAGGATGGAGGCATGGATCTTCGAATCTTCACCGAGCCCCAGCAAGGGGCGAGCTACGACACCCTGCTGACCGTCGCCAAGGCCACCGAGGACCTCGGCTTCGACGCCTTCTACCGGTCGGACCACTATCTGCGCATGGGGTCGGGTGACGGCCTGCCCGGACCGACCGACGCGTGGATCACCTTGGCCGGGCTCGCGCGTGAGACCAGGCGTATCCGTCTCGGCACCCTCATGACTGCCGGCACCTTCCGTCTGCCCGGGGTGCTGGCGATCCAAGTGGCGCAGGTCGACCAGATGTCGGGCGGCCGGGTCGAGCTGGGCCTGGGCGCCGGCTGGTTCGAGGAGGAGCACAAGGCCTACGGCATCCCGTTCCCCAAGGAGAAGTTCGGCCGGCTGGAGGAGCAGCTGGCCATCATCACCGGCCTCTGGGAGACCGAGACGGGCAAGACGTTCAGCTACGACGGGACGTACTACCAGCTCACCGACTCGCCCGCGCTCCCGAAGCCGGCCCAGGCGAAGGTGCCGGTGCTGATCGGCGGCCACGGCGCGGTCCGGACACCCCGGCTGGCCGCCCGGTACGCCGACGAGTTCAACATCCCCTTCGCATCCATCGAGGACAGCGAGAAGCAGTTCGGGCGGGTCAGGGATGCTGCCGTCGCGGCGGGCCGGGCCCCGGACGACCTGGTGTACTCCAACGCCCTGGTGGTCTGCGTCGGCAGGAGCGACGAGGAGGTGGCCCGGCGGGCGTCCACCATCGGGCGGGAGGTCGAGGAGATCAAGGCGAACGGCCTGGCCGGCTCGCCAGACGAGGTCGTCGACAAGATCGGCCGCTATGCGGCGATCGGCTCGTCCAGGATCTACCTCCAGGTCCTGGACCTGGACGACCTGGACCACCTGGAGCTGATCTCCTCGCAGGTGCAGTCGCAGCTGAGCTGACGGAACCGGCCGTCGGAGCGGTCCGACGGGACGGTCGTCCGGCACCCTTCCGCCGGAACCGGCCGTCCGCCGGAATCGGCCCGCCTGACCGGACGGGCCGCAGGGACGCGGTACCGGCCGGTCGAGGGTGCCGGCCTGTCGGGCTGGCGCCTCGGACCGGTCCGTCCGACCGGCCCGTCGGGCTTCGCCCGGCCTGGACCGGCCTGGACCGGCCGACAGATATCGCGCAGGAGTGAGAGGAGCAGTCGTGCAGCCCGCCCGGACACCGGAGGTCTCATCCCGCCGTACGCTCGGCGAAGCGCTCGCCGAGGGGACCGTTCTGCTGGACGGTGGTCTCTCCAACCAGTTGGAGGCACAGGGCTGCGACCTGTCCGACGCCCTGTGGTCCGCCCGGCTGCTGGCCGACGCGCCCCAGCAGATCGAGGCCGCCCACACGGCCTACGCCCGCGCCGGGGCACAGGTGCTGATCACGGCCAGCTACCAGGCAACCTTCGAAGGTTTCGAGCGGCGTGGGATCGGGCGTACCAGGGCCGCGGAACTGATGGCCGGAAGCGTGGAGTCGGCCCGCCGCGCCGGGGCGGTGGCCGGACGGGAGCGCTGGGTGGCCGCTTCGATCGGGCCGTACGGAGCGATGCTCGCGGACGGCAGCGAGTACCGGGGCCGGTACGGCCTGAGCGTCCGGGAGCTGGAGCGCTTCCACCGGCCCCGGGCGGAGACGCTGGCCGCGGCGGGTCCCGATGTGCTTGCCCTGGAGACGGTGCCGGACATCGACGAGGCGGAGGCGCTGCTGCGGGTGGTCCAGGACCTCGGCGTGCCCGTGTGGCTCTCGTACAGCGCGGCAGGCGGCCTGACCAGGGCGGGACAGTCCCTGGAGGAGGCGTTCGGGCTCGTCGCGGGCATCGACCAGGTGGTGGCCGTGGGCGTCAACTGCTGCGATCCCGCCGACGCCGACCGTGCGGTGGAGACGGCTGCGGCCACCGGAAAGCCCGTTGTCGTCTATCCGAACAGCGGGGAGTACTGGGACGCCGCCGGCCGCAGGTGGGCGGGGAGCAGCACGTTCGCTGCGGACCGGGTGCGCGGTTGGCAGCGGGCGGGCGCGCGCCTGGTCGGCGGCTGCTGCCGGGTCGGCCCGTCCGACATCGCGGCGCTGGCCGAGCGAACAGGGCTGCCGGAAGCGTGAAATTGCCTGGTGGGGGACAGGACACGGGACCATACTCGGGCGGGTGTTCCTTACTATCGGTACGACCGGCACCCCTGAACGTCCCGCCACCGACCTCGGTTTCCTGCTGCACAAGCATCCCGACAAGGCGCAGACGTTCTCGACCTCGCACGGCACCGCGCACGTGTTCTACCCCGAGGCGTCAGCGGAGCGTTGCACGGCCGCCCTGCTTCTGGAGGTGGATCCGGTGGCGCTGGTGAGGCGGGGCAAGGGCAAGGGACGGGGCGGTGCACCCGACGCGGCCCTCGCGCAGTACGTCAACGACCGCCCGTACGCGGCGTCGTCGCTGCTCTCGGTCGCGATGGCGACGGTGTTCAAGTCCGCGCTCAACGGGGTATGCCGGGCGATGCCCGAGCGGGCCGAGACACCCCTGCCGCTGCGGATCGAGGTTCCGGCCCTTCCGGCACGTGGCGGTGCCGACCTGGTGCACAAGCTCTTCGGGCCGCTCGGCTGGACACGCGTGGACGCCGTCGCCGTGCCGCTGGACGAGCAGTTCCCGGAGTGGGGCGACTCACGCTACGTACAGCTGGTGCTGGAGGGCGAACTGCGGCTCGCGGACGCGTTGCGGCAGCTGTACGTCCTGCTGCCGGTGCTGGACGACGCCAAGCACTACTGGGTCGCACCCGACGAGGTGGACAAGCTGCTGCGGGCCGGCGAGGGCTGGCTGGCGGGCCACCCGGAGCAGAAGCTGATCACCAGCCGCTATCTCTCCCGACGCTGGGGCCTCACCCGGCAGGCCATGGAGCGGCTCGAGCTCGTGCGGCTGGCCGAGTCGGACGACCTGGAGGTGGAGAGCGTCGACAACGCCGTGGACGAGACCACCGACACGGAGGAGCGGCCGGTACCGCTCGCCGGGCAGCGTCGCGCGGCGATCCTGGAGGCGCTGCGGGCTGCCGGGGCGAACCGGGTGCTCGACCTGGGCTGTGGCCAGGGCCAGTTGGTGCAGGAGCTGCTCAAGGACGTGCGCTTCACCGAGATCGTCGGGGTCGACGTGTCGATGCGCGCCCTGAACGTCGCCGCGCGCAGGCTGAAGCTGGACCGGATGGGCGAGCGGCAGGCCGGGCGGATCACCCTGCGGCAGGGCGCCCTGACCTACACGGACAAGCAGCTGAAGGGGTACGACGCCGCGGTGCTGAGCGAGGTGGTCGAGCACCTCGACCTGCCGAGGCTCCCGGCCCTGGAGTACGCCGTGTTCGGCTCCGCCCGACCGCGGACCGTGCTCGTGACCACGCCCAACGTCGAGTACAACGTCCGCTGGGAGACGCTGCCGGCCGGGCACGTGCGCCACGGCGATCACCGCTTCGAATGGACCAGGGAGGAATTCCGGGACTGGGCAGGGCAGGTCGCGGAGCGCCACTGCTACACGGTGGAGTTCGTGCCCGTGGGCCCGGACGACCCCGAGGTCGGGCCGCCCACGCAGATGGCCGTGTTCACGATGGCCGGAGCGGACGGCCGCGCACCGGAGGAGACAGCCGGGAGAACGCGCGACACCGCCACCGGCCCTACGACCACCGTCACCGATCCCGCGAATGCAACCGCCGACCCCGCGAGCGCAACCACCGACCCCGTCGAGACGAAGGAGGCGAAGGCCGCATGAACAGCAGCACCGACACCTCTCGCACGCTGCCGGTGACCGACCTGTCCCTCGTCGTGCTCGTCGGAGCCAGCGGTTCGGGCAAGTCCACCTTCGCCCGCAAGCACTTCAAGCCGACCGAGATCGTCTCCTCGGACTTCTGCCGCGGGCTCGTCGCGGACGACGAGAACGACCAGAGCGCCAGCGGCGACGCCTTCGACGTCCTGCACTACATCGCGGGCAAGCGCCTCGCCGCGGGACGCCTCACGGTCGTCGACGCCACCAACGTGCAGCCCGAGAGCCGCAAGCAGCTCGTGCAGCTGGCACGGCAGTACGACGTGCTCCCCATCGCCGTGGTGCTGGATCTCCCGGAGGAGCTCTGCCTCGCGCGGAACGCGGGCCGCCCCGACCGGGCCGGCATGCCCCGCCACGTCGTCCAGCGCCACCGCCGCGAGCTGCGCCGGTCGCTGCGGGGCCTGGAGCGCGAGGGCTTCCGCAAGGTGCACGTCCTGCGCACCGAGGAGGAGGCCGACACCGCCGAAGTGGTTCTGGAGCGTCGCTACAACGACCTCCGCCACCTCACCGGCCCCTTCGACATCATCGGCGACATCCACGGCTGCAGCTCCGAACTGGACTCGCTGCTCGGCAAGCTCGGCTACTCCGACGGAGCGCACCCCGAGGGGCGTACCGCCGTGTTCGTCGGCGACCTGGTGGACCGGGGGCCCGACAGCCCCGGTGTGCTGCGGCGCGTCATGTCGATGGTCGCGGCGGGCAACGCCCTGTGTGTCCCGGGCAACCACGAGAACAAGCTCGCCCGCCATCTCAAGGGGCGCAGGGTCAAGCACAGCCACGGTCTCGCGGAGACCGTCGAGCAGTTGGAGCGGGAGGACGTCAGGGACCCCGAGTTCCGCGAGCGGGTGGCGGAGTTCATCGACGGACTGGTCAGCCACTACGTCCTGGACGAGGGCAGGCTCGTCGTCTGCCACGCCGGGCTGCCGGAGAAGTACCACGGGCGTACCTCCGGCCGGGTGCGCTCGCACGCGCTGTACGGCGACACGACCGGCGAGACCGACGAGTTCGGCCTGCCGGTGCGTTACCCGTGGGCGGAGGAGTACCGGGGGCGTGCCGCCGTGGTCTACGGCCACACCCCCGTACCCACCGCTTCGTGGGTCAACAACACGCTCTGCCTCGACACCGGGGCGGTCTTCGGCGGAAAGATGACCGCGCTGCGCTGGCCGGAGCGCGAGATCGTCGACGTACCGGCCGAGCAGGTCTGGTACGAGCCGGTGAAGCCGCTGAGCACGGAGGCGCCCGGAGGCCGGGAGGGGCGTCCGCTGGACCTCGCCGACGTACAGGGGCGCCGTGTCGTCGAGACCCGTCACATGGGCCGTATCGCGGTGCGCGAGGAGAACGCGGCGGCGGCGCTCGAGGTCATGAGCCGGTTCGCCGTCGACCCGAGGCTGCTGGCCTACCTCCCGCCGACGATGGCACCGACGGCCACCTCGCGCGAGGAGGGTTACCTGGAGCATCCGGCCGAGGCCTTCGCGCAGTACCGCGCGGACGGCGTCGCCAAGGTCGTCTGCGAGGAGAAGCACATGGGCTCGCGCGCCGTGGCACTCGTCTGCCGCGACGCCGAAACCGCCCGCGAGCGCTTCGGAACCGGTGGCGCCTCCCACGCCCTCGGCGGCGGGGGAGGCCCCACCGGGGCTCTGCACACCCGCACCGGGCGGCCGTTCCTGGACGACGTCGCGCTCACCGAGGTCCTCCTCGGCAGGCTCCGTACGGCGATCACCGCCGCCGGGCTCTGGGAGGAGTGGAACACCGACTGGGTGGTTCTCGACGCCGAGCTGATGCCCTGGTCCCTCAAGGCGGCCGGACTGCTGCGTTCGCAGTACGCGGCGGTGGGCGCCGCCGCCGGCGCGGTCCTGCCGGTGGCGGCCACCGCCCTGGCAGCGGCGGCGGCACGTGGGGTGGACGTGGACGGTCTCGCCGGGCGCCAGCGCGAGCGTGCCGGGGACGCCGCCGCCTTCACCGAGGCGTACCGCCGCTACTGCTGGAGCACCGAGGGGCTCGACGGAGTCCGCCTCGCGCCGTTCCAGATCCTCGCCGTACAGGGCCGCTCGCTCGCGTCCGTGCCGCATGACGAGCAGCTGGCCTGGCTGGACCGCCTGGTCGAGCACGACCCGACCGGGCTCCTCCAGGTCACCCGCCGCCTCGTCGTCGACACGGCGGACGAGGAGTCCGTGCGCTCCGGCGTCGACTGGTGGCTGGAGATGACCGGCCGCGGGGGTGAGGGGATGGTCGTCAAGCCGCTCGGTGCCCTCGTACGGGACGCCAAGGGCAGGATGGTCCAGCCGGGCATCAAGGTGCGCGGCCGGGAGTACCTGCGGATCATCTACGGCCCCGAGTACACCCGGCCCGAGAACCTGGAGCGGCTGCGCTCCCGCTCCCTCAACCACAAGCGCTCGCTGGCCCTGCGTGAGTACGGGCTCGGCCTCGAAGCCCTCGACCGGCTGGCCGAGGGGGAGCCGCTGTGGCGGATCCACGAGGCGGTCTTCGCGGTGCTGGCCCTGGAGTCGGAGCCGGTGGACCCCCGGTTGTAGGGGAGCAGCCTCCCGCGGGCACCGGTGGCCCGCGGGGCCTCCTCCCGTCGTGCGCCCGGCCGGGGGCACGACGGAAGGCGCGGCCGTGCGGTCAGGGCGTGCGCTGCCGTACCGCTGCCGTCAGGCGGTCAGGCGGTGATGCGCATCAGGCTGATGAGTCCCTCCTGGACGGTGAACGTGAAGTGCGAGGGGCCGTTGAACCCGTCACCGCCCACCTGCGCCAGGACGGTGACGTCCGCGTCTCCGGGGCCCGTGGCCACCTCGGTGACGTCGAGGGTGACGCGTGCGCCGATGAACTCCGCGTCGCTCCAGGCACGCACGGCGTCGTGGCCGCTGAGGACGCGGCCCCAGTCGTCGACGGCTCCGTCCGGGGTGAAGGTCCGCAGCCAGGCGTCGGTGTCATGGGCGTTCGCGGCGTCCAGGAAAGCGTCGACGACCGGGGGCAGAGGGGTGGTGGCAGGCATGGCCGGGGCTCCTTCGACGTGGGGACGCCCAGTCTCGGGTGCCGGCGCATCCGGTGTCCCGCACGGCACGCGGAGAGACCGCGGGCATGTGCCGTTCGGGGGCTCGAACCACGGCGTGTTCGCCGCCCGGCCCGGAATCGGATGGCGGTTCGCGGGGTGAAGCGCGCTCCGCGTGGTGAGGATGGAGGCATGGGATTCCATGTCGACTCCGAGGCCGGGCGGCTGCGCCGCGTCATCCTGCACCGCCCCGATCTGGAACTGAAGCGGCTCACACCCAGCAACAAGGACGCGCTCCTGTTCGACGACGTGCTGTGGGTGCGGCGCGCCAGGGAGGAGCACGACGGGTTCGCCGACGTTCTGCGCGACCGCGGGGTGCAGGTCCATCTCTTCGGCGACCTGCTCCGCGAGTCGCTCGACATCCCGGTGGCACGGCGGCTCGTCCTCGACCGGGTGTTCGATGAGAAGGAGTACGGCCCGCTGGCCACGGAGCACCTGCGTGCCGCCTTCGAGGACCTGCCCGCAGCGGAGCTGGCCGAAGCGCTGGTCGGCGGGATGACGAAACGGGAGTTCCTGGAGCGGCACCCCGAGCCGACCTCCGTCCGCTTCCATGTCATGCGGCTCGACGACTTCCTGCTCAGCCCCCTGCCCAACCACATCTTCACCCGCGACACCTCGGCCTGGATCTACGACGGTGTGTCCATCAACGCCATGCGCTGGCCCGCCCGGCAGCGCGAGACCGTGCACTTCGAGGCGATCTACCGGCACCATCCGCTCTTCACGGGTCCCGAGGCGGGCGTCTTCCACCACTGGTCGGAGGGGCAGGACGACTACCCGTCCACCATCGAGGGCGGCGACGTCCTTGTCATCGGCCGGGGGGCCGTCCTGATCGGGATGAGCGAGCGCACCACCCCGCAGGCCGTGGAGATGCTGGCGAGGGGGCTCTTCGACGCCGGGTCGGCCAGGACGATCGTCGCGCTGGACATGCCGAAGCGACGTGCGTTCATGCATCTCGACACGGTCATGACGATGGTCGACGCGGACACCTTCACCAAGTACGCCGGGCTCGGGATGCTCCGCTCCTACACGATCGAGCCCGGCAGCGGCCCCCGTGAGCTGAAGGTCACCGACCATCCGCCCGAGCACATGCACCGGGCCGTCGCCGCCGCGCTCGGCCTGGACGAGATCCGGGTGCTCACCGCCACGCAGGACGTGCACGCCGCCGAGCGGGAGCAGTGGGACGACGGCTGCAACGTCCTGGCCGTCGAGCCGGGGGTCGTCGTCGCGTACGAGCGGAACGCCACCACCAACACGTTCCTGCGCAAGGAGGGCATCGAGGTCATCGAGATCCGCGGCAGTGAGCTGGGGAGGGGGAGGGGCGGCCCGCGCTGCATGAGCTGCCCGGTGGTCCGCGATCCCGTGTGAGGGGCGCTGCGTGCGGGGACACGGCTGACGGCGAGGGGCGGCGGGCCGGACAGGGGTCTGTATAGCAATGCGATGTCTCGTATAGACTTCCAGGACTTTCAGGATAGTCTTGCGCACGCCCTCAGCCCGACCCAGGAGCAGTCACCATGGCCATAGACCTCACAGGCCGCCATTTCCTCAAGGAGCTGGACTTCACGGCCGAGGAGTTCCGCGGCGTGATCGACCTGGCCGCCGAGCTCAAGGCCGCCAAGAAGGCCGGCGAGGAGGTGCAGCGGCTGCGTGGCCGCAACATCGCGCTGATCTTCGAGAAGACCTCCACCCGCACCCGCTGTGCCTTCGAGGTCGCCGCCGCGGACCAGGGTGCCTCCACGACGTATCTCGACTCCTCCGGTTCCCAGATGGGCCACAAGGAGTCGGTCAAGGACACGGCCCGGGTGCTCGGCCGGATGTTCGACGGCATCGAGTACCGGGGCGACAGCCAGGAAGTGGTCGAGGAGCTGGCCGCGTACGGCGGCGTCCCCGTGTTCAACGGGCTCACCGACGACTGGCACCCCACCCAGATGCTCGCCGACGTGCTGACGATGACGGAGCACAGCGACGGGCCCCTGGAGCAGATCGCCTTCGCCTACCTCGGTGACGCCCACTTCAACACGGGCAACTCCTACCTGATCACCGGTGCGCTGCTGGGCATGGACGTCCGGATCGTCGCGCCCGCCGCTTTCTGGCCGGCGCCGGCGATCGTGGACCGGGCGCGCGAGCTCGCGAAGTCCAGCGGCGCCCGCATCACCCTCACCGAGGACGTCGCCGAGGGCGTACGGGGCGTCGGCTTCGTCGTCACCGACGTCTGGGTCTCCATGGGTGAGCCCAAGGAGACCTGGGACGAGCGCATCGCCGCCCTCGCGCCCTACGCCGTGACGATGGACGTCCTGCGTGCCACCGGCAACGACGACGTCAAGTTCATGCACTGCCTCCCCGCGTTCCACGATCTCGGCACCGCGGTGGGCCGCGAGATCCACGCCCGGCACGGCCTGACGGAGCTGGAGGTCACCGAAGAGGTCTTCGAGTCCCCGCACTCGATCGTCTTCGACGAGGCCGAGAACCGGATGCACACGATCAAGGCGCTCCTCGTCGCGACGGTGGCCGGCGGCGCGGCGAGCGTATGAAGATGCACCTGATTGGGTGAACATACGTGCAAGTGGCTACGATGGTGCCACTTGGTGGGGTTCGGGCTCGCACGCTCGAACCCCTTTTCCGTGTGCCCGGCCAGGCGGCACGACGTATGTCCGAGCCTCCCCACGGGCTCAGCTCCACGCATCACCAGAGAAGAGACCCGCCCCCCCCATGAGCCCCGATCCCCTTGCGTCCCTGCGCCCCGCACCCGGTTCCGGGGCGCGCGTCAAGAGTCCGGCCCTGCTGCTCGCCGAGTCCGGGGGCGACCTCGAGGGGCACGGCCTGCGGCGCACCATGGGGCTGTTCCAGCTCGTGTGCTTCGGGGTCGGCGCGATCGTCGGCACCGGGATCTTCGTCGGCCTGTCGGACAGCGTCGCCGAGGCGGGCCCCGCCGTGCTGGTCTCGTTCGTCCTCGCCGCGATCACCTGCGTCTTCACGGCCTTCTCCTTCGCCGAGCTGGGCGGCGCCATCCCGGTCTCCGGGAGCTCCTACTCCTTCGCCTACGCCACTCTGGGGGAGCGCACCGCGTTCCTCGTGGGCTGGTGCCTGCTGCTGGAGTACGGCGTCTCGGTCTCCGCGGTCGCGGTCGGGTGGAGCCAGTACGTCAACGAGCTGCTGGACAGCCTCGTCGGCTGGAGCCTGCCCGCCGCGCTCTCCTCCGGCCCCGCCGACGGCGGGGTGATCAACCTGCCGGCGATCGTCGTGATCATGATGGCGGCCACCCTGCTGGTGCGCGGCATCCGTGAGAGCGCGGGCGCCACGGCGGCGATGGCGGTGCTGAAGATCGGCATCCTCGTCGCCTTCTGCGCGATCGCCTTCAGCGCGTTCGAGGACGGCAACCTCTCGCCCTTCGCCTCCCACGGCGTGGCCGGGGTCACCGCCGGTGCGTCCGTGGCGTTCTTCTCGTACATCGGCTTCGACGCCATCACCACGGCGGGCGAGGAGGTCAAGAACCCCCGCAGGAACATTCCGATCGCGATCATGATCTGCATCGGCGTGGTCACCCTGCTCTACTGCGCGGTCGCCATCGGGGCCATCGGGGCCCTCGGGGCGGACGCGGTGTCCGACAAGCCGGCCGCGCTCTCTCTGGTCGTCGACCAGGTCACCGAATCGGACATCGGCGGCGGGATCATCGCCTTCGGCGCGGTCGTGGCCATCGCGTCCGTCGTCCTCGCGGTGATGTACGGCCAGACGCGGATCCTGATGTCGATGTCCCGTGACGGGCTCGTCCCCCGGATCTTCGAGCGGGTGTCGCCGAAGACCCGCACCCCGGTCGCCAACACCTGGATCGTGGCGTCCGTCTTCGCCGTCCCCGCCGCGTTCTCGTCGCTCGACGTCGTGGTGAACCTGACGACCATCGGCACCCTCGCCACCATGGCCGTCGTGAACGTTGCCGTCGTCGTGCTGCGGCGCCGGAACCCCGAGCTGCGGCGGTCCTTCCGGGTGCCGCTCTACCCGGTCAGCCCGATCCTGGGCGTCGGCTTCTGCCTGTACCTGATGTACGGCACGGGCTGGACGACCTGGGTGCAGTTCGCGGCCTTCGTGGCGGTCGGCGCCCTGGTGTACGCGGGGTACGGCCGTCGCCGTTCCCGGCTGGTCAGTCCCGGGGAGCCGGGGGACCGGGTGGGATCCGGCCCGACGGAAGCGTGAACCAGACCGCCTTGCCGTGCTCCGTCGGGCGGTGGCCGCAGGCGGAGCTGAGGGCGCGTATCAGCAGGAGTCCGCGGCCGTGCTCCTGCCACGGGTCCGGCGCACTGCCGGGCAGCAGGCGGGACAGGTCGCCGGGCGGTCCCGGATCGTGGTCGTGGACCTCCACCTGGCAGCCCGACGCCAGGAGCTCGACCACCAGCTCGATCGGCCCCGAGCCGTCGGTGTGCTCCACGGCGTTGGCGACCAGCTCGGCGGTCAGCAGCTCCGCCGTGTCGCTGTCCGCGGGCGCGTCGAGGTCCGCCAGCGCCGTACGTACGAGGGCGCGGGCGATCGGCACGGCCGCCGCGGAGTGCGGCAGGGCGATGCGCCAGGAGGCGGGTGGGGACGCGGGGACGTCGGACGGCAAGGCGGGGGTTCCGTTCGGGAGCGGGGCATCCGGCCGGCACGTGTGTTCCGGGACCGCTGCGCCCGGGGCCACGTGCCCCGACGCCGGAGGATACGGAATTGCGTACCAGGACTTCCTGCGCCCAACCATACGAAGTGCGACGGCGCAGACATAGAGGCTGCCGACTGTCGCAAAGGGGACTTTCGCCACACTCGCCTCGCGCGGCATCCCGCTTCCGCGTGGTATCGCGTACTCGTGACGGAAGTCACGGATGAGTGATAGCTTCGAAGCGGATCAGCAGCGGACCGAGGCTGAGGGGACCCTTCCATGAGCCCGTTCACCGGCTCCACCCCGCGTACGGAGCGCTGGCGGCATCTGCGTCTGACGACGCACGGCGGGGTGGCGACCGTCACGCTCGCCCGGCCCGAGAAGCTCAACGCGCTCACCTTCGGCGCCTACGCCGACCTGCGCGACCTGCTCGCCGAGCTCTCCCGCGAACGCTCCGTGCGTGCCCTCGTGCTCGCCGGCGAAGGGCGCGGCTTCTGCTCCGGCGGCGACGTCGACGAGATCATCGGCGCCACTCTCGCGATGGACACCGCCCAGCTCCTGGACTTCAACCGGATGACCGGGCAGGTGGTACGAGCCCTCCGGGAGTGCCCCTTCCCCGTGATCGCGGCAGTCCACGGGGTGGCGGCCGGAGCCGGGGCGGTCCTCGCCCTCGCCGCCGACTTCCGGGTCGCCGACCCCACCGCCCGATTCGCGTTCCTCTTCACCGCGGTCGGCCTCTCCGGCGGCGACATGGGGGCCGCCTACCTCCTGCCGCGCGTCGTCGGCCTCGGCCACGCCACCCGGATCCTCATGCTCGGCGAGCCCGTCCGCGCACCCGAGGCGGAGCGCATCGGGCTGATCAGCGAGCTGACGGGCGAAGGCGAGTCGGCCACCCGGGCCGCCGAGCTGGCCAGGAGGCTCGCGGACGGTCCGGCGCTCGCGCTCGCCCAGACGAAGGCCCTGCTCACCGCGGAGCTCGACATGCCCCTCGCGGCGTCCGTCGAGATGGACGCCGCCACCCAGGCGCTCCTGATGAACGGCGAGGACTACGCCGAGTTCCACGCCGCCTTCACCGAGAAGCGGACTCCGAAGTGGCGGGGCAGGTAGCCCGATGGCCACCTCGGACACGGGGCGGATCGCGGTCATCGGCGGCGGGCCCGGGGGCCTCTACGCCGCCGCACTCCTCAAGCGGCTCGGCCCCGGCCGCGAGGTCACCGTCTGGGAGCGCAACGCCCCCGACGACACGTTCGGCTTCGGCGTGGTCCTCTCCGACGAGACGCTCGGCGGCATCGAGCACGCCGACCCCGTCGTGTACCGGGCGCTGAGCGAGGAGTTCGTCCGCTGGGACACCATCGACGTCGTGCACCGGGGCGTCACGCAGACCTCGGGCGGCCACGGTTTCGCCGCGCTGGGCCGCCGCACGCTGCTGCGGATCCTGCACGAGCGCTGCGCGTCCCTCGGGGTGCGGATCCGCTTCCGGGCCGAAGCCCCGCCCGCCGCCGAACTGGCCGAGGACCACGATCTCGTCATCGCCGCGGACGGGGTGCACAGCGCCACCCGCGCGGCCCATGCCCTCCACTTCCGCCCCACGGTCACCACCCATCGCAACCGGTACATCTGGCTCGCCGCCGACTTCGCCTTCGACGCCTTCCGCTTCGAGATCGCTGAGACCGAGCACGGCGTGATGCAGCTGCACGCCTATCCCTTCTCCCGTCCGTCGCCCGGCCACCACCCCTCGACGAGGCCGTCCGGCGCGCCGGACGCACTCGGCGCCTCCACGGTCATCGTGGAGATGCGCGAGGAGGTCTGGCGGGCCGCCGGACTCGACACCTGTGGCACCGCCGAATCGGCGGAACGCTGCGCGAAGGTCTTCGCCGAGGCCCTCGGCGGCCGGCCGCTGCGCTCCAACAACTCGTCCTGGCTCACCTTCGCCACGGTCACCAACGACCGCTGGTCGTACGGCAGCACGGTCCTCCTCGGCGACGCCGCCCACACCGCCCACTTCTCCATCGGCTCCGGGACCAAGCTCGCCGTCGAGGACGCCCTCGCCCTCGCCGCCTGTGTCGACGAACACCCCTGCCTGCCCGACGCCCTCGCCGCGTACGAGGCCGAGCGCCGCCCGGTCGTGCGATCCACCCAGCGTGCGGCGGCCGCCAGCCTCCGCTGGTTCGAGGAGCTCCCGCAGTACGTGGACCAGCCGCCCCGCCGGTTCGCCTTCAACCTCCTCACCCGCAGCCGCCGCGTCACCCACGGCAACCTGCGCCTGCGCGACCCCGACTTCACCGGATCCGTCGAGGAGGAGTTCGGCTGCGCCCCCGGCACCCCGCCGATGTTCACCCCGCTGCGGCTGCGCGGACTCGAGCTCCGCAACCGCGTCGTCGTCTCGCCCATGGACATGTACTCCGCCGTGGAAGGGGTCCCCGGCGACTTCCACCTCGTCCACCTCGGGTCCCGCGCACTCGGCGGCGCCGGCCTGGTCATGACCGAGATGGTCTGCGTCAGTCCCGAAGGCCGCATCACCCCCGGCTGCGCCGGACTCTGGACCGGCCGGCAGGCGGACGCCTGGTCCCGGATCACCCGCTTCGTCCACGACTCGGCCCCCGGCGCCGCGATCGGAGTCCAGCTCGGCCACTCCGGCCGCAAGGGCTCCACCCGGCTGATGTGGGAAGGCATCGACCAGCCGCTGGAGGAGGGGAACTGGCCGCTCGGCGCGGCCTCCCCGCTCCCGTACGCCCCGGGCGTCAGCCAGGTGCCGCGGGCGCTGGACGAGGCCGGTATGCGCGCGGTCCTGGGCGAGTTCACCGAGGCCGCCCGGCGCGCCGCCCGCAGCGGGTTCGACCTGCTCGAACTGCACTGCGCCCACGGGTACCTCCTCTCCGGTTTCCTCTCCCCGCTCACCAACCGGCGCACCGACGCCTACGGCGGGGCGCTGGAGAACCGGCTGCGCTTCCCCCTGGAGGTCTTCGACGCCGTCCGCGCGGTGTGGCCCGACGACCGGCCCATGACCGTGCGGATCTCCGCCACCGACTGGGCGTGCGGCGGCACGAGCGACGAGGACGCCGTGGCCGTCGCCCGTGCCTTCGCCGACCACGGCGCGGACGCCATCGACGTCTCCACCGGCCAGGTCGTCCCGGACGAACGCCCCGAGTACGGCCGCTCGTACCAGACCCCGTACGCCGACCGCATCCGCAACGCCCTGGGCGTGCCCGTCATCGCCGTCGGCGCCATCTCCTCCTGGGACGACGTCAACTCGCTTCTCCTCGCCGGCCGCGCCGACCTCTGCGCCCTGGCCCGCCCGCACCTGTACGACCCGCACTGGACGCTCCACGCCGCCGCCGAACAGGGCTGCACCGGGCCCGGCGCCTCCTGGCCGCTCCCGTACCGCGCGGGCAGCCGGCCACCACCGACCGGCCGCACCGACGCCCCGAAGCCACGGCTCACGCTTGACTGAGCGTCAGGCAGGCGCGGTTCCGGCACCCCGCCGTCGCCGTGCCGCGCGGTGAGGTGCCGGGGCGTCGCTGTGCTGCTCAAGGACCCCCGCGTACGAAGTCGGACCCCGCATCCCTCAGCCGGGTGTGCAGTTGCCCGAACACCTCCGCCGAGCGGCCCCCGGGCCAGTCCTCCGGGAGCAGCTCCCCGGGCAGCCCGGGGTCCGCGTAGGGCAGCCGGCGCCAGGAGTCCAGCGCGCGGAGGTAGTCCCGGTAGGCGTCCTCGGCGGCGGGCTCGGCCGACCGCGCCTCCCAGGCGCGCAGCACGGGCTCCTGCTGGTCGAGGAAGTCGAGGTGGAGCCGGGCGATCGCGTCGAGGTCCCACCAGCGGGCCACCGCCTCCCGGGTCGCGGCGAAGCCGAGGTGCTCGCCGCGGAACAGCTCGACGTACGGCGCGAGTTCGAGGCGCTCCAGGGTGTGCCGCGTCTCCTCGTGCAGTTCGGCGGGGGCGATCCACACGCCGGGTGCCGCCGTGCCGAAGCCGAGGTTGCCGAGGCGGGAGCGCAGCAGGTGCCGCTTGTGGCGTTCGGCCTCCGGTACGGAGAAGACGGCGAGGACCCAGCCGTCTCCGCGCGGGGGCGCGGGATACCGGTAGATCCGCCGGTCCCCGTCGTCGAGGAGCTGCCGGGCGTCTGCCGACAGGGCGTATCCGGCCGCGCCGTCCGCCGTCCGGGCGGGGACGAGCAGTCCGCGCCGCTTGAGGCGGGAGACGGAGGAGCGTACCGACGGAGCGTCGACGCCGACGGCGTGCAGCAGCCGGATCAGCTCGGACACCGCCAGCGGGGCGGTGCCGGGCTGACGGCCGTACGCGCCGTAGAGGGTGACGATCAGGGAACGGGGAGTGTGCTCGGCCACCTGATCACTCTAGAGCGGTGGCGCCTCGCAGCAGGAAGCGCTGGAGCTTTCCGGTCGCGGTCCTCGGCAGTACGGGCAGGAACTCGACGGCGCGCGGGCACTTGTGCGGCGCCAGCTCGGACTTCATGTAGGCGCGCAGGCCGTCGGCGGACAGTTGGGCACCCTCGCGCGGTACGACGTAGGCGGCCACGATCTGGCCGCGGAGCTCGTCCGGCCGCCCCACCACCGCGGCCTCGGCCACGTCGGGGTGGCGCAGCAGGGCCTCCTCGACCTCGGGGCCCGCGATGTTGTACCCGGCGGAAATGATCATGTCGTCGGCCCGCGCGACGTACCTGAAGTAGCCGTCGGGCTCGCGGACATAGGTGTCGCCGGTGATGTTCCAGCCGTGGCGCACGTACGCCAGCTGCCGCTCGTCGGCGAGATAGCGGCAGCCGACCGGGCCGCGCACCGCCAGCAGCCCCGGCTCGCCGTCCGGCAGCTCCTCGCCGCTTTCGTCCACCACGCGTGCCTGCCAGCCGGGCACGGGTACGCCGGTGGTGCCGGGGCGGATCGCCCCGTCGGCGGCCGCGACGAAGATGTGCAGCAGCTCCGTCGCCCCGATGCCGTTGATGATGCGCAGCCCCGTGCGCTCGTACCAGGAACGCCAGGTGGCAGCGGGCAGGTTCTCCCCTGCCGAGACGCAGCGGCGCAGCGCGGACAGGTCGTGGCCGTCGAGCGCGTCGAGCATCACGCGGTAGGCGGTCGGCGCGGTGAACAGGACCGAGACCCGGTGGGCGGCCAGTGCGGGCAGCAGTTGCTTGGGACCTGCCTGTTCGAGCAGCAGGGCCGAGGCGCCGGCCCGCAGCGGGAAGATCACCAGTCCGCCCAGCCCGAAGGTGAAGCCGAGCGGCGGACTGCCGGTGAACACGTCGTCCGGGCCCGGCCGCAGGACGTGGCGGGCGAAGGTGTCGGCCACGGCCAGCACGTCGCGGTGCATGTGCATACAGCCCTTGGGCCGGCCTGTGGTGCCCGAGGTGAACGCGATGAGCGCGACGTCGTCGGCGGCCGTGTCCACCGCCCGGTAGGGCCCGGTCCTGGCAGCCGCGAGCTCCGTCAGGTCGTCGGCGCGATCCCCTCCGTACGTCGTGACGCGCAGTCCGGGCACCTCGGCGGCGATCAGGTCGTCCACCGACCTGGTGTCGCACAGCGCGTGACCGACGCGGGCGATGGAGCAGATCGTGGCGAGCTCCGAGGCCCGCTGCTGTGCCAGCACCGTCACGGCGACCGCGCCCGCCTTCATCACGGCGAGCCAGCAGGCGGCCAGCCAGGGGGTGGTGGGGCCGCGCAGCAGCACGCGGTTGCCGGGCACCACGCCGAGGTCGTGCGTGAGCACCTGGGCGATCCTGTCCACCCGGTCCCGCAGCTTCCCGTAGCTCCAGACGCCGCCGTCCGGGGTCCGGAAGGCCGGGCGGTCGGGGCCGAACCGGTCCACCGTGCGGTCGAGCAGCTCGTGACCGCAGTTCAGCCGGTCCGGATAGGCCAGTTCGGGGAGGTCGAAGACCAGCTCGGGCCACTGCCCGGCGGGCGGGAGATGGTCGCGCGCGAAGGTGTCGGTGTGAGCGCTCTCGGTACCTGACGGCTTCATGAAGCATCGCCCCCTAGTCGCACTTGGAGCGTATCGTTTGAGTGACGGTAGTCAACGGTCCGCGATAAGTCGTGACAAGAGAGGCGCCGGTATGACGGCATTCTCCCTCGATCCCGGTCGAGCCGCCTGGTGCGAAGAGCTCTTCACCCTCGCCCGGGAGGAGCTGAGACCGCTCGCCGACAAGGGCGAACCGGGCCGTGTGAACCGCCCGCTGGTGGCCGCCCTCGGTCGGCTCGGGCTGCTGGACCGGCTCCTCGGCTCCGGCGCGCTCGACCTCTGCCTGCTGCGCGAGTCGCTCGCCCGCGGCTGCACCGAGGCGGAGACCGCACTCGCCCTCCAGGGGCTCGGCTCAGGTCCGGTACGCGGGGCCGGCACCCCGGCCCAGCGTGCGCGATGGCTCCCCGAGGTGCGCGCGGGGCGGGCCGTCGCAGCCTTCGCGCTCAGCGAGCCGGGCGCCGGATCCGACGCGGCGGCGCTCGCTCTCGACGCCAGGCCCGCCCCCGGCGGGGACGGATGGCGGCTGACCGGGGAGAAGTGCTGGATCTCCAACGCCCCGGAGGCCGACTTCTACACCGTCTTCGCCCGCACGGGTGAGGGCGCCGGAGCCCGTGGGGTCACCGCGTTCCTCGTCCCCGCCGACCGCCCCGGGCTCACCGGGGAGGCGCTGGACATGCTCTCCCCGCACCCCGTCGGATCGCTGGACTTCGACGCCGTGCCCGTGAGCGCCGACGACGTGCTCGGGGAGCCGGGCCGGGGCTTCCGGGTCGCCATGGACACCCTGAACCTCTTCCGGCCCAGCGTCGGGGCGTTCGCCGTCGGAATGGCGCGGGCCGCGCTCGACGCCACGCTCGAACACACGGCGAGCCGCAGCGCCTTCGGGGCACCCCTGAAGGATCTGCAGGCCGTCTCCCACCAGGTCGCGGAGATGGCCACCCGCACCGAGGCCGCCCGGCTCCTGGTGTACGCCGCGGCGGCAGCGCACGACGCGGGCGAGTCCGGCGTACCCCGGCGGGCCGCCATGGCCAAGCTGTACGCAACCGAGACCGCGCAGTACGTCGTCGACGCGGCGGTCCAGCTGCACGGAGCACGTGCCCTGCGCCGCGGGCACCTGCTCGAACACCTCTACCGGGAGGTCCGCGCGCCCCGGATCTACGAGGGCGCCACCGAGGTGCAGCGCACCATCATCGCCAAGGAGCTGTACGCGACCCAGGAGAAGCCCGCATGAATCCCCTCACCCGTATCAATCCCACCGAACTGGCCCCGCCCACCGGCTTCTCGCACGCCGTCACCGTCACCGGCGGCCGGCTCGTCTTCCTGGCGGGCCAGACCGCGCTGGACGGCGACGGGAAGGTCGTAGGCGCCGGCCTGCCCGAGCAGTTCGAGGCGGCACTGGGAAATCTGCTCACCGCCCTGCGAGCCGCGGGCGGCTCCCCGGCCGCCCTGGCCCGGGTCACGGTGTACGCCACCGACGTCGCCGACTACCGCGCCCACGCCTCCGAGCTGGGCGCGGTCTGGCAGAGGCTGGTGGGGCGTGACTACCCGGCCATGGCCCTCGTCGGGGTGGTCAGGCTGTGGGACGAGCAGGCCATGGTCGAGCTGGACGGCATCGCCGTACTGGACTGACGGAGGCACGCGAAGGGGCGGTTTCCGCCGGCCCGCCGCCGGTGGCCGCCCGGCGCCCCGCTCCGAAGTGACGGGATGCCCGTTCCGCCCGGGTAGCGCGGCCCCCGGTCCGGGGCGAGCCTGGGGACGTAGGCATTCGTTCCAGCCGCACCGGGAGGGTCGGCGTGACCGGCGAGCAGCCCCCGCACCCCGCGACCAGGTCGTACGACGGCGACGGCATCACCGTGAACTACGACGCGCACCGGTGTGTGCACGCGGCCGAGTGCGTCCACGGCCTGCCGTCCGTCTTCGACGTCGCCCGCAGGCCGTGGGCCACACCGGGGCACGCGCCGGCCGACGAGGTCGCCGACGTCGTCCGGCGCTGCCCGAGCGGAGCGCTGCGGTACCACCGGACCGACGGGATGCCGGACGAGGTCCCCGACACCCCGACCCATGTGTCGTCGCACCCCGACGGCGTGCTCCACGTGCGGGGAGACCTGGAGATCGACACACCGGACGGCTCCGTCCGGGCGACCCGCGCGATGTTGTGTGGCTGCGGCCGAACGGGGCAGGCGCCCTTCTGTGACCACGGTGGGGCGTGCGCCGACCACGGCTGAGCCGCCGCACCAGTGGTCCGCGTCGTGCGCGGCGCGCCGGACGGGTGAACGGAGCCAGGCGATATATCTGTATTCGGTGCCCTTTGTTCAGTCTGCTCCCCTTGCTGCTCCGGTCCCTCGCTCGTGATCGCGCTCATCGTCTGCCACTTCGCTCTCGCCGCCTTCGCGCTCCCGCTGGTGCGCCGGACGGGCAGGCGGGCCTTCCTGGTCCTCGCGCTGCCACCCGCCGCCACGACCGTCTGGGCCGCCACCGAATGGGGTGACGCGGCCGGCGGGGGAGCGGTGACCTGGACCTGGGAGTGGATCCCGGCGTACGACGTCTCCCTCGCCCTGCGGCTGGACGCCCTCGCCGAGCTGATGGTGCTGCTGGCCGCCGGCATCGGCACGCTCGTCCTGCTCTACTGCGCCGCCTACTTCACCGACGACTCGCCCCGGCTCGCCTCCTTCGCCGGGAACCTGCTCGCCTTCACCGGGGCGATGCTCGCCCTCGTGCTCGCGGACGACCTGATCTCCCTGTACGTGTTCTGGGAACTGACCACGGTCTTCTCCTACCTGCTGATCGGCCACGGCAGCGAACGCAAGCAGAACCGCAGATCCGCCCTCCAGGCACTCGTCGTCACCACACTCGGCGGACTGGCCATGCTCGTCGGCTTCCTGATCATCGGTCAGGCGGCGGGCACCTACCGCATCTCCGCGATCGTCGCCGATCCCCCCGACACCACGCTCGCCGTGTCGGTCGCGGTCGCCCTCGTGCTGTGCGGAGCCCTGTCGAAGTCCGCCATCTGGCCTTTCAGCCTCTGGCTCCCCAACGCCATGGCGGCGCCGACCCCGGTCAGCGCCTACCTGCACGCGGCGGCCATGGTGAAGGCCGGAATCTACCTGGTGGCACGACTGGCCCCCGGCTTCGCGGACGTACCGCTCTGGCGGCCGGTGATCCTGGTGCTCGGCGGCGCCACCATGCTGCTCGGAGGATGGCGCGCGCTGCGCCTGCACGACCTCAAGATCGTGCTGGCCTACGGCACGGTCAGCCAGCTCGGCTTCCTCGTCGTACTCGCGGGGGTGGGCGACCGGAACGCGGCACTCGCCGCCGTCGCCATGATCCTGGCCCACGCCCTGTTCAAGGCCGCGCTGTTCCTCGTCACCGGCATCGTCGACCACGCCACCGGCACACGTGACCTGCGCAGACTCTCCGGTGTCGGACGCTCGAAGCCCCTCGTGTGCGCGACGGCCGTCCTCGCCGCCGCGTCCATGGCCGCCCTGCCGCCCCTCCTCGGGTTCGCCGCGAAGGAGGCCGCCTTCGACGCGCTGCTGCACGGCGACACCGTCGACCGCTGGATGCTGGCGGTCACCGTGGTGGGCTCGGCGCTGACCGTCGCGTACACCCTCCGCTTCGTCTGGGGCGCCTTCGCGCGCAAGCCGGGGGTCGCCGACACCCCCGTGCACCGGGTCGGAGCCGCGTTGCTCGCACCGCCCGCCCTGCTCGCCGTCGCCTGCCTGGTGCTGGGCCCCGGTGTCGGCTGGACGGACGGGCTGCTGAGCGCGTACGCCGACACCTTCCCGGCCCCGGCCCATCCCTACCACCTGGCGCTCTGGCACGGCTTCGGCACGGTCCTGCTCCTGTCGGCCGTGGCCTGGGCCGCGGGAGCCGTGCTCTTCGCCCGACGCGCCACCGTCACCCGGATCTCCCGCCGGATCGCCTGGCCGACCGCCGACAGCGTCTTCGGCCACCTCCTGCTCGGCCTGGAACGACTCGCCCTCCAGGTCACCGGGTTCGTCCAGCGGGGTTCGCTCTCCGTCTACCTCGCCACCACCCTGCTGGTGATGCTGACCGGACAGCTGGCGGTCCTGTTCACGGACCGGCCCTGGGACGACGCGGTCGCGCCCCGGGTGTGGGACACCCCGCTCCAGGGCGCGCTGGCGGCGCTGACCTGCCTGGCCGCCCTGTGCTGCCTCACCGTCAGCCGCCGGATGAAGGCCGTGGTGCTGGCGGGGCTCACCGGGTACGGGGCCGCCCTGCTCTTCGTCGTGCAGGGCGCGCCGGACCTGGCGCTCACCCAGTTCTGCGTCGAGACCGTCTCGATGATCGTGTTCGTGCTCGTACTGCGCCGGATGCCGGTCCACTTCCAGGAGTCCGTCAGCCCGTGGCGGCGGGCGGTGCGCATCCCCGTGGCCCTCGCGGCCGCCGCGACCCTGGGCGTCTCCCTGTGGGTGGTGGCCTCCGCCCGGGTCGCCCCGCCGGCAGGGGCGGCGATGGTCGAGGAGACCGCCCAGCACGGCCTCAAGGACGTCGTGGCCACCATCCTGGTCGACCTGCGGGCCTGGGACACGATGGGGGAGTCCGCCGTGCTCGCCGCCGCGGCGATCGGGGTGACCAGCCTCATCTACCTGCACCGCCGGAGCGAGGCGTCCATGATCCGCGACGAACTGCGGGGCGAGACGGCCTGGTCGCTGAACACCACCACGCTGACGGGGCTGCCCCAGGGCGACGACACCGCCCCCGAACGCAGCTGGCTCGCGGCCGGCGAGACGCTCGCGCCCGAACACCGCTCCGTCGTCTTCGAGGTGGTGGCCCGGCTGCTCTTCCACCCGATCCTGGTGCTCTCGCTGTACCTGCTGTTCTGCGCGGAGAACATGCCGGGCGGCGGCTTCGTCGGCGGACTCGTCGCGGGGCTCGCGCTCATCACCCGCTACCTCGCGGGCGGCCGCTTCGAACTCGCCGAGGCGGCACCGCTGCAGCCCGGCCTCTTCACCGGCCTCGGACTGTTCCTCTCCACGGGTGTCGCCCTGCTGGGGCTCGTCGACGGGACGGTGTTCCACGCGTTCGTGTACCACGGCCGCCTGCCGGTCCTCGGTGACTACCACATCGGTACGCAGGTCGTCTTCGACTGCGGGGTCTACCTCCTGGTACTGGGCGTCGTCCTGGACATCGTGCGCGCGCTGGGCGCGAAGGTCGACCGGCAGATCGAGCGCGCGGCGGGTGCGCTCGCACCCGCGCCCGGCACCGGGACGGGAGGCACGGGCCGATGACCGTCAGCGTCTCCCTGCTCCTCACCGCCGTCGTGCTGTGCGCGGTCGGCGGCATCCTCATGCTCACCCGCCCCCTGACCCGCATCCTCCTCGGCGCGGTGATCGCGGGCAACGGCATCAACCTGCTGGTGCTCTCCGCCACCGGCTCGGCGGGCGAGGCACCGCTGCTCTACGGGGTCGCGCTGCGCCGGGTCACCGACCCGCTGCCCCAGGCCATCGCGCTCACGGCCATCGTCATCACCCTCGCCACCACGGCGTTCCTGCTGGCCATGGCGTACCGAAGCCACCAGCTGACCGGCACCGACGAGGTGCACGACGACCTCGAGGACCGGCGCATCGCGCTGCGCGTCGAGGTGCTGGGGGAGCGGGCCGAGCTCCGCGACGAGTACCGGTCCGGAGCCGGCCGCACTTCCGGGGACCGCGCACGCTACCGCGAGGAGCGCGGCAGGCTGCGGGCACGGCTGCGTGCCGACCGGGCCCTGCAGGCCAGGGGCCGGGACGCCACGGGCGACCTGTGGCACGACGTCCTGGGCGCCGACCCGGAGGACTACCGCGGTCCCGCGGCCCGCCCCGCGGAGCCCGCCGAAACCAAGGGTGGCGCCCCCGCCCACGACACGGGCGCCGACCCGGGACCCGGGCGGGACGGGCGGGACGGGCCTGATCCTGTCGGCCCTGAACCTTCCGATCCCGAACCGCACAGCCCCGATCCTTCCGATCCCGATCCGCACGGGCCCGATCCTTCCGATCCCGACCGAGGAGCCGCCGGATGAACGCACTCGTCCCGCTGCCGGTGCTGCTCCCGCTCTGCGCCACCGGACTCAGCCTCGCGTTCGGCACCAGGCTCGCCCGGTTCCAGCGGTTCATCAGCGTCGCGGTGCTCACCGCCGTGCTGGGCCTCTCGGTCGCCCTGATGATCGCGGCGGACCGGCAGGGCCCCCTCCACGTCGACCTCGGAGACTTCGGCCCGCCGCTCGGCATCACCCTGGTCGCCGACCGGCTGTCCGGGCTGATGCTCACCGTCTCCTCGGCCGTCACCCTCGCCGTCCTGGTCTACTCGCTCGGCCAGGGCATGTCCGACCGGGACAAGGAGACGCCGGTCGCCGTGTTCCACCCCGCCTACCTCATCCTGGTGGCAGGAGTGTCCTGCACGTTCCTCGCGGGCGACCTGGTCAATCTCTACGTCGCATTCGAGATCATGCTCGTCGCCAGCTTCGTCCTGCTCACCCTCGGCGGCACCGGCCCCCGGATCCGGGCGGGTTCCACCTACGTCATCATCTCGCTGTTCTCGTCGATGCTGTTCCTGACGGCCATCGCCATGACCTACGCCGCGACCGGCACCGCCAACTTCGCCCAGCTGGCCGCGAGACTGCCCGAACTCCCCCTCGGCGTACAGACCCTGATCCAGGCGATGCTGCTCACCGTCTTCGCGGTGAAGGCCGCCGTGTTCCCCGTCGCCGCGTGGCTCCCCGACTCCTATCCGACGGCCCCCGCGCCCGTCACCGCCGTCTTCGCGGGACTGCTGACCAAGGTGGGCGTCTACTGCATGCTCCGGACGGAGACCCTGCTCTTCCCGGGCAACCGCCTCGGCGACCTCCTGATGGCCGTGGCGCTGTTCTCGATGGTCGTGGGCATCCTGGGCGCGGTCGCGCAGACGGACCTGAAGCGACTGCTCTCCTTCACACTCATCAGCCACATCGGCTACATGGTCTTCGGCATCGGACTGGCCACCCAGGAGGGATACGGCGGGGCGATCTTCTACGTCGTCCACCACATCACCGTGCAGACCACGCTCTTCCTCGTCGCCGGGCTCATCGAACGCCGCGGCGGCACCAACGAGCTGACCCGCATCGGCGGACTGGCCAAGGCGGCCCCACTGCTCGCGGTCCTGTTCTTCGTTCCCGCCATGAACCTCGCCGGCATCCCACCGCTCTCCGGCTTCATCGGCAAGCTCGGCCTCATGCGGGCGGGTGTCGCCGACGGAGGCGCCTGGGCCTGGACCCTGGTCGCCGGGGCGACCGTGACGAGCCTGCTCACCCTGTACGTCATGGCCAAGGTCTGGAACCTGGCCTTCTGGCGCACCGAGCCGCCCGACCAGGCCGCCTACGGCACGGTCCTGGAGGACTCGGACGACATCGGCGACGACGACGCCGACACCGGGCCCGACCGGATTCCCGGCACCGGCGACGAGGGGATCGGGGGTGTGCCCGTACCGGCCGGGCAGACCATCGCGGCGAGCCTGCACGGGCGGGCGGTGACCACCACCACCAAGCCGCCCCTGGCCATGACCGCCGCCACCGCGGGAGCCGTCGCGCTGAGTCTCGCCTTCACCGTGCTGGCCGGCCCGCTGACCGCCTTCACCGACCGCGCCGCGGCCGAGCTCATCGCGCGTACGCCCTACACCCAGGAGGTGCTCGGCAGGTGAAGCGCCTGATCACCCTGTCTCGCGGGAATCCCGAACTGCCGCCCTTCAGTGTGGAGTTCGCCGGTCGCCGGCGCCGGGTGCTCGATCTTCCGCTGATCGCCTGGCTCACCCTGATCTGGGTGCTGCTGTGGTCCACGCTGACCTGGGCCAACGTCATCACCGGCGTCGTCGTGGCGGCAGTCGTCTGCCTGGCGTTCCCGCTGCCCCGGGTCGACCTCGGGCTGCGGCTCCACCCCTGGGGCATCCTGCTCCTCGCCGGATACCTGCTGTACGACATGTACACCTCCGGGGTGAAGGTCACCCGGCAGATCTTCTCCGGCCGTCCGCACCGGCCCGCCGTCATCGCCGTACCGCTGCGCTGCCGGAGCGACCTGATGCTCGCCGCGACCGCCGTCACCGTGTCCAACGTGCCGGGCGGTGCGGTCATCGAGGTGCGCCGGGCCACCGCCACGCTCTTCCTGCACGTGCTGGACGCGGACCTGCCGGAGGAACTCGCCGCCGCCCGGCGGTCGGTCTGGCGGCTGGAGCAGCTGACGGTGCGGGCGTTCGGCACCCGCGAGGAGATCGCCAGAGTGGCACAACCACCGCCCGGCGGGGAGTCGGCGGAAGGCGTGGAGGAGGGGACATGAGCGTGCCCGAGACCGTCGACCGGGTCCTGCTGGTCACCGCGGTGGTGGTGCTCGTCGTCGCGGGAGTGCTGCTGCTGTACCGCGTCTGGCGCGGCCCCTCCATGCTGGACCGTGCCATCGCGCTCGACGTGATCGCCGCCCTGATCATCGCGGGCCTCGGTGCCAAGTCGGCATTCGCGCGCGACTCGTTCTACTTCCCGATCATGCTGGTGCTGGCCTTCCTCGGCTTCACCGGATCGGTGGGCATCGCCCGCTTCATCGCCGTACGCGACCGGCCGCTCTCGCGTCCGGCGCCGGTCCGCCGCACCGACGAGGAGGGCCCCGGATGAGTGCCTGGGTACAGATCAGCGACACCCTCGGAGCCGTCCTGGTGTTCGTCGGCGCGGCGATCTGCCTGCTCGGCGTCGTCGGGATGCTGAAGCTTCCCGACGTCCTCTCGCGGAGCCACGCCGCGACCAAGCCGCAGACCCTCGGACTGCTGCTGGTGCTCGCCGGGGTGGCACTGCGGCTGCGCAGCGGCATGGACCTGGCGACGCTGGGCCTGATCGGGTTCTTCCAGCTCATGACCGGGCCGGTCGCGGCGCACCTGGTGGCGCGGTCCGCCTACCGCACCGGCCAGATCGAGCACGCCGAGCTGCTCCGCGACGACCTGGACGAACAGCTCACCGAACGGGCTCCGGACCCGGGCCCGGAGCGTGGCACCGGGCAGAAGTGAGCCGGCCGCGTCGCCCCACGCGCCGCGTCGAGTTGCCCGATGTGCGGTGTACCCACGTCCTCCGCGCGCCTCGTCTGCCATGATGCAGCGACTGCTGTGGCCGGCGCTGGGGGGCGTATGGAAAGCACGGGTACGGTGCTGCGCGAGTTGCGCGGCGCACAGAAGACGTCCAAGGGCGTCTCGCTCTATTCGCGGTACGTGAACCGGCCGGCCGGAAGGCTGCTCGCCGCGGGCGCCTACCGAGCGAGCCTGACGCCTAATCAAGTCACGCTGATCAGTGCTGGGTTCACGTTCGCGGCCATCGCGGCAGTGGCTCTGGCCGAACCGTCCTGGCAGCTCGGGTTCCTCGTCTACGCGGGCCTGGCGGTCGGCTTCGCCTTCGACTCCGCCGACGGGCAGCTCGCCCGGCTGACGGGGCGGGGCGGACCGGACGGCGAATGGCTCGACCACGTCGTGGACTGCGCGAAGATGATCCTGGTCCACACCGCCGTGCTGATCTCGTTCCACCGGTACGGCGAACTGCCCGGGGAGGGCTGGCTGCTGCTGCCGCTCGGCTTCCTCTTCGTCGCCGTGCTGACGTTCTGCGCGGGGCTGCTGCGGGAGCAGCTCGGGAAGGCGGCTGCCCGCACCGCGCCGGTGCCCGCCGGTCCCGCGGCTCCGGTGTCCTCGCTGCGGGCCGTGGCACTGCTGCCCGCGGACTACGGCGTGTTCTGCCTGGTCTTCCTGCTGTTCGGCGCACCCGGAGCCTTCCGGGCCGGGTACGCCGTACTCGCGGCCGTGCACGCCGTGTTCCTGGTGGCGTTCCTGGTCAAGTGGTTCAGGGAGCTGAAAGCGCTCCGGGCCGGCTGACGAGCACGTCCAGCGCCCGGCGCAGCTGGGTGCTGGACGTGTGCACCGTGTACGGGAAGTAGACGACCTCCACCCCGACCTCGGCGAAGTCCCGCTCCAGGCGTTCGCCCTTCTCCGTGCCGCGCCAGTCGTCGCCCTTGAAGATGACGTCGAAGCGGACCTGCTGCCAGGTCTCGACCTTGTCCGGAACGGTCTCGACGAACGCGGCGTCCACGTAGCGCACGCTGCGCACGATCTCCAGCCGCTCCGGCAGCGGGATCACCGGCTTGTGCCCCTTGGCCAGCACGGCCATCTCGTCGGAGACGACCCCGGCCACCAGGTAGTCGCACTGGCTGCGGGCGTGCCGCAGGATGTTCAGGTGGCCTACGTGGAACAGGTCGTACACCCCCGGTGCGTAACCGACTCTGTGTTGCACCATCCGTTCTCTCCCCCCACGGTGGAACTGGTTCAACGACCTTACTGTGAAGAACACTTGTGCAGGCCGTGAACGGATAAGCTCGAAGCCGAGGCTGTTCCGGGGGGAAGGCGATCATCCGTTGTCCGCTGCTGAGCATCAGAGACCGTTCGAGAACCGCCATCTTCTCGTGGTCTCCACCAACTACGCCCCCGAGCTGACGGGCATCGGGCCGTACGCCACACAACTCGCCGAGCACTGGGCCGCGTCGGGGGCCGTGACCGAGGTCCTGACCGGCATGCCGCACTATCCCGCCTGGCGGGTGGACGAGGAGTACCGGGGGGCGTGGCGCCGGGACGAGGACCGCCGAGGCGTGCGCGTCCACCGGCGGCGGCACTACGTGCCGTCCCGTCAGACCGCGCTACGCAGAGGCCTGTTCGAGGCGTCCGTGCTCCTCCACGGGGTCCTCGCCCCGCCTCCGGGGCGACCCGAAGCGGTGATCTCCCAGATGCCGAGCCTCGCGGGCGGGGTCATCGCCGCCCGGCTGGCCCGCCGCCATCGGGTCCCCCACATACCGGTCGTCCAGGACCTGATGGGCGCGGCCGCCGCGCAGAGCGGAATCCGGGGCGGCGGCAGGGCGGCGGTCGTCGCCGCCCGCGCCGAGCGCCACGCCCTGAGCGGTGCCGCGCTCGTCGGTGTCATCCACGAGAGCTTCGTCGCGGGCGTCACCGCCCTCGGCGTGGACCCCGGGCGCATCCGCGTCGTACCCAACTGGACCCATGTGGAGCGTCCTTCGGGGGACCGCGCCGCCACCCGCGCCCGGCTCGGCTGGCGGGAGGACACCCCGGTCGTGCTGCACTCCGGCAACATGGGCCTCAAGCAGGGCCTGGAGGTCCTGGTGGCTCTGGCCAGGCTGGCCCCGGACGTCCGTGTCGTGCTGATGGGCGACGGCAACCAGCGCGGGGCGCTGCGCGAGCTCGCCGGAGGGCTGCCCAACATCGACTTCCTCCCGCCTTCTGGCGCGGAAGAGTTCACCGATGTGCTCGCCGCCGCCGATGTGCTGGCGGTCACCCAGCGGGCCTCCGTGCTCGACATGAGCGTGCCGTCGAAACTCACCTCCTACTTCGTGTCCGGACGGCCCGTCGTCGCCTCCGTGGCCGACGAGGGCGGGACCGCCGACGAGGTACGCCGCTCGGGTGCGGGCGTCCTCGTCGCCCCCGAGGACCCGGCGGCGCTCCTCGCCGCCGTACGCGCACTCGCCGCCGACCCGGCGGAGGCCGACGCGCTGGGCGCGCACGGTCCCGGCTACGTCGAGCGGCACCTGGGCCGGGAGGCCGGTCTCGCCCGCTTCGACGCCCTGCTCGCCGAGGCACTCGCGGACGCGGGCACCCGGGACGTACGAACCGGACCGGACGCCGACGCACGAGGAACCGGAGCCGGACCGGACGCCGACGCACGACGAACCGGGGACGGCACCGGATTGGAACAGGACGGGCGGGCCGGGGACGGGCCCGAGGGGAACGCACGCGCAGGGAACGCACAGGAGGGGCCACGCCGATGAGCCATTCGATCCGCCCACCGGACGACCAGGACGAACCGGCGCTGCTGCGCGATCAGTTCCGTCAGCTCCTGCGCTACCGCACGCTGCTCGCGGCGGGCGTCGTCGTCGGACTGCTCGGCGGCGGCTTCCTCGCCCTGAGCGGCGACGACACCTACACCGCGACCGGCGAGGTCCAGGTGCGCTCCGCGACCGCCGACCCCTTCGCCACCGGAGCGTCGGCCGACAAGGGGATCAACATCGGCTCCGAGCGGCAGACCGCGGTGAGTGACACCGTGGGCGTGCTGGCCGCCGGAACCCTGCTCAAGAACGGTGACGACGTCACCGCCCGCAAGCTCCTGTCGGGACTCCAGGTCACCAACCCGCCCAACACCCTGACCCTCCGCTTCTCCTACACCGGCACCACCCCCGAGCAGGCACGCTCCCGCGCGGAAGCGCTGGCCAACGCCTACCTGGCGCACCGCAAGGCGCGTACCCAGGAGAGCATCGAGAACATGGCGAACGGCTACCGCGCCCAGCTCGATCCGCTGGAGGACAAGCGCGACCTGCTGGAGGAGGGGGCCGGGGCCACCGACGACGTCAGCAGCGCCCGGGCCAACATCATCGTCTCCATCTCCGAGCTGACGCGGAAGATCTCCGAGCTCAGGGCCCTGGACACCACCCCCGGCTACCTGAACAAGAAGCCGGTGGCGCCCACCGCGCCCACCGGTGCAGGGATGCCGCTGCTCCTCGGGCTCGGAGCGGTCGTCGGACTCGCCCTCGGACTCCTGCTGTCCTGGGTGCGCCTCGTCTTCGACCCCGCCGTCCGCTCACCCCGGGAGCTCGTCCGCTCGCTCGGCGCCCCGCTGCTCGGCACCCTGCCCCGGGAACGCGCCACCGCGGGGACCCTGCTCGCCATCGGGCGCAGCGGCTCCAGGCTGGCCGAGGAGTACCGGGCGGTCGCGTTCCGGCTGGCGTACGACCCGTCGTTCGCGGAGCGGCGCCGGCTCCTGGTCACCGCCCCGCGCGGCGACAACGCCGCGGCTGCCGCCGCCGCGGTCAACCTGGCCGCCGCCTTCGCCGAGATGGGTCGCGACGTGCTGATCGTCGAGGCCGATCTGCGTACCCCGTCCCTGGCCCGTGACCTGGGACCCTCGGCCCACGAGGTGCGGCCGCCGCGCTGGGCCGCCGATGAGGGGGACGGCACCTGGCCGACGGGCGCGCGCTTCAACGTGGACGTGCCCGGCTCGGGCGCGTTCGCGCTGATCGCGGGGGTCGCCGCGGACAACGTGCCACGCGCCCTGACCTCGGCACCGGTCGGCCGTATCGTCGCCGAGGCCGACCGCCCCGGCACCGTGGTCATCGTGCTCGCCCCACCGGTGCTGTCCTACGCCGACGCGGTCGCCCTGGTCGACCGGGTCGAGGGGGTCATGATCGTCTGCGACCCCCGAGAAGTGCACCGCAGCGACCTGGAGCGCATCCGCGAGATCATCGGCGCCTCCGGCGGCTCCGTCCTCGGCGCCCTGCTGCACCCCGCCAGGGGCCGGCTGCGCCGCTCGGAACGCCGACCCGGACCCGGCCGGGGCCGGCCCGGGGGCGGGCACGGCGGCCGGGCGGTGGAGGCGGACGCGCCGGAGATCAACGGGGATCCGGCGGAGACCATGGGCCTGCGCTCCTTCACCCTCCCGGGGGCGCGGCAGTGAGAGCCCGTACCGCGGTCGCCTGCTCGGTCGCGGACCAGGGCGTGGCGGCGCTCACCAACATCCTGGTGCTCGTGGCCGCCGCCCGGCTCTCCACCGTGGCCGACTTCGCGCGCTTCTCCGCGGTCTACCTCGTCTTCACCGTGCTGCTGGGCGCCTCCGGCGCGTACACCGGGCAGCCCCTCGTCCTCCGGCGCGGCGGGGACGAGGCCACCCGGGGAGCCTGCCGCTCGGCCGTCGTGTTCACCGTCTGCGCGTCCGCCGCCCTCGGCGTGCCGCTTGCCGCAGTCTGCCTGGCGCTGCCCGGGGACACCGCCCGCGCCCTGGCGATGCTCGGCCTCGTCCTGCCGGTCGTGCTGGGACAGGACGCCCTGCGCTACGCCTTCTCCACCCTCCAGCGCCCCCATCTGGCCCTGGCCGGCGACCTGTTGCGCCTGGCCTGTGTGCTCGGGGCGCTGTCCACCCAGCAGTACGGCGCCGGCCCCGCCCGCCTGATCGCCGTCTGGGGGCTGTCCGCCCTGCCCGCCCTGCTGCTCTCCGCCGCCCTGCTGCGCCGTGCGACCGCCGGGACCCCGCTGCTGCTGCGTCCGATGACGCGACGGGGCCACCTCGGTCAGCGCTTCGTCGTCGAGTTCGGTGTGGGCAACGCGACCAGCCAGCTGTCCGTCCTCGGCCTCGGCAGCGTCGCCAACCCGCTCCTGGTGGGCGCGCTGCGCGGCGCCACCACGCTCTTCGGGCCGCTCAACGTGCTGTTCACCTCCGCCACGTCGTTCGGTCCGCCGCTGCTGGGCCGCATCGGCGACGAGCGCCGCCGGGTGCGGGCGACCGCCGTCCTCGGCGGCGTCCTCGCGTGCACCGCCGCCCTCTGGGCCACCGCGCTGGCCCTGCTGCCCGACCGGGTGGGACGCGAACTGCTCGGTGACACCTGGCCCACGGCCGCGGCCCTCCTCCCGGCGACCGGCAGCCAGTACGCGGCGATGGCCGCCGGCACCTGCGGTCTGCTCGCCCTGCGCATGCTCGACCCGCGCACGACACTGAGCATCCAGGTGGCCTTCTCGCTCACCGCGGTGGCCTTCATGGCCGGTGGCTACGCCGTCGCCGGGGTCACCGGAGCCGCCTGGGGCCTGTGCCTGGGATCGCTCTGCAAGGCCACCGCCACCTGGACCAGGGTCGTCCGGCTCCGCCGTCGGCGCCCCGAGGCGGCGCGGACCGTCAGCGCCGGCGCGCTGCCCTCCGCTCCCTGAAGGTGGTGACGAGCACCAGGCACAGGGCGCCGATGGCCAGCTTCCCGGCCGCCTGGAGCAGCGGACCCCGCAGCAGGATGAAGGTGTAACCGGCGATCAGCGGCGCCACGATCGCCAGCACACTGCCCGGACCGGGTCCGGCCCGGGTGACGGCCAGGGCGTATCTGCGGTCGGTGCGTGCCGCCGCGTAACCGATCAGCGCCAGGCCGCCGATCATCCCCGACGCACCGAAGTCGACCCAGAACTCGGTCCACAGCGGGGCCGAGAGGTTGGTCATCCGCAGCCCCATCCACTGCCCGACCCGTACCCCGGTGTCCTCCGGCTTCCCGCTCCACACCGCGCGCGGCACGAAGAACAGGGCGGAGCCCGCGAGCTGTCGGCCGTAGGTGTGCTCCCTGGTGTCCACCCACGAGATGGTGTTGGCGAACATCACCATCTGGTCGTAGTCCTTGGTCACCAGCGGCTCGAAGACCGAGGCGGACTGCGCGGACCGCTGTGCCTCGTCGTCGTACCGGAACTTGTCCGCGTACGGGAACACGACCAGCGCCCCCACCACCCCCGTCGCCAGCACCGTGCGGTAGACCGCCGCGCTGCTCGGGAGCGCGGTGAACACGAACGCCATCAGCACCGTCAGGAACCAGTAACGGGCGTTGGAGATCGGGTTGTTCACCACCAGATTGACCGCCGCGAGCGCCACCCACACCAGGGCCGTCGACGGGGAGCGCCGCGCCCGGCGCGAGGTCGCCAGGCGCCGGGTGTAGAAGAGGAACGCCAGCAGCGCGGGGACGGTGCCGAAACCCTTGAGGAACGCCGAGCCCACGTTGGACCCCTCCGCGACGACCCCGCTCGCCACCACGGTCTCGTTGATCTCCTGCCGGCTGGAGAAGAAGACCACGGGCCCGCCCAGCTTCATCACGTAGAACGCGCTCGCCAGCAGCGCGACGATCACCAGGACCCGGAGCCTGACCGGGTGCGCCACCGCCGGTCCGCCCCTGGATCGCGACGCCGCACGCCGCCGCAGCGGTCGGCGCGAGGCCAGCAGCGCCCCCAGGTCGTAGGCGGCGCACCCCACCAGGACCATCGCGGTGGCGGTGATCAGGTCCTGGCGCGGCCCGACCATCGGCGTCGGCGTCTGCCCGATCACCACCTGGGCGAACGGCGCCACACCCATCGCGATGTACACGAACATCCAGAAGACGCCCTGGAGCAGCCGTCGCCGGGTGGAGAGGATCATCGTCGCCAGCCGGGCCCCCGCATAGCAGGTCAGCACCAGCTGGAGCCAGTACGCGGTGTCCCGGACCCCGCTGCCGGGCTGGGCGGCGATCACCGCGGGCAGGAAGCACACCAGGCCGAGGACGAGCGGCACGGACAGGGCCCGCGACAGCATCGACCAGGCGATCGGCCGCTCGGGCGGCTCAGGGGCGCCGCCCGAGGCCCAAGCGGACTCCGGACGCGCGATGGCCTGGGAGGCCTGCTCCTGCGCCGATGTGTGCACCGACGTCATGCGCCCCCCCGGGATCAGTGAACCGCTGAACACTCTAACGAATCAGCCCACTTGAGGGAGTGCGATGACTACCCTGTGAATTATCTGCTGCGGTCGAGGGGAACTCTGGTGAAAATCCTGCACGTTGTCACGCTCCATACTCCGGACCACGCGTTCGGCGGGCCGACCCGAGTGGCGTTCAACCTCTCCAAGGTCCAGCGGGCGCAAGGCGACGACGCACGCGTCATGGCCCTGGGTGACGGCTTTCCCGACGGCGAACTGCCGAGCCGTGTGGAGGGAGTTCCCGTCCACCTCTTCCAAGCACGGCACCTGCTCCCGATGTTCGAGGTCAGCGGCATCACCTCCGCGACGCTGCTGCGCACCGCACGCCGCATGATGCGCGGTGCGGACCTCGTGCACGTCCACCTGATGCGGGACCTGGTGACGCTGCCGGCGGCGCTCCTCGCGCTCGCGACCCGCACGCCCCTGGTCGTCCAGACCCACGGCATGATCGACCCCACCGAGAAGAAGGTCGCCCAGCTGACGGATGTCCTCGGGGTCCGCAAGGTGCTGCGCGAGGCCGACGCGGTCCTGCACCTCACCGAGATGGAGCGGGTCGACGTCAACGCGGTCGCGGCTCCCGTACCGCTCACCCGTACCGTACGGCTGGTCAACGGCGTCCGCCCGCAGGAGCGCAAGCCCGCCCGCGACCCCGGCCGCCCGCCGACCGTGCTGTACCTCGCCCGTATCCAGGAGCGCAAGCGGCCCGAGGACTTCGTCGCCGCGATGCCGCACGTCCTCGCCCGCCACCCGGACGCCCGCTTCGTGCTGGCCGGTCCGGACACCGGCGCGCTGGCCGGTACCCTCGCCCTCGCGCGGAAGCTGGGCGTCACGGACTCCCTCGACCATGTCGGCCCGCTGGAGCACGACGAGGTCCTCGCCGCCGGACGCGAGGCCGACGTGTACGTGCTGCCGGCGATCGAGGAGCCCTTCCCGGTCTCGGTCCTGGAGGCGATGTCGGTCGGCACTCCGGTCGTCATCACCCGCACCTGCGGGCAGGGCCCCGACGTGTCGGGGGCCGGTGCGGGCCGGGTCATCGACAGCCGGGTCGGCGAGGACGCGGCCAACGCCCGTAAGGTCGCCGACGCGATCCTGGAGCTGCTGGAGCCGGAGGCCGCCGAGCAGGCGGGCAAGGCGGCCTGGCAGCTGGTCAACGACCAGTTCACCATCGAGGCCGTCACCGCCACCCTCCGGCAGACCTACGAGGACGTGGTCCGCCGGAGGGCGTGAGAGGTCAACCCGTCTTTCCCTCACGTGACTTGAGTGCGATCTGCCAGCGGTAGAAGCTCATCGCGAGCGCGAAGTCCAGGCCCGCCCGCCCGTCCAGGAAGCCCCGCCGGTAGACGTACATGTAGGCGAAGGACACCAGTGGCTTGAAGGGCGCCTTGTGGAAGAGCTGTCCCTGACGGGACTTCACCTTCCGCACCTGCTCCTTCACCCCGGGGTTGTGCTCCAGCCACGCCTCCCAGTCGGAGTACCGGTTGTGCCGCTCGAACCACGCGGTGACCGGGTCGAGGTCCTGATGCTCGATGGGGTTGCTCAGGGCCTCGGCCGTCGCCGCGACCGGCTGGTAGTGCCCCTCGACCTCGCCGATCCCGGGCGCGGCGAGGTCTCCGACCTCCGGGTAGTAGCAGCGGGTCCGGTCGGTCAGGGACCGCTTGCGGATGGTGTATCCGTGCCGCAGACGCTTGCCGGAGAACCAGTAACCCAGCGGTATGTCGTACGCCGCCGGCTTCGGGCCCGCCGGGTCGGCGAAGATCCGTCGCAGCTCCGCGAGCAGGCCCGGGCTGAGCCGCTCGTCGCCGTCGAGCAGCAGGATCCAGTCGATGTCTGTGCGGACGTTCTCCAGGCACCACTGCTTCTTGCGCGGGTGGCCGCCGTCCCAGGTGTACGTGACCACCTCGGCGCCGCACTCCTCGGCGATCTTCGCCGTGTCGTCCGTGCTGTGGGAGTCCACCACGACGACCGCCTCGAAGTGACCGAGGACCGACTTCACCGCCTCGGCGATGTTCAGGCCCTCGTTCTTCGTGGGGATCGCCACGGCTATGGGCAGCTTGCTCATCCGTTGTCTCCTTCGGGCAGCCAGGCGTAGCAGCCTGTGGAGGTGAAGGCGCGGGCCGACTTCGGGACGGTGATGTCCACCTGCCTGCCGGTGCCGGAGGAACCCGACCCCAGCGCCCTGCCGTCCGCCCCCGTCAGCTGCCAGGCGCAGGCCTTGGTGGGGGAGGCGGCGCGGTAGCGGCCCGGCCGCAGTGCCGCGCCCTTGTGCGTACCGTCGGCGTAGCCCGTCGCGGCGTCGTCGACGAGGTCCTGGTGCTGCGGACAGAGGTGCGCCACGGCCGGTCCGGCGTCGGTGATCTCGCCGGAGACGATCGCGCCGACGGCGATGTCCCGGTCGGCCCTGTCCAGGTAGCGGAGCCTGTCGCAGGTCTCCTGTCCGGTCTGGAGCACCGCGGCGGGGTCCATGCCCTTGGGTACGCGGCCGGTCAGGTACTCCTTCTGTTCCTTGGTGACGGACCCCGTCGCCGGGGTGATGCCACCGGCGGGCGCCTTCGGCGTACCCGCCGGCTCCTCGGGCGGGTCGTCCGTCCCGTCGGCCGTCGGACCCGCCACGGAGGGCGCGGGGACCGCCGCGGGCTGCGTGCTGCCCGCGGCGGTCCCCCTGCCCGCGTCCGTGGATCCGCCCGACGAACCGCAGGCGGCCAGCACCGCCGTCGCGAGTGCGACTGCGGTGCCGGCCAGGAGCGGGTGTCTCATTCAGCCGTCCTCAGGGCGTAGTGCGCGCTGACCTGCGATGCGCTCAGCGCGGTCGGGTACACGGCGGTCTCGTCGATCTGCCCGGCGAAGAAGTTGCTGGTCGGGCGGTTCGGCCAGCTGGCCAGGTTGTCCCCGCCGACCCTCCAGTAGCCGGGGTAGTTCTCGCTGCCCGTGTAGAGGAAGTTGGACGTGCGCAGCTGCCCGTCCACGTACAGCGCCATACCGCCGGTGCCCTGGGTGGCGACGACGTGGTGCCAGTTGCCGTCGTTGTAGGCCCCCGCCGTCGTGATGGTGCGGTAGCCGCCGCTGTAGACGCCGAAGACGAGGCGCCCGTTGTTGGCCATGTAGACCTGCTTGTCGTAACGGGTGCTGTTCTGCATGGTCAGATTGCCGAATCCGATGACCTTGCCGCCACGTGTGGTGGTGGTCTTGATCCAGGTCTCCAGGGAGAAGCGGGTGGGCGAGGCGTGCAGCTTGTTGCTGTACGCGTACTCGCCCGCGCCGTCGAAACCGATGGCCGTCGAACTGCCCGCGATCGCGGCCGGCGTCTGCTGGTACGAGGGTCCGTTGCGCAGGAAGCCGTTGTTCTGCCCGCCGGTGGTGTCCGCCGCGAAGGTGGAGGCCCCCTCGTCGTAGCGCCAGTAGAGCGAGGCGCCGTCGGAGAGCACCCGCGCCGGATACGGCTGTGTCGACGCGGCCACGGTCGCCGACTGGGCCGGGGACTTGGCGCTGGTGTTGGTGCCGTCGCTCGCCGTGATCCGGTACGAGTGCGTCTCGCCCACCGCGACGTCGGTGTCGGTCCACTTCAGCTGCGGGCGGTTCCAGAAGACGGAGTAGCCCGTGACCGTGTGCACGGGTGTGCTCGCCCCGTCCTTGTAGACGCGGTAGGTCAGCTCGCCGTCGTCGGTGTCGAAGCTGGTCTGCCAGTTGACGTCGATCCGCCCCGGGGCGACCGTGGAGAGGCTGACGTTGGGCACCCAGGGCGCTCCGGTGTCCGGGCCGTCGGCGAACCGGGTGAGCCCCTGTTGGCCGGCGCCGTTGACGGTGGTGAACTCCCCGCCGACCCAGAGGTAGTGCCGGCCGCCCTTGTCGGTCTGGGTCATGACCCGGGGCCCGACGGGCTCGCCGATGCCGTCGTTGGTGTCCGGGAACCAGGGGAGGAGCGCCGGATCGTCGACGGACTGGGCCAGCAGGTGCTTGCGCGGCTGGTCGGGGAACTCGCCCATACTCGCGCAGTCGTGTGCGTGGCTTCCGCTGTACAGCACCCCGGAATGGACCAGGACCGCCTGGGTCGCGCCCAGGCAGGTGTCCCGCCAGCGTTGCTGGTAGTCGTCGAGGTCGATGGCGATCCGGCCGTCGAACACACCGCCGCCGGTCCCCTCGTTGGCGGTGTACAGGCCGGTCGCGTCCGTCGTGAGGTCCTGGACGGTGGACGTGTTGGGGATGAAGCCCGGGTAGCTCTTGGTGAGAGCACCCGTGGTGGCGTCCACGACGGCCAGGGCGTGCGAGGTCGTGCCGTTGACGGTGAAGAAGTCACCGCCGATCGCCACGTGCTGTCCGTCCGGTGTCACCTGGACGGCCCGTGCCACGTCGTCCGCGTTGGCGGTCCACGGCAGCAGGGCGGCACCGGTCGTGACGGCCGCGAACTTGTTCCGGGTCTGACCGCCCACGCTGTTGAAGTCACCGCCCAGGTAGACGGTGTCGGCGGTCACGTCCAGGGCCCGCACCGTCGCGGAGACGGAGATCTTGAAGTTCTGGCGCGGTGTGCAGGTGGCGGTGTCGACGGCCGCGATGTTGCTGACGCCCACCCCGTTCACCGAGCCGAACTGGCCGCCCGCGTAGAGCGTTCCGCCGTCGGGTGAGAGCGCGAGCGCCCGCACGGTGGCCGTCCCCGAGGAGAGGGTGAACGACAGGTTGCAGCCCGTCGGCGCCCCGGTGGCGGCGTCGAACGCGGCGAAGTTGACCGCGGGCTGCTCCGAGGTGCCCGCCGCCGCGTCCGGCGGCCGGACGGTCGAGAAGGTGCCGCCGGCGTACACGACGCCGTCCGTCGCGGCCATCGACCAGACGATGCCGTTGGTCTGCCAGGTGGTGAGGTCGTCCGCGGTGACGGACACCGGCGGTGTCAGGGCCGCCGCCGGCGAGGCGCCAGCGGCGGTCACGGTCAGCGCGCCCGCGAACAGGCAGAGCGCGGCGGAGGCGGCCCGTACACGGCCGCGTCCCCCGGGTCTCCGCCCCGTACTTCCGTTCATCATTCATCTCCGAAGGTGAGAACGAGCTGCGGCCGAAGGGCCGCGGTTGCCTCGCTCGGCCAGAAGCGGATACTGCCGGTCCCGCCGCTGGTCGGGGCGAGTGAGGAGACGGAGCCGAGGGCCCCGTCCGGTGCCGTCGCGGCCAGGTCCACCGAGTGGTCGGTGGAGACCCGGGTCGCGCCGGTCATGGTCCCCGGCACGGACGTGGAGAGCGTCGGCCGGGTGCTGTGGGTGACCGCCGATTCGGTCCAGGTGCCGTCGACCGGCACGGTGCTGTGGCTCTCGGCCGGCCCCGCCGTCGGGTCCGGCGGGGTGCGGCGGGCGAACCGCGCGCTCCTGGGCACCTGGCGAGCCGGCGGCAGGGTGGAGCACGGACGCCCCGGACGGGCGGTGGTGCCATGTCGGGCGGACCGGCTGTCGTGGTGGTCCGCGTACGCCGCGGCGGCGACCGGGTCGGCGCACGCGTCCTCGGCCGGGGCGGCCGTGACGGTCGCGAGGACCGGGGCGGACACGCCGTCCCCCGCGTGTCCGGCACGTCCGGTGCGTCTGTGACCTCTCATCGGTCCACCCGGACCGACGACCCCGTGAGCTGGTCGCTGAGCAGCCGTATGTCGGCGTCCACCATGATCCGCGCCAGCTCCCGCGACTTCACCTCCGGCTTCCAGCCGAGGAGCTCCTCCGCCTTCGACGCGTCCCCGATCAGTGCGTCGACCTCGCTGGGACGCTCGTACTTCGGGTCGTAGCGGACGTGCTCCGCCCAGTCGAGGCCCGCGTGCTCGAACGCGTACTCCAGGAACTGCCGGACACTGACCCCCTCGCCGGTGGCCACCACGAAGTCGTCGGGAGTGTCGCACTGGAGCATCCGCCACATCGCCTCGACGTACTCGGGGGCGTACCCCCAGTCGCGTACGGCGTCCAGGTTGCCCAGATGCAGCCGGTCCTGCAGGCCCGCCTTGATCCGGGCCACCCCCCGGGTGATCTTGCGGGTCACGAAGGTCTCACCCCGGCGCGGGGACTCGTGGTTGAACAGGATGCCGTTCGTGGCGAACATCCCGTACGCCTCGCGGTAGTTGACCGTCGCCCAGTACGCGTAGACCTTGGCCGTGCTGTACGGGCTGCGCGGGTGGAACGGCGTCTTCTCGTTCTGCGGGGGCGGGCTCGCGCCGAACATCTCGGAGGACGAGGCCTGGTACACCCGGGTCTCGATCCCGCTGGCGCGGACGGCCTCCAGCAGCCGCACGGTACCGAGTCCGGTGACGTCACCGGTGTACAGCGGCGCGTCGAAGGACACCCGCACATGGGACTGCGCACCGAGGTTGTACACCTCGTCGGGCCGTATGTCGCGCAGCAGGTTCACCAGGGCCACACCGTCGGAGAGATCGGCGTGATGGAGCACGAAGGAACGGTTCGCCTCCTCGGGGCCCTGGTAGATGTGGTCGATCCGCTCCGTGTTGAAGCTCGACGAACGCCGGATCAGCCCGTGGACGGTGTAGCCCTTCTCGAGCAGCAGCTCCGAAAGGTACGAACCGTCCTGTCCGGTCACGCCGGTGATGAGCGCGGTCTTGGCCATGACTCCCCCTCCTGTGGTCGCCCTTGGGGCGGTTTGTGTCACCGAAATATCGTGATCTGAGTGGAATGGGGCAAAGAGTCACCCGCGTGCCGTGCTGCTGGCACAATCCGAGCCATGACGACTGAGAACCCCGGCCAGGCCCAGGAATCCGCCCGCCCCCTGCTGCGCCCCGGAGCCCGTATATTCGTCGCCGGCCACCGAGGCCTCGTCGGATCGGCGCTGGTCCGCCGCCTCACCGCCGACGGCCACGAGGTGGTCACCCGAGGCCGGGACGAACTCGACCTGCGCGAGGCCGGGCCGACCGAGGCGTTCCTGAGGGAGACCCGCCCGGACGCCGTCGTGCTGGCCGCCGCCAAGGTGGGCGGGATCATGGCCAACAGCACGCGTCCGGTGCAGTTCCTGGAGGACAACCTCCGCATCCAGCTCGCCGTGATCGCCGGCGCGCACGCGGCCGGCGTCGAGCGGCTGCTCTTCCTCGGCTCCTCCTGCATCTACCCCAAGCACGCCCCGCAGCCGATCCGTGAGGACGCGCTGCTCACCGGCCCGCTGGAGCCGACCAACGAGGCCTACGCGCTGGCCAAGATCGCCGGAATCGTGCAGGTCCAGTCCTACCGCCGGCAGTACGGCGCCTCGTACATCAGCGCCATGCCCACCAACCTCTACGGCCCCGGCGACAACTTCGACCTGGAGACCTCGCACGTCCTGCCCGCCCTGATCCGCCGCTTCCACGAGGCGAAGCGGGACGGGGCCGGGGACGTCACGCTGTGGGGATCGGGAAGCCCCCGGCGCGAGTTCCTCCACGTCGACGACCTCGCCACCGCCTGTGTGCGGCTGCTGGAGGTCTACGACGGGGCCGAGCCGGTCAACGTCGGCTGCGGACAGGACCTGACGATCCGTGAACTGGCTGAGACCGTCGCAGATGTGACGGGCTATCACGGGCGCATCGTGTGGGACACCTCCAAGCCCGACGGCACCCCGCGCAAGCTCCTCGACGTGTCCCGCCTCTCCTCCCTCGGCTTCGAGCCGCAGATCCCCCTGCGCGACGGCATCGCCCGCACCTACGCCTGGTGGCTCGGCGACGACGCCCCTCGCGGCTGACACCCAGGCCCGGCGGCCGCCCGGCGTCCCGTACTCGCACACGTGCTTCCTCCAGCGTCCCCCCACCGTGTCTCAGTACGCTCCGCGGCCGTCGGTCACGGCGCGCACCGTGCGGGCGAGCAGCCCCATGTCACCGGCCACCGACCAGTTGTCGACGTACCAGAGGTCCAGCGACACGGTCTCCTGCCAGGACAGGTCCGAACGCCCGCTGACCTGCCACAGCCCGGTCAGGCCCGGCCTGACCGCCAGCCGCCGCAGCTCGCGCTCGTCGTAGCGCGAGACCTCCTCGGGCAGGGGTGGACGCGGTCCTACCAGGGACATGTCACCCCGTAGCACGTTGAGGAGCTGCGGGAGCTCGTCCACGGACGTCCGGCGCAGCGCGTGGCCGATCCGGGTCACCCGGGGGTCGCGCCGCATCTTGAACATCGGCCCCTCGCTCTCGTTGGCTGCCGAGAGCTGCTCCCTGCGTGACTCCGCGTCCGCCACCATCGTGCGGAACTTCCACATGGTGAACGGCCTGTTGTGCCGGCCGTGCCGGGTCTGGCGGTGGAAGACGGGGCCGGGCGAGGAGAACCGCACCGCCAGCGCGACGCCGAAGAACAGCGGCGCCAGCGCCAGCAGTCCGAGCGCGGCACCAGCCCGGTCCACCACGGTCTTGAGCGCCGCCTGAGGGCCGCGCCTCAACGGCGGCGCGACGTGCAGCAGTGTCAGTCCGGCGGCGGACGCGGGCCGCACCCGGGCCGCCGAGATCCCTGACAGGTCCGAGAGCACGCAGAGAGCGAGTCCGCTGTCGTGCATCCCCCAGGCCAGTCGGCGCAGCCGGTCGTCGTCGAGCTGCGGGCCGGGCGCGACGAGCACCAGGTCCGCGTCGTGGGCGAAGGCGCCGCCCAGCACCGTGGAGACGTCGTCGTCGGCCGGTTCGGGCGCCAGGCGCCCCGGCACGGGAGTCCCGCAGCCCGGCACCGCCGGACCCACCGGAACCACGGCGACGGCCCTGTACGGGTGTTCCGTACGGGAGTTGAGCAGGCTCACCGCCCGGTCCAGGCCCGCCGCCTCGCCGACCACCAGGACCCGGCGCAGGTCGCGGCGCGTCCCGGCCGAGCGCCATCGGTCCGCCACCGCGAGGAGGACGGCCACCACCAGGCCGGGCACCAGGGCCGCGACCGCGGTGGCCGGGTCGAGCCCACCGCCCGTCACGGCCACCAGCAGGGCCAGCGCCCCGACGAGCGCCAGCCAGTCACCGAAGGCGGCGTAGACCGTCCCGGCCGGTTCGCCCGGAAGCCGCTGTGCGTACCGGCCGCGCGCCGCGCGTACACCGGTCCACACGAGGGCGGCCGAAGCCGCGGAGGCCAGCGGCACCGGTTGGTCGCCGGCCCGCAGTACCAGCCAGGCGGGAAGCAGCGTGCCCAGCAGATCGGTCAGTACGAGGAACGGCACACGCGGATCGGGCAGCTTCCTCGCCCGCGGTCGCTCCGCGTGATCGCGCTGTACGGTCGTCGGTGCTCTCCACACACGCTCCGGAGCCACCATGCGGTTCCGGGAACCGGTGCTGCGCGGTCGTGGTGCCCCCGCGAGCCCGACAGGCCCGGTTATATCCGATTCAGGTATTTCGACATGCCCCATGAACCCCCCAGCCACAGTTGCATCCCCACAAACGGGGCGCATCCGCCGATCCCATGGACTGACGGATGCGCCCTCGCTCGGTGCACGATATCCACACACGTGCCATTTCGCTGGAGTTCTCGTGAAGTTCAGACACGGCGGGCGTTGTGATCCTTGTCCCGTTTCGCGACCGGGTCCGCCCGGTGGCCGGGAGCCCGCCCGGGAGGGCGCACGGATGGCCCTGACGGCGGCGTACCTAGAATGGCAGCATGGAACCGCTCTCCGAGGAACAGATCGACCAGCTCATCGTGATCCTGGCGGACCTGGCGAGGCAAGGGCGCACGGAAGCACTCCTGGAGTTCTTCGACCACGGGCTGCCGGTCGACGTCCGGGACCGCGAGGGCAACACGGCGCTCATGCTCGCCGCCTACCACGGGCGGACGGAGACGGTCCGGGCGCTGATCGGGCGTGGTGCCGACGTCGACCTGCGCAACGCCCGCGACCAGTCCCCGCTGGCGGGAGCCCTGTTCAAGGGTGAGGACGCGATCGTGGCGGCGCTGGTCGCGGCGGGGGCCGACCTCGACGCGGGAACGCCCAGCGCGCGGGCCACGGCCGAGATGTTCGGCCGGACGGCGCTGCTCGGCTAGGGCCTCTCGCCGGGATCGTGCCGGACACCGCGACCCCGGCGCGATCCGAACGAAAGCCCCCCGCACCGGAGTCGGGCGTACGGCCGCGCAAGGGGCCCCGGGCGAAAGCTCGTTGCCCGGGGCCCCTGCGCGACAGCGTTGCTGTCAGGCCTGCTTGGCCGCCTGCAGGGCCTCGATGGCCTTGCGGACACCCTCGCCGTAGGCGGCGTCCGCCTGCGTGCAGTGGTGGATGTGACGCTCAACGGTGGCCTGCGAGGCTCCGTCGATCGCCCGTGCGGTGTTGCCGAACAGGGCGTCCTGCTCGTCCGGAGTCATCTGCCGGAACAGGTTGCCCGGCTGCTCGAAGTAGTTGTCGTCGTCCTCGCGGTAGTCGAAACGGTCGGCGGCGGCACCGTCCAGAGCCAGACCGGGCTCGGCGAACTGCGGCTGCTCGGCGAAGCGCCCGTAGCTGTTCGGGGTGTAGCCGGGCACGGCGCCCTGGTTGCCGTCCACGCGCAGCTGGCCGTCGCGGTGGTAGGTGTTGACGTTCGTCGCGCCGCGGGGCTGGTTGACCGGGATCTGGTGGTGGTTGACACCGACGCGGTAGCGGGCGGCGTCACCGTACGAGAACAGCCGGCCCTGCAGCATGCGGTCGGGCGAAGCGCCCACGCCGGGCACGAGGTTGGCCGGGGTGAAGGCGGCCTGCTCCACGTCGGCGAAGTAGTTCTCCGGGTTGCGGTCGAGCTCCAGCTCGCCGACCTCGATGAGCGGGTAGTCCTTCTTGGACCAGACCTTGGTGAGGTCGAACGGGTGGTAGCGGTAGGTCGCGGCGTCCGCCTCGGGCATCACCTGGATGGAGAAGGTCCACTTCGGGTTGTCGCCGCGCTCGATGGCGTCGAAGAGGTCCGCCTGCGAGGACTCGCGGTCCTCGGCGACGACCGCGGCGGCCTCCGCGTCGGTCAGGTTCTTGATCCCCTGCTGGGTGCGGAAGTGGAACTTCACCCAGAAGCGCTCGTTGCTCTCGTTGATGAACGAGTACGTGTGCGAGCCGAAGCCGTGCATGTGGCGGTAGCCGTCGGGGATGCCGCGGTCCGACATCACGATGGTGATCTGGTGCAGGGCCTCGGGGAGGTTGGTCCAGAAGTCCCAGTTGTTCTCCGCCGAGCGCAGGTTGGTGCGCGGGTCGCGCTTCACGGCGCGGTTGAGGTCGGGGAAGTGGTGGGGGTCACGGTGGAAGAAGACCGGCGTGTTGTTGCCGACCACGTCCCAGTTGCCCTCCTCCGTGTAGAAGCGGAGCGCGAAGCCGCGGATGTCGCGCTCCGCGTCCGCCGCGCCGCGCTCACCGGCGACGGTGGAGAACCGGGCGAACAGCTCGGTCTGCTTGCCGACCTCGGAGAAGAGCGCTGCCCGGGAGTAGCGGGTGATGTCCTGCGTCACCGTGAAGGTGCCGAAGGCGCCGGAACCCTTGGCGTGCATACGGCGCTCCGGGATGACCTCACGGCTGAAGTGGGCCAGCTTCTCCAGGAACCACACGTCCTGGAGCAGCATCGGGCCACGCGGCCCGGCGGTGACGGCGTTCTCGTTGTTCGCGACCGGTGCGCCGGCGGCGGTGGTCATCGGCTTCGTGTTGTCAGAAATTTTTCTGCTCCTCAGTGTGAGAACCTCAGGTCACCGACTCCGGAGCCCGCTGACCGCGCTCGGGCCGGCACACCGGGCACAGGCCCCAGTACGTGACCTCCACGTGATCGATGGCGAACCCGTGGTTCCGGGGCGTGTCCAGGCGCGGAGAGCTCCGGGGCGCATCGACGTCGGCGATCGTGCCGCACGAGCGGCAGACCACGTGCTGATGGTCGTCCCAGGTCTGTCCCTCGTACCGTGCCGGAGAGTTCGGCAGATCGATCCGCCGCGCCAGTCCGGCGTCGACGAGTGTCCTGAGCACGTCGTAGACGGCTTGGGTGGAGACCGCGCCGATGCGCTCGCGCACCAGCGCGAGGAGGGTGCTGACATCGGCGTGCGGGGCCTCGTGGACCGCCGAGAGCACGGCGACCCGGGGGCGGGTCACTCGCAACGACGCTCCGCGCAGGAGGGTCCTGGCCTCGGTTTCGATCACCCACGCAGTGAACCATTTTTCTGGAACGATTCCAATCAATGTCCGGTAAGCTCTATGTCTCCAGGCCGCGGGCCCCGCGGCGAGCGAGGCCTGATGTCGGATTTCCGCCAGCCCCACGTCGTGCGATGCCGCACCCTTGGGGATGTGACCGACGAATTCCGGAGTACCCCGAAGCCGACTCTCCACACCACGGTCGACAGCCCGCTCGGCGAGCTGTTGCTGGTGGGGGAGGCGTCGGCCGCCGCGCCGGGCGGCACCGCCCTCGCCTCGCTCTCCGTCCCCGGCCAGAAGGGCGGCGCCACGGTCCAGGACGGCTGGACGGAGGACCCGGCCGCCTTCGCCGTGATCGCCGCGGAACTGTGTGCGTACTTCGAGGGCCGCAGCACCGGCTTCGGCATCGAGTTCGCGGTGGGCCGCGGCACGGACTTCCAGCGACGCGTCTGGGCGGCCCTGGAGGCCGTCCCGTACGGCACCACGCTCAGCTACGGCGAGATCGCCGCGCGGATCGGCGCCCCACGGGCCGCGGTGCGCTCGGTCGGCACCGCGATCGGTGCGAACCCGCTGCTGGTCGTACGCCCCTGTCACCGCGTGATCGGCGCGAACGGTGCCCTGACCGGATACTCGGGCGGCCTCGAACGCAAGCGGCGGCTCCTCGACCTGGAGCTGCGCCACCTGCCGGTGTGACGGCACGAGGGTGCCGATCCGACGCCGCGCGAGCCGAACCGGAAGGTGTTCGCGGAGCCCGGTCGGCGGGGTTCCGGCAGGTGCTGTGACCGGGCGCGTCACGGGCTTCCCCGTATCGGATCGGGGCCGCCGGCTTCGCGCCGCGGTCACGGAGCCACAGCTTTCGGAGGTCAGCAGGTCTCGCGGACGTAGCCGCTGCTGCCCTCCGGGGAGACGTCCAGATCGCGCCGGACGATGCTCAGCGTGTCCGAGAATTCCGCGCAGGCCGTCGACAGCCCTTCGGCGGTGTACTCGATGACGATGACGTTGTCGCCGAACTCGGCCGTGTAGTCGCCGCACTCCTCCCACTCGCCGCATTCCTCGGCGATCGCGAAGTCCAGACCGTTCGCCACGCGGTTGCCGGCCAGCTCGACGGTGTTCTTCTGCCCGATGGCCAGTCCGCCTGCGTGCGCGCGCTCGGCGAGCAGCTTGATGAAGGCCTGGGCGTCGGCGGCGTCGAGGAGATTCTTCGAGCGGGTGTAGCTGTCGTAGTTGTCCGGCTCGACGGCCTGGAATCCCTTGTCACCGCAGCTGTCGATCCACGTGCCGACCTTGTCGGCGATGCGCTCGCGCTTGTCGGCGGTGCGGGTGTCGAGGAGGGCCTCGCGCCAGTCGGCGTCGTAGACGACGTTCCCACCGGCGTCGCGCAGCAGCAGGTCGTCGTCCCACTCGTCCTCGGCGCCTCGCTGTGCCTGGAAGGCGTTGACGTAACAGATGTTGTACAGGCCGGCCGCGGGGGAGGCCTCGTGGTCGCGGCTGACCACGTTCACACCGGTGGGCGGGGTGTAGACGCCGCCGATCTGGTAGTCGAAGCCCGCGTGGGCGGGGGGCGGGACCGCTGCCGCCGCCTCGGCCTCGGCGCTGCCCGGGACGAACGCGGCCGTGGCGGCCAGGACGGCTGCCGCGCCTATGCCGACGAGCATCGGCTTCTTCTGTGTACGTGCGTGTGTGCGGCTCATGGCTCGTGCTCCGTCGCGATGGTGGGCACGGCCCCGCCTCGGACACGCGTGGCAGTCCTGGCGACTCGGGCCGGACTCCTGGCGCGAAGCCAGCTACCGGCTGGGCGTACCTCTGCCGACGATCATAGGAGTTCGGCGCTGAGCGGGAGCAAAACCACAGGTCCAGCCCCTGCCGAGATCCCAACAGCGGACCTGTGCCGAGACAGGCCACCGACCAGGAGTGCCCGAGCTCCTGGCGCCGGACGGAGGAAGGCCCTCCGCGGCCGGGCGGCGGGCTTCGGCCGCCCCGGCTTCGCCCCGGAGGCTCTCGCGGCTGTGACCACGCCGTTGTCAGTGCGCGGGGATAGGTTCAGTCGTGTTCCGCCGATCCGGCGAGGACAACCCCTCAGTAGTGCATTGGAGATGGCGCGTTGTCGGATTGGGAGAGGTCGAGCACGGCGCGGGTGATACCGCCCGCGAGGCCGCGCAAGCTCGCCAAGGTTCCGTTCGTCGAGCTGGCCGACGGACGTCTGCAGGGCGTGGTGTCCAGCGGCTCGGACATCGGGCGGGTCTACGTGTCCTCGGTCGCCACCGGGACCTACGCCTTCGCCTGCAGCACCAACAACAACCGCCCCTGCGGCGGTGCCCGCGGATCGTTCTGCAACCACATCGGCGCCCTGATCAACGAGGCCGTCCTGCAGTACGGCGCCGCACGTGTAGTCCGGTACCTCAAGGCCGAGGTCCCCGAGGGGGATGTGGACGGGGTCGTGCTCGCCTCGGCCATGCGGAGCACCCGGCCGCCGATGGACGAGGCTAAGGCGGCCGCGTCCGTCTTCAGCCGCTTCCTCCGGCACCTCGCCTACCTGGAACACGCCCCGGCCACCGCACCGTTGCCCGAGATGCACTTCTTCCCGCCCACCAGGGCGGTGGCGTGATGCGTGCGGACCTGTTCGCCGAACCCGTCGAGGGACTGGACGAGGCACTTGCCGCCGTCGACGCCTTCGACCACGCGCTCGTCGCCGGTCTGATCCGGCCGCAGCCGGCCGAGACGGCCGGTGCCACACTGCTCGCCCACGCCGTGGCGGGGACGCCACTGGCCGGACGGGTCGCCGAGGCCGCCGGTAAGGCCGCGGCCGGAGCGGCCGGCGAGGACCACTTCGTGGCCCTGGCCGCCGCCCGCACCGCGCTGCTCGGCTCGGTCCACGACGCCCTGCTGACCCGCGTCGAGGAGGCGGCCGGCCGGTCCCGCGCCGATGCGGCCGCCTCCGAAGCGGGCACCCCGCCGCCGGCCAATCTGCTGACGGCCGCCCGTGCCTGGCTGTCCGACCTGGCGCGCTGCGGATGGCAGGGCATCGACCACGAGGTGGTCTCCGGTGCCGCGGAGGTCGTCTCCGCGATGCTCCCTGACCCCGCCCTGCGCCGCCTCGCGACCCTCCTCGACGGCTTCGCCGCCGAACTCGCCGCCTCCTGCCCCGGCGCGTCCCTGGAGCGCTTCCCGGTACGCCGCTGGGCCGACCTCTGGTCACGCGGGATGCTGCTGACGGTGCCCGGAGCCGCCGCCGCGCCCGCCGTCGGCACCGCCGACGGCCGCCTCCTGCCCCTCGGCGTCGACGTACAGGAGCACGCGACCGCCGCGCAGGCCCAGGTGCACGCCGTGTTCGAGCCCGCGGACGGCTCCGCGCCCCGGCTCGTGCGGGCCGGCGTCTCGGTGCCCAAGCCCGACACCGTCGTCGGGGCGGGCATCTGGCAGTTGCTGCGCCCGCACATGTCGCTCCTGGCCGCCGCCGGCGAAGGGCGCTCCATGGACCTCACCGGCATGCCGGTCACCGCCGAGGGCGACCTGATCTGGAGCGACGAGCACGCCCGCACGGGCGAGCCCGCCGAGGCGTTCGCCACCGCCCGGGTGTCACTGCCGACCGCGACCGCTCCGGTGACGGCACCCCTGGACCGGCATCCGGCGCGCATCGCCGTACCCGTCTTCCTGGAGGGCTACACCGTACGGACCGATGAGGGCGGGGCGGTGACGTTCACCGTCGCCGGTCTCGAACTGCCGGTCCACACCGACCGGGTGCCGGTGGCCGGACCGCTCACCCCGGAGGCCGTCGGCAGGTCGAGCGCGTGCATCGGGCTGATCCGCTGGGACGCGGGGGAGTTCGGTGTCCAGCCGCTCGCGGTCGAGACCACCGTGCGCAAGAAGGTGACCGCGCTGCACGCGGGGGCGTGGGCCGGAGGGACGGCGGACAAGGCCGGCGCCAAGGCGGAGAAGGCAGCCACCGACGCCGCGAAGGTGCTGACCGAGCGAGCGGGAAGGCTGCTGCGCAAATGACCGGACAGCAGAGCCCCGAGGTGACCGCGGAGAACGCGGAGACCGCGAACGACAACCGGCGCCAGGTGATGTACTGGCGCCTCCTCGCCCGGCTCTTCGACCATGAGGAGCAGGCCTCCCTGGAGTCGGCGAGTCTCGCCGTCGTCGAGGACATCGGGCTGCCTGCCGCCCTGCTGGACCCGCAGGCCTCCGTCGACAGCGTCGTGCAGCGCCACCCGGAGCTCGCGGCCGAGTTGGACGGCCTGATGCTCCCGGAGCCGGCACCGGAGGGCGACCTCGCGGAGGACGGCGACGGCGCCCGCGACCGGGCCGCCGAGGTGCGGCGCGCGGCACTCGTGTCGAAGGTGCTGCTCAACGTCTTCCACTCCGCCCCGGGCACCGTCACGGCGGGGCAGCTGTCGCGGTGGCAGTCCGACGCGGGCTGGCTGGAGCGGGCACTCGGCTGCGAGCCGGGGGCGCTGCGGGGCGGGCGCTCCGGCGGGGCGGGTGTCAGCCCGACCGGCACCGGAGGAGGCGGCAGGACACCCGACCTGAGTCGGCTCGTCCCGGAGATCGGGCCGGAGCTCGGCAGCATCGAGGCCGGCCTCGTCAAGCGGATGCGACTGCGCGAGGTGCTCGCCGACCCCCGGCTGGCCGGGCAGCTGACGCCGAGCATGTCGCTGATCGAGCAACTGCTGCGCGACAAGGACAACCTCTCGGGGGTGGCGCTGGCCAATGCCAAGAGCCTGATCCGGCGCTTCGTCGACGAGGTCGCCGAGGTGTTGCGCACACAGGTGGAGAAGTCCACGGTCGGCGCCCTGGACCGGTCGGTCCCGCCCAAGCGGGTGTTCCGCAATCTGGATCTCGACCGCACGATCTGGAAGAACCTCACCAACTGGAGCCCGGAGGAGGAGCGGCTCTACGTCGACCGCCTCTTCTACCGCCACACCGCGCGGAAGACGACACCCCAGCGGCTCATCGTGGTCGTCGACCAGTCCGGCTCGATGGTGGACTCGATGGTCAACTGCACCATCCTGGCCTCGATCTTCGCCGGCCTCCCCAAGGTGGACGTACATCTCATCGCGTACGACACCCAGGCGCTCGATCTCACCCCCTGGGTGCACGATCCGTTCGAGACCCTGCTGCGCACCAACCTCGGGGGCGGCACCGACGGCACCGTCGCCATGGCACTGGCCCAGCCGAAGATCGCCGAGCCGCGCAACACCGTCGTGGTCTGGATATCGGACTTCTACGAATGGCAGACGGAGCCGCTGTTCGAGAGCATGGCCGCCATACACCGCTCCGGGGCCAAGTTCATCCCGGTCGGATCGGTGACCAGCTCGGGCCGCGCGAGTGTCAACCCGTGGTTCCGGGAGCGCTTCAAGGACCAGGGGACGCCGGTGCTGTCCGGCCACATCCGCAAGCTCGTCCACGAGCTGAAGACCTTCCTCACCTAGGGCCTCACCAGGGCACGTCGTCACACAGGGCACGCGGGTCGCACGGCGCCGCCCGAGCCCACAGCACCGCACCCACCCACGTTGAAAGGCACATCCATGTCCGACCTGTTGCGCGCCCCCGCCGAGATCAAGTACGCCGAGGAGCTCGACTGGCTGGAGTCGGTCGACGACGGCCCCAAGCCGTTCTCCTGGCGCCTGTCGCCCAAGATGGTCCGTCTGTTCATCCTCGGGTCCGAGCGTTCGGACGGTCTCGACCGCGACATCCCCCAGAAGTGGTACGGCGACCGCAGCTTCGTCGAGCGGTCCATCGTCACACTCGCCTCCGACCGAGGGCTGCTCCTGATCGGGGACCCGGGCACGGGCAAGAGCTGGCTGGCGGAGCTGCTGTCCGCCGCCATATCCCGCAACTCCACCCTCGTGGTGCAGGGCACGGCCGGCACCACCGAGGACCACATCAAGTACTCCTGGAACGTCTCGATGGTCATCTCCAAGGGCCAGTCGCGGGAGTCGATGATCCCCTCACCGATCATGACCGCGATGGAGACCGGTGCGATCGGCCGCTTCGAGGAGCTCACCCGCTCCACCAGCGACGTCCAGGACGCCCTGATCTCGATCCTGTCCGAGAAGTACATCTCGGTCCCGGAGATGGACAGCGACAACATCGTCTTCGCCAAGCCGGGCTTCTCCGTCATCGCCACCGCCAACAGCCGTGACCGCGGGGTCAACGACCTGTCCTCCGCGCTCAAGCGCCGCTTCAACTTCGTCCGCATCCCGGTGGTGACGAACAGGAAGAGCGAGGCGGAGATCGTCCGCTTCCGCACCGAGGAGCTGCTGCGCCGCCACGAGATCGACCTGGACGTGCCGCCGACGCTGCTCGACGTACTCCTGCAGAGCTTCGCCGACCTGCGTGCCTCCTCCGCCGCCGCGGGGAGTGACGACGAGAAGCTGGAGTCCGCGTTGTCGAGCGCCGAGCAGATCGGCGTGCTCGAGGACGCGATCCTGCACAGCAACTTCTTCGGCGAGCGCGCGCTGACCGCCCGTACCCTCGCCTCCTCGCTCGTCGGGTCGCTGGCGCGGCGCGAACCCGAGGACCTGGCCATCCTCAACAAGTACCTGCACGGCGTCGTCGAGCCGCGCAGCAAGCAGGAGGGCGGCTCCTGGCCGGAGTTCCTCGAGGGCGGCCGCGACGCGATCGCCACCCTGTCGTGAGCCCCGTGAGCCCCGTGAGCCCCGTGAGCCCCGTGAGCCCCGTGAGCCCCGGCACTCCGTCCGATGGCGGGGCCGCCTTCGAGGCACTGCGTGGCCGGCTCCAGGACGCGGCGACGGCGTTCGCCGACGGCCCCGACGCGTTGCAGGGCATCCTCCTCGGCATCGTCGACGACGTCGACCGTGCCGTCCACGAGCCGCTGGAGATCTTCCCCGTCTGCCACCACTCGCCCGCCTCGGCGGTCGCGATGGCGCGCAGGCTGCGGGAGAAGCAGCCGAAGGTGGTGTATCTGGAACTCTGCGAGGACATGGCACCGCTCCTGTCCGAGCTGCGCAACTGCCGGCTCCCCGTCGCGGTCCAGGCCTTCGCGAGCGAGGTCAAGGGCTTCCCGGATCAGTGGGCTCCGCTCTCGGTCGTCGCGCCCATCACCGAGGCGTCCGCCGAGTACCAGGCCATCTCCTACGCGTTGGACACTCCCGGCGTCGAACTGGTCCTGGTGGACCGGTCCTCCGACCATGTCTTCCAGTGGCAGGCCGGCGACAAGGAGCCCGCCGGACCGGCCGGCCGGCCGGCGGAGGAGGAGGCCGCGCTGCACGGCGACGCCCTCGGGGTGGAGATCGGTGACCTGCGGCCACGCTTCGCCGAACTGGAGGAGCACCTCCTGCACCACGGCCGGGTGCGGCACTGGTCGGAGTGGTGGCACCAGTACGTCGAGCTGCCGCTCGGCGACAGCGACCACGACACCTACCGGCAGGTGATGCTCCTCATCGGCAGCCTCTTCCGGCGGCTGGCCCCCGGCGACCCGGACCGCGTCCGCGTCGACGAGGACCGCGAGCGCTACATGTGGACCCGGATGCGCGAGCACCTCGCCGCGACCGGCACCGACCCCGAGGACTGCCTCTACGTCTGCGGCGCGTTCCACGCCTCCAGCCGGGTCGAGGAGTTCGGCGTCCACGGCAGCGACACGTTCGAGATCGAGCCACCGAGCGAGAGCACTTGGCAGTACGGGCTGATCCCTTCGAGTCACGCGGCGATCGAGGCGCAGTTCGGCCTGGCGGCGGGTTCCGTGTCGATCGCGGCCACCCAGTGGGCGAAGAACCTGAAGCGCACCCGGGTCCAGCCGTTCCGGCTCACCGGCCAGACGGGCGCCAGGAAGGCGGCGAAACCGAGGAAGGCGGTGGCGCCCGCCGCGCCGGTGGCACCGGTGGAGCCCTCCGACAGGCTGTCCGGCTTCCTCGGCAGCCCGCCCGCCCTCGACCGGCTGGACGAGGCCGAACTGCTCGGCTGGTCCGTGGAGATCGTGCGTTCCGCCCGTCGCAACGGCTATCTCGCGTCCACCGCGGACGCCATCGCGGTGTTCGAGACGTCGATCCTGCTGGCCGGTATGCGGGACCGGGCGCGGCCCACCCCGTACGACTTCCAGGACGCGGCGGTCACCTGCATCGAGAAGGAGACCGTGCCCGGTCGGCGTGACGTGCGCCGGCTGGTGGAGATCCTGATGGGCGGCGACCGTGTCGGCCAGGTCGGTTACGAGGCCCTGCCGCCGCTGGCCCGCGATGTGCACGACCGGCTCGCGCCGCTGGGTATGAAGCTCCAGCAGCGCGGTGTGCAGCGGGCGTTGCTGGACATGTCGTCCCAGCCGGAGCTTCGGCAGTGCTCCGACGTGCTGTGGATGCTGCGCCGTCTGATGCCGCACGGCGCGGCACGGCCGATCATGGGCGAGCGGGAGCTGGGCAAGCGGTCGGTCCAGGAGTCCTGGGACCTCGCCCTCGGCACCCACCAGCGCGCGCTCATCGAGCTCGGCTACGAGGGCGTCAGTATCGAACAGGTCCTGGAGCAGCGTCTGCGCCGGGTCGCGTACGCACCGAACGCCACCACGGCGCAGGTCCTGGAGGCCGTCGAGGACGCGGTGCTGTACCTGGGCGGTGGCCGTCTCGCCGACGAGCTCGGAATCCGTGCCCTGGAGGTGCTGGCCACCGAGCGCAGTGTCGACGGGGCACCTGAGGTACTGCGCCGGGTGCGGCGACTGCTGGCCCACTACCGGATCAGCCGCCCGGTGCTGCCGTCCTGGATCGAGTCGTTCGCCAAGACGGGCTACGCGCACTACTGCACGCTCCTGCCGACGGCGTTCACCGACGAGGACGCGACCGTACGCCAGGTCGCGGCGATGCTCGGGTTCCTGTTCAGCATGGAGAGTCTCGCGATCTCGCTCGGCTGCGACCGTACGCAGCTGGAGCTGGCGTTCGCGCAGTCCCATCCGAAGGAGCCGTCCAGGACGGCGCTGCTGTGGGCGGCCCAGGTGCAGCTCGGGCAACTGTCCCGTACCGACCTGCGGGAGCGGTGCGACGCGCTGTTGGACAACCCGTTGGTGGTGCCCGCCTATCCGCGCTACCTGAGCGGGTTCCTGCACGCGTTGGAGCCCGTGCCGCAGCTCGCCGACTTCGTGGTGGAGGCGGTGTCGAACGCCTTCGCCCGGCTGCCGGACCCGGTCCTGCTGCCCTGGTTGCCCACGCTGATCACCACCCTGCGTTCCGAGGGCGCCGACCTGGCTCCGCTGCTGATCCGCGAGGCCGGACGCGTCTTCCCCGGCAGGCTGTCCGCGCTGGACGCGTGGGTTCCGCCCTGGCAGACGTCTCCGGAGACACGCTCCGTCCCCGAGGCGACCGAAGGTGCCACCGCCGGCCGGGCTGCCCTGCTCGTGGCCCACCCGGAGACGTGCGACAGCGTGGCGGAGCTGCTGGGCTGCGCGGGCACGTGGGAGGCGGAGGCACCGGTGCCCTCGGACGCGGTGCTCGTCGGGCGCCACCCCGAGACGGCCGCTGCGCTGGAGACCCTGCTGGCAGGGGTCTGACGGGCTGGGGAACAAGGGTCGGCGTCCCTTCGCGCGGCCGGCGGAAGGCACGCCGGTCCGCAGGCGGAGGGACGCCGGCTCCGTTCGCGACGCCTTCCCGCTCTCGGCCTTCCCACTGTCGCCCTGTCGGTCCTGTCCGCGTTCGGCTGTCCGGTTCGTCGCCGGGCAGGGGGGCGCGCACCCGGCGCATGGGAGCTCGGCACGATTTTCGCGCATAACCGAAGTACGCGGGCGCACGCTCGGCGACTTCCGAAAGTGTCTGGTGCAAATCAAGTTCTACCCACACCATAAGGACACGGGGTGGCTGGATGTTTTCGCACAGCGGCGAGTGGCATATACCCCGGGCGGATGCACTCTTCGGTCATCGATTCGGTACTTGTGAGTAACCAGGCGATTACGCGCCTTTCCTGGCTCCGGGCCTCTAATGTGATTCGGGTGAACGAGTGGCGTCGGGTTGACCCCGGATCGAACGCGGGGTCGGGGGCCCGACGGTGTGCCAGGTAAAAGACCGACATGGCGCGCCCGGTATCACTGATGAACATGTCGTGGAAAGCGTGAGAACAAGTGGGGGGACGGCCGTGACCAATCCTTTCGATGACGAGTCGGGACGGTTCGTGGCGTTGGTGAACGACGAGGGCCAGTACTCGCTGTGGCCCGCGCACATCGACGTTCCGGGCGGCTGGCGTGCCGGCGGGCCGGAGGGGTCGCGCCAGGAATGTCTCGACCTGATCGAAGGTGCCTGGACCGACATGCGGCCTGCCAGTCTGGTGCGGGCCACCGTGGGTGACGCGGGATAGGCCGACGGTCGCGCCGTCGAGCACAACTCCCCAGGCCGAGGGTGTGTCGGACTCCGACCTGATCGATTTCGCTCCCGTTTGAGCGAAATCGATCAGACGTGAGCAGGTATCGTCACGCCTCTCTCGTAAGTGCTCATGCCGCCTTCGTTTGGTGCTCATAAAAATCGTTGGGCCGCTTCGTGCTGCCCTGCCTCGATGCGCCCGGACAACTCGTTCTGCTATCGGGCTGCCATGCCCGTCACGAGATCCCGGCCGCGCACGGCTTCCTGGCCGAGGCGATGTCCCATTCCGCTTGCGCCGACCCCGGCGTCGACGATCGGTGCGCTGGTGTGGCCGGTACCGCCCGGCCCTTCTTCACCGTCCCCGAAATCTCTCCCCAAAGGTGTGGACCGGCATGCATGAAGACCGCCCTATCCCCATGAACGCGTTTTCCCCGGAGTTTCTCGAACTGACCACGGCCCAGCAGGGCGTCTGGTACGGGCAACTCGTCGATCCGGACAGCCCCAAATACAACATCGGGGAATGCTTCGAGATCAGCGGTGACCTCGACGAGAATTCCTTCGCCGCCGCGTTCGGCCGTGCCGTCGCCCTGTGCGACAGCCTCCAGGTCCAGTTCGTCACCCGGGGTGAGACGGTGCGTCAGCACGTCGCCGACCGGCCCACGGCCGACATGGACCGGCTCCGCGTGGTCGATCTGTCGTGCGCCGAGGACCCCGTCGACGCGGCCGAGCGGTACATGGCCGACGACATGTCCACCGTCGACCGCCTGGACGCCCCGCGCCACCACTTCGCACTGCTGCGCCTCGGGACCCGCCTGCACTACTGGTACGTCCGTTTCCACCACATCGCCGTCGACGGCCTCGGCGGTGCGGTGTTCGGGCGTACCGTGGCCGAACTCTACGCGCGTGCGGTGCGGGGCGAGGACCTCGCCGCGGTCGAGCCCGCGGCCGCGCCGCTGCGCGACCTGGTGGCAGACGAGGCCGCCTACCGCGCCTCGGACCGCTACGAGGCCGACCGGGCCTACTGGACCGGCAAGTTCGCCGACCTGGCGAAGGCCGACGCGGTGGACACGGACGCTTCCGGCGCCTCCGGGGGCGGTGCGCACGCCCGGGGCGGCACGGCGCTCATCCGACGGCGCACCGACACCCCCGCACCGAGCGCAGCGGACGCACCGGACGCACGGGCCGCGACGGACGTCCGGATGCACACCGGCGAGACGCTGCCCGTCACCGTCCTCGACGACCTGCGCGGACTCGCCACGGGCCAGCGGACCAGGTGGACCGCCGTCCTGGTGAGCGCGGTCGCCGCCTACGTCGGGCGCGTCACCGGCGCGCAGGACATCACCGTGGGCCTCGCCTCCAACGGCCGCCACGGCGGTCTGCGGCACATCGTCGGCATGACCGCCAACATCCTGCCGCTGCGCCTGACGGTCACCGCCGACATGACCGTCGGAGCCCTCGTGCGTGCCGTCGCCTCCGAGATGGGCGGAGCCCTGCGCCACCGCCGCTTCTCCCGTGAACAGCTCGCCCGCGAACTGAACATGACCGACGGGGCGGCGCACCTGACCGACGTCGTGGTCAACATCATGGGCTACGACTACGACCTCGACTTCGCCGGCAGCCCCGCGCCCTCCCGGGTGCTGTCCATCGGCCCGGTCGACGACGTGTCCCTCTTCGTGTCCGAACGGGCCGAGGGCAAGGGGCCGTTGATCGGTTTCGACGCCAACCCCGCTCTGTACCACCCCGAGGACGTGCGGCTGCTCCAGCAGGCACTCGTGTCCTTCCTGTCCGCACTGGCCGACGCGGACGCCGACACGCCCCTGCGCGACCTGCCGTTCCTCGACGACACCGCCACCGCGGCGCTGCTGGCCGGGGGCACCGGGGCCGAGCTGCCGGCCGCGAGGGTGGCCTCGACCCTGCCGGCGGCGTTCGCGGCGCAGGTCCGCCTGACCCCCGACGCCCCGGCCGTGGTGGACGGTGCCGTCACACTCTCGTACCGGGAACTGTCGCGAGCGGCGGGAGCTGTCTCCCGCGCCCTGGCCGGCTGGGGCATCGGCGCGGAGGACGGCGTCGGGGTCCTGGTGGGCCGCTCGTCGGCCGTGGTGGCCGCCACGCTCGGTACGGTCGGTGCGGGGGCCGCGTACGTACCGATGGACACGGCCTGGCCCGAGGAGCGGCTCGGGCGGGTCGCCGAAGTGGCCCGCGTGCGCGCCCTGGTGGTCGACGAGGCCGCCGCCGGCCGGCCCTGGGTCGGGGAGGCCGCCGCCACCCTGCCGGTGATCGTCGTCGACGGCCGGGGGGACGTCGTGCACGGTGCCCCGCCGAAGCCCGGACGGCCGGCGGAAGAGGGCAGCGGCCGGCGGCTCGCCTACGTGATGTTCACCTCCGGCTCCACCGGCCTGCCCAAGGGGGTCGGCGTCACCCACGCCGACGTCCTCGCGCTGGCCGCCGACACCACGTGGTCGGGCGGTGCGTGCGACGCGGTGCTGCTGCACTCGGCCTACGTGTTCGACGCCTCCACCTTCGAGATCTGGGTGCCGCTCCTGAACGGCGGCCGGGTGGTGGTCGCGCCGGGCGGCGTCCTGGAGGCGCCGGTCCTCAGGGACGTGGTGGACCGGCACGGGGTGACCGCCCTGTTCCTGACGACGGCGCTGTTCAACGTGATGGCCGAAGCCGGTCCTGCGGCCTTCGCGGGGCTGCGCCTGGTCGCGGCGGGCGGTGAGGCCGCCACCCCCGACCTGATGCAGCGGGTGGCCGGAGCCCTGCCCGGTACCCGTGTCCTGCACGTGTACGGGCCCACGGAGACCACGACGTTCGCCACCCGCCACCAGGTCGCGCCCGGTACGCCGGGTGTGCCGCCCATAGGCCGGGCCTTCGACGGCATGAGGCTGTACGTGCTCGACGGCGCCCTCGGAACGGTGCCGCCCGGTGTCGTGGGAGAGCTCTACATCAGCGGCCACGGCGTCGCCCGCGGTTACCAGGGCCGCGCCGCGCTGACCGCCACCCGGTTCGTCGCCGACCCGTTCGACGCGTGCGGCGGCCGTATGTACCGGACCGGCGACCTCGTGCGCTGGACCGCCGCCGGCGACGTCGAGTACGTCGGCCGCGCGGACGGGCAGGTCAAGCTCCGCGGGTTCCGCATCGAGCCCGCCGAGATCGAGAACACCCTGCTCACCGACCCGGACGTGCGAGGCGCCTGCGTGCTGGTCCGCGAGGACGTGCCGGGCGACCGGCGGCTGGTCGCCTACGTGGTGCGGACGCCCGGTGCCCGGTCGGACGACGCGGACCTGGCCCGCCGGGTGGGGCGCACACTGCCCGCGTACATGGTGCCTTCCGTGTTCGTACTCCTCGACGCGCTGCCCCTCAACGCCAACGGCAAGGTGGACCGCCGGGCGCTGCCCGTGCCCCGCGCCGCCGCGACCACGGCCCGGGCCCCGCGCACGGCCTACGAGGAGGTCCTGGCCGGCCTGTTCGCCGACGTCCTCGGCGTGGCCGCCGTCGGCATCGACGACAACTTCTTCTCGCTGGGCGGCCACTCGCTGCTCGCCACCCGCCTCACCGGCCGGGTGCGGGCCGCCCTCGGCGCCGAGCTCGCCATGCGCACCCTCTTCGAACATCCCACCGTCGCCTCCCTCGCCACCGCGCTGGACACCACGGGGGCGGTCCGCCCGGCCCTCACCCCGCAGCAACGGCCCGAAGCGGTGCCGCTGTCCTTCGCCCAGCAGCGCCTCTGGTTCCTCAACCGCGCCGAGGGGCCGAGCGACACCTACACCGTCCCGGTCGTCCTCGACCTCCAGGGCCCGCTGGACACGGACGCCCTGCGCGGAGCCCTGGCCGACGTGCTCGTCCGGCACGAGAGCCTGCGCACCGTCTTCACCGAGCACGACGGTGTGGCCCGCCAGGAAGTCCTCGGCGCCTCCGCCGCCGCGGCGCTCGTTCCGCTCGTCGTCGAGCTGCCACCTGCCGGGGAGGGTGCCGGGACCTGGGCAGAGGAATCGGTTCGCCGCCTGTCCGCGGCGCCCTTCGACCTCACCGGTGACATCGGTGTCCGTGCCCATCTGCTCCGGCCGGGCCCCGCCCACCACGTCCTGGTCCTCGTCCTCCACCACGTCGTCGCCGACGGCTGGTCCCTCGCGCCGCTCAGCCGTGACCTGGGCGCCGCGTACCGGGCGAGGAGCGCGGGCACGGGCACGCCCGACTGGCCCGAACTGCGGGTGCAGTACGCCGACTACGCCCTGTGGCAGCGCCGACTGCTCGGCTCGGCCGACGACCCCGACAGCCTGGCCGCGCGACAGCTCGCCTTCTGGCGGGAGGCGCTGCACGGCGCTCCGGACCTGCTCGACCTCCCGCACGACCGGCCCCGGCCCGCCGTGGCCGGCCACCGGGGCGACGCGGTCCCCTTCGAGCTCCCCGCGCCCGCGTACGCCGCGCTCGTCCGGCTCGCCCGTGCCACCGGCTGCACACCCTTCATGGTCCTCCAGGCGGCCCTCGCCGTGACGCTGCACGCCCACGGCGCCGGTACGGACATCCCGGTCGGCACCGCGGTTGCCGGGCGCACCGACGAGGCACTCGACGACCTGGTCGGGTTCTTCGTCAACACGGTCGTCCTGCGCGCCGACCTGTCCGGCAATCCGACCTTCCGTGAACTGCTGTGCAGGGTAAAGGAGTTCGACATCGCCGCGTTCGGCCACGGCGACATCCCCTTCGAACGGATCGTGGAGGCGCTCAACCCCGAGCGGTCCGGCGACCACCATCCGCTCTTCCAGACCATGCTGGTGCTCCAGAACCAGGAGCGTGCGGGGCTCGACCTCCCCGGCGTCACCGTCCACGACCGGTCCCGGCACACCGGCGTCAGCAAGTTCGACCTGACGTTCGCACTCACGGAGGTCACGGAGGTCACGGACGCCACGGACGCCACGGAGGTCACCGGCGCCGACGGCGTCGGCTCCCGCATCGGGGGCTATCTGGAGTACGCCACCGACCTCTTCGACGAGGCCACCGCCCGCGACCTGTGCGCCCGCTTCGCCCGCGTCCTCACCCTGGCCGTGAACGACCCCGACCACACGGTCGGCGGCCTCGACATCCTCGCCCCCGGCGAGCGGGAGCGCCTCCTGGACCAGGGCCGCGGCCAGGCACGTCCGCTGCCGGCCCGTACGGTCCCCGAAGCGGTTCGCGAGCGGTCCGCGAGCACCCCCCACGCAACCGCCGTGCGCGACGCGCACACGAGCCTCACCTACGCCGAACTCGACGCCCGCGCCGACGCCCTGGCCCGGGTCCTGCGCGAGCGTGGTGCGGGACGTGAGGACCTGGTGGCCCTCGCCGTGCCGCCGTCCGTGGACACCGCCGTCGCCATGCTGGCCGTTCTGCGGGCCGGTGCCGCCTACCTGCCCGTCGACCCGGAGTACCCGCCCGCCCGCATCCGGCACATGCTCGACGACGCCCGGCCCGTCCTGCTGCTCACCACCGCCGAAGTCCACGCGGCCCTGCCCGACTGCGGCGTACCGTGGCTCGCCCTCGACGATCCGGCCGCCCGGCCCACCGGCCCCACCGTGCCGGTCCAGGACGCACCGCACCCGGCGGACCCCGCGTACGTCATCTACACCTCGGGGTCGACCGGTCGGCCCAAGGGCGTGGTCGTGACGCACGGGGCCCTGGCCGGCCACATGGACTGGATGGCGCGGTACCTGGCCGTCACCCCGGCCGACCGGGTCCTCGCCCGCACCTCCACCAGCTTCGACGCCTCGGTGTGGGAGCTGTGGCTCCCGCTGACGAACGGCGCCGAGGTCTGTGTGCTGCCGCACGACGCCAACCACGAGCCCGGCGCCCTCGTCTCCTGGATGAGCCGGTTCGGCGTCACCCTCGCCCAGTTCGTGCCGTCGCACCTGACGCTCGTCCTCACCGAAGCGGCGCACGCCGCGCCGCTCCCCGCCCTGCGCGCCGTCCTGTGCGGCGGCGAACCGCTGCCGCGCGCGCTGGCGGACGACGTCACCGCGCTGTGGCGTGCCGAGGTCCACAACCTCTACGGGCCGACCGAGGCGACCATCGAGGCGACCGCCCACCGCGCCGGAGGCCCACAGGACGGCCGGTCCGCCGGAACCCGCACGCACTCCGAGACCGTGCCGATCGGCCGTCCCGTCGACACCGTGCGCGCCTACGTACTCGACGCCGGGCTGCGGCCCGTGCCGCCCGGTGTCACCGGGGAGCTGTACCTGTCGGGCCCCAACCTCGCCCGCGGCTACCTGCACCGCCGTGGCCTGACCGCCGCCCGGTTCGTCGCCGACCCGTTCGGCGCGTGCGGCGACCGCATGTACCGGACGGGCGACCTCGTGCGCTGGAACCGGCACGGCCTGCTCGACTACGTCGCCCGCGCCGACGACCAGGTCAAACTCCGCGGGTTCCGCGTCGAGTTGGGCGAGGTCGAGGCCGCGCTCCTGGCCAGGCCCGGAGTGACGGCCGCCTGCGCCGTGATCCGAGAGGACACACCCGGCCGGCACCGCCTCGTCGCCTACGCCGTCACCGGCGACCCGGGCCTGCGCCCCGCAGCCCTGCGCGACGACCTCACCGAGAGCCTTCCGCACTACATGGTGCCCGGAGCCGTCGTCGTCCTGGACGACCTCCCCCTCCTGCCCAACGGCAAGGTGGACCGGCGCGCCCTGCCCGAGCCCGAGCCGGCCGGCGAGGCCACCGTGGGCCCGGGACAGCGGACCATCCAGGAGGACCTGCTCGCCGGGATCTTCGCCGACGTACTGCGCAAGCCCGCCGTCGGCCCGCACGACAGCTTCTTCGACCTCGGCGGCCACTCGCTCCTCGCCATGCGCGTCGTCAGCCGGGTCCGCGCCGTCCTGGGCGCCGAGATCGCCGTACGCACCCTCTTCGAGCACCCCACCGTCGCCGGCCTCGCACGCGCCCTCGACGCGCCCGGCCGGGCCCGCCCGCCGGTGGTGCCCGCGGCACTGCGCCCCGATCCGCTGCCGCTGTCCTACGCCCAGCAGCGCCTGTGGTTCCTCAACCGGCTCGAAGGCCCCGGCTCCGCCTACAACATCCCGCTCGTACTGGAACTCCACGGCACCCTGGACCCGCACGCCATGCGCGCCGCCCTGGCCGACGTCGTGGAGCGGCACGAGGCGCTGCGTACCCTGTTCCCCGAACGGGACGGACTCCCGCACCAGTTGGTCCTGCCCCCCGACACCGCCTCACCCCGCCTGCCCGTCGTGAGTACGACGCCCGCCGAACTGGAGGCGACCGTCCTGGCCGCCGTGCGCGAGCCGTTCGACGTCGTCACGGACCTGCCGCTGCGCGCCCTGCTCCTGCGCTCCGCGCCCGATCACCACGTCCTGGTGCTCGTCCTGCACCACATCGCGGGCGACGGCTGGTCGCTCGCCCCGCTGGCCCGCCTCCTCGGCGACACCTACCGGGCCCGTCTCGCCGGCCGTGAGCCGGAACCGATGACCGGCACCCCGCTCCAGTACGCCGACTACACCCTCTGGCAGCACGCGGCCCTGGGTGACGGGGTGGCGCCGGAGAGCGTCCTGCGGCAGCAACTCGACCACTGGCACGGCGCTCTCGCGGACCTGCCCGGTCTGATCGATCTGCCGCTCGACCGGCCGCGCCCGGTCAGCACGGACCCGAGGGGAGCCGTCCACACCTTCGACGTACCTCCCCTCCTGCACCTCCGACTCCAGCGACTGGCACGGGAGTCGGGCAGCAGCCTGTTCATGGTGCTCCAGGCGGCGGTGGCCACCCTGCTGCACCGGCACGGCGCGGGTGACGACATCCCCTTCGGCTCACCCGTCGCAGGCCGCACGGACGAGGCCCTGGAGGACCTGGTCGGGTTCTTCGTCAACACCCTCGTCCTGCGGACGGACCTGTCCGGCAATCCGACCTTCCGTGAACTGCTCGTACGTGTACGGGAGTTCGACCTGTCCGCCTACGCACACCAGGACATCCCCTTCGAGCGGCTCGTCGAGAGCGTCAACCCCGTCCGGGCGCACAACCACCACCCGCTCTTCCAGACCATGCTGGTCCTCCAGAACCAGGAGACGGCTCGCCCCGACCTGCCGGGCCTCACCGTCGAGGACCGCCTGGTCCACAACGGCCTGAGCAAGTTCGACCTCACCTTCGCCTTCACCGAGGAGCGCACCGAGGAGCGCACGGTGGAAAACGGCGAAGAGCACGCCGGGCCAGAGGTCCACGGGCCCGGCGAAGGCTGCCTCACCGCCGGTATCGAGTACGCCACCGCCCTCTTCGACCGGAGCACCGTCGAGACCCTCGCCACCCGTCTGGTGCGGCTGCTGGAACAGGTCGCCGACGACCCAGGTCTGCCCCTCGCCGGCTACGACCTGATGACGCCGGACGAGCACGCCCGGGTCACGCGCTGGGGCTCCGGGCGCGTCCTGCCGGCGGACACCGCGGACGCCACCCTGCCCGCCCTCTTCGCGGCCCAGGTGCTTCGCACCCCCGACGCCGTGGCGGTGACCGGCGACGACGTCACTCTCACCTACGCGGGACTCGACCTGGTCTCCGCCGGTCTCGCCCACGTCCTCGCGGGCCTGGGTGTCGGCCCCGAGTCCGGGGTGGGCGTGCTGATCGGCCGGTCACCGGCCGTGGTGTCGGTGTCCCTCGGCGTGGTCCGCGCGGCCGGGGCCTACGTCCCGCTGGACGCGCGATGGCCCGAGGAACGGCTCGAACAGGTCGCCGGGGTGGCGGCCGTACGGGTCCTCGTCGTCGACGAGGCCGCCTTCGCCTCCCCCTGGGTGACCGCGGCGGCCCGCCGCGTCCCCGTGGTGGTCGTGGACCGGGCCGGCAGGGTCGTGCGCGGTGCTCCGGGACAGCCGGGCCGCCCGGCCACCGTGCCGGGCCCCGGCTCGCTGGCCTACGTGATGTTCACCTCCGGCTCGACCGGACTGCCCAAGGGCGTCGCCGTCACGCACGCCGACGTGGCCGCGCTCGCGGCCGACTCCGCCTGGCGGGAGGGCCGCGCCGACGCGGTCCTGATGCACTCGGCGTACGTCTTCGACGCCTCCACCTTCGAGATCTGGGCCCCGCTCCTGAACGGCGGCCGGATCGTGGTCGCACCGGAGGGCGTCCTGGAGGCCCGCGTCCTGGGCGACGCCGTCCACGAGCACGGCGTGACCGCCGTGTTCCTGACGACGGCGCTGTTCAACGTGATGGCCGAGACCGACCCGGGCGCCTTCGCCGGCCTGCGGCTCGTCTGCGCGGGTGGCGAGCTGGCCTCCCCGGACGCGATGCAGCGGGTCGCCGCAACCGCGCCGGGCGTGCGCGTCCTCCACGTGTACGGGCCCACCGAGACCACGACCTTCGCCACCCGCTACGACGTGCCGGCCGACCTGCCCCCGGGCCCGCCGCCCATCGGGCGCGCCCTGGACGGCATGACCGCCTACGTCCTCGACGGGTCCCTCGGCCCGGTGCCGGCAGGTGTCGTGGGTGAGCTCTACCTGGCCGGGAGGGGCGTGGCACGCGGATACACCGGGCTCCCGGGCCTGACCGCGACCCGCTTCGTGGCCGATCCGTTCGACCCGGCGGGCGGGCGCATGTACCGCACCGGCGACCTCGTCCGGTGGACCCACGACGGCCGGATCGCGTACGTCGACCGCGCCGACAGCCAGGTCAAACTGCGTGGATACCGGATCGAGCTCGGCGAGATCGAAGGCGTGCTCGCCTGCTGCGAGGGTGTCGCCGACTCCTTCGCCGTCGTCCGCGAGGACACTCCGGGCGACCGCCGGCTGGCCGCCTACGTGGTGCCCGCCGACGGAGAGCGTCCCGAACCCGGCGACCTCGCGAGGGCTGTCGGCCGGTCCCTTCCCGCGTACATGGTGCCGTCCGACATCGTCCTGCTCGACGCGCTGCCGCTCACCGTCAACGGCAAGGTGGACCGGCGCGCACTGCCCGCGCCCGAGCAGCACGCTCCGGCCCGTGGGCGTGCGGCCAGGACCGGCCGGGAGGAGATCCTGTGCGGGCTCTTCGCCGACGTACTCGGTCTGGCCGGGGCGGGAGTCGACGACGACTTCTTCGTCCTGGGCGGCCACTCCCTGCTCGCCACCCGCCTCGCCGCGCGCATCCGCACCGCACTCGGCGTCGAGGTCCAGGTCAAGGCCCTCTTCGAACACCCCACGCCGATGGCGCTCGCCGCCGCCCTGGACGGCGCGGACACGGCGAGGAAGCCTCTGGAGCGCGCCCCGGACCGCCCCGATCCGCTGCCGCTGTCGTACGCGCAGCAGCGCCTGTGGTTCCTCAACCGGTTCGAGGGGCCCAGCGCCACGTACAACGTGCCGCTCGTGCTCCGCCTGGACGGACCCCTGGACGCGGACGCCCTGGAGAGCGCCCTCGCGGATGTCGTCGAACGCCACGAGAGCCTGCGCACGGTCTTCCCCGACACCGGCGGCGTGGCGCGCCAGCTCGTCGTCGACGCCGCCGGCGCCGACATCGACCTGACGCCCCGTGACACCGGCCCCGACCGGTTGGACGAGGTGCTGGCCTCGGAGGTGGCGCACACCTTCGACGTGAGCGTGGACATCCCCGTACGGGCCCGGCTGGTGCGGCTCGGCGCCGTGTCCCACGTGCTGGTCCTGGTCGTCCACCACATCGCGGGCGACGGCTGGTCACTGGCCCCGCTGGCACGCGACCTGGGCGAGGCGTACCGGGCGCGCACCGAGGGCGAGGAGCCCTCCTGGACGGAGCTCGCGGTCCAGTACGCCGACTACACGCTCTGGCAGCGCGCGCTGCTCGGCGACGAGGACGATCCGGCCGGACAGGCGGCCCGCCAGCTGGACTTCTGGCGCGCCGCGCTCGCGGGCGCCCCCGACCTCCTCGACCTGCCCTGCGACCACCCGCGCCCCGCCGTCACGGCGCACCGCGGCGACGCGTTCGCCTTCCCCGTCGACGCGGACACCCACCGGGCGCTCGCGGACCTCGCCCGCGCCCGTGGGTGCAGCCTCTTCATGGTGCTCCAGGCGGGCCTGTCGGTGCTCCTGTCCCGGCACGGGGCCGGCGAGGACATCCCGATCGGCACCGCCGTCGCGGGGCGCACCGACGAGGCACTCGACGACCTGGTGGGCTTCTTCGTCAACACGCTCGTCCTGCGGACCGACCTGACGGGGAACCCGACCTTCGGTGAAGTGGTGGAGCGTGTAAGGGAGTTCGACCTCGCTGCCTACGCCCATCAGGACGTGCCGTTCGAGCGGCTGGTGGACTCCCTCAGTCCGGCACGGGCGCAGAACCACCACCCCCTCTTCCAGACCATGCTCGTCCTCCAGAACCACGCGGAGGCCACGGTCGGCCTGCCCGGGCTCACGGTGACGGAACAGCCGGTGCACACCGGCATCAGCAAGTTCGACCTGACCTTCACCTTCACCGAGACCCACGACGGGGCGGGCCGGCCTGCCGGACTCGACGGCGTCCTGGAGTTCTCCACCGAACTCTTCGTCCCCGCCACCGCGCACGCGCTGGCCGCCCGGCTGACCCGCCTGCTCGCCCGGCTCGCCGCCGATCCGGGGCTGCGCGTCCACACCGCCGAGGTCCTGGACACGGCCGAGCTGCGGAGCCTGGAGAGGGTCGCGCACGGCCGCGTCCGGCCGGTGGCGGCGCACACGGCGCCCGAGGCGTTCCGCGCGCAGTGCGCGACGACCCCCGGGGCGATCGCCGTCCGGGCCGGTACCCACCACCTCACGTTCGGCGAACTGGACTTGCTCTCGGACGACTTGGCGCACCACCTGCACGGCCGGGGCATCGGCCGAGGCGACCTCGTCGCCCTCGCGCTCGAAGGCACCGCCGACCAGGTGGTCGCGATGCTCGCCGTGGTCAAGGCGGGGGCCGCCTACCTGCCGGTCGACCTGGAGTACCCGCAGGCGCGCATCGCCCACATGCTCGACGACGCGCGCCCGGCGCTGCTGCTCACCCACGGCACGAGACGCGTCGAGCGGTACCGGGACTCCGTACCCTGCCTCGCCCTCGACGACCGCGCCGCATGGTCCACCGGGAGCGCGGCCCCGCCGGCCGTCGCACCGGACCCGCGCGACGCGGCGTACGTCATCTACACCTCGGGCACCACAGGCCGTCCCAAGGGCGTCGTCGTCACCCACGCCTCGCTCACCAACCACATGGCCTGGATGGCGGGCCACCTCGAACTCACCGGCGAGGACCGGGTGCTCGCCCGCACCTCGCCGAGCTTCGACGCCTCGGTGTGGGAGACCTGGCTGCCGCTCACGCACGGCGGCTCCACCTGCCCCGTGCCACCAGCCGCCAACCACGACCCCGCCGGGCTGCTGGCCCGGATGCGCGACGCGGGTGTGACCATCGCCCAGTTCGTGCCCTCACACCTCTCGCTCATCCTCACCGAGACCGGTCCCGACGAGGCTCCCACCACACTGCGGGCCGTGCTGTGCGGCGGCGAACCGCTTTCCGGGTCCCTGGCGTGGCGCGTCGAGCGGGCCTGGCGGGCCGAGGTGCACAACCTCTACGGCCCCACCGAGACGACCATCGACGCCGTCGCCCACCGCCACCACCCGGGCGGCGCCACCGCGGGGGAGGGGGGCGTGCCGCTCGGCCGCCCCGTCGACAACACCCGCGCCTACGTCCTGGACGCGGGTCTCCGGCCGGTGCCGCCCGGGGTGACCGGCGAGCTCTACCTGGCGGGTGACGGTCTCGCGCGCGGCTACCTGCACCGTCCGGGCCTGACCGCGGGACGGTTCGTCGCCGATCCGTACGGTCCGGACGGGAGCCGGATGTACCGCACCGGTGACCTCGTCAGACGGGACGGCGAAGGCCTGATCGGCTACGTCTCCCGTGCCGACGACCAGGTCAAGCTGAACGGCTTCCGCATCGAACTGGGCGAGATCGAGGCCGCTCTCGGCGCGCTCGAAGGTGTCGCCGCCGCCTGTGCCCTCGTCCGTGAGGACCAGCCGGGCGAACGGCGCCTCGTCGCCTACACCGTGCCCGACGGGCGCGGTGGGGCAGCGGCCCTCACCGATGCCGCAACGCGCGCCCGGCTCGCCTCGGTGCTGCCCCCGTACATGGTGCCCGCCGTGTTCGTCACGCTCGACGGGCTGCCCCTGCTGCCCAACGGCAAGACCGACCGGCGTGCGCTGCCCGTCCCGGCGCGGGCGGTCGCGGGCGGACCCGGCGGACAGCCGCGCACCAGGGAGGAACGCGTCCTGTGCGACGTGTTCGCCTCCGTCCTGCGCACCCCGGACGTCCGCACCGACGACGACTTCTTCGCGCTCGGCGGCGACAGCATCCTCTCCATCCAGCTCGTCAGCCGCGTCCGTGAGGCGGGGCTCGGTGTCACCCCGCGCGACATCTTCGTCCACCGCACTCCCGAGGCCGTCGCGGCCGTCGCCGCCGTACTCGGTCAGGAGGCCGCCGCGCCGGCCGGGCAGGGCATCGGGCAGATGCCGCCGACCCCCATCGCCGCCTGGTTCCTGGAGCGGCCCGGCACCACGGACGGCTACAACCAGTCCGGAGTGCTCCGCACACCGGTGGGCGCCGACGAGGAATCCCTGGTGGCCACCCTGCAACTCCTCATCGACCACCACGACATGCTCCGTCTGCGGGCCACCCGCCCGGCGGCCGGGGAACCCGTACTCGAAGCCCTGCCGCCCGGCTCGGTGCGGGCCCGCCGCCGCCTCACCCGGGTCGACATCGAGGGGCTCGACGCCGACGCCGCCCGCGCCGCCGTCACCGAGGCCGGTGAGCGGGCCCGCAGACGACTGCGGCCCGCGCACGGGGAGGTCGTCGAGGCCGTCTGGTGCGACGCCGGGCCGCACACGCGGGGGCGGCTGCTGCTCGTCGTGCACCACCTCGCGGTCGACGCCGTCTCCTGGCGCATCCTCGCCGCCGACGTGGCCACCGCGTGGCAGGCGGTCACGGCCCCCGCCGACCGCACCGCCGGACCGGCTGGGCTCCCCGCGGCCGACACGGACCGCCCGGCCGCACCGGCGGGCCCCGCGACCGGGGGAGACCGCACCGCCGTACCGGTGGGGCTCCCCGCGGCCACCACCTCCTACCGGGACTGGGCGCTCCTCCTCGCCTCGCAGGCGCGCGGCGCGGAGCGCGCAGCCGAACTCCCGCTGTGGGAAGCCGCGTCGAGTACCCCGGACCCGCAGCTCGGATACCGGCCGCTCGACCCCGACCGGGACACCGCGGACCGGACGCGAACCCTGGTCACCCGCCTCCCCGCCGTCTCGACGCGGCCGCTGCTCACCTCTGTACCCGCCGCCTTCCACGCCGGGGTGGACGACGTCCTGCTCACCGGCCTCGCCCTCGCCGTCTGCTCCTGGCGCGCGGAACGGGCCGCGGCCCTCGGCGGTGCCCGGCCGGGCGGCACCGCGGTCCTCCTCGACCTGGAGGGGCACGGCCGCGAGCAGATCGCCGATCACATCGACCTGTCCCGGACCGTCGGCTGGTTCACCAGCCTCTATCCCGTCCGGCTCGACCCCGGACCCGTCGACGCCCACGACCCCGGACGCTTCGACGCCGCGCTGGTCGAACGCGCCCTCAAACGCGTCAAGGAACAGTTGCGGGCCGTCCCCGACCACGGTGTCGGCTACGGAATGCTGCGCCACCTCAACCCGGCCACCGGCCCCCGGCTGGCCACCCGGCCCGAACCCCAGATCGGCTTCAACTACCTCGGCCGGTACACCGCCGCGCAGGGGGCGTCCGAGTCCGGCGACGGCACCGACTGGGAGGTGCTGCTCGACGGCGGCGGGCCGCGGAGCCAGGACCCGGACATGCCCGTCCACCACGTCCTCGACCTCAACGCGCACACCGAGGACCTGCCGGACGGCCCGTGCCTGGTGATCAGGTGGACCTGGCCCAGCGACCTCCTCAAGGAGGAGGACGTGGAGGCCCTCTCGGAAGCCTTCTCACGCGCCCTGCGGGCCATCGCCGAACACGCCGTACGACCCGAGTCGGGTGGCTGGACGCCGTCCGACCTCCCTCTGGTCTCGCTCGACCAGGCCCAGATCGACCGACTGCAGAACAAGTGGGGTGGACGAAAGTGACCGGCTTCCGACTGGAGGACGTACTGCCGCTGACGCCGTTGCAGGCAGGCATGCTCTTCCACGCGCTGTACGACTCCCGCGCCGTGGACGTCTACACCGCGCAGTTCGTCTTCGAGCTGGAGGGCCCCGTCGGCGTCCCCGCGCTGCACGCCGCCGTCGGCGGCCTGCTGCGGCGGCACGCCAACCTGCGGGTGGGCTTCCTCCACGAGGACCTGGACGAACCAGTGCAGGCCGTCGCCGCCGAGGTGCCGGTGCCGCTGGAGGAACTGGACCTCACCGCGGCGGACGGCACGGGCTCGCCCCGGGAACGCCTCGACGCCTTCCTCGCCGCCGACCGCACCCGCCGCTTCGACCTGGCCACCCCGCCGCTGATGCGGTTCACCCTGGTCCGTACCGCACCGGAACGCCACCGACTCGTCATGACGAGTCATCACATCCTGCTCGACGGGTGGTCGATGCCCCTGCTCGTGCGCGAACTCTTCGAGCTGTACGCACACGCCGGCGACGACAGCACCCTGCCGCGCGTCGTCCCCTACCGCACCTACCTCGGCTGGCTGGCCCAGCAGGACCGCACCGTCGCCCTGGACACCTGGCGCACCGCCCTCGCCGGCATCGACGCGCCCACGCTGCTCGCCGGGCGCGGCGGCGCCGGCGCTCCGGGCGGCGATCTGCCCGAGACCCTCGTCCTGGACCTGGACGCGGCCACGACCGGCCGGCTGCGCGAGACGGCCCGGGCCCACCGGCTCACCCTCAACACTCTGGTCCAGGGAGCCTGGGGGCTGCTGCTCGCGCACCTCACGGGACGCCCGGACGTCGTGTTCGGCACCACGGTCTCCGGGCGCCCGCCGGAGATCCCCGGCATCGAGTCGATGGTCGGCCTGTTCATCAACACCGTGCCGGTCCGGCTCCGCCCGGCGCCCGGCGAGACGCTGGCCGCGCTGCTCACCCGGCTCCAGGACGAGCAGGGCCGGCTCCTCGGCCACCAGTACGTGGGTCTGACCGAGATACGCGGTGTCACCGGCCTGGACGAACTCTTCGACACGCTGGCCGTGTTCGAGAACTACCCGATGGACGCCGAAGCCCTGCGCACCGCGCAGCAGGGGCTGCCGGGCCTCCGCGTCACCGGGTTCAGCGGCACGGACGCGGCCCACTACCCGCTCACCCTCACCATCGCTCCCGGCGACGCCCTGAGGATCACCTTCGGCTACCGGGCCGCCGTACTCGACCGCGCCGAGGTGGGCCGCACGGTCGCGCGAATGCGCGCTCTGCTGACCGTCATGGCGGAAGGGCTCGACCGCCGCGCCGACGCGCTGCCCCTCCTCCTGGACGGTGAGCGCGCCGCGCTGCTCTCCCGGGGCGACGGCGCGGTGCTCCGGTGCGACACCCCGGACGAGGGCATCGGCGCCGCTGTCGCCCGCCGCGCCGCACTCCACCCTGACGCGGTGGCCGTGTCCGGGGCCGGGGTGCGGCTGACCTACCGGGAACTGGACGACGCGGCAACCCGGTTGGCCGGGGCCCTGGCCGGGTCCGGAACCGGCGCCGAGGACGGCGTCGGCATCCTCCTCGGCCGCTCCGCCGCCGTCGTGACCGCCTCGCTGGCGGCCCTGCGGGCCGGCGCCGCCTACGTGCCGCTCGACGCGAGCTGGCCCGCCGAACGGCTGGACCGCGTCGCCGAGGTGGCCGGGCTGCGCACCCTGGTCGTCGACGAGGCCACCCGGACCCACCCCTGGGTGGACCGGCTCGGCCCGGGCACGACCGTGCTGACCGTCGACACCACCGGCCGGGTACGCCACGGCGGCCCCGGCACCCCCGGAGACCTGCCCGCCGTGACGGGCGGCGCCGGGCTGGCGTACGTGATGTTCACCTCCGGGTCCACCGGCCTGCCGAAGGGGGTCGGCGTCACCCACGCCGACATCACCGCCCTCGCGGCCGACCGGACCTGGGCGGACGGTGCGGCCGAGGCCGTCCTGATGCACTCCGCGTACGTCTTCGACGCCTCGACGTTCGAGATCTGGGCGCCCCTGCTCAACGGCGGACGTGTCGTCGTGGCACCCGAGGGGACCCTCCAGCCCGGCGTACTCCGGGACCTCGTCGCGCGGCACGGCGTGACGGCGGCGTTCCTGACGACTGCCCTGTTCAACGTCGTCGCCGACACCGACCCCGGCGCCCTCGGGCTGCTGCGGCTGGCCGCCTCCGGAGGCGAGGCCGCGGCACCCGGTATCCTCCAGCGCCTGGCGTCCGCGCATCCCGGCACCGCGTTCCTCAACGCCTACGGGCCCACCGAGACGACCACGTTCGCCACGCTCCAGCGCGTACGCCCCGGCGACGCCCCCGGCACCGTACCGGCGATCGGCCGCCCGCTCGACGGGATGCGTGCCTACGTCCTCGACGCGGCGATGCGCCCGGTGCCGCCCGGTGCCGAGGGCGAGCTGTACCTCGCCGGCCCCGGTGTCGCGCGCGGCTACCTGGGGCGCCCCGGCCTCACCGCCACCCGCTTCGTCGCCGACCCCTTCGCCGGCACGGGGGCGCGGATGTACCGCACCGGCGACCTCGTGCGCCGGGACACCGACGGCACCCTGCACTACGTGGCGCGAGCCGATCAGCAGATCAAACTCCGAGGCCACCGCATCGAACCGGCCGAGATCGAGGCGGCCCTGCGCACCGCCCCCTCCGTGCGCGCCGCCTGCGTCCTGGTCCGCGAGGACCTGCCCGGCGACCGCACCCTGACCGCGTACGTCGTCCCGGCTCCCGGGTGCACCCCGGACCCGGACCTGGTCGCCGCCCATGTCGGCCGGCGGCTGCCCGCCTACATGGTGCCTGCCGTCGTCCTGACCATCGACGCGCTGCCGCTGACCGGTAACGGCAAGCTCGACCGGTCGGCCCTGCCCGCGCCCGCCACGGCGCCCGGCGCCGTGGGCCGGGCGCCGCGCACCGCCCACGAGGAGATCCTCGCCGGGCTGTTCGCCGACGTGCTGGGAGTGGAGCGAGTCGGTGCCGACGGCGACTTCTTCGCCCTGGGCGGCCACTCCCTGCTGGCCACCCGCCTCGTGGGCCGCGTCCGTACCGCCCTGGGCACCGAGACCGAGATCCGCACGCTCTTCGAGAACCCCACCGTCGCCAGGCTCGCCGTCGCCCTGCGGGACGCGGGCCGCCCCGCCCGCCCGGCCCTCGTCCCACAGGAACGCCCCGCCGTGCTGCCGCTGTCCCACGCCCAGCAGCGCCTCTGGTTCCTCCACCGACTCGAAGGCCCCTCCGCCACCTACAACATCCCCTTCGCCCTGCGCATCGACGGCCCCCTCGCCACCGAAGCCCTGCGTCAGGCCCTCGGCGACGTCATCACCCGGCACGCCGCCCTGCGCACCGTCTTCCCCGAGCACGACAGCCGGCCGCGCCAGCACATCACCGCCCCGGACGACGTCCGCCTCCCCTTCACCGTCGAACCCGTCGACGAGGACCGGCTCGCCGGCCGGATCAGCTCCGTCGCCGCGCTGGCGATCGACATCGAGCACCGTCTCCCGATCCGCGCGACCCTGCTGCGCCTGGCCGACGACGCCCATGTCCTGGTCCTGGTGATCCACCACATCGCCGCAGACGGTTCGTCGCTGGCCTCCCTCACCCGGGACCTCGGCGCCGCCTACCGGGCCCGCGTCCGAGCCCAGGCGCCGTCCTGGACCGAACTCCCCGTCGACTACGCCGACTACACCCTCTGGCAGCGCGGACTGCTCGGCGACGAGAACGACCCCGAGAGTCTGGTGGCCCGTCAGCTCACCTACTGGAAGGGTGCGTTGGACGGTCTTCCGCAGATGGTCGCGCTGCCCTGGGACCGGCCGCGCCCCGCCGTGCCCCGGCACTCCGGCGCCACCCACGGATTCGCCCTCGACCCCGCCACCGCACGCGGCATCACGGATCTCGCCCGCACCTGCGGATGCAGTGTCTTCATGGTGCTCCAGGCCGCCCTGTCGACGGTCCTCTCCCGGCACGGCGCGGGCGACGACATCCCGCTGGGCACGGCCGTAGCCGGACGCACGGACGAGGCCGCGTCGGACCTCGTGGGCTTCTTCGTCAACACACTCGTGCTGCGCACGGACCTCACAGGCGACCCCACCTTCCTCGAACTCCTCGAACGGGTGAAGGAGTTCGACCTCTCCGCGTACGCGCACCAGGACGTCCCCTTCGAGCGCCTGGTGGAACTGCTCAACCCCGCACGCTCGCAGAACCACCACCCGCTCTTCCAGACCATGCTCATCCTCCAGAACCACACCCCCGCCGCCGCCCTGGAGCTGCCCGGCCTCACCGCCGACGGCGTACCGGTCGACCCCGGAGTCAGCAAGTTCGACCTGTCGTTCACCTTCACCGAGACCCACGACGCGACCGGGGCGCCCAGCGGCATGCGGGCCGCCGTCGACTACGCGACGGAGCTCTTCGACGAGGCCACCGTCCGCGAGCTCGCCGCGCGGCTCGTCCTGCTGCTCACCTCCGTCACCGCCGACCCCGACCGCCGGCTGAGCACGTACGAGGTGCTGCCCGACGCCGAGCGCGTCCGCCTCGCCGCCTGGGGGGCCGGACCGGTCGAGGACCTCCCGGCGTCCACCGTCCCCGCGCTCTTCGAGCAGTGGGTCCGGCGCACCCCGGACGCCCCGGCGGTCCGCGACGCCGGCACCACCCTCACCTACCGCGAACTGGGCGCGCGCGTGGACACCCTCGCCCGCCACCTCACGGCGCGGGGCATCGGCCCCGAGGACCGGGTCGCCGTCGCCCTGCCCCGCACCCACGACCTCGTCGTGGCCCTCCTCGGCGTACTCAGGGCCGGGGCGGCGTACGTGCCGCTCGACCCGGACTACCCGGCCCGGCGGCTGTCCCACATGCTCGACGACTCCCGGCCGCGCCTGCTCCTCACCACACCGGCCGTCCGCAGCCGCCTCCCGGAACCACCGGTGCCCTGCCTGTACGCCGACGACCTCCGGACCGGCCCGTCCGCACCCGGGACGGGTCCCGCCCCGGCGCTGCTCCCGGCACACCCCGCGTACGTCATCTACACGTCCGGATCCACCGGCCTGCCCAAGGGCGTCGTGGTCACCCACCGCGGTGCCGGCGCCATGGCCAGGACCCAGATCGAGCGGCTCCGCGTCACACCGGGCAGCCGCGTTCTGCACATGGCGTCGATCAGCTTCGACGCGGCGTTCTGGGAACTCTGCATGGGGCTGCTCTCCGGGGCCTGCCTGGAGATCGACGAACGCGACGCCCTGCTGCCCGGCCCCACCCTCGCCGCCCTGGTCCGGGAGCGGGGGATCACCCACCTCACCCTGCCGCCGGCCGCCCTCGCGGTGATGCCGCCCGACTCGCTGCCCGAGGGGACGACGATGGTCCTCGCCGGTGAGGCGTGCTCGCCGGCCCTGGTGCACGCCTGGGCGCGGGACCGGTTCCTCGTCAACGCCTACGGCCCGACCGAGACCACCGTCTGCGCGACCATGAGTGCCTTCCAGCACGCGGACGGGCCGTCCGCCCCCGACCGCACCGTGCCCATCGGCGTCCCCGTCGACGGCACCCGGGTCCACGTCCTGGACGACAGGCTGGCACCCGTACCACCCGGCGTCGTCGGAGAGCTGTACGTCTCCGGAGGGGGACTGGCCCGGGGGTACCACGGCCGGGCGGCGCTGACCGCGTCCCGCTTCGTGGCCGACCCGTTCGACCGCACGGGAGGCGGCCGCATGTACCGCACCGGGGACCTGGTGCGCTGGACGGCCGACGGGGAGCTCGTCTACGTCACCCGCGTCGACGACCAGGTCAAACTCCGCGGCTTCCGCATCGAACTCGGTGAGATCGAGGCCGCGCTCACCGCCCTGCCCGGAGTCGCCGCGGCCTGCGCGGTCGTCCGCGAGGACCGGCCCGGCGACCGGCGTCTGGTCGCGTACACCGTGCCCGCGGACGGTGCGGCCGGCCCGGACGACGCCGAGGTGCGCGCGCACCTCGCCGCCACCCTGCCCGACCACATGGTCCCCGCGGCCCACGTACGGCTCGAAGCCCTGCCCCTCACCCCCAACGGCAAGACCGACCGGCGGGCGCTGCCCGCACCCGTCCGGTCCGTGGCGGCACCCCGCCGCGCACCGGCCACCGCTCGCGAACGCGCCCTCTGCGAGGCCTTCGCGGAGACGCTCGGCGTACCCGAGGTCGGGGTCACGGACGACTTCTTCGAACTCGGCGGCCACTCGCTGCTCGCCGTGACCCTCGCCCAGCGGATCGCCGAACGCTGCGGCCGGCGCCCCACCCTGCGCGCCCTGTTCGCGGCACCGACCGTCGAGGGCGTGGCCCGTCTGCTGGAAGGCGGGACGGGCGGCGGGCAGGAGAACGCCGTCGCACCGGACCTGGCCGCCGAGGTCCGCCTCGCCCCGGACATCACGCGCCGGGCCGCCACCGTCCCGGTGCCCGCCCCCAGGCCCTCCCGCCCTTCCTCCCGACCCCTGCTGACCGGCGCCTCCGGCTTCCTGGGCGCCTTCCTCCTGCGCGACCTGATCGAGACCACCGGCGGCCCCGTCGACTGCCTCGTACGCGCCGAGGACGAGCGGCGCGCCGCGCACCGGCTGCGGGCCAACCTGGAGCACTACGGCCTGTGGCGCCCCCGGTACGCCGACCTGATCCATCCCGTGCCCGGCGACCTCGCCGCCCCCGGGCTCGGTCTGTCACCCGAGTCCAGGACGGCCCTGATCCGCCGCCTCGGCCCCGTGGTCCACAACGGCGCGCGCGTCAACTTCGCAGCGACGTACGGCGATCTGCGCGCCCCCAACGTGGCCGGCACCGAGGAACTCCTGCGGCTGCTCGCCGACTCCGCCTCACCCGGGATGCACTACGTCTCGACCACGAGCGTCCACGCCCCGGCGCCGGGACCCGACCCCGTCACCATCACGGAAGCCACCCCGACGGGTCCGCCGTCCGACCTGCCCGACGGGTACGCGCGGAGCAAGTGGGTCGCCGAGGGGCTCGTCGGCCTGGCCCGCGAACGCGGCCTGCCGGTGACCGTCTACCGCCCGGGCCGCATCAGCGGCGACACCGCCACCGGAGCCTGCCAGGACCGCGACCTGCTGTGGCAGCTCATCAAGGGGTGCCTCCAGGCCGGCGTGGTGCCCGACCTGCCGCAGGGGACGACCGACTGGGTACCCGTGGACCACGTCAGCGCGGCAGTGGTGGCCCTCGCCGCGGCCGGTCCGACCGGAACCGAGACCTTCCACCTCACCAACCCGGACGCACCGGGACTCGACCAGGTCTTCGGCGCGGCCGCCCGCCTGGGCCACGAACTGCGCACCGTTCCCGCGCCGCGGTGGCGGGAACGCGTCGCGGCGCAGCCGGACAACGCCGCCCAACTGTTCCTCGGCGACGACGCACAGCCGCGGCACGAGGCGGCGGGCCACCGGAGCTTCGACTCCAGCCGCACCGCGAAGGCCGCGGCGGTCCTCGGCGTCCACCTGCCGCCCCTGACCGACGAGGTGCTGACCCGCTATCTGACGTACTTCCACGGAACGGGCTTCCTGCCCGCTCCGCGGGGGGTGCGCGCCACGAGGTGACCGGCAGGGACGCGGGCGAGCACGGCTTCCGGCGCACCGGGCCGGGCGCGCACGTCCGCGGGCGTGGGGACGGCCGTCTGCCGCGAGCGGGGGAGGGGCGCATTCCGCATTCCCCTTGACGTGAACGTGACGGCCTGTATGGTCTAGGCCAAGTGGTGAATTCCTCCCTGACGGGAGCCAGTTGGCCCTGCGCGAAGGCGGGGAATTCCCATCGGCCTTGCACTTCCAGGTCCCCACACCAGGTACCGGAAGGCGCGCCCTGGATTCCCCCACGAATCCGGGCGTGCGTAACCGGCAGAAGTGAAGGAGTTCCCATGCGCGGCATCAAGAAGCGCACCGCAGTCGTCGGAGCCGTCCTCGCCCCCGCAATCGCGTTCAGTCTCCCGGTCGGAACGGCCAGCGCCCACGGCTATATCTCCAACCCGCCGAGCCGGCAGGCCCAGTGTGCGGCCGGAACCGTGAGCTGCGGTGACATCACCTACGAGCCGCAGTCGGTGGAGGGACCGAAGGGGCTCACCTCGTGCAGCGGCGGCAACACCCGCTTCGCCGATCTCGACGACGACTCCAAGGGCTGGGCGGTGACCCCGGTCTCCTCCTCCACCACCTTCCAGTGGCAGCTGACGGCACGTCACTCAACCAGCACATGGCAGTACTTCGCGGGTGGACAGAAGATCGCCGAGTTCGACGACGGAGGGGCGCAGCCGGGTGCCACCGTCAGCCACCAAGTCGACTTCGGCGGCCTGAAGGGCCAGCAGAAGGTGCTCGCGGTCTGGAACGTCGCCGACACCCCGCAGGCGTTCTACGCCTGCATCGACGTCAACGTGAGCTGACCGACGCCGCCCCGGCCTCCGCGACATCCACCGCGGGGCCGGGGCGGGAGCCCCTGGGTGCTAGCGGCGGCCGTGCGCCGGCCGCCGCGCCGGGGGCTTCCCGGTCGCGATCCGTGTCCGGGCGCACGAGGTGCACCCGGTGCGGCCCAGGCGTATCGCCTCGCGGCGCCTTCCTCCCGCTTGATACCCAGGCCGCTGCCCATGGTGCGGCGGCGGCCGGACCAAGGAGTGATCCATGCGTTCCCGCCTGATCGGGCTGCTGACCGCAGCCGCCTCCGTGCTGACGCTGTCCGTCGTCGCCCTCGGGCCCACCGCCCAGGCGGAGCCCGCGGTGGCGGACGACTTCGTCGTCAGCCAGACGCAGTTCGACTCGATGTTCCCCAGCCGGAACTCCTTCTACAGCTACGACGGCCTGACCGCCGCGCTCAGCGCCTACCCGGGCTTCACCGGAACCGGAAGCGACACCGTGCGCAAGCAGGAGGCCGCCGCGTTCCTCGCCAACGTGAGCCACGAGACCGGCGGGCTCGTCCACATCGTGGAGCAGAACGAGGCGAACTACCCGCACTACTGCGACGCGACGCAGCCCTACGGCTGCCCGGCCGGGAACGACAAGTACTACGGCCGCGGCCCCGTGCAGCTCAGCTGGAACTTCAATTACAAGGCTGCGGGCGACGCTCTCGGAATCGACCTGCTGAACAATCCCGACCTCGTCCAGAATGACTCGGCGGTCGCCTGGAAAACCGGACTCTGGTACTGGAACACCCAGTCCGGTCCCGGCACAATGACGCCCCACGACGCCATGGTGAACAGCGCCGGATTCGGCGAGACCATTCGCGCGATCAACGGCAGCCTGGAATGCAACGGCGGAAATCCGGGTCAGGTCCAGAGCCGCGTCGATCTCTACGAGAGCTTCGCCGGAATTCTCGGAGTCGATCCCGGCAGCGACCTCAGCTGCTGACGCTCCGTGACATCTCGCCCGGTGTCTGCCGACACCGGGCGAGCGGTGTGCGCCGACGTCACTGCGGCACCTTCCCGGTCGCACTTCCGGTCTCGGCCGGGTGCTGGGTGCGGAAGACATGAGGGGGTTCCCCCGTGACCTTGCGGAACACCCGGCTGAAGTAGGAGCGGTCGTGGAACCCGACCGACCGGGCGACCGCGTGGATGCTGTCCCCGCTCTGCAGCAGCCGCTCAGCCGCCCGCTGGACCCTCAACCGGGTGAGGTAGTCCCACACGGTCAGCCCGTACTGCTGGTGGAAGAGCCTGCTCAGATGGTCGGCGCTGATCCCGGCGGCCTCGGCGATCTGCCAGCGGGAGACGCGATGCCGGTAGTGCTCGTAGAGGAAGACCAGCGCCGTGTTGACCGGGGCGCGGGAGCGTGCTGGGAAGGGCGAACGACCCGTCACCATCCGCAGCAGCGCGGTTGTCCCCTCCGGGCCGAGGACGGCGTGGTCGAGCAGCAGGGTGGAATGCGGCTTGGCGCGGCGCGCGTCGGCCGTACCGAAGCCGCGGTCGCTCAGCACGACGACGGGACATGGGGCGGGTCCCGCGCCGTGGATGTGATCGATGACGTCGAACGCGTACATGTCGGGCAGGGTCCGCTCCACGATGACCAGCGCGGGCGGTTCCTCCGCGACGAGGGCCAGGGCGGTCGTGCCGTCCGGCGCGATCCGCAGGGGGTGGTCGGGGAGCGCGGCCGACATCAGCCGGACGCAGTCCTTGCGTGACCGCTCCGACCCGGTGGCGGCGATGACGGGCCCCCGCAGTGTGCCGGGGCGCAGGGAGCGCAGGGTTCGGGACAGGTCCTGTCCCTCGGCGCCGTAGAGGAGGAACGGGGTGTGCCGCAGCCGGGGATGGTCGTGCAGATGCTGCACGCCGGGCCACTCCTCGGGACCGGCGCCGGACGCGTCCCAGGCGACGGCTGCCGGGGCCAGTTCCTCGACGAGGGAGTCGATGTCGGCGCCCGCGGCCAGCCGGCGCAGCCGCAGACCGTGGCGTTCGACGAGGCCGTTCAGCTCGGGGACCGGGCACCGGGGCGTGACCACCACAGCGGTCTCCCCCCGTCCGGAGGCGGCCGGCGGGCCCCCACCGGGCGTGGGCAGGGGCAGGTCCAGGACGAGCCGCAGCCGGCCGGGGCCCAGGTCGGTGGTGAGGGAGCCCCCGTGCAGCATCGCCAGCCGGTGAGCCGTCGCCAGGCCGATCTCCGCTGCGCGCGGGCCGACGGAGGACGGTCCCGCCGCTCCAGCGGGGTCGCGGGCGGTGTCCGAGTCTGCGCCGGCCGGTCCAAAACCATCGGGGTCCGCCCTCGGATCCTTCTGAACCGCCCCATCGGCGGCGGTGACGGGCGGGACTGCCGGTTCCCGCAAGGTACGGGCTCGGGCGACGGTGGCACGGACGGAGCTGACGCTGGTTCGGACCGACGCGGGAGCGGCCTCGGCATCGAGTGTCACTCGGCCGTCGGCGCCCGCGTGGGAGGCCGCGGCGGACAGGAGGTTGGCGATGATCCGGCCGAGCCGGGCGTCGTCGACCGGGACGACGGGCAGCCGGTCGGGCAGGGTGATCTCCCAGCTCGGACCCGCGCGCCGGGTGGCGCTCGCGGCCAGGAACGCCCGGGCGAGCAGTGGCGCCGGGTCCTGGAGGCGGCGGTTCAGGTCCAGATCGTCCGCCTCGGACCGGGAGAGGTCGAGCAGGTTGTCGATCAGGGAGAGCAGTTGCGTGGCGTCGCGGCGCACGAGCGTGAGCGATTCGCGCGGTTGTACCCCGGTGTGCCGCAGGAGGGACTCGACGGGGGTGCGCAGTTCGTGGGTGACATGGTCGAGCAGTCGGGTCTTGAAGCGGCTGGCCTGCTCGGCCGCGTCCCGCGCGCGCCGTACCTCGTCGAAGAGGCGAATGCCCTTGAGGGTCGCGCTGATCTGGTCGCCGAGCGCGCGGAACAGGGCTCCCGCGTGCTCGGCCTCCCGCACGGCCCCGGCGTCGAACACGGCGAAGCCGAGGTGGTCGTCACCCAGGTGCAGAGGTTCCAGGACGAGGGTGAAACGCCGGGCGTCCGGCATGAGGGCGTCGGGCAGGAGCAGCGCCGCAGGGTAGGCCGTGTCGGTGCCGCCGGTACGTCCGCGCGCGAGGCGCTCGTCCTGCGCGAGCTGCACCCGGGCCAGACCGGGGACCGTACGGTCCGTACGTCGGCCCGCCTCGTCGTAGAGCACGAGGCGGCACCCGGGCATCCGCGCGGTGACCGTCTGGCGTTCCAGTACGTCGGTGAGGCCTTCCACGTCCACGACGGTCGTCAGCGCCGTCCCCAGCTCCCGTAATCGCTGGGACTGGCTTATCTGTTCCCAGCGCTCGTACTCGAGCAGCCGGTGTGCCTTCTCGGCCACCATCAACCGGGCCCGCCCGAACAGCAGTTCTCCGAGCTCGCCGCACGGTAGCGGCAGGGAGGCGAGGACGGGGCGGCGGATCCGCACGAGCGCCGCGTCCCAGGCGGCCACGTCCCGCGGCGTGTGCACGTGGGAGCTCAGCAGGCTCTCCAGCAGGGGCAGGAACTCTCCGGCCGCGGCCTCGTCGAGTGCCTCGTCCGGGCTCCCGGTGGCACGGCACGGGTCCGGTACCGGGGGCGGCGCGGAGGAGGCGGGCGCGGCCGGGCCGCCGCGGGGCCCCTCCTCGGACGCGACCGTGCCCCTCGTGGCGTCGGCCGGGGCCCGAGCCGGGCCGGGGCCGACGGGTACCGGTGGGTCGAGCGCGGTGTCGGCGCGGAAGGCGGCGGCGAGCCGGGTCGCCGCGCGCGGCAGCGGTGCGAAGAGTTCCGACGCCGCGGGCCGGACCCCGGACGTGATGGACGCACCGGTGGCGGTGCGCCCGTGGGACACCAGGGGCGAGTGGCAGCCGCAGGACCGTCGGACGACCAGGGTCCCCGGCACCGCCGTACGGGCCGGCGGGTGCGAGCCGCACAGCCGGGCCACGAGGCTGTCCACCGCGAGGGCGCCCAGCTCCGCGAACGGCAGCGCGACCGAGGTCAGCGGCGGGTCGGACAGGAGCGCTTCCGGCGAGTCGTTGAAGCCGATGACCGCGACCTCCTCCGGGACCCGTACACCGCGCGCGGTCAGGAAGCGCAGGGCGTCCGCCGCCAGCACGTCGCTACAGGCGATCACCGCGTCGAAGTCGACGCCCGGCACGAAGCCCCTGGCCTCGACCAGGACGCGCATCGCGGACGCTCCGGCGCCCGCCGCGAAGTCGACGGCCGCGCAGGTGAGGGAGCGGTCGTGCGCGACGCGGTACCGTCCCAGTGCCGTGGTGAAGGCGCGGTACCGCTCCTGGGAGACGGGGTTGGCCAACGGGCCCCGGATGCAGGCCAGTCGGCTGTGTCCGTGGAGTTCCACCAGATGCCCGACGGCTTCCCGCATCCCCGCGTAGGAGTCGACGCTGAGGGTCTCCTCCAGGCCGCTCAGAGGCTGGTTGAGACTCACCGCCGGCAGGCAGGCAAGCCGCCGCATCAGACGCTCCGCGCGCTCGCCGGATGCCGGCAGGCCCAGCGTGGAACTCCAGCACACGATGCCGTCCAACCGTGCCGGACCGACCAGTTCGTACAGCGCGCTGCGCGGAACGTCGCCGTGGCGCAGCGGTCCGCCCGGGAAGCAGACGAGATTCACGTCATTGCGTTCCGCCGCACCGAGAGCACCGGACCAGAGGGTGGCGCCGACCCCCAGGTGGATGTTCGCCGTGACGAGCCCGATCGTCGGACGCGCCCCGGTCGGGCGCCGCCGGTCCGGTTCTTCGGACGCGGGTGGTACTCCCCGGTCGGACCCGTCCGGGGCGCCGCCCGTCACTCGCCTGTCCAGCCCGTCCATGCAGGTGCCTCCCTCACCGGGAAGAGCCCGTCCGCCGCCGGCCGCGCGTCCGTGGCCGGTCCGGGAAACGTAGACGAGGCAAAGGGCCGGGGCAAGACCGGTGACGAGCCTGTTCACCGGTCCTGCCCCGGCCCGGACCCGGGCCCGGTGGTGGCCGGGCGCCGGGGTGGGAAGCCGCGTCGGTCAGATCTTGCCGACGCCCGCGCCGGAGGTCACACTCCCCTTCACCGCCGAGGCGCTCTCGACGGAGTAGCTGTAGGGGATGGCGGCCACGCTGCCGCCGGTCTGGCCGGCCGTGGAGTTGACGAAGTGGTTGTTCTTCGCCACCAGTTTGCCGGGGCCCGAGTCGGCCTCGCCCAGGTGGAAGGTGTCCTTGACGTTCTCGAAGTAGTTGCCCTCGACGAGGACACCCGCGTCCTCCGTCGACGCGACCCCGTAGGAGCCGATGTTGCTGAAGTAGTTGTTCAGCACGTGCACCGGGTTCCCGAAGCGGACCCTGGGGTTGCGCTGCTTCGTGCCGTCGAACCAGTTGTGGTCGTAGGTGACCTTGAGCTTGCCGATGTCCTCGGAGCCGTTGCCGTCGTCGTGGCCCAGGAGCATGTTCTTGTCCTGGCTGAACGTGCGGTTCCACGACACCGTGACGTTCGTGGACGCCCGCTTGATGTCGATGGCGCCGTCCTTGGCACCGGAGATGCTGTTGTGGTCGATCCAGACCTTCGTGGAGTACTCGACGTTGATGGCGTCGTCGTTGGACCCGCTGAAGGAGAGGTTCTGGATGATCACGTTGTTGACCTTGCTGACGTTCAGCCCGCTGCCCGTGATCCGGCCGGCGGTGCCGACCCCGACCACGGTCTTGTTCGCCGTCACCTTGGTCATGCTGCTGAGCTGGATGGTGCCGTTGACACGGATCACCAGGGCTTCGCCGCGCTTCAGCGCGTCTGTCAGCTGGGACGCGTTCGTGACGGTGACGGTGCTGCCGCCCGCGCCGCCGGTGGTACCGGCGCCGAAGCCGACCGGTCCCGCGGCAGCGACGGCCCGGGGGCTGTCCTGCGGTGCCGGGGAGCCGTTGGCGGCGGTGGCCCCGGTCAGTGCCAGCGCGACAGCGGTCGTCGTCGCGGCGATCGTGAGGGTGTGCCGTGCGCTCGTCCTGCGCATGGTGGTTCTCCGTCCGTGGGGTTGCTGGAGAGAGCATGTGTACGGGTGTCACCGGTGCCGCGCGGCCGGCAATACGGCGAGGCTAGAGCGCGCGGTGTGGAGGATGACGTGACCTCTGTGGACTATTCCGCTCGGTCCGTGCTCCGGCACCCGGGCGCGCCGCCTTCCGCGGCCCGGCTCCGGCGACGCCGCCGCGTCGTGAGGCCGTTCGGAGTGAGGGGCGTCACCAGGTGTGCTGCCCTCCGGGCGCTCCTCGATAGGATTCCGCCCAGGTCCTGACCACAGGCGGCGGGCCAACGGCTCCTGATCCGGGGTGGTTTCCGACGGGTGACTCCGTCGCGGTAGCAGCCCCCGCGAACCGGCGACCGTAATTCCGAGTGAGTGGAGTCCCAGTCATGCGTGGAGGCAGTATCGCCGTGGTCGGCGGCAGCATAGCGGGGTGCGCCGCGGCCCTGGCCGCGTCGCGCGGCGGAGCCGAACGGATCACCGTGTTCGAGCGGGCCGACGCCCGACTCCGCGACAGGGGAGTGGGGATAGCCCTTCACAGCGACCGGTACGACGAGCTGAGGGACGCCGGGTACGTCGCTCCCGAGATGCCCTGGGCACCGCTGACCCGGCGGGTGTGGAGCGCGCGCGACGGCGAGGCGGACCACGGGCGGGCCATCGGCGAGCAGCCGTTCCCCTTCCGCGCGTACAGCTGGGGCTCCCTGTGGAGCGAGCTGCGCCGCCGTGTGCCCGAGGAGGTCACCTACCGGTCCGGCGCGGTGGTCACCGGCGTGGAGCCGGAGGCGGACGGTGTCACGCTGCGGCTCGCGGACGGGCACCAGGAGCGCTTCGACGTCGTGATCGGGGCGGACGGATACCGTTCCGTGGTCCGCGAGGCGATGTTCCCCGGCGCGGACGCGACGTACGCCGGATACATCGGCTGGCGCGGTACGTCGTCGGACGTCGCGGACCTCCCCTCGGACGGCCACGACGCGCACAACATCGTCTTCCCCGGCGGCCACTGCATGATCTACCGCATCCCGGACGGCACGGGCGGCCACCTGCTCAACTGGGTCCTCTACACGGCCCCGCCCCGGACCGACGGCCTCCACCCCGACCTGCGGACCCCGACCTCCCTCCCGCCGGGCCGCCTCAACTCCGAGCTCACCGCGCACCTGCGCGCCCTGGTGGCCGACAACTTCCCGCCGTACTGGGCGGCAAGGGTGCTCCGCACCCCCGCCGAGACCACTTTCATCCAGCCCATCTACGACCTCGAGGTGCCGCACTACACCTCCGGCCGGATGCTGCTCGTCGGTGACGCCGCCAGTGTCGCCCGGCCGCACATAGGCGGCGGCAGTGTGAAGGCGCTCCAGGACGCGACCGCCCTCGAAGCCGCCTGGGTGGCCGGGGACAGCTGGAAGGAGGTCCTGGCGACCTACGACGAGGGGCGCGGCCCGGTCGGGGCGGCCATGGTCGCACTGGCCCGCCGGATGGGCAGTGCGCAGGTCGAGAACACACCCGACTGGTCGGCCATGGGCCAGAGCGAGTTCGACGTGTGGTGGCAGGACCAGAACAAGGGCTCCGACCGGCGCAGCGGCTTCGGCGGGCACAGCATCAAGGCCGGCTAGGCGGACCGCGAAGGGGGCGGCGGCCGGGTACCGGACACCGCCCCCGTGGTTCGTGAGCCCGCCGCCCCGCCGCTCCTACCGCTCGCCTCTCAGACCGCCGTCGGCGTGAGTTCGAGTGCGGCGTGCAGCGCGGTGCCGTCCGCGCGGGCCTCCTCGCCGTCCACGCGCAGCGTCATCCGTCCCGACGTGAGGACCGTGAGCGTGCGGGCGCACTCGACGGCCTGGGCGGGGCTGGGGCACACCAGCAGCACGGCGATGCCCTCGCCGGCCAGCTCGGTCACCAGCTCGTAGACCTGCCGCACGAGTACGGGCGCGAGGCCTTCGGTCGGCTCGTCGAGCAGCAGGACACGCGGCGAGCCGAGCAGCGCGCGGGCCAGTGCCAGCATCTGCTGTTCGCCGCCGGACAGGTCCGCACCCCGGTTGCCCATGCGCTCACCCAGCCGCGGGAGCAGTTCCAGGACGCGGGCGGGCGTCCATGCACCCGGGCGCGTGGAGCCTTCGCCGCGCGAGGGGCGGTAGGACAGCCGCAGGTGTTCGGCGACCGTGAGCCCGGCGAACACCCGGCGGCCCTGCGGCACGAGGCCGATCCCGGCGCGTGCGATCCGGTGCGCGGGCTGCCCCGTCACATCCCGGCCGTCCAGGCGTACGGTACCCGCGCTCGGACGCATCAGCCCGGCCACGGTGTGGACGAGGGTGGTCTTCCCCGCGCCGTTGTGGCCGACGACGGCGTGGACCGTGCCGGCGGGTACCGACAGGTCGAGGCCGTGCAGAGCGGTGCCGCCGTGGTAACCCGCGGTCAGGCCGGTGAGTTCGAGCATCGGGGCGTCGGTCATCCTTTCGCTTCGGCGACGGCGGCGGAGGGCGTCGCAGCGGTGTCGCGGTACGCGTCGCGCACCTCGGGGTGCGCGAGCGCTTCCTGGGTCGGGCCGGTGACGAGAACCCGCCCCGCCGTCAACACGGTCACCGTCGAGGCGAGTTGGGCGACCACCTCGACGTGGTGCTCGACCAGGATGACCGCCACGCTCTCCGGCAGAGCGCCGACGATGCCGAGGAGACGGCCGATGTCGCCGTCGGTCAGCCCGGCCGCCGGCTCGTCCAGCAACAGCAGACGAGGCTCGCCCGCCAGCGCGGCGGCGAGATCGAGCATGCGCCGCTGCCCGTGGGAGAGCGTGGAGGCGGGCCGGTGGGCGACGTCCGCGAGGCCGACGGCCTCCAGGTGACGGCCCGCGGACTCGGTGTGCCGCCGGTAGCGGGACGGCCGGCGCCACGCGCCGCGGCGCTCCGGGTGATGCGGCCAGCCCGCCAGTACGACGTTGTCCAGCACCGTCAGGTCCGCTATCACGGAAGGCTGTTGGAAACTGCGCGCCACACCCAGGCGGCTGCGCCTGGCAGTGGCCGTGCGGGTGATGTCCTCTCCGTCGAGGGCGATCGTGCCGTGGTCCGGCCGGTCGGTGCCCGCGATGAGGTTGAGCAGGGTGGTCTTGCCCGCACCGTTGGGGCCGATGACCGCGTGCCGGGCGCCCGCGGGGAGCCGCAGGCTGACGTCGTCGACTGCGGTGAGGCTGCCGTACCTGCGGGTGACACCGGTCAGTTCCAGTACCGGGGGTGCCGGGGCGGCGTTCGGATCGGGCGTCATGGCGAGACCTTCCCGGTGGCGGCCGGCGCGGGCGCGCCGGCGGTCTGGTCGTCGGGCGGGGACCCGTCCGGCCGGTGTCCCCCGGGTGCGGGCCCGCCCCTGCCGGATCCGCCGCGCAGGCCCGCCAGGCCTCGGGGCAGCAGGTACACGGCGGCGACGAACAGCACGCCGAGCAGCAACGGACCGTGGCCGGGCCACGCACCGGCGACCCAGTCGCGGGTGATGACGATGAGTCCGGCCCCCGACAGGGCGCCGATCACGGACGTCGTGCCGCCGATGACGGCCGCCAGCAGGGCGAAGGCGGCGATCTCGAACCCGACGTCGGCGGGGGACAGGTACTGCTGGACGGTGACCATCAGGGAGCCGCCCACGCCGGCCAGTGCCCCGGCGCAGACGTGTGCCACCAGCAGGTAGCGGCCCACCGGGTGTCCGGAGGCGCGCATGCGGGCCTCGGCGCCCCTGGTGCCGGTCAGCAGCTTCCCGGCCGGGGAGCGCAGGACGAGCAGGGTGACGGCGACGGCGACGGCGGCGACGACGAGCGCGTAGTTGTAGAGCTCGCTCTCCTCGGTCATCCCCTCCCCGCCCCACAGCGCCTGGGTGGCCGGGAAGCCGACGAGACCGTCGGCGCCGCCCGTGACGGACTTGAGCTGGTTGACGACCGCGCCGGTCAGCTCACCGACGGCGAGCGTGATCATCAGGACGGTGGTGCCCCGCGCCCGGATCACGGCGGGCCCGACCACCGCGGAGAAGACCGCGGCCGCGAGCGCCGAGAGGACGAGCTGGACGGGACCCGCGGTCCACCCGGCCTCCGCGAGGTTCGCGGTGGCGTACGCGCCCACCGCGAACGGCGCGGTCTGCCCGAGCGTGGGCAGTCCGGCGTAGCCGGTGAGGACGGTGACACTGACCGCGAGGAGCCCGAGGGCGAGCGCTGACCCGGCCAGCGAGACGCTGTACGGGTCGAGCACCCCCGGCAGCACGCTCAGGGCCACGAGCAGGACGAGCAACGGAGCGGCCTGCCGCCACGCGGCCCCGCCCGGGAGCCGACCGATCCTGTCGAGCGCGCTCCTGCCCGGCGCCGTCCACGAACCCGCCCGCCGCGTCGCGGACTTCGCCGGGTCCGCGGGAGGTGCCGACGCCGGCGTACCCCCGGTCCCCTGCGGGCGGGGCCGCAACCGGGCGGTGAGCCGACGGCGAAGCCGGTCCACCGGGTCCGGGGACGGCCCGCCGGAGTCGTGCGGTGCAGCCGGTTCCGAGAAGCGGGAGCGCAGCACCAGCACCGCCGCCATCGCGGCGAAGAGGAGGTACGGCGCCAGGTCCGGCGCCAGCGAGACGCCGAGCGTCTGGACCTCGCCCACGGCGACCGCCGCCGCGAGCGTGGCCCACAGCGAACGCAGCCCGCCGAGTACGACCACCACGAGGGACAGCATCAGCACCGTCTCGGACGTGCCGGCGCCGGGACCGATGATCGGCGCCCCGAGCACGCCCGCCGCCCCGGCCAGCGCACCCGCCGCGGCGAGCACTCCGGTGTGCACCGCCCTGGGGTTGTGGCCGGTGGTCGCGAGCATCTGCGGATCGTCGGCTGCGGCGCGTACCGCGGCACCCATCCGGGTCCGGGTCAGCACCCAGGTGCCGAAGGCCGCGAGCAGCACGGCCATCACGATGAAGCAGAGACGGTACGCGGGATACCGGTGGCCCAGCAGGGACACGGAGGAGTCGAGTGCCTCGGGGACGCGCACGGGAAGCTCGTCCGCTCCGAAGAACTGGATGAGCAGATCACCGCCGACCAGGGCCAGCCCGAACGTCAGCAGCGCTTGCGCGAGATGCCCACGCCGGGCGAGCGGCGCCGTCGCGGCGGAGAGGCCGGCTCCGGCCACCCCCGCCGCGACCGTCCCGGCGGCCAGCCCGAGGGCCAGCCCGCCCCAGGTCCCGTCACTCAGCTCGGCCCCCGTGTAGGCGCCGATCGCGTACAGCGTGCCGTGCGACAGGTTCAGCACGCCCGCGGTGCCGAAGGCGAGGCTCAGACCGGCGGCGACCACGAACAGGAGCAGCCCGTAGGCCACCCCGTCCACCGCCGGGACGAGGTGGGCGTCGAGGAGATCCATGTCAGCTGCCGAGCGTGGCCAGGTCCTGGACCATGACGTTGGCCAGCTGGGCACCGTCCGGGCGCACCTGGCGCAGGTACCAGGTCTGCACCGGCGAGTGCGCCTTGTCGCCGAACTCCCAGGCGCCGCGCGGGCTGTCGATCTGGCCCAGACCCGCGATGGCCTCGTTGATGGTCTTCGACGTCACGTCGCCGTCCTTCGCCGCGTCGGCGATGGCCTTGTCCAGCACGGAGGCCGCGTCGTACGACGCCATCGCGTACGTGGTGGGCTGCGTGTCGTGCTTCGCGGTCCAGTCGGCGGCGAAGGTGCGGTTGGCCTCGTTGTCGAGGTCGGCCGCGTAGTTCAGGACGGAGTAGATGTCCTTGGCCGCGGGGCCCTGGGCCTGGAGCACGCTGCCCTCGGTGACGAAGGCCGTGTACAGCGGCAGATCGGCGATGTCGGACTGCGCGTACTGCTTGGCGAAGTCGATGGCGGCCTTACCGGCGTAGAAGCAGTACACCGCCTTGGCGTCCGTCTTGGCGATCTCGGCGAAGTACGGCATGAAGTTGGTGGTCTTCGGGAACGGCGTCCAGGTGGTCTTGCCGTCGGGGTTGGCCAGCTCTCCCTTGACCCGCTTGAACTCGTCGGTGAAGCCGCGCAGCTCGTCGTACCCGCCCTGGTAGTCGGGGCCGATCGCGTAGACCGGACCGTCGACCTTCGCCTTGACGTACGGGGCGATGGCCTTGCCGGGCTCGTCGGACAGGAAGCTCGTCGTCCACACGTACTCGAGGTCCTTGACGGGCGGCCGGGCGTTCGACCCCAGGAAGGGGATCTTGGCCTGGCTGACCAGCGGCATGACCGCGTTGACCGAACCGCCGCTGACGAAGCCGGTCAGCACGTCGACCTTGTCCTTCTTGACCAGCTTGGTGGCCGCGGGGACGGCGGTCGGCGGGCCGTCGCCCTCGTCCGCCACAATGAGCTCGACCTTGCGTCCGCCCAGCTTCTTGTCGTGGGTGTCCAGGTACAGCTCGAAGCCGGCGCGCAGCTCGGTGCCGACCGGCTCGTAGGTGCCGGACAGCGAGGCGACCAGGCCCACCTTCACGGTGTCGTCGCCGGAGCCGCTGTCGCTGCTGCAACCGGTGACGGCGGCCAGGCCGAGGGCGAGGGCTGCCGCGCAGGCGGGCCGGAATCTGCGGGGGCGGGGGCTGGATATGTCGAAGAACATGGAGGCTCTCATCAGAAGGGTCCGAGCATGAGGGGGCAGGACGGTCGGGGGAGCGGGCGGGTACGGAGTCGGCCCGGAGGTCAGCGGACCTGGGGTGACAGAGTGTCACCGACCTGGTTGATCAGTTCGGACATCATGTAACTGACCTCGCCGATGTCCGCGTCCCTGGTCGTGGTCACCAGCAACGAGGCACCGCTGGAGACGGCCATCGAGAACATGTAGCCGCCCTCCATCGCGGTGAGGCTGTGCTCCACGGGGTCGGTGTTCGTCAACTGGGCAGCGGCGGAGAGCAGGTTGACCACGCCGGAGGCGATGGCCGCCAGCCGCTCGGCGTCGTCACGCTCCACACCCGTGTAAGCGAGCGCGAGTCCGTCCACGGACACGGCTATCGCCTGGGTGACTTCCGGGATTCGCCCGGCGAAATCGCTCAGGATCCAGCTCAGTCCGGTGGATGTGGTCATTTCTTCGTCCGTTCGGTGTCGTCGTCGGTGGCGGAGCGACCACGGTGGTTCGTGCTCCTGTTGATCCCCTGGGCGTAGGCGGCCAGGACGTCGGAGACCTGCCGGGAGTCCCGGCGACGCGGCGAGGGCCTGGGAGCGGTCGCGCCGGAACGCTGCTCGGCGCCCTCCCGCTTGCCCAGGGTGGGCCACTGCTGCGTCGTCCCGCGCTGCCGCACCGGCAGGCCCGAGGAGCTGACTCCGGCGACGCGCGACGCCGGCTCGTCCTGGCGGGACGGCATGCCCTGGTCGTGGCCACCCCGGCTCGCGCCCGGCACGTCGACCGGCCTGCCCGTGGCGTGGCCGCCGTCGGCCGCCGCACCGCCCCGGCCTGAGCCCGCGACTGCCGGAGCGCTGCCGTGTCCGGGCCATGTGTCCGTGCCGGCCGGTGCGCCGAAGCGGTCCGGCCGGGCGCCGGCCGGCTGCCTGCGGGGTGCCTGTCCCGGAGGTGTGATCGGCCGGGGTGCCTCGTAGCTGACATCGTTGCCAGGAACTCTGGCGTGATCCGCTCCGCGCGTGCCCGGCTGCGGCGGCGCGGTCTCCTGCGGGGCCAGGGCCAGTACCTTCGCCGGCAGCGTGACCTCGGCGATGGTGCCGGGGCCGGACGAGTCCCGCAGTTCCACGACGATGCCGTGGCGTGCGGCGAGCCGCGCCACCACGTGCAGACCCATGGACCGTACGTCGCCGATGCCGGCCTGCGGTTCGAGGAGCGCCGCGTTGTGGACCGCGCGGCGTTCGGGCGTGATGCCCACGCCCTCGTCGACGATCTGCACGACGGCCCGGTCCCACAGCCGCCACACGGCGACCCCGACCTGGGCGTCGGGAGGCGAGAACCGGGTCGCGTTGTCGAGGAGCTCCGCCAGGATGTGCGCCACGTCGTGCACCGCGCGGGCGGTGACGCCGATCCCCGACTCGATGGCTCCGAGGGACACCCGCTCGAACCGCTCGATCTGCTGAGCGGCCGCCACGATGACCGTGGAGCAGGGGACATCGGCCGAGCGCACCCGCGCGTTGCCGTAACCGCCCAGCACCAGAAGGTTGTTGGTGTTGCGCTCCATGCGGATGGCGAGGTGGTCGAGGGCGAAGAGCGTCTTCATGCGCACCGGGTCGGCCTCGTCGCGCTGGACCGTGTCCAGCTCGGACACCATGACGGCGGTCAACTGCGCACCGCGTCGGGCGACTCCGACCAGCGTCTCCGCGAACTGCTCGTGGATGTGGGCCTGCTGAGCGGCGAGGCGGACGGCCTCGTGGTGCACGGCGTTGAACGCCTCGCCGACCTCGCCGATCTCGTCCTCACCCGTGGTCGTGATCGGGTTGCCCGTCCGCTGGGCCACCTGTTCGGGCGTCGCACCGCTCAGTGCGCCCGGCTGGGACAGCTCGTTCATCACGGCGGGCAGCCCGGTGTGGGCGACCTCGTGCGCGGCATTGCGCAGGTCGCGGAGCCGCCGGATCATGACGCGACCCAGACGGATCGCGACGACGACGGCGCCGACCAGGGTCAGCAGCACCAGGGAGACCTCGGCACCCGCTGTCCACATCAGAGTGGTGCGCGCGTCGGAGACCAGGGCGAAGACGGACTCGTCGATCCGCAGTTCCACCGAACGCAGCAACGTCTGACGGTCGTTGGACGCCTTCTGCCACTCCTGCGGAGTGACCTCGATGTCCTTGCCCGTGCCCGTCCGCCCGATCTCGTCCTCGAGCCTTCGGGCCTCCAGCGCCTTCGCTCCGGAGAGGGTGCGCTCCAGCCAGGTCCGCCACTCGCCGGGGCCGAGATCGAACATGACTCCGGTCGACTCGGTGTAACCCAGCCGACCGGCGTCGAACGTCCGCTGCGACGCGGTCGTGAAGCCGCCCGCGGCCTGCGCCCTCATCACGGTGACCTGCTGCTGGGCCGTGTGCTCGGCCGCCTCGGACAGGGCGGCGGCGGCCCGGATCCGGTCCGCGATGTCGGCGTCGACACCGTCCGCCTGCGCGATGCCGTCGCGGTAGCCGTTGAGGTCGGCGATGACGATCCGGTAGCCGAAGGCGAGTGCCGAGATGGTGCTGCTGCCCGAGCGCACCTGGGCGCGGAGCGCGGGTATCTCGTCGATGAACCGGTCGATGCGGTCCAGGGCGCCCCGCGCGTTTCCGGGTACCCCGGAGAGCTGCTGGGTCCGGTCGCGGAATCTGGCGATGCTCTCGTCGGTCGCGTCGGAACTTACCCGGAACGCTTCCGAATCAGCCTGTTTGGAGACGAGGGCGGTGGCCGCGGCTCGCTCACGCTGTAGCTGGTGGGTCAACTCCCCGGCGCTGGTGGCGGCATCGACCATCGAGGTCAGTCTGTCGGCCTGGAGCGCCTGGTTGGTCGCGGGCGCGAGAGCCAGTACCGAGAAGGTGATGGCGACGGTCAGAGGCGCGGTGACGAGGAGGACGAGCCGACGGTTGATTTTCACTGCGCGGCTCCGCTGCCGGAACCGGTGATGAGTATCAATGACACGCAGTTACCTGTTAACGGGTTGTGGGGTGTCGATGGGGGCGACAGCATGCCGTCCGGCGCCGTCGAGAGGCGGTCGGACAGCGCAGGTGGTGCAGTTGAGGCATGTGTTGGGGGTGGGGGAAAACGGGGCTACCGGGGCACGTGGGACCCCGTGACGCGGCATGATCTTATGCCGTTGCACGTGACTCCGGACTGGTATATCTCCTAAAAAAAAGCGCAGCAGTTGCACAGGAGCAGTCCAACTCGGTCGCAAGCGCTCGGGTGTCCAACGCCTACGGGTCCGCCCACGGGTGCTGGAGCACCGCTTTTGAACCCTGCTTGACCAGCGGTCCGACGGGTCGGACGGTTCGACCGGCCGGACTCGCGAAGCTCCTCACGGGGCGCCCCGGCGAGCCGACTTGACCACCCGGCCGAAGCGGCGATGTCGTTGCGGAAAAGTTAGATCCGGCCGCCTGGTTCGGCGCCGCAGCTCACGCTGCCCGGAGCCGGCACGGGGGGTGCCCGATCAGTACCGGGCCGCGTGCGAGATGAAACGTGTCCACGATGTGGGCGAGAGGCCGAGCTGAGGGCTCTGTTCGACCTTCGAGTCCCGGACGTGGACGACCTCGGGAGTCACTGCCACCTCGACGCAGCTGTCGCCGGATCCGCTGCTGTAGCTGCTCTTGAACCAGGTCAGCCGTGGGGTGTTCATAGCGCTCCTCGCATCTGCCGCAACAGGCCCAGGGAGTCCTCCAACGAGAGAGCCTGTGACCGCATCCTGGCATACCGCATCTGGAGCGTGCTGACCACTTTCGAATCAGTTGTGAGCTGGCCGCTTTCCTGGCCCTCGCAGTAGCCGAGCCACCGGTTGTGCGAGGTTTCCAGGAGCTGTACAGGACCGTGCAGCCCCGCGTGGTTCTCCCGGACCACCGGCATCACCTGGATCTCGATGTTCCGCAACTCCGCGAGCCGAAGGACGTGTTCGATGAGGTCCCGCGTCACGTCGGTCCCACCCGTACGCCGCAGGAACAGGTGCTCCTCCAGAATGAAGCTGTAAGCCGTGTTCGGTCGCTCCCGCAGCAGCCGCTGCCGATCCAGCCGGGCCGCCAACTGGGCCTCGATCTGTTCGTCGCCCAACGGGGGCAGCTGGTTCACGAACAGCCGCCTCGCATACGCCTTGGTCTGCAACAGCCCTGGAACCAGGCGGCATTCGTACGTGTAGAGGCTGACCGCCTCCGCCTCCAGCACTGCCCACTGCCGGAACCAGCTCGCCAGTCCCGGTCGCCGTGACAGGTGCCGCGCGGCACCCCGCAGTGTTCCGAACGCGTCCAGGACGTCCTCGGAGCGGTCCACGAAGTCCGCCGGCGGGAAGCGGCGCCCCTGCTCGATCGAGGCGACCGTCGGGACCGAGTACCGCACCAGGGGCGCGAACTGCTCCTGCGTCAGCCGGGCCCGCTTCCGGAACGCCTTCACGACCTCCCCGAACGCCTTGAGGCTGTCCGACCCCTCCGGCTCCGCCGCGCCGTTGCCCGTGGCTGGGCAGACCTCGCTCACACCGCCTGGTTCGAGCGACCTGTCCGCCGTCATCAGCCCACCTCCGTGCCCGTCGCGCGCAATCCGCCCATCGTCCGTCCCGACGGCACACCGCGTCCACCTTCCGTACCCGTACGCTCACTCAGCGTACGGGTTCCGTCGTGGCCGGGACCCGACTGAGTGGCTCGGGCGCTGATGTCCAGCCCCAGGCACTGACCAGCCGCGAGACGCGGCGCCGGGCGCGAGGGCACGGCCGTACGGCCCCGGACCGTACGGCCCGCTGATCTGGAGAGCCGCGCGGGGCAAGTCCACCGTTGTTCTCATGACGACCCCCGCCACCCCGACGGTGCCCGACGGCCGACCACCGCGCGATGCCCGTACGTTCATCCAGCGCTTCAGCTCCACCCCGCGCGGAGCCAGGCTCGCCCGGCGTCTTGCCGTGCTCCAGCTCGACCTGTGGGGCATCCCGTTCGGCAGCGACCTGTCCGACGCGGCTGCCCTGGTCGTCGCCGAACTGGCGGCGAACGCCGTGACCCACGGGCGTGTGCCCGGTCGGGACTTCGAGCTGGCGCTGACCCGGGCCCCCGGGGCCGTGCTGCGTATCGAGGTGTCCGACGCGCGCGGTGAGCGGTGCTCACTCGCACCGGGCGGCACCGGCCGGTCCGGGCACGTAGGGGAATCGGGCCGGGGGCTGCTCCTGGTGGAGGCGCTGGCCGACCGGTGGTCCGTGCACGAGCGGCTGCCCGTCGGGAAGACCGTGCGGGCTGAGCTGGATCTGCCGCGCCGTCCTTAGCCCGCGCGAGCCACCGCGCCACGGGTGCGGCGCCGGGACGGCTTCCGCCCCGGCGCCGCACCCGGCGTCGCTACTTCGCCCGCGCCATCGCGATCGCGCCCTGGAGCCGCTCGCCCGCTTCGTAGATCATGTACGGCACACCGTTCTCCGTGCCGAAACTCGGCGCCGCCGTACGGCCGTTGTCCGGGGAGCCGGTCATCGAGTCGTGGAACACGCCCAGGTGGTTCCGGCGGGAGAAGTCCTTGCCTACCTCGGTGATCAGCAGGTCCCCGCCGCTGCCCTTGTCCTTGTTGTAGACGACGTACGCGCTGTCGCCGCGCGTGAGCAGGTGCGGCCCGCCGACGTTCACCGCGCCCACATCCGAGTGCTTGACCAGCGGCTTCTGGTCGAAGGTCCAGTTGCGGCCGTCGGCCGACCAGCCCCAGCCGATGTCCCGGTGGTTGGTCGTGTTGTTGAGCATGAACAGCATCACGTACCTGGCACCGCGCGAGGGCAGGTCGTGGCGGAACACCCGGGCGTACGACGTCTCGGTCGTGCCCGCGGGCATCATCGAGGTGGAGAGCACCACCTTGTCGTACGTGAAGTGGATGCCGTCCTTGGACCGGGCCAGCCGGGTCGTGGTGTTCTCGCCGTGGAAGTACAGCCACATCTCCTTGGCGTCCTCGTTCCACATGACGTGGGGGGAGGAGACGTGACTGACCTTGTAGTGCGGCTGCCAGTCGTTGGCGACGACGGGGTTGTCCGGGTACTCGGTGAACGGGCCCTCCAGCGAGTCCCCGTACGCCAGGCAGATGCCGCCGGGCGCGTCGTGCGGCGCGTAGTAGAGGTGGAACCGTCCGAGTGCGCCGCTCACCCGGCCCACCGTGCCCCGGATGCACGGGAAGATGATCTCGCCGGTCGGGTTGTACGCGAGGTCCGACGGCTTCAGCAGCGTCCTGACGTACGAGTAGTCGGGGAAGCCGCCGGGCGCTGCCGTGGCGGCCCCCGCCGTGCCCGCGCCGACCGCGAGGACCGTGCCGGTGGCCGCCGCACCGCGGAGGAAGACGCGGCGCGAGAGGAACGCGGAGCGGTCGGGACCGTGCTGGGGTGTGTCGTGCGGCTCGTTCATTTCTGTACTCCGTCCCGGAAGGTGGATGTCAGAGATAGGTGGCGGCGGTGACGCAGAAGCCGCCCAGGGCGACCGCCCACACGTAGGGCAGGGTGCGGACCATGACCTGCTGCGGGCCGACGCCCGCGTACTGGGCGCTCCACACGGTCTGCGTGCTGGTGGGGTCGGAGACGCCGAAGACCTGGTTGTACGACGCGGCCAGGCCCAGCACGGCGACGGCGGGGTAGATGCCGGCCGCGATGAGGACCCCGGCGATACCCGCGCCGAGGCCGTAGACGTTGAGCGGACCCCGGTAGAGGCACAGCGGCACCAGCACGGTGAAGACCACCACGAACAGCACCGGGTTCTGCGGGCTGACCGCCTTCACCAGGGGTTCGAGCGCGTCGATCGCCCCGGGCAGTTTCACCGCGGCGAGCAGGATGCCGATGGCGATGAACAGGGCGATGGGCGGCGCCGCGACCTCGAACCCGCCGTAGAGGGTGCGCAGCAGCCGCTTGTTCATCTCGCGCGGCCGGGTCGTGGTGACCAGGGCGTAGAGCACGCCCGCCAGTAGCGACGGGATGATGGGCACTTCGAAGCCCAGGGCCAGGGCCAGCGGCACGACCGGGGTGAGCAGGGCGTACCAGGGCGCGTCGCCGAGCCGCTCGCGGCGTGAACGCGGCTTGTCGGCGGCCGTCTTCAGCGACCAGGCGTGCTCGACGCCCCGGCGGCGGGACTCGATCAGCACGAAGGCCACGGCCGCGACCAGCGCCAGCGGGAACAGCTTCACCATGAAGCCGCGCACGGTCGGCACGGGCAGGTCCAGGGCGGTGGAGAAGAACTGCCAGATGGGCAGTTCGAACGGCACGCCCACGGCGATGCCCATGAGGATGGTGCCCGCAGCCGTGACCTTCGGGATGCCCACGGCGACCATCGCCGGGATCCCGATGATGCCGGCGAGCATCGCGGCGGGCGCCGAACCCGTCACCGTGCCGATCAGCGCGGACACGGCCAGGACGCCGAGCGCCACCACGGTGGGTCGGTCGCCGCCGAACTCCACGATCTTCCGGACGATGGTCCCGGCGATGCCGGTCTCGTCGAGGAGTCTGCCCAGCCACGATCCCAGCAGCACCGCGATCATCGTCGAGGCGAGCATCGGAGCGCCCTCCTGGAGGACCGTGTCCAGGACGCTCTCCTTGCCGGTGAGCGGTGCGCCGGCGACGAACGCGATGACGACGCCGAGCAGCACCAGGGCGAAGGCGGTGGGGAGCTTACGGGTGAGCATCGCGGCGACACCGGCCGCCATGACGATCAGGATGACAACGCCCATGGCGCTACTCCGCTCTCTGGGGCACGGCGTCGGCAAGCGCGGCCGTGAGGTGCAGGGGACTGCGGCCGAGCCCGCAGACGGTTCGGGCGTAGGCGTGGGCGGCGATCTCCTCCGCGCCCGCCACGTGCCCGTACAGCCGGAACCGGCCGGCGCGCAGGACCACATGGCCCAGGGCACGCTTCAGCGCGGCCTTCGCCGGGCCGTGATGGAGCTGTTCGTGCACGGCTTCGTGGGCGAGGGCCGCCTCGCGCACGGAACCCGGCGGATACCAGTGCCGCCACCCCCGTGCGTCGATCAGTGCCTCGGCCGCCGCGAGCGTGTCGGTGAAGAGCTCCACGGTCGGTGCGGGCCGCGAGGTGTAGCGGGCCAGCAGACCGCGCTCCAGCCCGTCGGAGCGCTCGGTGATCCTGGCCCGGCACGCCGCCGGGGCCAGCGCCGAACCGAACGCCTCCGCCGTACGCGCCCAGTGGCGCAGCAACTCCGGATCGCGGGCCTCGTGGGTGGGTGTCGCGGCCAGCAGCCGCACCGCGTGGCCGAGGTCGTCGTCCGCCTCCCGCGTGGCCGCCTCGGGCGTGGTCACCTCACCGAGCCCGGTGCGGCGCGCACTCGTCGCCCGGGCCCGGCTCACGCGCGTACCTCCGGCGGTGCTCATGTCCGCACCTCCAGTACGGCGACGACCGGTTCGTCGGCGGCGCGGGAGCTGAGTTCGCCGCGGGCGAGCGCCAGCAGCGGCTGCGGGTCCAGGACGCCCGACAGGTCCGCGATCCGGGAGCCCAGCAGCAGCCGGACGGCCGGGGCGCGGACCCCGCCGTCGCCGTACGAAGTGGTCTCGCGTACCAGTCGGGCCAGCACCTCGGGCGCCTCGGCGACCCGGGTGGTCTCCACCCGCGCGTCGGAGACGTGCAGGCGGATCACCCCGTCGGCGTCGACGATCCGCACCGGGTGCCGGGTGGTGCGCAGGGTGCGTCTGATCTCGGTCCCGTACACCGTGTGGGCGGCCGTGCCCGCGAGGACCGTGACCCGTGACGGATCCGTCCGGAGACTGGCCGCCGCGGTGCGCAGCCGCTCCGCCTCGTCCGCGCGGTGCGCCCGGTCCTGGGTGCGCAGTTCGGTGGCACCGGTGGCCACGGCCCGTACGGTGCTCGTCTGCGGGTCGACGGTGACCTCGACCTCGACCCCGTCGGCTGCGGCGCCCTGTGCGACGACGGCGGCCTCCGCCTCGGCCCGTACGGCCAGGATCTGTTCCTGGCCCGCGCCCGGGATGATCCGCTCGACCTGCTCCCGCACCAGGGCGAGCGCGACGCCGATGGGGCTGATCACCTCACTGTGCTCGGCGATGCGCCCCTCCAGGCCGCTGACCGCCGCGAGGTGCGGAGTCACGGACGCGGCTCCGCCGCCGCCACCGACGAGCAGCGCCGTCTCCTTGTCCAGGCGGTAGTCCCGGATCATCGTGTCGACGACCGACCTGACCTGCGCCGTCCCCGCGTCGAGCAGCCGGGTCGCGGCGGCCGCGGTGTCCACGCCGAGTGCCTCGGCGAGCGGTGCGAGCGCGGCCCTGGCGACCCCCTGGTCGCTGCGGGCGAAGTCGCCCTCGGGCACCCGGCCCAGGGCGTTCGCCGCACACGTCATGGTGATCGCGAAGCGCCCGCCCGCCGCGTCGAGGACCGCGTAGTCGTCCGGGTCGCCCGCCATCGGCCGCACGGTGGTGAGCGTCGCGTCCCGCAGGTCCTCCGCCGAGGCGTAACACGCGTACGGCAGACCGGCGATGTGGGCGCTGCGGGGTCCGACTCCGATGACCCTGCCGCCCTGGATCCGCACCATGGAACCGCCGCCCACACCGACCGTGCGCACGTCCAGCGCGTTGAGGTAGGACGTCTTGCCCAGGATCGTCGCGTGCCGGACGGCCACCTTGCCGCGCCGTACGACGCTGATGTCGGTCGAGGTGCCGCCGGTCTCCAGGAAGACGCCCTCGCTGATCCGCTCCCGCATCAGCGCGCCCGCCACACCCGCCGCCGGGCCCGACAGCACGGTCAGCAGCGGTCTGCGCCGCATCTCGTCCAGCGACATCACGCCGCCGTCGCAGCGCATGACCATCAGCGGCGCGCCGACTCCGGCCTTGGTGATGGAGGCGTCGACGAGATCGGCGGTGGCGAGCATGCGCGGCAGGATCGCCGCGTTGACCACGGCGGTACGGGTGCGTTTGTGCAGCCCGTACAGGGAGGTGATCTCGTGCGCGGCGGTCAGCGGCAGCCCGGTGGAGCGGGCGGCCTCCACGACGGCCCGTTCCCCCTCCGGCCGGTCCACGGCGAACGGTTCGGTGGCGACGAGCACCTGGGCGCCGTCGCTGGCCAGGGAGTCGGCGGCGCGCCCGACCGACACCGCGTCGTCCGGGTCGCCGACATGGGCGTAGACGAGCGGAAGCCTCTTGCCCGGGGTGAGTTCGAGCTTGCCGAGCGAGGCCAGCCGGCGGGTGAGGACGGCGGCCGGGCCGCCGCCGATCCCGATCAGCCCGACGGTGGCGACGTCGCCCTCCAGCAGGGCGTTGGTAGCCTGGGTGGTGCCGTGCGCGAGGAAGGCGACGTCCTCGGGTGCGCGGCCGGTCTCTGCCAGCAGACGGTCGAGTGCTTCCACGATGCCGTGGGCCACACCGTCCTCGTGATGGTGGCTGGTGGGGACCTTCACCTGTCCCAGGAGCTCCAGGGTCGTGGCGTCGACTGCCACGGCGTCGGTGAAGGTTCCGCCCACGTCGATGCCGACGCGTATGCGGTGAGTGGTCATGGTTGGGCACCTCCTTGTGCGGGTTGGCGGTGCGCGGGCGGGCCGGGTGGGACAGTTGCCGCTGTCCCACCCGGCGTTTCCGCGTGATGGAGCGTGGTGGAGCACGGTGCGGTGGCCGTGACGGGCGTCGTCGCCCTTCCCGGTCCGCTCAGTAGCCGCGTACGTCAGGCCAGTGGCGCTGCACCCCGTCCCTGTCGAGCACCAGGGCGAACTCCTCGAAGCGCTTGTCCTCGGCCTGGACCTGGTGGGGTCCGACCTCCTCCGACACGCAGTGCGCGGCCAGGGCGCCGGCCACCTCGCCGATGTTCCACTCCACCGGGTGGAGCCGGTAGCAGCCGTTGGTGATGTGCGTCGTGCCGATGTTCTTGCCCGCGGGGAGCAGGTTGCGGACCCGGCGCGGCACGAGAGCGCCGAGCGGGATCTCGAAGGGCACCGAGCCGACGTCGACGTAGTTGTCGCCGCCGGTGGAGGGGTGCAGGTCGATGCGGTAGTTGCCGACGCCCACCGAGTCCCGGTACACCGTCCGCCCGTAGGGGCCGACGGCGTCGATCGCCACGTCCTGTTCGACGACGGTGGTGACGGCCTTGATCCGCCGCGACTCCCGGACGTACGGCGCCTTGGCGAGGCCGTCGGCCGTGCCCGTGATGTCGGGGCGCAGCCGCAGACCGGGGAAGCCGGTCCCGCCGTCCTCGCGGGGGGCCTCGGTCTGGAGCCAGTAGAGGACCGAGAGCGACAACTGCCGTGCCTCCGCGACCGCCTGAGTCGAGGTCTCCGGGCCGCCGCCGATCAGCGGCTTCAACCAGTAGTCGTTCAGAGGCCAGTTGACCAGTGTGACGTCGGAGTCGAAGGCGCCGGGCCGGTGCAGGCCGCGGGCGAGGATGCGTCGGAAGCCCCACAGCTCCTTGTCGCCCGCGTCGGCGCTCTGGTCGGCGTTGACGGCGAGCGGATCGATCTCCGGGTTCGGCACGAACGTACGGGGAACGGCTTCGAGCGAACGCGGGTCCGGGGCGAGGAAGCCCAGGAGCGGGCCCGGCCAGAAGTCCGGCCGGTAGGAGCGCCAGAAGTCGTAGTCGGCGGGCCGGTCGATGACGTGGTTCTCGCCCTCGTGGTGGGAGAGGGCGAAGCAGACGGTGATGCCCTGCTGGTTGAGGGGCTGCGCCTCCTCGGGGGCGTGCGGCTCCCCGAACTCGGCGCGCGACTCGGCGCCGATCGCGTGCTCCACGCCGCCGAGTTCGAGGAGTTCACCGGTCTCCGTGGCGTCGATGACGTACTTCGCCCGGATCGTCGTACGGGTGCCGTCGCGAAGGCTCTCCACGGTGACCGGCCCGATGACATCGTTGTCCGACTCGGCGGAGACCGCCCGGTGCTCGGTCAGCAGTGTCAGCCTGCCCGACGACCTGTGGGGAGCGATCATGCCCTCCAGGACGGCGAGGGCGACGCGCGGCTCGTGGCAGAGCTTGCTGACCCGGCCGGCCCCCGGGTTGAGACCGGTCAGCGCGAGCGCCTCGGAACGCATCGGATACCACTGGCGGTAGTAGTCCCGGATGCCCTCGCGCAGTGCGCGGTAGGTGGCGGTCGTGCCGAACTGCTCGACCCAGGGGTGCTCGTCCGGAGGGACGGCCTGCGAGGTGAGCTGGCCACCGATCCAGTCGGTCTCCTCGGTGAGGACGACGGTCCGGCCGGCTCGGCAGGCGGCGAGCGCGGCGGCCACGCCGCCCAGGCCGGCGCCGACGATGAGGATGTCCGGTTCGGGGATCACGGTTCTCCTTGTGCGGTGTGCGGGGTGGTGCCGTGCGGTGGCGCTGTGGGTGGCCGGAGCGTGACGCGGCCCCGGTGCGCCGGAGTCCGGGACGTAGGGGACGTGGTGGGAGCTCAGTCCGGGTCCTGGAGCGCGCCGGGCGGTGCCCCCGACGTGGTACCGGGCCGGTACGCGCAGGCCACCAGCGTCACCAGCCGTTCCGGGACGTCCTCCCCGGCGACCAGCGCGGCGAGCAGGCGTACGGCCTCCGCGCCCAACTGTGCCCGGGGGATGTCGAATCCAGTGGGTTCCGGTGCGTCGGCGAGGTCCGGCGGCGGACTGCCGAGGAGCGCCAGGGAGAGGTCGCGGGGGCAGTCCAGGCCGGCCTCGCGGGCAGCCGTGCTCAACGCCCGCCAGGCCGCGCCGCTGTCGGTCTCCTCGGCCACGAACGCGGTGACGCCCTCGCCCAGCCACTGCCGCAGCCGCTCCGGCGTGAGCGTCCGCGCGGGGTCGGCGCTGCGGAACACCGTCTCGGCTCCGGCGGGGAGCCCCGCGGCCCGGAGCCCCTCCAGGAAGCCCTGTTCACGGTCGGTGGACGCGGGAGCCTCGTCGTCCTCGCGCACCAGCACCATGCGGCGGTGCCCGAGCGACGCCAACTGCCGGACGACCTCGCGGCCGGCGCTGACGTAGTCGGCGCCGACCCAGGCGAGGCCCTCCGGCTCGTCCCTGCGGCCCAGGTGGACCACGGGGAACCCGTCCTCCACGAGCCTGCGCAGTTCGTCCACCGGTGCGTGTCGGCCGAGCAGGAGGCAGCCGTCGGCGAGCCGCGCCCGGTTCAGCGCGTGCGGACCGTCGGCCCCCGCGCCGCCGGTGCTCGACCCGGTGAAGAGCACCAGGTCGTACCCGCGTGCGGCGGCCTCCCGCTCCACGCCGACCAGGAACGGGTAGTACGAGTGCTGTACGTCGGTGGGGAAGGTGGCCGTGAAGCTGAACACCCCGAGGAGGTCGTTGCGGGCGGCGGCCAGCCGCCGGGCCGCCGGGTCCGGTACGTAACCGAGACTGCGGGCCGCGTCCAGTACGTTCTGCCGGGTCTCCTGCGAGATGGCCGGGCCCTGCTTCTTCCCGGCCAGCACCAGGGAGACCGTCGCCTGCGAGACCCCCGCGAGCCGTGCGACCTCGGCCTGACGCGGACGCCCGGTGCGCCCGGCGGGTGCGGGTGCCCGGCCGCGCCTGACCCGCTTCGTGGGTTCCTCCACCACTGCCCTCCAGCTCGTTAATGCGTATTAGTGATACGCATTGACGAGTACTGTGCGCGCGCCGGGAACGGGGGTCAAGAGAGGGGACGGAACTTTTCTCACCCTGCCCGGACCGTCTGTCCTTGCCGCCGGGGGGTACACGGTGCGGAGCGCTCACCGGGGGCTGCGCCGCAGGACGGCTAACGTTCTCCGGGCGAACTCAAGGAAGGGAACATCTTGCCCACAAGGACACTGCGGATCCCCACGACGGACGGCCAGGCCGACGCCTTCGCCGCCTACCCCGACCACGGCGAGCGCTGCCCCGGGGTCCTGCTGTACACCGATGTCTTCGGTGTGCGGCCCGAGTTGGAGGATCGAGCCCGAGAGCTGGCCGGGCACGGGTACTACGTACTCGTCCCCAACCTCTACTACCGGCACGGTCCGGCACCGGTGGTCGAACTTCCCGAGCACATCGGACACGAGGCCCGCCCCGCGGTCGTGGAGCGGCTGCTGCCCTTCGTCCAGGCGCACACCACCGAGCGCGTCCTGCGCGACGCCGACGCCTACCTCCGGTTCCTCACCGCCCAGCCCGAGGTCGCCGCCGGACCCGTCGCCACGATCGGGTACTGCCTGGGCGCCGCACTGGCGATGCGCACCGCCGCCGCCCACCCCGGCCAGGTGGCAGCCGTCGCCGGATTCCACCCCGTCTCCCTGGTCACCGAAGCGCCCGACAGCCCTCACCGCGTCTTCCCCGAACTCACCGCCCAGGTCCATCTCGGCCTGGCCGAGGGTGACATGACGCCCGAGTCCACCAGCGAACTCGCCCAGGCCCTGGGTGCCGCAGGTGTCGACCACACCTCCGAGATCTACCCCGGCACCGTCCACGGCTTCACGATGTCCGACACGGACGCCTTCGACCCCTCGGGCCTGCAACGCCACTGGGACCGCCTGCTCCCCCTCCTGCGCCGGACCCTGATCGACGACTGACGCGCCCGCGGGGGTGCCGTGCGGGCTCGAACGGCGTGGGCGGCCGGGTTCGCGGGTGCCGCGATCCGGGTGGCGGCCGACGGGGAGGGGGCCGGCGCCGGGATTCCCGCCGCCCAAGGGCTGTCCCGGTACGGATCGGTCTGCCATTCCGTACCGGGAGCCGCGGTGCGGCGGAACAGCCCCGCCCTCAGCCCGCTGTCACACCGTCACGGCGCTGTGGCCATGTCGAAGACGTGGATGTTCGCGTTCGCCGGCAGGACCACGAAGTCGACCGTCCTGTCCGGGTCGAGCGGGATGGAGTGGGCGAACACCCGGTACTCCACCGTGGCGTTGCCGTATCCGTCCGGGCGGTTGCGCCCGTCCGTCGACTTCACCAGCGTCGCGCCGTGCGCGTCGGCCGGGTCGAAGGACCAGTTGGGGAAACCGAAGGCCCCGGTGGTGGAGGTGCCGTCCGTGTAGTGGACGCTCGCGCTGCCCACCGCACCGCTCGACACGCCCGAGCCGAGGAGGACGAGCCTGCCGCCCTTCCCCGTGAGGCTCACCGCCTGGCCCGAACTCGCCACGTTGTCCTTGGTGCCGGGCGCCACGTCGGGCCAGGTCAGCTCCGCGCCCAGCGCCTCCACCTTCGCCCCTGGGGTCAGGCCCACCGCCGCGAGCTTCTGTGCGGAGAAGCTGTTGCCCTCGCCGTCGTAGTCGCCCGGCGCGGTCGCGGACTCGTCGGTGACGGCCACGTTGTTGTACGCCGCCGCCAGGTTCGCCAGCGGGGACCCGGAGCGTTCCGTGCGGATGCCGGTGGCCGTGCCCCGGCCGTCCCCGCCCTTGTACGTCGCGGTGGCGGTGAACGTACGGATGACGAATCCGGCGCGCTTCTCCGGGACCTGGATCCGGAACGACGCCTCGGCCGACCCGCCTGCCGCGAGGGAGCCGTCCACGCTGCGTACGGCGGGCTGGACGGCCCAGCCCTTCGGCCCGGCGAACGCGACCTGGAGTGAACGGAGCCGCTGCGGACCGGAGTTCACGACGGTGACCTGCACGGTGGAGATGGCCGGCCCGTCCAGGTCCACGGAGGAGACGCTCACCTGGGTGGTCACCGCCGGCGCCTCCGGGGTGGCGGCCGTCGCCTGCGCGGGGACGAGGACGGCCGCGCCGACCGACGCGAGGGCCACGGCCAGGGTTCTGAGCGGACCGATCCGTCGTGCTGATCTCATTGCTTGCTCCTTCGGGAGGGGGAGGGGCGGTGCGACAGGCCACCCGGGCGGCCGACGGGGGTCAGGAGACCGGCGGCATGTCCGTGTTGCGTGAGTCGAGGCCGGAGCGGAGGTTCACCCAGCTGCCCCGGGTGAAGTCCGGTACGGCTACCGGGCGCCCCTTGTCCGCCAGGGACATGACACTCAGGGGGACCGGTGCGCACCAGGACGCCGAGTCGTACACGTCGATGTCCGGCACGAGACCCGCGCGCATCAGCTGCACCGTGCGCCACTGCAGGATGTAGTCCATGCCGCCGTGGCCGCCGTTCTCCGCCTCGTCGCCGAGCTCCTTCCACAGCCAGTGGTCGAACTCCTTGAGGTACGTGTCGAAGTCCCGCCAGGAGTGGCCGCCGTGGTCGGGCTCGACGTAGATGCGCCCCCCGGTCGCCGACGTGCCGGCGTAGTCCTCGAAGATGCCGCGGCTGCCGGCGAGCGAGTTGATGCGGCTGTACGGACGGGGCGAACTCACGTCGTGCTCGGCCCTGATGGTCCTGCCGTTGGCCGTCTCGATCGCACAGCTGACCAGGTCGCCGTTGATGTAGGTCTCGCGCCACGACGGGTGCGACTTCGGCACGAAGCGCTCCCGGTAGTCGGCCAGCCCCTTCGGCGCGGTGGCGGTGGCCTTGAGCGTCGTCATGCGGTCGCCCCGGTTGATGTCCATGGCCGCCGCGATCGGCGCCAGGCCGTGCATGGCGTAGAAGGACGCGGTGCTGCGGGTGTGCCAGCGCCTGCGCCAGGCGTCCGTGTAGTACGTGTCCGAGAAGAGCAGCTCGCGCAGGTCGTGCAGGTAACCGCCGTGGCCGTTGGTGACATCGCCGAACAGGCCCTCGTGCGCCATCTTGAGCATGGCCAGCTCGTTGCGGCCGTAGCTGCAGTTCTCCGACAGCATCAGGTTCCGGCGGGTGCGCTCCGAGGTGTCCACGAGATCCCACAGCTGGCTGACCTCGGTCGCGATGGGCAGCTCGACGACGACGTGCTTCCCGGCCAGGAGTGCGGCCTTGCCCTGTTCGTAGTGGAACTCCCACGGCGTGGCGATGTAGACGAGGTCGATGTCGTCGCGCCGCAGCATCTTGGCGTACGCGTCCGCCGACCCGCCGTACTCCGCGGGGCGGGGCTTGCCGTCGGCCACCAGGCCCTCGGCCGTGCGTGCGGCACGGTCGGCCCGTATGTCGCAGACCGCCGTCACGACGCAGCCGGGGATGACGGACCAGCCCGTGGTCATGCCGGAGCCCCGGTTGCCCAGGCCGATCACGCCGACCCGGACGGTCTTGTACGCCTCGAACGGCACGTTGATCATCGACTTCTGGCCGGGGCGGCGCCCGGGGGTCCCGGCCGCCGCCACCGACGGCGCGGCGCCCGTGGCCGCGGTCGCGCCGGTGGCTGATCCGAGCCCGGTGGCGACTGCTCCCGTGGCCAGAGTTCCTCCGAGCAGCAAGCGGCGTGAGACGGCGGGGATCTTGGGCATGGCGAGACGCTCCTCGATGGGTGACCGGCAGCACTGGCGGACACGACTCTGGCTGTGACGCCAGTTGCGTGTCAATAGATGCTTGAAAGAACGGTGTTACGAACAAAATCAAGCATTCGGCTGCGTGGTCGGTGCCGTCGTCGGGCGCGAGGCCGGCGCTGCTGCCGCCGAACCCTCGGCGGGCGGAGTGGCCGATTGGCTCGGCGGGTCGGCTCTCGGCCTGTCCCGTCCGACGGGCGAGCGTTCGCCGAGGGAGGAGGCGCCGTCACGCCGGGCGGCTGACCGGCGTGACGGTCAGTCAGCCATGGCCTGTTCCGGCCTGTGCGGCCCGTGTGCGGCCTGCTCCTTCTTGCTCCGGCCTGTCCCTGCGTGTCCCTGCGCGTTCCCTGCACGTTCCGGCATTCCGGCAGGTGAGGACGGTCAGGGCCCCGCCGTCTCGTCCCGTCTCGTCCCGTCCCGTCGCCGTAGCGCCGCCGGACGGCCGGACCGGATGAGCTTCCCGAGCCGCGGGCATTGGCCGGTATTCGCGGGGCCTGGTGCGCGCCTGCCCGTGGTGCGTGTCGGTGCCGCCGGTCGCCTCAGGCTGCTGTGTACCGGTGGGCCGCGGTGCCTTCCCAGGTGATGAGGGCCCGGCTGTCCAGGACCCGCTCGGGGTCTTCGAGACCCGCGTCGGCGAGGAAGGCGATGAGTTCCTGGTCGTTGTGCGCGATGCCGAGACGTTCCTCGCGGCCGTTGATGTGCACGGTGACGAGCCGTCCCCCCGACGGGTTCGGCGAGTGGATGACTATCGGGGCGTTTGTCATGGCCCGATTTTTCCCCAGTCCGACGGGGCTCGCTCCGTGCTCTGCTCCATTCGCGTCACGGCACCGGATCGGGGGCGGTCATTTCGTGCCCGGCCGCCGTGACGAGACGTGTGCCGTGGTGTGTCCGACCGCGTTGGGAGGCTCTCCGCGGCGAACCGAGCCGGGGGCGCGGGCGATGGGCCGACGGCGGCCGGAGGCGGAGGAGAGCTGCCAGGGGACGCTGGTCACGGTGATGCCGGGGGTGAGGAGCAGGCGGCTCTTGAGCCAGAAGGCGGTCTGGTTGTGGAGGAGGTTCTCCCACCAGTGGCCGACGACGTACTCCGGGATGAAGACGGCGATGACGTCGTGGGGTCCGTCGCGGCGGACCGAGCGTACGTATTCCACCGCCGGTCTGGTGATCTCGCGGTACGGCGAGCGAAGCACCCGCAGAGGCACCTGGACGTCGAACTCGTTCCACTGCCTGCGCAGCGTGTCCAGGGACTCCTGGTCGACCGCGACGGTGACTGCCTCGAGAGTGTCGGGCCGGAAGGCACGGGCGTAGGCGAGGGCTCGGAGCGTCGGCTTGTGGAGTCTGGCGACGAGCACGATGGCCAGGACCCGGGTGGGCGGGACGCTGTCCTGGCGTGGGTCCGTCACCGCGAGCTCGGCGGAGGTCCTCTCGTACTGCCGGCGGATGCCCCGCATCATCAGCCACAGCAGGGTGGCGGCGACGACGGCCAGCCATGCCCCCTGGGTGAACTTGGTGGCCAGCACGATGACCAGGACCAGCCCGGTGACGACGGCACCGGTGGAGTTGACCGCCCGGGCCAGGTGGTGCCGGCGGCGCTGTGCGGGGTCGGTCTCGGTGCGCAGGGCGCTGTTCCAGTGCCGGACCATGCCGGTCTGGGAGAGGGTGAAGGACGTGAAGACGCCGAGGATGTAGAGGTGGATCAGGCTCGTGACGTCGGCCCGGAATCCGTACAGCAGTAGCCCGGCGACGACGGCCAGGGCGATGACGCCGTTGGAGAAGACGAGCCGGTCACCGCGGTTGTGCAGCTGACGCGGGAGGTAGCTGTCCTGGGCGAGGATCGAGGCGAGCAGGGGGAAGCCGTTGAACGCGGTGTTCGCCGCGAGGATCAGGACCAGGGCCGTGGCTGCCTGGATGTAGTAGAAACCGAAGCTGGTGGACCCGCCGAAGACAGCGGCGGCGAGCTGCGCGATGACGGTGCGCTGGGTGTAGTGGGCGCAGTCGGTCAGCCCGGTCAGCCGGCAGGCGTCATCGGCGATGTGCACGTCGGAGATGATCGCCAGCGTGGTCACGCCCGCGAACAGTACGACGGCGATGACGCCCATGGAGGCCAGCGTGCTGGCCGCGTTCCGCGCCTTGGGCCTGCGGAACGCGGACACCCCGTTGGAGATCGCCTCCACGCCGGTCAGCGCCGTACAGCCGCTGGAGAAGGCGCGGAGCACCAGCATGACCAGTGCGAAACCGGCCAGGTCCAGGTCCCCCTTCTGAGGGGTGATGCCGTACCGGGAGCTCTCGGCGACCGGGGCGTCGCCCAGTACGTAGCGCAGCAGCCCGGTGCCGATCATGATCAGCACACCGCCGATGAAGAGATAGGTGGGAGCGGCGAACAACCGGCCGGACTCGCGCAGGCCCCGCAGGTTCAGCGCGGTGAGCAGCGCCACGAAACCCAGTGCCATCAGCACGCGGTACCCGGCCAGGGACGGCAGCGCCGAGATGATGTTGTCCACCCCGGAGGCCACGGAGACCGCCACCGTCATCACGTAGTCGACCAGCAGCGAGGCCCCGACGACCAGGCCGGCGGAGGGGCCGAGGTTGGCCGAGGCGACCGCGTACGATCCGCCTCCGTTCGGGTAGGCGTGCACGACCTGCCGGTACGACAGCACCACCACGGTCATCAGCGCGACGACCGCTGCCCCGATCCACGGGGTGAAGTGCAGGTAGGCCAGCCCACCCAGGGTGAGGACCAGCAGAATCTCCTGCGTGGCGTACGCCACGGAGGAAAGCGGGTCGGACGCGAAGATGGGCAGGGCCAGCCGCTTGGGCAGCAGCGTCTCACCCAGTTCCTCACTCCGCCGGGCGCGCCCGATGACCAGACGCTTGAGGACCTCGATCGCCGATGGCACGGCGCGAGCGTAGACCGACTCCCCGCCACGGCCCGGTCGGCGCGCAGGGGGCGCGAACCCCGGGTGAGCCGGGTGAGTGGTCTTGGGAATGCAGCCGTGAGCGGGTGGGCGCGGGCCCGCTCACCGACCGTGGTGACGATCTCCTTGCCGCGGACCGCGCCGCTGATACCCCAGCTCAGGCATCAGGCGCTCGACAGTGCAGCGGGCCACCTCGTGACCTTGCCGGTGGCCCTCTTTTCGGCGACGGACTGCAGTGCCGCCGTCTCGGTCGGGTAGTCGCCGCGGACCTCGCCGACCCTGCGCACCGCGCGACGGCGCAGCTCAAGCGGCTGACGGGAAGGTCGTGCCATGACTCAATACTTCCACGGAATCGAGTCTCCACCTGGCTCGGGGCGGTCCATTGCCGACAGTCCACCGACGGACGACGTGCGCCATGCCAGGACAGCCCTTAGGCCGGATGGGTGATCGTGCCGGTCGGGGCAATCCAATGCCGTGGGTGTCACGAATACGGGATGTCGACGGCGTCACCTGAGGGTGGCGGTGTTGATGACGCGCCGCCGTGGCCAGCCCGCCGGCGGCGGCGCGTCGGTCACTTCCATCGCCCTTGAAACGCGGCGCGGTGGAAGTGGAACGCCGCAGGGGCGTCCTGGTCTCCTTATGGTGCCCCTGCGGCCTCCGCCCGGACTCCCGTATGTTGCCCGGCGGGGTCTGGACGGGTTGTGCGCTCAGTGACCGGTCCGCTCATCGCCTCGTGTCGCGGCTTCTCACCACGGCGATACGGGTCGGGCGACCGATGCGGTTGAGGAGTGAAGGCCGCTGGGCAAAGGGTGGTCAGGCAGCGCGGTCGGTGCTGTTCTCCCGCCTGGCAATGACCCGCGTGCCGGCTCCGATGCCGCCGAGCAGGAGCAGGGTGCCGACGGCTGTGCCTGCTGCGTTGAGGTGCAGACCGCTCCCTGGGGTGAGGGTGGCGGAGGCGAGGGCGCCGCCGCCGGTGTGCATGCCACCCTGCGGTTTCCGGTTCAGCGCCACAGCGAGGTCGGTGACCTGGAGGTCCGCGGGAAAGTCTCCCCGGTGGGTGGCTTCTCCGGTGAGCAGGTCGATGTTGTACAGGCGAGCGGCGCCGTTGACGTGGAGTGTGGCGAAGCCGAGGTTGGTGCCGCTCTTGGGGGCGTAGTGGACGTCGAAGCCCGCGGAGGGGCCTGCTTTGACGCCCAGGCTGCCGGTGGGGGCGAGGCTGCCTGCGTTGGCGGGGGACTGCAGCGAGATGCGGTCGTTGACCGTGTCGAGGTCGAACAGGGTGGTCGCGGTGTCGCTGTTCAGATCGTTGTTGGTGTAGCCGGCGCCGGTGACGCCTTTCGCGGTGGGCGTTGTCGTGGAGGGGGGCGTGGCGGGGTTGGTGAGCTTGCCGTCGACGGTGGTGGTGAGCGGGGCCTTCTTGTCGTCGATGTTGTGGCGCAGGTTCTGTCCGGTGTCGCTGATGACGCGCAGCCGGTTGGCGGCCGGGTTGAAGTCGACGCCGAAGTACTCGCCGTCCAGGTCCACCGTCAGCTGCGACACCTTCGTCGCCTTGGCGTTGCGGGTGTCGAGGGTGTAGATGCCGCCCTGGTCACCCACGCCGTACAGTGCACCGTTCTGCACGCGGTAGTCGATGCCGATGAGCTTGGTGTCGCCGGACAGGCCGCGTACGTGCCCGATCGAGCGGGCGTGGCCAGGGGCGTGTGTCGAGAAGGCGATGAGCTGGTCGTGCGCGAGGCCGATCGCGTGCGGTGCGTCGTCGGCCGCTGTCTCGCCCGCCACGGCGGCGGTCCGCGCGGCAGGTCCTGCCGGCATGGCGACCGCCGCGGATGCGGCGAAGGCGAGAGGGCTCAGGGCTGCGACGGCGACTGCGGGAGCGAGCAGGGATATACGCATGGGTTTCTCCTACGGGGGCTGGGGCCGACCGGACACCGGCATCACCCAGCGACGTAAACACGCACGGCGACGACTGGCTACTTTCCGAAGCCAGACGTGGGAGTGCCGGAAGGCGCTCGCTCAGGTCTGCGGGTACCGGCGATGCCCCTGAATGGCCGCACGCAGACGTGTCTTTTAGCGCCATTCGGTGTGTATATCGCCATCAGCCCAAACCGGTGCGTAGGTGGCGCCGAAGTAACGGTGGACCCGCCCCGATGCGTGGGCGGGCTGACTACCGTTCGGAGTGCAACCGTGCGTACTCGTCTTCTTTCGGCCGCCGCTGCCGGAGCCATCGCTCTGTCCCTTGCCGCCCCTGCTCTCGCATCGGCCGGAACCGAGCCCACCCCGTTCGGCCCGCGCGGGCGGGCGGCGTCGCCCGGTCTCATCAGCGTGGGGCTGACCTCCGACCAGCGCCTGGTCGGCTTCCAGGTCTCCCGCCCCGCCGACAGCTGGTCATTCGGCAAGGTCTCCGGCCTGAGGGCGGACAGGAAGCTGGTCGGCATCGACTTCCGGGTCCAGAACGGCAAGCTCTACGGCGTCGGCGACCGGGGCGGCATCTACACCGTCAACAGTGACGCCCAGGCCGTCAAGGTCTCCCAGCTCACCGTCGCACTGGCGGGCAAGAACTTCGGCGTCGACTTCAACCCGGCCGCCAACCGGCTGCGCGTCATCAGCGACACCGGACAGAACCTGCGCCACAACATCGACGACCCGGCCGCACCACGCACCACCACCGTCGACGGCACCCTCACCAACCCGACCACACCGCCATCGACCGCGCTCGGCGTCACGGGAGCCGCTTACACCAACAACGACCTCAACGCGGCCACCGCCACGACCCTGTTCGACATCGACACGGTCAACGACCGGGTCTCCCTCCAGTCCCCGGCCAACGCCGGCACCCTCGCCCCCACCGGAAACCTGGGAGTGAACGCAGGACCCTGGGCCGGCTTCGACATCTACTACAAGATCTCCGACGGCTCCAACCGCGGGTTCGCCGCGCTGTCCACCGGTGGGAAGCAGCGCTTCTACGAGGTGAACATCCTCGACGGTGAGACGTCCCTCGTCGGCTCGTTCCCGGCCGGCCGCCAGGTCGTCGACATCGCACTTCCGCTGAACCAGAACTGAGAACGACCCGCGCCGGTGCCGGCAGGATCCCTGCCGGCACCGGGCGGACGAACCGCGACGGCAGGCCAGGCGGAAGAGCGCACCGTCGCCACAGCCCATCATCGTGGCCCACGTGGCTCTCGCCATCACCGACCGGCCGGCACTCCAGGAAGGGCATCCACCGACCGTCGTGGACTTGTGGGCCTTGGGTTCAACTTTCGCGTCGTCGGAGGGCGAAGAGAGGAGGAGCGTCCTCGGCCAGGACGGTGATGTCGCCCTCCGGTCTCACCTCCGCCAGAACAGGTGGTGCGTCACGCCGCTCGGGCTGGGGACGACGTCCTGGTGGAACCGGTCGAGCAGTTCGTCGGGGGACTCCCACAGCCGGGCCCCGGAGCCGAGCTTCGTCGGCGCGACCGCCACATGCAAGGTGTCGAGGAGGTCGGCCTCGAGGAACTGCCGGATGATCGTGGCCCCACCGCCGAGCCGGACGTCCTTGCCCTGCGCGGCCTCCTTCGCCTGGGAGAGCACCGCGGCCGGGTCGCCGTCCACGAAGTGGAACGTAGTGTCGGAGAGCGTGAACGACGGGCGCTCGTGGTGCGTCATGACGAACACCGGCGTGTGGAACGGCGGCTCGTCACCCCACCAGCCCTGCCACTCGTGGTCCTGCCAGGGGCCGCGCTGCGGCCCGAACTTGTTGCGGCCCATGATCTCGGCGCCGATGTTGCGGGCGTAGTCGCGCGTGAAGTAGTCGTCCAGACCTCGGCCACCGGGTCCGGAGCGTTTGATGGGTGGGTGGTCGGTGGCAAAGGCCCAGGCGAGCAAGTTCCCCGGATCGGCATGGCCGAACGGCTTCTCGAGGCTCTGGCCCTCGCCGGCGCCGAACCCGTCACTCGAGACGGTGAAGTTCTGGACCCGCAGCAACTGGCTCATGTCGCTCCTCCTGTTTCACGCTTTCTGATCACCTGACGAACCGTAGACCGGCCGGGCCGGGAAAACTCATCGCCGCATCGTGCAGTTCTCATCGAGCTCCCGCAGCCGCGCAGGGCGACGACTACCCGTGGTCATCCCCCGGCGCGGCCGCGTACCCCGACGACCTACCGGACGACCGCCGTGTAGGGGACCCGCAGCAACAGGCGGTCGTGTCGAGAGGCTGGACGGAGATGAGCCCGCATCGTAGGAAGCTGTCGCATCCGAGCGACGGCACTGCCCGAGCGCGGTTCCTCGAACGGCTCGGCTCCCGTCAGGTATTCACTCACGCCTGCCTTGACGAACTCCACGCCGTCCATGTCCGAGTGTGCGGAGACGGCACGTTCGTGCCGGGTCAGGGACAGCTCGATGCCGGTGACACCGTTGGCGTCCTCAGGCGTACGGCGACTGCTCGAAGTTCTCGTCGGGCGGGATGCGAGGCCACGCCCCCTCTCCGTCTCCATATGAACCGAACACCGGTTCAACCTGCCGGTGTTCGGCGGCCACCCTCCGTGTCGCCGCAACGGAGTCCGGTGGGGGCCTGAGGGCGGACATCTCGAACCACAGCCGTCAGGTGCGGCTGTCCTTCCTCGCCCGGACGGTGCGGCGGAGGCCGCTGTCCCGGCTGACGGGCGTCCCCGGGGGCGGCAAGGGAGCCACGGGCAGGAGGGCTCCGCCGATGCGGCTGCCGGAAGTTCTCTGGGCGGGAGGCGGGGCGACGCGGAGACTCGCAGGTGTCCGGAGCCGTCGATGGCTCCTGGACCGGTCCGCTCCATGGAGGTGACGGTGGACAGCGGTGATGCCCACGAGATGAGTGCCGGCCGACCGATGTCGTTCGCACAGCGGCGACTGTGGTTCCTCGACAGTCTGCGCCCCGGTACGCCCGACGATCTGCTGCCGCTGGCGCTGCGGATCCGCGGCGACCTCGACGAGAAGGCGCTGACCGGTGCGTTCGCCGCGGTACTCGCCCGCCACGAGGTGCTGCGAACGCGGTACCCGGCTGTGGACGGCGAGCCGGTGGCGGTGGTCGAGCCCACGGTCGCGGTACCGCTGGAACACCGGGACCTGCGCGGACTGCCCTCCGAGGAACGGGAGCGGCGGCTCGCCGGGCTCGTCGCTGCCGAGGTGGTACGGCCGCTGCCGCTGGACTCGGCACCGCCGCTGCGCCTGACCCTGGTGCGGCTGGCCGAGCAGGACCAGCTCCTGCTGATCGTGGTCCACCACATCGCCTTCGACTTCTCCTCCTGGGCGGTGCTCACCCGGGAACTGGCGGCCGGGTACCGGGCCCGTACCGGCAGCCCGGCGGCCGTCGCGGAACCGGAGCCGCTGCCCCTCCAGTACGCCGACGCCGCCGCCGAGCAGGTCGGACGGCTGGCCGGGCCGCGCGGTGAGCGCCAGCGCGCCCACTGGCGTGAGCGGCTGGCGGGTCTGGAGCCGCTCACGCTGCCGGCCGACCGGCCGCGCCCGGCGGTCTGGGACGGTGCCGCCGACATCGTCCGATTCACCATTCCGGCCGAGCTGGCGGCCGGAGTGGACCGGCTGGCCCGGCAGCAGCGGGCCACGCGGTTCATGGTGCTGCTCGCCGCCTTCCAGGCCACCCTGGGGCGGCTGGCCGGCCGTACCGACATCGCGGTGGGCACCCCGGTCAGCGGCCGGGGGCTGCCCCGGCTGAACGGTCTGATCGGACTGTTCGTCAACACCGTGGTGCTACGCACCGATCTGGGCGGCGAGTTGTCCTTCGCGGAGCTGCTGCGCAGGGTCAGGACCGACGCACTGGCCGCGTTCTCCCACGCCGATCTGCCGTTCGAGCAGATCGTCGCCGAGCTGGGCCTGGAGCGTGACCTGTCCCGCAACCCCCTCTTCCAGGTCTCCTTCCAACTGCTCACCATGGGGGAGCGGCCGGACTACCTGCCGGGCCTGGACACCGAGATGATCTCCACCCCGGCCTCCGGCACCGCCCTCGACGTGGCGCTCGACCTGCTCTCCCTGCCGGACGGCCGGATCGCCGGCCGGATGCAGTACGCCACCGCGCTGTTCGATCCGGATACCGCCGAAGCGATCGGCACCGCGTTCGTGGAGCTGCTGAACGCCGTCATGGCTGATCCGGAGGCCTCGGTCTCCCGGACGGCGGGCGGGCTCACGGCCTTGCCCGGACGGGAGAGGCGCAGGTTGCTGGCCCATGGCAACGGCACCGGCCTGAAGGTGCCGGAGGTCCCCTGGACCGAGCTGTTCGAGCGTCAGGTGGCCCGCACCCCCGACGCGGTCGCGGTCAGCTGCGCGGGCGAATCCCTCAGCTACACCGAACTGGACACCAGGGCCAACCAGTTGGCGCACCGCCTGGCCGAGACAGGTGCCGGGCCGGGAACCCCCGTCGGGGTCTTCCTGGAACGCGGTCCCGCACTGCTGGTAGCCCTGCTGGCGGTGCACAAGGCCGGCGCCGTCTACCTGCCGCTCGACCCTGGATACCCCGGCGGCCGGATCGGCTATCTGCTCCAGGACGCCGGAGCGGCGGTGCTGGTCAGCGAAACGGCGCTCGTCGGCCGGCTGGACGACGTGGCAGCCGGGCTCCGCCCGGCGGAGGACCGCACCGTGCTGCTGGACGACCCCGCCGAGCGGACCCGGCTGGGGGCCGCCCCCCGCTCGGCGCCGTCGCGCCGTCCCGGACCGGACGAACTCGCCTACGTCTTCTACACCTCGGGCTCGACCGGCGGTCCCAAAGGCGTGCTGATCGAGCACCGCTCGCTGACACACTTCCTGGTCGCGATGGCGGGCCGACTGCCCCTTCGTCCCGGCGGCGCCTTCCTGGGCATCACCACGGTCGCCTTCGACCCGTCGCTGATGGAGCTCTGCCTTCCGCTGCTGACGGGTGCCCGGCTGCTGCTGGCCGACGCCGAACAGGCCCGCGATCCGGAGCGGATGGCCGCACTGATCGGCACCGCCGGGCTCGGCGTGGTGCAGGCCACCCCGGTCACCCTGCGGATGCTGCTGGACGTCGGCTGGCGGCCGGGAGCCGGACTGACCGTGCTCAGCGGGGGTGAGAGGCTGCACACCGAACTGGCGGTGCGGCTGGCCGCCGACGGCGCCCGGGTCTGGGATCTGTACGGACCCACCGAGACCACGGTCTGGGCCACCACCGCCCGCCTCGACGCCCACGGGCGCACCGTGGACTGGCAACTGCGCGGCAACACGGAGCTCTACCTGCTGGACGAGCGGCTGGAACCGGTCTCCGAGGGCGCTGTCGGAGAGGTGTGGATCGGCGGCAGCGGACTCGGCTGGGGCTACCACGGCCGCCCGGCCCAGACGGCCGGGGTCTTCGTCCCCGACCCGTTCTCCGGGCGACCCGGAGCACGGCTGTACCGCACCGGGGACCTGGCGCGCCGACGACCGGACGGCTCGCTGGAGATCCTGGGCCGCGCCGACCACCAGGTGAAGATCCGGGGCCACCGGATCGAGCCGGGCGAGATCGAGTCCGCGCTGCTGGCGCTGGGCACCTTCCGCGCCGCCGTGGTCTGCGCGGTGCCGCAGCCCGGAGGCGACCAGCGGTTGGCCGCATACCTGGTGCCACGCGCCGGAGCGGACCTGCCGTCCGGCTCCGTCCCCGGCCCCGAGGAACTGCGGACCGCCCTGCTGGCAGACCTGCCGGACTACCTGGTGCCCGAGGCGTTCGTGCTGCTGGACGCGTTGCCGCGAACACCGAACGGCAAGGTCGACCGCAAGGCGCTGCCCGCCGTGGAGAGCTGGCGGCAACCCGAGGACGCCACCGCCGGCACGCCACCGCGCACCGACCGTGAACGTGCCGTGGCCGGGATCTGGGAGGCGGTACTGGGCGTGCAGGGCCTCGGAGTCGACCACGACTTCTTCCAGCTCGGCGGGCACTCCCTGCTGGCGACCCGGGTCTCCGTACGGCTGCGGGCCGCGCTCGGGATCGACGTCCCGGTCCGCGCGCTCTTCGAGCACACCACCGTGGCCGCACTCTCCGCCGCCCTCCCCGGCTACCCGCCCGTGTCCTCCGCGGCGTCCGCGCCGGTCCTCGGGGCACGGAGGCGGGAGCGCCGTCCGGCTGCCGCCCGGCCGGCGGACGGCGGCCGGTAGGGACCGGTCCGCCCGGCACGACAGCGCACATCGATACGACGGCGTACATCGGCACAACGGCGCACATCGGCACAGCAGCACTGCTGAGCCGCCGCCCGCACGGCGGCCCCGGCCCCACCAGGCAGAACGTCTCCGCACGTGCTCGGCGTGCGGCAGCGCGTCACGCCGAGCCGCAGGCGCCGGCGGAACCGGCAAGACACGCGAGAACGAAAGGACCACCGACCGCCATGACCACCGCGATCACTCCTCCCTCCCTCACCCCGCCCCCGGCCGTGCCCGGACCGCCGGACGTCGCGGTCTTCGAGCGCCACGAGTCCCACGTCCGCAGCTACTGCCGCAAGTTCCCGGTGGTCTTCGAACGCGCCAGGGGCGCGCGGCTGTACGCCGAGGACGGCCGGGTCTTCACCGACTTCTTCTGCGGCGCGGGATCGCTCAACTACGGCCACAACCCCGGCGCGATCAAGACGCGGATCGCCGAGTACCTCGAGGCCGACGGGATGATGCACGGCCTCGACATGTACACCGCGGCCAAGCGGTCCTTCCTGGTCGCACTCACCGAGCACATCCTGCGGCCCCGCGGCCTCGACTACACCGTGCAGTTCTCCGGCCCCACCGGCACCGACGCGGTCGAGGCGGCCCTGAAGCTCGCCCGGAAGGCCACCGGCCGCAGGGGGATCTTCGCCTTCAGCGGCGGTTACCACGGGATGTCCCGCGGCTCGCTGGCCGTCACCGGGAACGGCCGCGCTCGCCGTGCCGGCGGGGTGCACGGCCAGGACGAGGTCACCTTCATCCCCTACGAGGACGGACCGCAGGGCCCGTTCGACTCCATCGGGTTCATCGAACGGCTGCTGGCCGACTCCTCCTCCGGGGTGGAGACGCCCGCCGCGGTGATCGTCGAGCCGCTCCAGATGGAGGGCGGCGTCTACCAGGCGTCCGCCGACTGGCTGCGCCGGCTGCGCGCCGTCACCGAACGCCACGACATCCTGCTGATCTGCGACGAGATCCAGTCCGGCTGCGGCCGCACCGGCACCTTCTTCGCCTTCGAGGAGTCCGGCATAGTCCCGGACATCGTCACCGTCTCCAAGTCCATCAGCGGATACGGACTCCCCCTGGCACTCACCCTCTTCCACCCCCGGCTCGACGTCTGGGAACCGGGCGAGCACACCGGAACCTTCCGGGGCAACCAGCTCGCCTTCGTCGCCGCGACCGCCGCCGCCGAGCTGTGGAGCAGCCCGGACTTCCTCGCCCGGCTCCCGGAACCGGCCCGTCGACTGGCCGAGCTGAGGGCCGAGCTCACCTCCGTCGAACCGGAGATCGTCGTCCGGGGGCGCGGCATGGTGCTGGGCATCGACCTCGGCCGATGCGGCGGCGGCGACCGTGCCGCAGCGGTGCAGCGGTACGCCTTCGACCACGGGCTGATCGTCGAGCTCTCCGGCCGGGACGACGAAGTGGTCAAGGTGCTGCCGCCGCTGACCATCACCCCGGAGGAGCTCGACCACGGCATCGGCGTGCTGCGCGCCGCACTGCTCACCCGCTGAGGTCCGGCACCGCCCGCCCGCTGTCGCCGCCCCGCCCCTGCTCCACCCAGGAGGACGCACCATGCCCCAGGCCGAACGCCGTCATCTGATTTCCATCGACGACCTGTCCGACGAGGAGCTGCGGGAGATCGCCCGGCGCGGCGCCGAGTTCTCGGCGGGCGCCGCCGACGAGGCCCGCCCGCTGGCGGACACCGTCGTCGGCGTGCTGTTCCGCAAGACCTCGACCCGTACCCGTACCGCCTTCTCCGCCGGGGCCCTGCGGCTGGGCGGACGCCTGATCACGTACGGCCCGGGGGACCTCCAGGAGAACACCGGGGAGACGGTGGAGGACAGCGCCGCCGTGCTCTCCCGGATGATCGACGTGCTGGTGGCGCGCACCGCCGGCCCCGAGCGTGAACTGCGCGCCTACGCGAACCAGCGGCGGATGGCGGTCGTCAACGCGATGAGCGAGGGCGAGCACCCCACCCAGGCCCTTGCCGACCTCACGACCCTGCTGCGCAGGTTCGGCCGGATCGAGGACCTGCACGTGCTCTACGTGGGCGAGGGCAACAACACCGCCTCCGCCCTGGCGCTGGCGCTCTCCCGCTTCCGGGGCACCCGGCTCACGCTGCGTACCCCGCCCGGGTACGGGCTGGCGCCCGAGTACCTGGAGCGGGCGGCGGTCTACGCGAAGCGCACCGGTGCACGGATCGAGGAACGCCACGACATGGCGGACCTGCCGGCCGCCGACGTCGTCTACACCACCCGCTGGCAGACCACCGGGACCGAGAAGCCGACCGCCGACTGGCGCGAGGTGTTCGCGCCCTTCCAGGTGACCGGGAACATCATGGCGACCAGTCCGGACGCGGTGTTCATGCACGATCTTCCCGCGCATCGCGGCGAAGAGGTCACGGCGGACGTACTCGACGGCCCGGCCAGCATCGCTTTCGACCAGGCCGAGAACAAATACCACAGTGCCCGTGCCGTTCTCGAATGGTGCGCGGCCGACCGTAGCTCCGAGAGGTAGACCATCATGGCCGCGGAAAAGCAGGAAGCCGTTTATCTGCCCGGTGGGCGTTGGCGGTTGTGGGAGCAGTTCTCGTTGCGGGGGCCGGGTTTTCCGGTGGGGGGTGTGTTGGATCTGGCGCCGGTGGATGTGTCGGTGTATGCGGACAAGTTTGCTGGTGGGGTGGGGTTGTCGGGTCCGGATTGGGATGAGTTCGAGGGGGTGTTCGGGGAGGTTGCGGCGCGGACCGCTGTGTGTTTGCAGGGGGTTGCGGGGGGTTCGGATTTCACTGCTGCGGTGGCGTGGCAGAACCGTACGGTGTTGCGGACGGGGATCGGTCCTTTTCTGGGGTGGGTTCCGTCTGCGTCGGGGCGGTCGAGTATGCCGCGTCAGCGTGAGGAGTTGGTGGCGCATTACTGGCAGCGTTTCTGTGTGAAGAACGACACGATCGGGTTCTTCGGTCCGGTGGGCTGGGGTCGTGTGGATGGTTCGGTGCGGGGGGTGGTGGTTGATCCTGGGGAGGGGTTGACGGCTTCGTCGTCGGTGTTCTTCTCGAGTTGGTCGATCGACGCGTTGGCGAGGACGTTGTCCGCGGACGAGCGCCTGATGGCCTGGATACCCCCACGACGCATTCCGTTCGCCCGCTTCGAACGGCACACGACCGGTGCGGTGGTGCAGCTCCCGGGGCGGCCCGGACAGCCCGTCCCGCCCGAGCTGCTGCCGCTGCTGGAACTGGTCGACGGTCGCCGTACCCTCGGCGACCTCGCCGGCGAACTGGCCCTGCCCGTCGACGGGACCGAGACACTGCTGACCGAGCTGGTCCGTCGCCGTTGGGTGACCTGGCGGTTGGAGGTTCCTTCCGGTGCCCGGCCGGAGCGGGAGTTGCGTGCGGTGCTGGAGCGGGTCGGGGATGCCGGTCTGCGGGAGCGTGTGCTTGCACCGCTGGAGGTGCTGGAGCGGGGTCGTGACCGGGTGCAGGCGGCGGGGCGGGACGCCACCGCTCTGTGCGAGGCGCTGGCCGGGCTGGAGGAGGACTTCACCCGGATCACCGACACCGCCTCCCAGCGTGCCAAGGGCACCCGCACCGCCCCCAACCGCTCACTCGTCTACTCCGACACCCGACGCTCCGCCACCGCCCGGCTCAGCCCCGCCGTCCTCGACGAGCTGACGCCGCTCTCGATGTGCCTGACCGCAGTGGGCTGGCTCACCAGCCGGTACGCGGAGTCCATGCGCACCCGTATCCGCGAGTCCTTCGACCGCGTACGCGGTGACCGGCCGACCACCGATCTGGCCTCGCTCTGGTTCGCCTGCCTGCCCGCTCCGCACGCCGAGTCCATGCCGGAGGCGGACCGGATCGGAGCCGAGCTGCGCGAGCGCTGGGCGAGGATCATCGACGCCCCGGAAGGCGCCCGCCGGGTGCAACTGTCCTCGGCGGACATCGCCGAACGGGTCCGGGAGGAGTTCGACGGTCCGCGCGACGGCTGGTCGCTCTCCCGCTATGTCAGCCCCGACATCCTGATCATGGCCAAGGACGCCGCCGCCGTGGAGCGCGGCGAGTTCGAACTCGTCCTCGGCGAGCTGCACATCGCCATGAACACCGTGGCCGCCTCGCTCTTCGTCAACCAGCACCCTGCCGTCGAGGAGCTGATCGCCGAGACCGGCCGGGACTTCCCCGGCCCCCGCCTGATGCCGATGCTGCCCAAGGAGCTGCCGCTGAAGTGGTCGGCGCGCAGCCGCCCCGCACTCGACCGTCCGGAGGACTACTTCGTCGCTGTGGCCGAGCACACCAGTGACCCGCACCGGGACCGCACCGTGCTCAGCGCCGAGGTCACCGTCGCCGACCACGACGGCCGGCTGACGGCCGTACTGCCGGACGGCGCCGAGTTCGATGTGCTGGACGTCTTCAGCCACGCCCTCACCAACCGCGTCATGGACCGGTTCGCGCTCCGCCCCGACGCGGATCATGTGCCGCGGGTGGCGGTGGACAAGTTGGTGGTGAGTCGGGAGTCGTGGCGGTTCACGGGTGGGGATCTGGAGTTCGCGGGGGAGAAGAGTGAGGCGCGTCGGTATGTGCGGGCGCGCAACTGGCGTAGTGGGCTCGGGTTGCCGCGTTATGTGTTCGTGGTGTCGCCGACGGAGCCGCGTCCGTTCTACGTGGACTTCGACGCGCCGGTCTACGTGAACATCCTTGCCAAGGCGGCGCGGCGGTTGGCCCGGAAGGATCCTGGGGCGAAGCTGACGATCACGGAGATGCTCCCGACGCCGGAGCACGCCTGGCTGACCGACGACCAGGGCAACGCCTACACCTCCGAACTCCGCTTCGTCGCCGTCGACCAGGAGCACCAGCAGGGGGGAGTGCCGTCATGGTGAGCTTCCTCGACGCGATACGCGCACACGCCGTGCGCACCCCGGAAGCCGTCGCGTTGCGCACCGGCAGCACCTCGCTCAGCTACCGCCGGCTCGACGCCCGGATCGACCGGCTGGCCCACGCCCTGACCACCCGCGGGGTCGGCCGGGAACAGGTCTGCGCCATCGCCCTGGAACCGGGACCGGAGAGTGTGGTGGCGGTGGCGGCGGTGCTCCGCGCCGGAGGCGCCTTCCTCACGCTCGACGTGACCCAGCCGCAGCCCCGACTGGCCGCCATGGTCGACAGCGCCGGTGCCACCAGCCTGCTCACCCGCCGCACCCTGCGGCAGACCCTGAGCCTGCCGGTGGACGGACCGGTCGTCGAACTCGACGAGCTGTACGGGCCGGAGGGCCCTGACGACGTCGACGCGGGCGAAGGGCCCGGCGGGGCCCCCGACGGGCTGCCCGAGGTCTCCGGACGACAGCTGGCCTACGTCAGCCACACCTCCGGCTCCACCGGCAGCCCCAACGCGGTACTGATCGAGCGCGCCGGTCTCGACTCCTACCTGGGCTTCATCGCCCGCGACTACGGCCTCGGCCCGCACACCGTGGCGCTCCAGGTCGCACCGCTCGGCTACGACGCCTCCATCCGGGACACCTTCGCCCCACTGGTGGCCGGGGGCACCGTGGTACTGGCGGAACGGAGCACCCTGCTGCGCGCCGACAGCTTCGCGGAGACCCTCCGGGAGTACGGCGTCAACACGCTGCTGAGCGTGACGCCGTCCTTCCTCACCTTCCTCTCCCAGCAGGACCGGGCAGGAGATCGGCTGAGCGGACTGCGTCTGGTGGTCTCCAGCGGCGAGTCGCTGCTGCCCTTCCTCAGTTCCGGGGCGCGCCGGGTGCTGCCGGGCGATCTGGTCAACCAGTACGGCCCCTCCGAGTGCACCATGACGGCCACCCGCTACGCCGTGCCGGCCGAGCCGGAGACCACCGCCGATCTGGTCGGTACCCCGGTCGACGGGATGACGGCGAGGCTGATCGGCCCCGACGAGCGGGAGGTCCCTCCGGGAGAGATCGGCGAGATCGCCCTCGGCGGCATCGGCGTCGCGCGCGGCTACCGAGGGCTGCCCGCGCTCACCGCCGACCGCTTCCGTCCCGACCCGGGCGGACCGCCGGGCTCCCGCGCCTTCCGCACCGGCGATCTGGCGCGCAGCAGAGCTGACGGGGTGCTGGAGTACCTGGGCCGCTCCGACCGGCAGGTGAAGATCCGGGGCTACCGGGTCGATCCGGCCGAGATCGAGGGTGTGCTGCTCGGGCACCCCCGGGTGACCGGCACCGTGGTCACCGCGGAACCCGACGACCAGGGCCGGGTGTTCCTCTACGCCCATGTCACCGGTGACCTGGACACGGTCACCGACTCGGAGCTTCGCAGACATCTGGCCGGCTTCCTGCCGACCCACATGATGCCGCGCCGCTTCCACCGCATCGAGCGGCTGCCCACCACCCGCACGGGCAAGGCGGACAGGGCCGCCCTGCGCGGCGGTGGCCCGTCCTTCCCGGGGCGGACGCCGTGACCGCCGCCGGTGTCCGCCTCGCCGCGGCCGAGGTACGCGCGGCGGCCGAGCGGATCCGCGGACCGGTACGCCGTACGCCGCTGCTGAGCGCCGACGGACTGCTGGGTCCGTCCGGTCCCTCCGGACTGCTGCTGAAGGCCGAACACCTCCAGCGCGGCGGCTCGTTCAAGGCGCGTGGCGCCGCCAACGCGATGCTGGGCCGGGCCGCCCGGGCGGTGGTCGCCGGCTCCTCGGGGAACCACGGCATAGCGGTGGCCGCGCTCGCCCGCAGGACCGGCGCCGAGGCCACCGTGGTCATGGCCGCCGGAGCGGGCCGGGCCAAGGCCGACGCGATCCGCGCACTCGGCGCCCGGGTGCTGGCGGTGGAGGGCGGCGTCGCCGCGCGCGACCTGCTCGCCCGGCAACTGGCCGCCGACACCGGGGCCCTGCTCGTGCCGTCCTCCGACGACGAGCACGTCGTCGCCGGACAGGGGACCGTCGCGCTGGAGATCCTGGAGGAGGAGCCCGATCTCGACGTGCTCTTCGTCCCGGTCGGCGGTGGCGGGCTCCTGGCCGGCAGCTGCCTGGCCGCCGATCTCGCCGGACGCCCGCTGCGGATCATCGGCGTGGAGCCCCGAGAGGCCCGGCGCTACGCCGTGTCGGTCGCCGCCGGGCGACCGGTCGAGTTGCCCGCCTCGCGGACCGTCGCCGACGGACTGCGGGGCCAGCGGCCCGGCGAGGTCATCTTCCCCATCGTCCAGCGGCGCGTCGACGAGCTGATCGCCGTCGACGACGAGGAGGTGCTCGCGGCGATGGAGCTGCTGAACCGCGCCGGGGTCCCCGCCGAGCCGAGCGGGAGCGTCGCCCTGGCCGGCGCGCTCCGGTACGGCGTCCGCGGACGCACGGCGGTGGTGGTCTCCGGCGGCAATTCACCGTCCGCGCTCGCCGCCATGCGCGCGGCGGGCTCGGCCACCGCGCCGGACCCGCGCTCCGCGCCGCCGCTCGTACCGTCCCCGGCCGCCTTCTCGCGCCCCTCGTCCCTCTCGGTACTGCCATCACCTTCAACACTGTCAAAGGAGTCACTGTGAGTGTTCAGGACTGGACCACTGTGCAGGACCTGCGTACCACCGCCGGTCTGACCGTACTGATCACCGGCCTGTTCCGGGAGGCGCTGAGCAACGAGGAACTGGACGAGCACGCCGACTTCTTCGAGGCGGGCGGAGATTCGCTGACCGCGTTCCAGATCACCGGCCGGCTCCAGGAGGCGGTGGGCACCGAGGTGGCCGTAGCCCTCGTATTCGCCTATCCCACCCCCGCCGAGCTGGCGGAGATCGTCGCCGAGGAGCTCACCGACATCCCCGCAGGGGTGGCACATGAGTGACGGCGACGCTCCGATGCTGGGCCGCCGTTGGCGGTTGTGGGAGCAGTTCTCGTTGCGGGGGCCGGGTTTTCCGGTGGGGGGTGTGTTGGATCTGGCGCCGGTGGATGTGTCGGTGTATGC